>JBBINH010000004.1:0-148412 GCA_037443945.1 Caldilineales bacterium
GGGTGAGAATGCCGTGGGGATGTACCTGAGCAGCCCGGACTTCAGCGCCTTTGGGGATGCGTATCAGGGCTTCCTGGCCAAGCATCAGGCGAAGTACGGCGAGCCGCCGTTGAGCGCCTTCCATGCCCATGCCTATGACGCCACCAACATGATCCTCGAAGCGGTCAAGAAGGTGGCCGTGGAGGATGCCAGAGGCACGCTGTACATTCCGCGCAAGGCTTTGCGGGATGCCATTGCGGCCACGAAGGACTTCCAGGGTCTGACGGGCACCCTGACCTGCGACCCCTACGGCGACTGCGCCGACCCGAAGATTGCCGTGTATCAGGTCCAGAATGTGACCACTTGGGAACCCGGTACCGGCAACCCGCTCAAGGTCTATCCCAAGTAAGGGCAGTCTTCGCCGGCCTTTCCAGGCATTGCCCCCAACGGTAAGTTCAGAGGGCGGGGCGGCCACGAACCCCCCCGCCCTCTTTTCTAACAAACCCAACCATCTCCGATGGTAAGCGGAGCGCCGGAAATGACTACCCCGTTTTGCTCGTGGCAGGCGCTGCGCTCACAACAGCTCTTTCATTCAACACGAAGCCAACATCGGCGAGCCGGGATAGCCTATCGGCCGGTGAGTGCGTTGTTGTATTATTCGGTTTGATGAACTCTTATCTCGATTGGTTAAGTTATCTTATTCGGTCGAGATGTAAAGATGTTTTTGATATTTTTCTTATTACGCCAGGAGGATAACTCGAATGCTGGCCCGCTTACGTCGTGAGTTTGATACCACCGATGTTATTCTTTATCTCATCGGTGTAATTCTGATGGTTTCTATTGCCTATGGCTCTTATGTAACAATAACAAGCGGAAAATATACATCGGCGCAATGGACTAATTTTGTCCTATTTGGATTAGCGCAGGGGGGGATTTACGCACTTATTGCGTTAGGCTATACGATGGTGTACGGTATCTTGGGGATGATCAACTTCGCCCATGGCGATTTCTTCATGATGGGCGGCTTTGCGGCCTTCTTCGTTGCCGCCGCTCTGGCGCAGGCCGGTTTTCTGGAAACCAATCCTTTTCTTTCCGTAGCGCTGATGATGCTTGGCGCCATGATCGTAGCCGCCACGGTTGCAGTTTTGGCGGAACGAATTGCCTATCGGCCTTTGCGCCGCGCGCCGCGATTGGTGCCTCTGATCACGGCCATTGGCGTCTCCTATTTCCTCCAATATACGGCTCGCGGCCTGTTTGGCTCGGGCGTCAAAGCGTTCCCCAACATCCCGGCCTTTACCGGGGCCTGGCAGGTAGGAACGATTGCCGTGCAAAAATCGCAAGTTGCCGTTTTCGTTGTCACGACTATTTTGCTTGTTTTTCTCTACTTCCTTATTCAACGGACCAAAATTGGTCGTGCTATTCGCTCGGTGGCCGAAGATAAAGACGCAGCCGCCCTGATGGGGGTTGATGTCGACCGCACGATTGCCATTACCTTTTTGATCGGCGGCACCATGGCCGGTGCTGCCGGCGTTATGTACGGCATCGTCTTTCGACAGGCTTCTTTTATTATGGGCTTTATCCCCGGCCTCAAGGCCTTTACCTCCGCCGTCTTGGGCGGGATCGGCAACATCACCGGCGCCGTGTTAGGCGGTCTGACCCTGGGCGTTGTCGAATCCATTGGCCCCAGCCTGTTTCTGGACGGTCTGGGGATTCCGTCGCCCCATCAGCTCAAGGACGGCATTGCCTTTACCGTGCTGGTCCTCATTCTGATCTTCCGCCCGACGGGCATTTTGGGTGAGCGCCTGGCCAAACGGGCCTAGACGCACGCATGAGGGATGAGACGATGACACAACGACCGTTTCGTCTGATAGATGCCATCCGCTGGGGGGTATACGGCGGGATTGCCGTTGTCCTTATTGCCTTGATCGGGATGGTGCAAGCTTTCAGCAACAAAGGCATTGTAGCCGACCGTGTCACGATGTCGCAGGTCCTGGTGTTTGGTTTGATCGCTGCCGTTGCCCTTATGACAAGTGGTCGTGCGGCGGCCACGAAGCCGCGTCTGATCATACCGGCCGGCATCCTAGCCGGAGGGACGGTAGCCCTGTTTCCTGCTTTGCTGGCATTGCTGATCACTCAGGTCAACCTGCGCTCGGTTTTGCTTAACGCCTCTCCGGAGCTGGCCGATCTGCTCTTGCCGGGAAACGCCAACGATCTCGTCAGCGCCCTGCAGTTGGTGGCGCTAGGTGGTGCGTTCGGCTTTGCCGTCGGCGCGTTGACGCTGGTGCCTGCCCGTGTCCGCCGCAGTTTGGTGAGCGCGGGGGTCGGCGTGATCTTGATCGGGCTTTTGCAGGCCGTTTTTGTTGTCATCATCCCCGATAGCTGGCGCCAATTTCTCTACAAAGCCAACGGCCTGTCCACGAACGGGGCAATTGCTCTGTTCATTGTCCTCACCGTCTTGGACTACGCGTGGTTGCGAGGCCGGCCCCTTACCCAGCAGCAGATCGGGCGCTTGTCGGCGGGTCGGCGCCGGGTTTTACGCATGGTCGTGACCTTGATCATGCTCGGCATTCTGGCCGTTTTGCCGCAGTTGTTGGGACCGTTTCTCAGCGAGGTGGCCGATATCATCGGCATTTACATCATCATGGGCATGGGCCTGAACATCGTTGTCGGTTTTGCCGGTCTGCTCGACCTGGGCTACGTGGCCTTTTTTGCCATCGGCGCCTACACCATGGCGGTGCTGACGACTCCGGAACTGCCCGTTGTACGCAATGTCATCCCGCAGCTCAATTTTTGGGAAGCCCTGCCCTTCGCCCTTTTGATTTCGTTCGTTTCCGGTGTGTTATTGGGCATCCCTGTGCTCAAGACCCGAGGCGACTATCTCGCCATCATCACGTTGGGCTTCGGGGAGATTATCCGCCTGTTGGTGCTTTCGGATGCATTCAAGCCCATCCTCGGCGGCGCTCAGGGTATCACCGGTGTGGCCCGTCCTCGTGTGGGCGACATAACGGTGGTCAATCCGCAGCAATTTTTCTATCCTATCCTGGCCGGTATCCTTATCGCCTGGTTTATCACGGCCCGACTCAAAATCTCGCGTCTGGGGCGTGCGTGGATGGCCATTCGCGAAGATGAGGACGTGGCGGCGGCGATGGGCATCAACCTTGTCGGTTACAAGCTCATGGCCTTTGCGACCGGCGCTACCCTGGCAGGGTTGGGCGGGGCTCTGTTCGGTTCCAAACTGGGGTCCATGGTACCGGCTTCCTTCAACGTGCTGGTCTCCATCAACGTCCTGGCCTTGCTCATCGTCGGCGGGATGGGCAGTCTGCCCGGGGTCATCGTCGGTGCGGCTGCCCTCATCGGCTTACCGGAGCTATTGCGCGAGTTCAGCGAGTTTCGCTGGTGGGTGTACGGCATCGTCCTGGTGGCCATGATGATTTTCAAGCCCGAGGGACTTTGGCCGGAGGCAACCCGGTTGCGCGAGTTGCACGAATTCGAGACCCCGGTGCCTGTTGAAACGGCCGAAGAGACGGAAACGGCGGCCGTACCGGCCTGAGGAGGGAAGCGATGAGCCAAAACCATAACCATATTCTGCTCGCCCACAAAGTCAGCAAACGTTTTGGCGGCCTCCAGGCTCTGACCGACCTGGACATTGCCGTCGCTTTTCATGCCATCCACAGCGTGATCGGGCCCAATGGCGCCGGCAAGACAACGTTCTTCAACTGCATCACCGGCTTTTATAAACCGGAAGAAGGCGAGATCCTCTTCCGTGGTCAACCCATTCAGGGCATGTCTCCGGACCGGGTCGCTGCTCTTGGGATTGCCCGCACCTATCAGAACATTCGGCTGTTCACCAATGTCACCGTGCTGGAAAACGTCCTCGTAGGCATGCATCGACGGTTGCATACGGGGTGGTTTGGCGCCGTTCTACGCACACCGACCACCCGTCGCGAGGAGAAAAAGGCCATCAAAGAGGCCATGGAACTGCTTCGCTTTGTCGAATTGGCCGACAAGGCCGACTATATCGCCAAAAATCTTCCCTACGGCGAGCAACGTCGCCTGGAAATCGCTCGCGCCTTGGCCGGCAATCCGGATCTCCTCTTGCTGGATGAGCCCACGGCCGGGATGAACCCCAAAGAAACCGAAGACACCATGGCCCTGATCCAGCGTTTGCGGGAGGAGATGAAGATCACCATTCTGCTGATCGAGCATGATATGCGGGTCGTGATGAACATCTCCGATATCATCACGGTCCTTGATTTCGGCAAGAAGATCGCCGAAGGCGATCCGTTGGCCATCCGCACCAATCCGCAAGTCATCGAAGCGTATCTGGGACGCGGGGCCGCCGCCGGCAAGGATTACGGCGCCCGGACAACGGCTGCAGTGGAGGGCTAACGGCATGGCTCTACTTGAGGTTCATAACCTGCACATCTACTACGGCATGATCCATGCCCTCAAGGGTATCGACTTGTATGTTGAGAAGGGGGAGATCGTCACCTTGATCGGCGGCAACGGGGCCGGCAAGACGACAACCTTGCGCGCCATCAGCGGCCTGCTGCGCCCGCCCGAGACCAGTTCTATCCGCCTGCAGGACGAAGAGCTGACCCGCATCCGCCCCCATCAGATCGTCGAGCGGGGCGTCATCCATGTGCCGGAGGGACGCCGCGTCTTCGCGCGCATGAGCGTGGAAGAGAACCTGGCCATGGGGGCCTATGCCCGCAAGGACCGCAGCCGTTATCACGAAGACCTGGAATTCGTGTTTCACCTTTTCCCCCGCTTGCGGGAACGACGGCATCAATTGGCCGGTACCCTGAGCGGTGGCGAGCAGCAGATGTTGGCCATGGGGCGCGCGCTGATGGGCGATCCCAAAGTCCTCTTGATGGACGAACCCTCCATGGGTCTCGCTCCCGTGTTGGTGGAATCCATCTTTGATGCCATTCAGCAACTCAACAGCACCCGTGGTTTGACCATTTTGCTGGTCGAGCAGAACGCGTCCATGGCCCTCCAGATCGCCCATCGCGGTTATGTGTTGGAGACAGGACGAATCGTCCTGGCCGGGAGCGCAGCCGAATTGCGGGTCAATCCCCGTGTGCGTGAGGCCTATCTGGGCGGCTGAAAACCTGGAGGAAGCCGGAAGCGACGCCGTCTGCCTTCGGTTCTCAATGCATCCGCGCCATGTCGTCGCTGTCGGCCACCACGCGGGCGTGGACGTAACAGTAGGCCGAACCGGCCATGACCTTGTTGCGGCATGGCCGACCGGCCTGGGTTATGGCCTTGCATAGCCCGTGGTCGTTGGCCTGGACGATCGGCGCTTGACCCCGGTAGACATTCGCCTCCACCTGGCGCACCAGCGCCTTCATCAGCGCGAACTCGGTGTGGAGCTCGCCCACGATTTGTTCCGGGTCGGGCACCAAATGGGCATCGGTGATGACTCCCACAACGACGTTGCCGGCGTAGCTAAAGATACTGATCCCCATCCCCATGCGACCCGACTGCGGGACCCAAAACATCACCCGCTCGATGCGTTCGCCGGCGAAATAGAGGGGTTGGCGCGGGCCCGGTACGTTGGTCAGCACCAGGGTGGTCTTGGCCGCAAAGAAGTGGACGCCCAGATTCTCGATTTCGGCCGGAGCCAGGCCCATGGCTTGCAGAATGGTAAAACCGACCACGGCTTCCGGCGAGTTCTTGAGGTCATCCATCCGCTTCTTGACCACCAGCAGCCGCTCGAGCGGGTCACCGATGCCGATGGGTAGCGCTATCACCACCAGCCCGAAATGATTGCCCAGTTTGAAGGCTTGCTCGGGCGGCCGCAGATTGACCGGCACCATGGCCCGGATATCCAGGCCGTCGGCCTGTTCCCCCCGCTGCAGCAGATAACGCCGTAAGGCCCCGCTGACCAACGTCATCAGCACATCGTTCACCGTGGCGCCCATGATCCGGCCGATGGTTTTGATGTCCTCCAGCGGCAGTTCGTCCGACCAGGCCGTGCGCTTGCTCACGCCCAGTTCACCCTTGAAGATCGTCTTGGGATCGGGCGGCAAGAGCACCAGCCGGCCCAGGCTTTGGGTAAAGCGGGTGGCCTGGTAGGTGCGTTGGCGCAGATGCGCCGGGTTCACCAGCATTTCCCGACTTTCTTCCCGAACGAAGTTGCCTACCCTGCGGGTGGTGGCAAGAGCCGTAGCCGCCGGGCCGAACAATCCGTGCAGACGCGACCGGTGCTGTCGGTGCTCGCCGGTCGAGAGCGGTTCCGGCCAGGGCGCATCAGGACGCTCATCGCATAACGAGAGCATGACGTGCATGAGCGCGATACCGTCGGCGATGCAATGGTGGAGCCGGCAAAACAGCAGGCTGCCGCTGCCGTAGTTCTCGATGACATGGAATTGCCATAGTGGCTTGGTGAAATCCACCGGCGTGCTGGCCAGGTGATTGATCAGCTCTTTCAGCGTCGCCTCGTCGCCGGGCGCCGGCAGGGCGATGCGATGCAGATGCGCATCCAGGGAGAAGTGGGGGTCGTCTTCCCAGAAAGGCGGCCGCAAGGGCCAGCGGGACGGCACCACACGCTGGCGGAAACGTCGAAACGGCAAAAGACGATGGGTGATGGTCGCCCGCACCCGTTCGAAATCCAACGGACGTGCAAATTGAAAGAACCCGCTGATCATCATCAAATTGGTGGGATCGTCCATGCGCAGCCAGGCGGCATCCACATTGCTCATCGGTTGCTTAGCCATATGACCGGGCTCCTGTTCGGGAAGATAGGGATACGGACAACAAGCACAGATACCAGTGTAACATAAAACCGTAGCGGGTGAGGAACAAACCGTCCCTCCCGAATCCGAGGCCCTTTCAGGCCCCTCTGGAGGCCCATCCGGTTTGACCCGAGCTTCGGCACGTGCTAAATTGGGCGAAACTTACCTTGCTGCCCCCCCCAACGACGAGGGGTTTCGAGTTACTGCCGACTCCCATCTGCCTATGAGCTCTTCTCCGCTTTTTCTGATCTTCCTGGGCGTTCCCGGTTCCGGCAAGGGCACCCAGGCACGACTTCTGCATGACCGCACAGGATGGCCGCACATCTCTACCGGTGACCTGTTTCGTTATCATCTTCACCAGAAAACCCCGCTGGGTATCTTGGCCCAGGGTTACCTAGACAAGGGGGAGTTGGTCCCCGATGCGGTGACGGTGGATATGGTAGCCGAACGCCTGGCCCAACCCGATACGGCCTGTGGTGCCCTACTCGACGGTTTCCCGCGCAATCTGGCCCAGGTGGTGGCTTTCGAGACGATGATAGCCTCTCGCCATGGGATGAGCCTAGCCCTCCATCTCGCCGTGCCCGATGAAGAGGTCATGCGCCGTCTCACCGGGCGGCGAACGTGTCGGCGTTGTGGTGCCGTTTATCATGTGACATTCAATCCCCCTCTTCGGCCCGGCATCTGCGATGTGGATGGAGGGGAGCTGTATCAGCGCGAGGATGACACGCCGGAGACCGTACAAAAGCGCTTGTACGTCTACTACAAACAGACGGCGCCTCTGATCGGCTATTACTTTGCCAAAAGCGCGTTGATCGAATTGGATGGCACCGGCGCTCCCGAAGCGGTACAGGCAGACCTGCTGAAGGCTCTGGCCGATCGCGGTCTGGTCCTTATGGCCCGTACTTGAAGGACAAGGTAGACATTCGGTTCCATGCCAAGAAAACGTCGCTTTGCGCCCATCTTGCCGCTGCTTTTGGGGTCGTTCATCGTCATTGCCGCCTGCACGCGCCCGGCACCCTCGCCACCGACGCCGACGTCCGGCCCTGATCGCTGGTTATTTACCTCCATCGCCGGAGGCACCAACGTGGTGGGCGGCCAGAGCTATTGCGAACAACACGGCGGGGCTACCCTGCGCTGCCGGCAAACCCCTGCCGGCCTCCTGCGCCTGGAGGTGGACGGTGTCGGCGGCAATGCCTACGCCGTATGGCGTATGGACCTGCCGGAACCGGCGGCGAACGCAGGGGACTTCCAGGCCCTTGGCCTGCGGATCCGGGAAATGGAGGGCGTTTTGCCTTACCTGTATCTCATCGATCAAGACGGTGTGCGGGCGTACGTCGCTTTACTCGACTATCTGATCCGGCGGCCTGATGCCGCATCCCAAGATTGGTCGGATGTCATCGTCCCTCTTGTCTGGTTCGCCGATGGCGAAGGGCGTCATCCCGACCTCAACCGTTTGGCCGAGTTCCAGATCGTCTTCCAGTGGCAGCCTATGGCCGGCACCCTTGAGGTGGATGACGTGCGCTTTATCCATCATGTCCAATGGCCTCTGGCCACGGACGCCGTCGTCCCGACGACGATACAACTGCCTCCCGGTTTCGAGGCCACCGTGTATGCCGCCGCCTCCGGTCTGAAGAGCGCCACCACGATCACATGGGGACCGGATGGTCACCTTTGGCTAAGCCAGCAAAACGGCAACATTTGGAAAATCGTTGATACCGATGGTGATGGTCGCGGGGATAGGGCCTTGTTGTTCGCAGCCGGTTTCACCGAACTCCTGGGCATTCTCTGGCATCCCTCCGATGGCACGCTTTATGCCAGCAGCCGGAGTCGGATCACGGCCTTGTGGGATGAAGACGGCGATGGCCGCGCCGATCGGCAGGCGGTCTTGGTGGATGAATTGCCCTGGGGGCGCCATCAGAACAACAGTCTGGCCTGGGGGCCGGATGGCAAGCTTTACTTTCCTCTGGGTTCGACCGGCGATGCCTCCCCCGAAACCGAAGCGCTGGCGGCCTCGATCCTGCGCATGCCCCATCTTGGCAGTCGGGCCGATATCGAGGTGGTGGCCACCGGCTTCCGGAATCCTTATGATTTGGCTTTCAATGCCCGTGGCGACCTCTTTGCCACCGATAACGGCCCCGATACGGTGGACGGGCCCGATGAATTGAACCACGTCCTGCCCGGACGTCACTACGGCTATCCTGAGGCCTTCGGCGCCGATGACGGTGGTGGGCGTTTTCAGACGCCGATTTGGAACTTCGTCAACCATGCCAGCGCCGACGGCCTGGTGGTTTATGAAGCGGATGGTTTTCCTGCCGACTATCGTGGCAACCTGTTTGTGGCCCTCTTCGGCAACCTGTTCGGTGAGCGCGTGGTCGGCCGTGAAGTTTGGCGGGTGATCATCACCCCCGAAGGCGACACCTACCGAGCCTGGGCCGAGCCTTTTATGAGCGGTCTCGAACGACCGCTGGATGTCACGGTAGGCCCCGACGCCGCTTTGTACGTTTTGGAACACGTCAGCGGTACGGTCTACCGTCTGGTTTGGCGGGGATAGCCCGCAGGCGCCGCAACCGAAGGCGAGCCGAGTCGTCAGGCAATCGGCACCGGAGCCCGCGCCTCCTCCGTTTGGCCAAAGCAGTGACCGTTGGGGAAAAGCCAAGGCCCTCCGGCTATTGAACTTAACCCGCTATTCGTTCCCCGAAGACGAGAAAGGGGATTGACAACCTCGACAAACCGTGTTATAGTTTCCTTACTTTTTGGAACCGATTCCAAAGCCTGTTCAGAACCGGCAACGGTTCGAACGAAACGGTTGGAGAGGCGCTACGACGATGGCAGCGGCGACGATTCGTGACGTGGCCAAACGCGCCGGGGTGGGCGTGGGTACCGTCTCGCGTGTGCTCAACAATCATCCGGCCGTCAGTCCGGCCACGCGCGAACTCGTCGAGGCGGCTATTGCCGAACTGAACTACTCGCCTAATCCCAGCGCCCGCCGCCTTTCTTCGGGCAAAAGTTATACCATCGGTATCGTCCTACCCTTCTTCACCCAACCTTCTTTCGTCGAGCGTTTGCAAGGGGTGGTGGCAGCGTTGGAAGATACGCCCTACGATGTCATCATCTACAATGTCGAAACCGTCGACCGGCGCAATCACTATCTGCGGGAGCTGCCCCAGCGCAGACATCTAGACGGGCTGCTCATCGTCTCGTTACCCCTTTCCGATGAAGAGGGTCAACAGATCGCCCGTTCCGGTTTGCCCACCGTGTTGATCGATTCCGAACATCCGGCGCTGAGTCGCGTTGTGATCGATGATGTCTACGGGGGAATGCTGGCCACCCGTCATTTGCTGGAGTTGGGTCATCGTGACATCGCCTATGTCAGCGACATGTTGGGCAGTCCCTTCGGTTTTGTCGCGGGGAAGCATCGTCTGGAGGGCTATAGGCAGGCGTTGGCCGATGCCGGTATTCCGTTCCGACCCGAATTTCATGGCGCCGCCGTGTGGCACGGTGTGCGCGAAGCGCGTGAGACAGCGGCCCAGCTTCTGCGACTCTCGCCTCGTCCAACCGCCATCTTCGCCTCCAGCGATGTTCAGGCCGTGGGCGTGATGCAAGCCGCCCAGGATGCCGGTCTACAGGTACCTCGCGACCTCTCTGTCATCGGTTACGACGATATCTACCTGGCCGAATACTTGCACCTGACCACCGTTCACCAGCCCTTGTTCACTTCCGGCGTGGAGGGGGTTGAATTGCTGTTGGAGGTCATCCGTCGGCCCGATGCCCCCCCACGACGAATTCAACTGGATGTCCGTCTGGTGCCGCGTCAAACGACGGCACCCCTTGTCCCATCCGCTCTCCCGATCGAGGAGGTGATGACGCCGGGCTAAAGTCCGTTACATTGTCTTTGACCCTTTACATCGCTACATCCTCATGATGCTTTGCTGCTGATTCTTGCGCTTTTCCGATATTTCCTGCAGAGGAGAAGACCAACATGAAAAAATTACTTTTGTTCATAACGGTGGCTCTGGTCGCCCTTGCCCTGGCGGCCTGTGCCCGCGCCACCCCTGCTCCCACGCCGACAACGGCGCCTGCGCCTACCACGGCACCCCAGGCAACCACACCCCCGGCTACACCGATGCCGTCTGCGCCCTTTGCGGTAATGCCGGGTGGTTTTTTGGAGAAGGCGTTGGCGGGTGAGTATCGCGGGACGACGGTGACGGTGGACGGGCCGTTTGCGGATGCCGACGCCGTCAAGTTCAACAAGTCGATGGAGGCGTTCACGCAGCTGACCGGGATCACGGTGAACTACATCGGCAACAAGGAGTTCGAGGGGTCGATCTCGATCCGTGTCGATGCGGGGAATGCGCCGGACATTGCGGACTTTCCGCAGCCTGGGTTGCTGGCGAACTTTGTGCGTCAGGGGAAGGTAGTGGACCCGACGACATGGATACCGTTGAGCTATCTGCAGCAGCAGTACAATCAGAGCTGGATTGACATGACGACGATGGCGGGACCGGACGGGCGGCCGATGATTGGGGGTGTGTTCCACCGGTTCAACGGGAAGAGCCTGGTCTGGTATCCGAAGGACGACTTTGAGGAGGCGGGGTATACGATCCCGACGACGTGGGAAGAGCTGATGGCGTTGATGGACGAGATCGTGGCGGATGGGGACACGCCATGGTGCATTGGGATTGAGTCGGGAGCGGCGACGGGCTGGCCGGCGACGGACTGGATGGAAGAGATCATGCTGCGGACGACGTCGTTGGAGAACTACGACAAGTGGACGCGCGGGGAGCTGCCGTTCAGTTCGCCGGAGGTGAGGCGAGCGGCGGAGATATTGGCGAGCATATGGTTTGAGGACAAGTACGTGTACGGGGGACGGAGTCGGATTGTGAGCACGAACTTTGGGGACAGTCCGGCGCCGATGTTCGAGGAGCCGCCGCAGTGCTGGCTGCACAAGCAGGGGAACTTCATCACGGCGTTCTTCCCGGCGGGTGTGGAAGCGGACAAGGACTACAGCTTTTTCTACCTGCCGCCGATCGATGCGGCGTATGGGAAGCCGTTCCTGGTGGCGGGGGACATCATGGCGATGTTCAACGACCGGCCGGAGGTGCGTGCGTTGATGGAGTATTTCCTGACGCCGCAGTCGGCGAGTGGGTGGTTGGAGACGGGCGGTGCGCTGGCGGCGCACAAGACGGCGACGCCGGACATGTACGGTGTGCCGCTGGAGCGTGGGATAGCGGAGCTGGTGGCGCAGGCGACGAGCTTCCGCTTCGACGGTTCGGACCTGATGCCGGGTGAGGTGGGTGCCGGTTCCTTCTGGAAGGGCATGACCGACTGGGTCTCCGGTGCGGCCGACCTCGATACCGTCCTCCGCGAAATCGACGCCTCCTGGCCCAAGGGTGTAGTCGGCCAGGTCTCCGGCCCCTCGCCTGCCGAAAAGCCGCCCTTTGCGGTAATGCCGGGTGGTTTTTTGGAGAAGGCGTTGGCGGGTGAGTATCGCGGGACGACGGTGACAGTGGACGGGCCGTTTGCGGATGCCGACGCCGTCAAGTTCAACAAGTCGATGGAGGCGTTCACGCAGCTGACCGGGATCACGGTGAACTACATCGGCAACAAGGAGTTCGAGGGGTCGATCTCGATCCGTGTCGATGCGGGGAATGCGCCGGACATTGCGGACTTTCCGCAGCCTGGGTTGCTGGCGAACTTTGTGCGTCAGGGGAAGGTAGTGGACCCGACGACATGGATACCGTTGAGCTATCTGCAGCAGCAGTACAATCAGAGCTGGATTGACATGACGACGATGGCGGGACCGGACGGGCGGCCGATGATTGGGGGTGTGTTCCACCGGTTCAACGGGAAGAGCCTGGTCTGGTATCCGAAGGACGACTTTGAGGAGGCGGGGTATACGATCCCGACGACGTGGGAAGAGCTGATGGCGTTGATGGACGAGATCGTGGCGGATGGGGACACGCCATGGTGCATTGGGATTGAGTCGGGAGCGGCGACGGGCTGGCCGGCGACGGACTGGATGGAAGAGATCATGCTGCGGACGACGTCGTTGGAGAACTACGACAAGTGGACGCGCGGGGAGCTGCCGTTCAGTTCGCCGGAGGTGAGGCGAGCGGCGGAGATATTGGCGAGCATATGGTTTGAGGACAAGTACGTGTACGGGGGACGGAGTCGGATTGTGAGCACGAACTTTGGGGACAGTCCGGCGCCGATGTTCGAGGAGCCGCCGCAGTGCTGGCTGCACAAGCAGGGGAACTTCATCACGGCGTTCTTCCCGGCGGGTGTGGAAGCGGACAAGGACTACAGCTTTTTCTACCTGCCGCCGATCGATGCGGCGTATGGGAAGCCGTTCCTGGTGGCGGGGGACATCATGGCGATGTTCAACGACCGGCCGGAGGTGCGTGCGTTGATGGAGTATTTCCTGACGCCGCAGTCGGCGAGTGGGTGGTTGGAGACGGGCGGTGCGCTGGCGGCGCACAAGACGGCGACGCCGGACATGTACGGTGTGCCGCTGGAGCGTGGGATAGCGGAGCTGGTGGCGCAGGCGACGAGCTTCCGCTTCGACGGTTCGGACCTGATGCCGGGTGAGGTGGGTGCCGGTTCCTTCTGGAAGGGCATGACCGACTGGGTCTCCGGTGCGGCCGACCTCGATACCGTCCTCCGCGAAATCGACGCCTCCTGGCCGCGACGCTAATCGAATTCATCCGCCGGGGCCGCTTGCCCCACAGCGGCCCCGGCGGTTTTCTGGTATGAGGTCTTGTTTCGGCTGCGAGCAGATGCGACCGGCGCATGGCAGATAAGACAAGGGTAGGCGCTGTGGCTTGAAACGGGTGACGGTGGAGGCAATGGTCGGCTGCTCGTTGCCACCCTAACGAACACAAGGAGGAACAACTGTGGAACTCCTGCTCAAACCGGCGGAAAGCCCACGCAGTTTGGGAATGCGTCTTCTGACCTTTATCGTGCGTCTTCTCATCGTGGTAGCCATTCCGCTCCTGGCTTTTGCCGTGCTCTACGCCGGGTTTGTGTTCCTCCGGGCCGGGAATGCCCCCAAGTGGGTGATTACGCTGGTGGCGATCATCTGGGGTGTGGGCGGGGTAGCCCTGCTCTTCTGGCTTTTCAACTGGTTGGTTGAACATCTCAGCGACACCTGGCGTGCACGGCTGCTGCCGTTTGTCTTTGTGGGGCCGGCCATGGCCATTCTCACCTGGTACCTGGCCCTACCTACGCTCCGCACCTTCTGGATCAGCCTATTCGGTCGCGATGGACCGCCGGCCATCTCCTGGCTCAAGTTGTTCACGGCACCGACGGAGTTCTGGGCGACGCTGGCGCCCCATTGGATGGGTCTTTCGAACTACGTCGCCGTGTTTACCGATCGGTTGATGCGTGAGGCCTTCCGCAATAACCTCTTCTTCTGGATCCTGTTCGGCGTGCCCCTGACGGTCGTTTTCGGTTTATTGGTGGCCGTCCTCGCCGACCGGAGTCGCTTTGAGCGCGTGGCCAAATCCTTCATTTTCCTGCCGATGGCCATTTCCTTTGTCGGGGCCGGGGTGATCTGGAATTTCATCTACGAGGTCAGACCGCCGACGGCGCCGCAGATCGGCTTGCTTAACGCCATTATCGTCGCCTTGGGCGGTCAGCCCCAGGCCTGGCCCGCCCATACCGGCATTGCGCCCTGGAACAACCTCTTTCTTGTCATCATCGTCGTGTGGTTGCAGGCCGGTTTTGCCATGGTCCTGTTCTCGGCTGCCCTCAAGGGCATCCCCGACGAGCTTTTAGAGGCGGCCCGGGTCGATGGCGCCAATGAAATCCAGGTCTTCTTCCGCATCATGTTGCCCTACATCAGCGGTACCGTCATTACCGTCACCACGACCATCGTTATCTTCACCCTCAAGATTTTCGATGTCGTCTGGGTCATGACGGGAGGACAGTTCGGCACCGAGGTGATCGCGACCCAGTTCTACCGGCAATCCTTTATTGCCCGCAACGCCGGCTATGGGTCGGCTATCGCCATCATCTTGCTTATCGCCGTCATTCCGGTCATGATTTACAACTTGCGCCGGATCCGTGAACAAAAGGGATTTTGAGGATGGGCACACGACGTCAGCGCTTTTTCTCGACCTTATTGGTCAACGGCACGCTCCTCATTCTGGTCCTGCTGTGGGTCGTTCCTACTGCGGGTCTGTTCATTTCCTCGTTTCGCGACCGCCTGGATATTCAACGCACGGGCTGGTGGACGGTGTTCCCGCATCGCCAATGGCAGGTGACGCGCGTCATCAACCCGCGTGAGCTGGGCCTTGATCCGACCGGGGTGATGGAGGTGGAAGGGGTATCCGCCACCTTTGAGGAACTCCGCAACGGCGTGATGACCCCGGACGGCCGTGAGCGCCTGCAATGGATAGGCAATCGCCGTCTGGGTAACATCGAGGTGCAGGAACGGGTGTGGACCGTCAACTGGAAGTTCACCCTGGACAACTACGAACAGGTCCTGGCGGGCAAAGATTTTGAATACAAGCGGCCGGACGGCACGGTCGAGATCATCCCCGGCGACGACTTCTCCGGTGCCTTCTTCAACAGTCTGGCCGTTGCCGTGCCCTCCACCGTTATCCCCATCTTGATTGCGGCCTTTGCCGCCTACGGCTTTGCCTGGATGAACTTCAGCGGCCGTCGTTTCTTCTTCATCATGGTCGTGGCCTTGCTTGTAGTGCCGTTGCAGATCGCCCTCGTGCCCCTCTTGCGCGACTATGCCAAACTCAATCTGAACGGCACCTATCTGGCCATCTGGCTGGCGCACACGGGCTTTGGCCTGCCGCTGGCAACCTATCTCCTTTTCAACTATATTGCGGCCCTCCCGCGCGAGACCCTGGAATCGGCCTTCATTGACGGCGCTTCCCACTTCGTCGTCTTCGTGCGGCTGATCTTGCCCCTTTCGGTGCCGGCCCTGGCTTCCTTCGCCATCTTCCAGTTCCTCTGGGTGTGGAATGACTACCTGGTGGCCCTCATCTTCCTGGGCGGCAATCCTCAGTTCGAAGTTGTCACCCAACGGCTGGCCAACATTATCGGCTCACGCGGCAATGACTGGCATTTGCTGACATCCGGCGCCTTTGTCACCATGGTTTTGCCTCTGATCGTCTTCTTTTCCCTCCAGCGCTACTTCGTGCGCGGCCTGCTTGCCGGTTCGATCAAAGGCTGATGCTCCTTGCCGGAATTGACCTGGGAACTTCCGGTCTCAAAACGGTCCTGATCGACGAGGAAGGCCATATTCGCGGCATGGCCCTGCGGGAATATCCCATCGCCACGCCGACGCCGGAGGCGGCCGAACAGGACCCGGCGCTGTGGGTCGAGGCGGCCTGTATAACCATGCGCCAGGCTCTGGCCCAGGCCGGCGTGGGTGGCGAGGCCATTGCGGCCATCGGCCTATCCGGTCAGATGCATGGCCTGGTGTGTGTGGACGCCGGTGATCGTCCGCTCAGGCCGGCCATTATCTGGCCTGATCGGCGTAGCGCCGAGCAGGTCGTCCAGGTCTATCGTCGTGTGGGACGCCAACGCCTGAGCGCCTGGACCCGCAATCCCCTGGCCACCGGGTTCCAACTGGTGTCCTGGCTGTGGCTGCGCCGGCACGAACCCGATATCGCTGCGCAAACGGCCTGTATCCTGCTGCCCAAAGACTACCTGCGTTTGTGGCTGACCGGCGAACGGGGAACCGAGCCGAGCGACGCCTGCGCCACCGGTAGCTTTGACCCGGCGGCGAGGGCATGGTGCCTGCCTCTGTTGCGTTGCCTCAACCTCGACCCCGGATTATGGCCGCAGGTGGCACCTTCGCACAGCATTGCCGGCGCTTTGCGGCGCGAGGCGGCCCAGGCCCTGGGCCTGCGTCCCGGTATCCCCGTCGTCTACGGCGGCGGCGACCAGGCCTGTCAGGCCGTGGGCAACGGCATCCTGCGACCGGGCGACCTGTCGGCCACCATCGGCACAGGGGGACAGCTCTTGGCCCCCCTCACACAGCCGACTTACGATGCGCAGTTGCGCCTGCACAGCTATTGCCACGTGGTGCCCGCTACCTGGTACCTGATGGCCGCCATTTTATCTGCCGGTCTGGCGCTGCGTTGGCTGCGCGATAACCTGTTCCCCGGCGCCGATTATCCGACACTGGCCGACCGGGCCGCCACGATGGCGCCCGGCGCCGAAGGGCTTGTCTTCCTGCCCTACCTGGCCGGCGAACGGACTCCCCACATGGACCCGCGGGCGACCGGCGCTTTCGTTGGCCTGACCCTTCGCCATACTCGCGATCACCTCATCCGGGCCGTCATGGAGGGCGTCGTCCTGGCGTTGCGTCAGGGTCTGGAGCTGATGCTGGCCTGCGGTGTTCAGGCCGAGTCTCTCATCGCCTCCGGCGGCGGTACCCGGCATCCCCTCTGGCTGCGCCTGCTGGCCGATATCTGCCAACGGCCGGTGGTCGTGGCGGCCACAGAAGAGGCGGCCGCCCGCGGCGCCGCGCTGCTGGCCGGGGTTGGCATCGGATGGTGGCCCGATCTGGTCACGGCCGCCGCGGCCGTCGTGCGTTATCGGCCGACCGTCATCGCGCCGAATCCGGCTCATGTCGAGCTGTACGAGGCCCTCTACCAACGCTTCTGCCGCCTCTATCCCGCCCTGAGCCGTGGGATGAAGCCTTCCCTTCCTGCTTGAGAAGAGGAGGAGGACCTGCTATGCATATCGCTTTTCTGAATCCGCAAGGCAATTTTGATCCCCAGGATAGCTACTGGACGGCCCACCCCGATTTCGGCGGGCAACTGGTCTATGTCAAGGAATTGGCCATCGCCATGGCCGGATTGGGGCACCGGGTCGACATCGTCACGCGCCAAATCGTAGACCCGGATTGGCCCGAATTCGCCGCGCCGCTTGATGCCTATCCCGGTGTTGAAGGGGTGCGCATTGTCCGCATCCCCTGCGGACCGCCGACCTTTCTGGCCAAAGAACAGCTCTGGCCTTATCTGGGACCGGAATGGGTGCCCAACATCGTGGCCTTTTACCGGCAGGAAGGCCGCTTTCCCGACGCCATCACAACCCACTATGCCGATGGTGGCCTGAGCGGCGCCCTCATCGAGGATGACATCGGCATCCCGTTCACCTTTACCGGCCATTCCCTGGGCGCGCAAAAGCTGGATAAGCTTGGACCGACGGCAGCCAATCTGGCCGAGCTGGACGCCCGTTTTCATTTTGCCCAGCGCATTGCCGCCGAACGTATCGCCATGAATCGCGCCGGCGTGGTTATCGTGAGCACCCGTCAGGAGCAGCGCGAGCAATACGGCCATCCGGCCTATGGCGGGGCCATTGATCCGACCGATGACTCCCGCTTTGCCGTCGTGCCACCGGGGGTCAACCTGCGCATCTTCGCTGCCGACGCCCGCGCCGACGGCGAGGAAGCCGTACAAGCCCACGTCGAGCAGATGCTGGCCCGAGACGTGGCCCCGGAACGCCGTCATCTGCCGGCCATTGTCTGTTCCAGCCGGCTGGATGCCAAAAAGAACCACGTGGGTCTCGTCCGCGCCTTTGCCGCAAGCCCGGCCCTGCAGACGATGGCGAATCTGGTCATCGTCGTGCGTGGTTTGACCGACCCCCTGCGCGATCGCAACCAGGGACGGGGCGAGGAACGGGCCATTCTGGACGCCATCGTGGCCCTGATCGAGGCCCATAACCTGTGGGGCAAGGTGAGCGCCTTTCCTCTCAACAGCCAGCAGGAGCTGGCCGCTGCCTATCGTTATCTGGCCCGACGCCGTTCGGTTTTTGCCCTCACCGCCCTCTACGAGCCGTTCGGTCTGGCGCCGCTGGAGGCGATTGCCGCCGGCTTGCCCGGTGTCGTCACCCGCAACGGTGGGCCCAGCGAGAGCCTGTACGATGCGGCCACGGGTACGGCCTACGGCGTGTTGGTGGACCCGGCCGATCCGGCCGATATCGCCCGTGGCTTGCTGGAGGTGCTGGCTGACCCGGCGCGCTGGCAGGCCTATCAGGAGGCCGGGATTCGCCGGGTGCACGAACGTTACACCTGGCAGCGGACGGCCGAGGGCTATCTGCAGGCCATCGCACAGGCGCAGACCCGCCGTCGGGAACCGATTGCCCTGCATTTCCGCTTTCCCGACCGCTATCCACTGACCCTCGACGCGCTCGCCCGTGTGTATCTGCCGACATGAGCCTGCCTATCATCCCTGCCGGTGATATCGACGTCCTCGCCATCGGCGAGGTTGTCATCGACATGATTTCGCAAGACCCGGCGGGTCATCTGCGCGAGGCCGAGACCTTTCGGCGCTATTTGGGAGGGTCGCCGGCCAACATCGCCGTCTATGTGGCCAAGTTGGGCGGCCGTGGGGCCATCATCGCCAAAACGGGTAGCGGCGGTTTCGGTCAGTTCATCAAAGCCGAGTTGCAACGCCACGGCGTCATCACCGATTACCTGCAGATGGACCCCCATGTGCGTACCACGGTCATCTTCATCGCCCGCAGCACCGGCACGCCCGACTTCGAGGCGTTTCGTGACGGCGACTATCAGTTGCGGGCCGAGGAGGTGTCGGAAGAGGCCGTGGCGCGGGCGCGGATTGTGCATGCCTCGACCTTTGCCCTCTCGCGCGAGCCGTGTCGTTCGGCCGTCCGGCGGGCCTTTGAGCTGGCCCAGGCCCACGGCAAACTCATCTCGCTGGACCCCAACTACAGCCCGGCCCTCTGGCCAAATCCCGCCGAGGCCCGGCAGGTTTTGGCCGAGTTCTATCGCTTGGTCACGCTGACCAAGCCCTCGTTGGACGATGCCCATCGGCTGTTCGGTTCTCATCTTGCGCCGACGGAGTGTATCGCCCGCTTTCACGCCTGGGGACCGCGCCTGGTGGTGTTGACGATGGGTCGTCAAGGCGCCCTGGTTTCGCTGGACGGTCATCTCGTGGGCCATCTGCCGGCGCGACCGATCGCCGTGGCCGATGCCACCGGCGCCGGCGATTCGTTTTGGGCTGGTTTTCTAACGGCGCTTCTCGACGGTTATCCGCCGGACCGTTGCGCCTGGTTTGCCCGCGAGGTGGCCGAGATCAAGTTGCAAACGGTGGGGCCGTTGCCGTACGCCCTCAATCGGGCCGCCGTGTATGCCCGGTTGCCGGAGGAGGCGGTGCTGCTGCCCTGGCACGAGCGGCCTTGCTGAAGCCGGACGGCCACCATCCGCCCAGCCAAAGCAGTCCGGATAAGGCGATGAGGATCGCTCCGGCGGCCGTCAGATAGAACGCCGTCCCCGGCTGCAAAGGGCGATGGTACAGCCCTTCCAGGACCGGCAGCAGGCGCAGGAACCCGCGCAGGGCGGGAAACGGGAGCGCGGCCAGACCCAGCAGCGCCAGGCCGCGGATGGGGTCGGGCATGTAACGATGCAGCAAGGGAGCCAGGGGGACGACGGCCAACAGCAGGAGCATGACCGTCGTCTGCAGGCGAAACTCAGGCGCGCGCAGCGAGTCCGGAGTCCAGGCCGGCGGTAACGTCGACAGGGCAACCGGTACGGCCAGGAGGACAAGCCCTGCCCGTAACCACCGGGAGAATCGAGGCCTGGGCACGGTGGCGAGGAGGATCAGGCCCAGGGCCAGGGTGATGAGGGGATTGTAGAAGGCCTCGCGGCGCAGGATGAGGTGTCCGCTCCGGACCTCCGGCACGAATTTGACGTATTCGGCCAGATCGAGACCCAGGATGGCGAGAGCGGCGGCCGGATGGGGCAACCAGGCACCCCAATACCCCAGAGCGGTGAGCAGCAAGCCTGCGGCCAGGCTTAGCCCGGCTACGCTGTTTCGTCCGGGGTGATTGAGATACTTGCGCACGGACGATCGGATGATAAGCCAGAAGCGCAGCGGATGGGTGTTTATGACAAAAGCGAACGATAAACGGCCAGCAGACGCTGTGCGGCCTGATCCCAGGTCCAACGGGCGGCGCGCGGTGGGCCACGGCGGCCGAGTTCGCGGCGGCAATCGGCCTCGCCGAGCAGGCGCACCAGGGTGGCGACAAGGGCTTCGTCATCGCCGGTGGGGAGCAACCAGGCGGCGTCTCCGGCAATTTCGGGCAGGCTGCTGGTGTCGGTACAGACTACGGGCGTGCCGCAGGCCATGGCCTCCAGAACGGGTAAGCCGAAGCCTTCGTAGTGGCTGGGGTAGACGAAGAGGTCGGCCAGATTGTAGAGGGCAGGGAGGTCGGCATCGGGGACAAAGCCGAGGAAATGGACGAAGGGCTCGGCGTTTTGGCGTGCGACTTCGGCGAAAATTTTTTTGTATAGCCATCCCCTACCGCCGGCGATCACGAGATGATGGGGGAAACCGGCGGCACGACGCGCTTCGGCAAACGCACGAATAAGGCCATCGATGTTTTTGCGCGGCTCCAGGGTGCCCACGGTGAGCACGAAGGGAAAAGCATCCAGGCCATAACGGACGGCGACCGGCCGCAGCGCTTGCCGATCGAGGGGGCGAAAGCGCGGTTCCACCCCGGCCCCGATAACGCTGACGCGCGCCGGGGAAAGACCGAAAAGCCGGATGGCGTCCTGACGGGTGGCTTCGGAGTCGGCCAGGATATGGTCGGCGCGGGCCAGCGCCCGCGGTACGGCCCCGGCCAGGAAGCGCTGTAGGGGCGGGTAGGCGTATTCGGGATGGATCAGAAAGGCCAGGTCGTGGATCGTGACGAGGGTTTTACCGCTGCGGACGGGCGGCAGCAGGAAGTTGGGCGCGTGGAACAGGTCGAACGGCCCCGTCCACCGGTCGACTGCCAGGGGCAAGCGTAGCCGATGCCAGAAGATGGTCTGCCAGCGGTCGGGCAGGGGCAGCCGCCGCACGGTCACCGCCGCCGGCCAGGGCGTGGTCGGTTCGAAGGGACCGCGTTCGCGCGGGTAGAGCAACGTCATCCGTTCCTCGGGGTCCAGCAGCGGGACCAGTGCTCGGATCAATTCCCGCGTGTAGCGACCGATACCCGCTCCCTGCAGGGCGGCCGGGGTGTAGTCCACGGCGATATGCATAGGACCCAGGCGCAAGGGATTCAGGCGACCTGGCGGTAGGTCCACAGGCGATTGACGCCGAAGTTCCAGAAGAGCACCACCAGGATGGCCACGGCTTTGGCGATGTTGAGGGCAGGGACCTCGCCCAAACCGCGATGGATCAGAAAGCGGTCAACCAGGTACAGCACCACCGAGTTGATGCCCAAGCCGATGACGCTCACCAGGGCGAAACGGGGCAGTTGCTTGCGTTTCCGGATGCGACGGCTTTCGGGATAGGTCCACAGCCGATTCCAGGTGAAGTTGCTGATGACGGCGCAACTGAAGGAGACGGCGTTGGCCAGCAGATTGGGCCAGTCCCAACCCACGGCCAGGAGATTGAGCACGGTGAAGTCCACAACGGCGCCGAACGCGCCGACGATGGCAAACTTGACAAACCGTTCCAGTTCTTTGGTGGGAATGGGGAGGACGGCACTCAGGCGGGAGAAGAGCTTATAAGCAGTCACGACCGGAACAGGCATGAGCAGGCATGACAGAAGAAGCGATGGGCAGAGGAGACGGCGAAGCGCTCAGGGACAACAGGGCCAGGGCCAGAGCGACGACCAGTTGGATGCCCTGGACGAACAGATTGTCGAACTGGTTGTGAACGGACAGATGGACAAGCAAACCGCAGACGCCGCTGGCCAAGGCCCGGTTCCAGCCCTGCTGTCGTCTGACGGCCAGGAAAGCCATGACCACGCTGCCCAACCAGAACCACAGATAGCCCAGAGCACCGATGAGGCCGGCCTCGGCAGCGACGTGGAAGAGGACATTATGGGCATGACCAAGGGGATCGAACCAGGGACTGATGGCGTATTCAGGATAGATGACGTTCCAGTTGCCGATACCGATACCCAACCAGAGATGGTCGGCGAGCATGGCCCAGGCAGCCTGCCAATGAGCCACGCGCTCCAGAACGGCAAAGTTGGCATCGGTAACCGGTACCCCGCGAGCGTTCCAGGTGCCGAAGTACGTGAGGATGTCCTGGAAGCGGACCGTGAGGGCCGGTGGCAGGAATGGATAGACAACAGGCAGGAGAACGGCTCCCAGGCCGATCAGGATGCGACTTCGGAGCGAACTCAGCAGTAGGACAACCAGGGTTGAGGCCAGCAGACCCAGCCAGGCCCCACGAGACCAGCTCGTGACGATGCCGGCGCCGATGAGGCAGGCCGCCACCAGGAGACCCGTCGCTGCTGCCCACAGGGCAGCTCGTGACATGGTGTGCTGACGACGGCTATCGCCGAGAAGGCCCAAAACCAGGGCCAGCGCCAGAGGCAGGGCCAAGCCCAAATAGCCGGCAAAGGGGTTGGGTTGGCCGAAAGTGCCGTAGCTGCGCAGAAACGGGCCGAGACGATAGGCTTCGGGACCGATGCGGAAGAAAAATTGCCACAGACCCACCAGGCTCTCGCCCACGGCAGCCACGATCAGGGCTATCGCCAGAGGCAGGCGATGGCGCGGGCCGACGAGTTGCGCAGCCAACACATACACCACCATGACCTCGGCCCATTTGATCAGCTCCGGCAGCGCTTCGGTCAACGACGAAGCGGCCAGGGTCGAAAGGAGCAGGACGAATCCGAAGGGCAGGAGCAGGCCGAGCAAGGGCGCAGGCTGCGGGTGCGCCAGGCGCGACATCCGGCGCAGAAACCAGGCAACGGTCGTGGCAGCGATGAGTACATCGGTGATGCCAACCGCTCCTGGGCCCAAGGGCAGACGCAACAGGGGGCCTGCCGGAATGGCCAAGGCCAGGGCATAGAGGCCGAGCACAGGTCGGCGCAGCAGCAGCACGCCGCCACCGGCTGCCACGACCAGCGCCGTCGCCGGCACCAGGGGTAGGAAGGTGATTGCGGCGGCGGTCGCTACGATAAGCGCTGCCGGACCCAGAAGGTCGGCCCGATGAAGACCGAAGGCATGCGGCAATGAGGACATAAACAGAGGCCCATTGTAGCAAGACCGGAGGATCGCACCAAACCGGTAAGGGTTCGCGATTCGGTTCCAATAGCCGCGCAGGCTACCCCGGCCAGAGCCAGCGGCAGGTGGCCGGCGCACCATCCGGACAGGTGAGCTATGGCGATGCTTTCGATGGGTGAATGCCCCGGAGCTGCTGCCGGCCCGCAAACGGGCCGGGAGCGGATGACACGCCTCACCGACACAAGAGAGAACCGAGTCGAGTCTCGTTGACAAAGGAAGAACCTTACGCGAGAATAGCGCATGATGTGGGCCGTTTGTCCCATTGTATCTGAATCAATGTCGAAAAATTACCCCTGTAGGGGTGCTATGCGGAGTGGAAAACCGAGTTCGCATCATCAATGGTTAGGCGGCTATACTAGAAGTCAATTCAGATAATGAAAACTACGGCTTACTTCAGAACAAGCGTCATGGCTCGTCGTCCTTATCTCAAAATGGAATGGATTGAGCATGTCCTTAACAATCCTATCCGCACTGAGGTACAGCCCAATGGGCGCATTCGTCATTGGGGGTACATTGCTGAGATGGACAAGTACTTGCGAATCGTCATGGAACCGGACGGGGAGACCGTGCATAACGCTTTCTTCGACCGTCGTTTCAACCCTTGATGAGGAGATGGACAGATGATTTTCGAATACTATCCTGAAACAGACATGTTGTATATCAAACTTGTTGAAGGGATAAGCACTGAATCTGAAGAAGTTGCGCCGGGAGTTGTATTGGACTTCGACGAGCATAACCGCGTCATCGGGGTTGAGATTGAAAATGCCAGCAAGATCATTGATCTGTCAAGATTGGAATTGAGAGCGCTTCCCGTTGTTAATCTGATCCTGACGGAGAGGGCTCCTGCGCCAGCATGAGGTTTAGATATACCCTCAGAGTGTGTCGCAAAATGGACTCGGTTCCAGAGTGTGCTGGTGCGAGAGGGGCAGCCGGTATGTTGAAGGAAGAACCCTACGCGGGAATAGCACATGACGTGGGTCGTTTGTCTCATGATACCTGAATCGACGCCGCAAAAGTCACCCCCGGAGAGGAGTGGAAAACGGAGTCCGTATACTGGACTCCACTGCAAAAACGACCCTCACACCTCTTTGTACCCTCCTCAAAATCAGCAAAGTTGGATATAATGCCGCCAACCCACTTGGAGGAGTACCATGCTTAGGAAGAACACCCGTCACCTGCCAATCCCGCTCACCGGCCATGTGGATGAATTGCCCGACGTGTTGCGCAATCGGCTACGCAATTCCTGGGCAGAGAGCTTTATCAAGAATGCTTCTGTCGGCCGGACGAAGAGCGGTTCGGCGTACTGTATGCCGATGTGCCTTCGCGGCCGCATGTGCCGGTCAAACGTTGAAACGTTCAAACCTGCGCCCACCGACCGGGAATGCTGATGCGTCTGTCCTCCACGCCGGAAGATTGGCGGCGAGCGCAACGGTTGCGTCGCGTGCGTCGGCAAACCGAAGGGCGCAATCTCCGGGCGGCGATTGAGGCCACCGTGCGGAGTCTGAAACATCCCTTTCCGGCCGGTAAATTGCCGGTGCGCGGGCGCTTCCGCGTGGCCTGCATGGTGATCGGTTCGGCCGCCGTGATCAACGTGCGGGGGATTCACCGTTACTTACAGGCTCGGCTAGGGGGTGGACAAGTAACGAAAGGGTCGAAAGCGAGCGCAAATCGCCGACAAGGGACCGGAGAAGGGAGCATTTTTTCTTTTGTTTCTGCTCTGGTCCGGGCGTTTCGGACTTTGGCACTGCGCCGACGTCTGGCTTTGTGTTGGTCAGGTGCAGGTTTTTGCAGAGGAGTCATTTTTTGCTTTTTCACAGGAGGCCCGTATGGCGCGTATCACCCGAGAAGATGCACTGGAATATCACCGCCTAAAAGGCAAGCCCGGCAAGCTGGCCATCATCCCCACCAAACCGATGGATACCCAACGCGATCTCAGCCTGGCCTATTCGCCGGGAGTCGCCGAGCCGGTGCTTGAGATCGAAAAAGACCCGGAACTGGCCTACGAATACACGGCCAAAGGCAATCTGGTAGCCGTCATCTCAAATGGCACGGCCATCCTCGGCTTGGGAGATCGCGGCGCGCTGGCCAGCAAACCGGTGATGGAAGGCAAAGCCGTGCTCTTCAAGAAATTTGCCGATGTAGATGTCTTCGATATCGAAGTCAACACCCACGATCCGGATGAGCTGATCCGCGTGGTAGCGGCCATTGCTCCCACCTTCGGCGGCATCAACCTGGAAGATATCAAAGCCCCGGAGTGCTTCTATATCGAAGAAAAGCTCAAGGAGATGCTCGATATCCCCGTCTTCCACGATGATCAGCATGGCACGGCGATCATCTCCGCCGCCGCCCTGGCCAATGCCCTGGAACTGGTCGGAAAACGGCATGATGAGATCCGCATCGCCATTTCCGGCGCCGGTGCTTCGGCCATCTCCTGCGCCGAATTGGCCATTCGCTGGGGAGTACGGCGGGAAAACATCATGCTCGTAGATAGCAAAGGAGTCGTCTATAAAGGGCGCAAGGAGGGGATGAACCCCTATAAGGAGCGCTTCGCCGTGGAAACCGATGCCCGCACCCTGGCTGATGCCGTGCGCGGCGCCGATGTGTTCTACGGCCTTTCGGTCGCCAACGTGCTCACCCCGGAAATGGTCAAAACCATGGCCGAACGACCGATCATCTTCGCCATGGCCAATCCGGATCCGGAGATCCGCCCCGAGCTGGCGCGCGAAGCTCGGCCGGATGTGATCATCGCCACCGGGCGCTCGGATTACCCGAACCAGGTCAACAACGTGCTGGGCTTCCCCTTCATCTTCCGCGGCGCCCTGGATGTGCGCGCCCGCGCCATCAACGAAGAGATGAAGATGGCCGCTTCCCGCGCCCTGGCCGCGCTGGCCAAAGAAGATGTGCCCGATTCGGTGCTGCGTGCCTACGGACTAGAGAGCCTGAAATTCGGCCCGGACTATATCATCCCCAAGCCGCTCGATCCGCGCGTCTTACTCTGGGAGGCCCCGGCGGTGGCCCAAGCGGCGATGGAAAGCGGCGTTGCCCGCAAGAAGATCGATATTGACGAATACCGTGAGCAGCTGGCCTATCGTCTGGGCAAAGGCGAGCAGGTGCGTCACTTTATCATGAACAAGGCCAAAGCCGCCGGCGGCAAGAAACGCATCGCCTTTGCTGAAGGCGAAGAAAGCAAAGTGCTCCGCGCCGCGGCCATCATCCAAGAAGAAGGCATCGGCATCCCCGTGCTCATCGGCCGCAAAGCGGTGATCGAAGAACGCCTCCAGACGCTGGGGTTGGATTGTGCTCTGGAGATCGTCGATCCCGCCACCTTCCTGCGCCTGGAGGCCTATGCCCAGGCCTATTATGAACTGCGTCAGCGCAAGGGCATGACCTTGCAAATGGCGCGCAAACGCATCCGCGAAGCGAACGTCTTCGGCGCCATGATGGTCAAAATGGGCGATGCCGACGCCTTCATCAGCGGCTTGACCTACGAATATCCGGAAGTGATCCGCCCAGCCTTGCAGATCCACCACACGAAACCGGAGGCGACGCGTGCCGCCGGCGTTTACCTGATGATTGTGGATGACCGCGTCTACTTCTTCACCGATGCCACGGTGAACATCGATCCCACCAGCGAGGACCTGGCCGAGATCGCCTGCCTGGCGGCCGATTTCGCCCGCCAACTGGAAGTGGAACCGCGCATCGCCTTCCTCTCCTTCTCGAACTTCGGCTCCACGCCGCACCCACTTTCCGAAAAGGTGCGCCGCGCCGTGGAATTGGTCAAAGCGCGCCGCCCGGACCTGATCGTGGATGGCGAAATGCAGGCCGATACGGCCGTTGTGCCCTCGATCATCGAAGAGCGCTATCCCTTCAGCGCGGTCAAAGATGCCAATGTGCTGGTCTTCCCCTCGCTGGAATCGGCAAACATCGCCTATAAGTTGCTGGCGCGTTTGGGCAAGGCCAAAGCCATCGGCCCGATCCTGCTGGGCATCGGCGCTCCGGTGCACGTCATGCAAACCGGTGACGATGTGAACGACATTGTTCAGATCGCCGCCGTGGCCGTGATGGATGCGCTGAGCCGCGATAGTTAATGGTTGGGCTATTGGTTTCGCCGAGATCTCTCTGCGGGCCTACGTCCCCGGCGCGTCAACATCGCCCGCACCGTTCCTTGAAGGGTGGTTCGTCGAGGAGCCCTTTCGGCGTCGTGGCATCGGCCGGCGACTCATCGAGGCGGCGGCTCGGTGGGCGGCCGAGCGCGGCTACCGTGAACTTGGATCGGACTCGCTTCTGGACAACATAGAGGCTGCGCGTGCCCATGAAGCGATTGGATTTCGTGAGGTCGAACGGGTCCGCTTCTTCATCAAGCCAATCGGAGGCTTATGATGTGCGGGCCTCCGAACTCGTTGTTGCAGTCACCCTGTGCGTTCGGCGGTTGCGCGGTTCTGCGGCCGAACGCCCGGGCATTAGGCCCCCATTCGCACACAGGATAGGAGCATCATGAGCAAGGTATTTGTCAACATTGCCCTCAGCCTCGATGGCTACATGGCACCAGAAGGCATGGATATGGCCCATTTTGGCGACCCGGAATACAAGAACTGGGGTGCGAAATGGGGTGCGCTGATGGCTTGGGCTCTCAACCAACAGTATCTGCGGGAAAAGCTCAAGATCGGGCCCGGCGGTGAGACCGGCCCCGTCAACGACATGATTCGCCACACCTTCGAACGCACCGGCGCCCATATCATGGGCAAGCGCATGTTCGAAGGTGGCGAGCGCGGATGGCCTGAGGAGGCACCGTTTCACACACCTGTCTATGTCCTAACCCACGAGCGGCGCCGGCCTTGGGGTCGTCCGGGCGGAACAACGTTCTACTTTGTCAACGACGGTCCGCAACGCGCCCTTGAGCTGGCGCAGGAAGCGGCAGGCGAGCGGGACATCCGCATTTCTGGCGGCGCGGATGTGATCCAACAGTACCTGAACCTGGGTGTGGTTGACGAACTGGAAATCGCGTTGGTGCCTGTGTTGTTCGGCGGCGGGCGGCGTCTCTTTGAGAACCTGCACGAACCATTGCCGCAGTTTCGCATTGACAGAGTCATTGAGGATCAAGCCGCCACTCACCTGCGCTATGTGCGCCGATGAAGACGGCCTCCCGCTGCGTTCCCGGCGTTCCTCGGCAACAGGACAACTGCATTCGCACAACAACCGGTTGCAGTAGTCCGCCGCGCAGCCCGCCGCTGAACCGGGATGTTCGCCCGCTTGCTATGTCCAAGTGGATTCGGTTCCCAGAGGGCGAGGCAGGCGGTTTTTTTTCTGATCAATCCCGTTTGGGTGGGTTGGCGAAGGCCTCGTTCAGATAGGGATAGACAAACCACAACGTGCCGGCGCCGAAGAGTGCACCGGTCACGGTGCGCAGCCACCAGTTGCTCTCGCGCAGGCCGATAAGCTGGGTGCCGCCATCCAGGCCGATGGGGACAACGGCGATTAGCACATACCAGAACCACCGTAAGCGCGGCAGACGCCAACGCCGCACGGCCAGCAGGGTTCCGAGGAGGAACATACTGCCGTAGATGGCCAGGTCGCGTTCACATAGGGCCACCTTGTAGCCGTGTTCTGCGTCGCCAACGTACCAACGTCGTTGGAAGATGTTTCCCGTAGCCACGCCGTCGGCCTGAAGTTCCTCCAGGCTGTAGATCGGTGATCTGCCGAAAAGGAAATACGATCGTTCCGGCAACTGGTGGCAGAAGGGCAGGTAAATCGTATAGATAACCCGCGCCGGTGTCGTGGCGCCTAAACGCATGAACGCCGGGGCCAAAAAGGGCAGTCCCACGTAGAGCAAGAACACCACATTGAGCAGTCCCAGCCAATGCCGACTCAGAAACGCCACAAAACGGCTGCCGGCAGCCACAAACGCATCGGTTATGCCGATTAGGATGGACCCCCCGCTTTCCAGTTCTTCCGGCTTCATCGGCTTGCCTCCGCCAGAACGTCTAGGAGTCGTTCGCTCGTGATGGGAGGATACAACAGCACCCTATCGTCCACGGCCACGACCGGTACCGAATACTGAAATCGTTCCCATAGGATCGGATCGGCCGTGATGTCCTGCGCCTCGATCTCCCAGCCGAAATCGGCGGCCAGCGTAGCCAGCAGGTGTTCGGCCTCTTCGCACAAATGGCATCCCGGCCGCGTGTACAGAATCATTCGTCTCATAGGATCGTGCGCAGGTGTTGCTCCAAAATGTCGGGTGTGAGGATGCCGATCCAACGGACCCGCACGATCCCGCGGCGGTCGATAAAGAACGTCGAAGGCAAGGCGTTCGTCTTATAGGCCCGCATGACTTCGCCCTGGGGGTCGATGATCACAGGTAGGCTCAACCCGAATTCTTGCATGAAAGCGGCTACCTGGTCGTGGGCCTCGGCGTCGTTGATGGCCAAAACAACCAGGCCTTGATCGCGATAGCGGGCATAAGCCTTGGCCAGCTCCGGCATTTCCTCTCGGCACGGTGGACACCAGGTGGCCCAAAAATTGATGACGACCGGTTGGCCTCGATAGGCTGCCAGCGAGGTGGAAGATCCGTCGGGCAGATGGATGATGAAATCGGGGGCCGGATGACCGGCATCGGGTTGGGCGGCGGCGTTGTTCACCGCCAGGAGGCTGGTCACAGGATACACCCCGGCCTCGGCCACCAGGGCCGTGGGCGGTAGGGCCGCGCCTCTCTGCGCCCGCCAGGCCAGAACAAGGGCTACGCCCCCGATAAGGAGACCCGAGGCCAGCAACAGCCATGCCTGATGACGTCGTTTCATGGGCTTCGCGATTCTTCAAACTTCAACCGCTACCGACCCAAGGGAGGGACTGCGGTCCGTTCCGCTACGGCTGCTCAAGGCAGCGCCGCTCAGATAGCCCAGATAGGCCGGGACCAGCGGCAGCACACACGGCGAAAGGAACGAGAGCACGCCGGCCACAAAGGCCAGCAAAAGGGTGATATCGGTTGCCGATGCCGGCATCAGGCCCGACTCGATGTTGAGGAACGATCCCAGACCGGCCAGCCGTGCCAGGCTATCGGTGAACATGAGGATGCCGATCAGAAAGAGGAAGGCACCGCTGAGCACACTCACAACGGGTAAAAAGCGATAAAAACGGGGCAAATAGACCATGAGTCGGGAGAATAGCGCTCCGGCCACAAGGAAGGGGATGCCCAAACCCAGCGAATAGCTCGCCAACAGCAGAGCACCCTGGCCCACTGTTTGGGTTTGTGAGGCCAACAGGAGGATGCCGGCCAGAATCGGCCCCACACATGGCGTCCAACCGGCGGCAAAAATGACACCCACCAGCGCACTCCGGGCATACGAAACCTTTTGCGGCGGCCCTCCGATGTTCCCTAACCGCAGCTCCTGCTCAAAAACATGGGTCCGATAGCCTCCGTACACCACCAATCCGACGAGCAGCGTTTCCCCCAGGCGTAAGGCCGGATTCGTGAGAAGGTCACTGGTCAACCAGCTCAGGCCGGCGATGACCAGCGTCAGCATGGCCAGCGCCGGCCGGTCCCAATCGGCGGCTGCCAGCACGATCAGACCGACAAAAACTCCACCGGCAATCCGGGTCGCCTCGTCGCTCTCAAACAGCGCAAGCTGATAGCTAAGTCCACCTGCCCCCAACGCCACCAAAGCCCATTGCCAGGACTTCAGGTGCAGATGGGCTACGCGCAGGGCAAAGACAAAGAGCAGGACCGTCCCCACGCGCACGATGAGGGGCAGCAAATCGTAGAGCACATAACCACCCAGAAGGCCAATCGAAGCTCCCAGGAGCGTGAACACGGTCGCAAAACCGAGCACGAGCGCCAGGGCATGGAAAAAGGTCGTTCGGGCACGAATCGTTGTCAAGGCAACCTCCGTAGGAACCGTTTCGTATACCGTCACTATTCGTTAGACGGGCATGAGAGGGGATTGCTTACCTGAACATCTCAACGGCTTTCCCGGTGCCGGAGGGCATCCTCCAGCGCCGTCAGCTCGTCGTTCAGGGCGCTGAGGCGTCGGTTCATCGTCAAGATGAAGATGAAGATGATCAGCCAGATAACAACATAAGCAGCAACCAGATACGGCATGATGGCAAAACCTCCGTTTGCGCAAAGGGATCAGGTCAACAGCCGTGCTCGCAGGGCGGCCACCCGTTCGATGGTGTACTCCAGCCGGAGCCGATTGGCCAGCAGGGCGACATAAAGCACGGTGAAGGCCACGATACAGAACACAAATGCCAACGTCATCCCCGGTCCCAGCCCGAAGTCCTCGTTCGGATCGAGGATGACGGGATGGATGGTGTTCCACCAACGAATGGACATGAAGGTAATGGGGACACTGACGAAAGCGAAGATGCTGTACACCGAGGCAAACCGCGCCCGTCGTTCCGGTTCCTCGATAGCGCCCCGCAGCATGAAGTAGGCGATGTAGAGCAACAGCACGATGGTGTAGGTCGTCAAGCGCGGATCCCAGGTCCACCAGGTGTTCCAGGCCGGCTTGGCCCAAATCGAACCGCTGGCCGTGGCGGCAATGGTAAAAGCCACACCCAATTCGGCCGAACAGCGCGCCAGAATGTCCCAGCGCGGCTGCGGTCGCACCAGATAGAGGATGGCCGCTACAAAGGTGACGAAAAAGGCCAGCATGCTCAGCCAGGCCGTAGGCACATGAAAGTAGATGATCCGCTGCGCCCAACGCTCGGTCTCGGTTAGATTGATGGCCGAAGGTGCTTGGACGAGCGCCATATAGATGGCGCCGACCATGCTCACGGCCGCAGCCAGATTGAGGACGGTAAGGACACGGTGAGACAGCATAGAACCTTCTCCTGATAGATCATTCTTCCACAACGTAATCGAACGTGAGAAAAGCAATGGCCAGATAGAGAATGTCGAAAATAAGCAAAAGCTGCAGCCAGTTGCCGAGTTTACTCAATGGATCGCCTTCGAGTAAACCTATAGTCATACGGATTCCGCTGACAAGAACCGGCAAAATAATCGGAAACAATAAAATCGGCAAAAGCACCTCGCGAGCGCGGGTATTGACCGTTAGTGCCGAGAAGATGGTGCCGACTACGGCAAGTCCTATTGTACCCAGTGCCACCACTAGCAACAAGGGTAGGCTGATAAGGCTAACATTAAAGAAAAGTACGATCAGCGGCAAAACGAATAGCTCAACCACCAGGATAAACACAAGATTGGCTAACATTTTGCCGCAGTAGACGGCGCTGCGGTCCACGGGCGCCAGCAAGAGACCCGCCAGGCTGCCGCGATCTTTTTCGCTGATAAAAGCGCGCCCCAGCCCCAACACCGAAGCAAAGGCCACCGTCACCCACAAGACGCCGGGTACGACCATGCGTTTGTCGGGCACCCGTAGCTCGAAGGCAAAATTGAGGATGAGCAAAGCCAGAGCGGCAAAAACGGCCATGCCGGTGAAGATGTCCTTACTGCGCAACTCGACGCGCACATCCTTCCACCATATGGCGGCAATGACCTGCAAATAGCGCTTCATACCCCTCCTGCTACATAGCGATCTACCCCTCCTGCTACATAGCGATCGTAGAGGGGGCGCAGGTCGCTGTAGGAAACGGCCGTGGCCTCGGCATCAAAGACAATCCTGCCCCCGGCCAGGATGAGTACACGGTCGGCCAGCGCCAGACCTCGTTCCAGATGATGCGTGGTCATGAGCACGGTGCGGGCGTTGCCCCCCACCTCGCGCAGCAACGTCGTCATCATCTCGGCCGCCTGAGGGTCCAGACCGGTATCGGGCTCGTCGAGCAAGAGGATAGGCGGGTTGTGCACCAGGGCGCGGGCAATGGCCAGCCGTTGTACCATGCCCCGCGAAAAGGTGCGCACCAGCTCTTTGCGTCGCGGCCACAGGCCGACTCGTTCCAGCAGCTCCTGAATGCGCGCTTCGGGACGCTCCACCCCATACAGTCGGGCATAAAAGCGCAGGTTTTCCCAGGCCGAGAGGTCATCGTACAGCAGCGGCATATGAGCAACCAGGCCCAGGTAGCGGCGGATGCCTTCGGGATTGGCCCGGATTTCGACCCCGGCCACGCGTACGGATCCGGCCGAAGGCCGGCTCAGCGTGGCCAGAATCCGCAGCAGGGTGGTCTTGCCGGCGCCGTTCGGTCCGAAGAGGACAAGCGACGAACCTGCCTCGATGGCCAGATGGACCCCACGCAGCACGCGATGCCGTCCGAATGCCTTTTCCAGGCCCTCGATTTCGATGAGCGCCATCGCCTAGCCTTCGTCCCGCATCAAGGTGATCAACCGGGCTTTGAGCAACCGCCGTTGTGTCTGATAGGCGGCTTCGGTGAGTTCGCCGGCCTCGAACCGGTTATCGAGCTCGGCAATCGCGTGGAGAAGCGCCTGTTTTTGCTGCTCGCGCAGGGCGGGCAAGAGGGCCATCCGCGCTTGCTGACGTCGCGCCAAAACGAAGGTGCCGCCGCCGAACAGGAGGAGGGCCATCACCGCCAGGACGATGGGCAGCCAGGGCAGGCCGGAAAGGCCGGGTTGGGCATTGGGATCGATGATCTGTTGCGAGTTGGTCATCTGCGAGGCCATCACCTGCGCAACGCTGATGTTGGATAGGCGTGCCTGGGGCGCGCTCCCGGCCGGCAGATTGGTCAACACGAAATTGAGATAATCGCCACTCGGTGTTTTCAGCGGCTCGCGGCGCAACCAATCGTTCGCCTCGATGCGGATGCCGATATCCGGGGCCAACAGGTTCAAATTGTCCACCGGATAGCCGATGGGATGCCCCAAGGCGACGGCACCATCCTGCACGGGCAGGCTGTAGCGTAGCAAGATCTGGCGCTGCCCCGGCGGGAACGGCAGGGTATCGATCACTCGGTTGCCCAAACGGATAAAGCGCACGCCCTCACTATCGCCTTCGACGCCGATGTTGGTGGCGCCGGGGGGCAACTCCAACGTCAGGACAACGCGATGGCCGTTGGCATCGAGCTCACCCGTGTAGACGCGATCGCTGGTATTGACAAAGGCATATAGCTCGCCCACATCCAGGGCACTCATGTCTTCGAGGCTGAGAACCCAATGGCCGCGCATGATGCGCAAGTCCTCCGGTCGGGCGCCCGGCTCATAGACCGCCAACGGGGCTTCTAGGCCGCTTTGGCCGGGCTCGAACTGCAGCAGCTCGCTTTCGAAGGGGATTGCATTGTGAGTGGTCGTGGCGACAAAAGCCCAGGATGTCCCGGTGGGGAGTCCTTCAAAGCGGGCTACCCCCTCGGTATCGGCCGTAGCCCGGCGTTGTTGGATCAGGGTGGTACCCTCGAAAATGAGGAGATCGACAACGGCTCCGGCCAGGATGGCCCCGGTCGTCCCGTTGCGCACCAGCACGTTCAAACGGCCGTCGCCTTCCGCCTTGGCCTGGGTCAGGTTGAAGCCCAGGCTAAAACTGCGGGCGAAGGTGATGGCCTGGCGTAAAGCCTCGGCGTCGGCAGAGGGCAGGGTGGGGTGGTCAGGACCGGAAGCGGCCGTCCGCCATTCGGCTTCGGTGGCAGCCAGCCAACGGGCCTGGGCCAGGGCCGGCGTCTGGGCATTGCCCTCGCCTTGAGCGCCGTGGCAGGTGGCGCAAAGGCTCTGATACTGGACGGCGGACGCATTGAAGTCCATGTCGCCCAGATGCAGGCTCCAGACAAAAGCCGTTGCATCCCAGATCTCGTCTTCGCTGAGGGTATCTTTCCATGGCGGCATCAGGTTCTCGATGCGACCGTTGCGGATCACGTCAAAAATGGCCTGGGGGCTGCGGTTTTCGGCAAAGGCGGGATCGGTGAAATCGGCTATGCGCACGGGCACCTGGGCCGCCATAGGGCCATCGCCTTTGCCCAGGGGACCATGACACCGCACACAACGTTCGCTGAAGATACGCGCTCCGCGATAGGCAGCCCCGCGCGGCAGGTTCGGGTCGGGCGCCTGGGCGGAAAGAGCCCACGGCGCCGCCAACAAAAGCAGGAACACCCCTATCCCAATACCGAACCACCGGGTCACGAGGCGAGTAAAGCCGAAACGTGGAGGTTGGGGCATAAACAACACAGACGATTGGAACGGAAGGGGACCGGCCCACTCCGGTCCCCTTGCCAAGAAATTGCGTTTACTGCTAATCTCGAACGAAGTCCCTACCCGTCATGGCAGGCATAGCAGGCGTGACCGTCTTCGCTTCGGGCATCGCCGGGGACTTCTATCGCAGGCATTCAGTTAATGGCCTTGAATTCGGTAACTTCCGGCGCTTCTTCGTAGCGCGAAGGACATTTCAGCATGAGGGTATCGGCCCGGAAGACGCCATCGGGCTGCAGTTCCCCTTCGACAATGGCCTCCGTAGCACGGCCGAAATTGCTGGGGCGGCTGCCGTGAAAGCTCACAGGGATGCGATTGCCGTCCGTGCCGGCCAGCTCGAAGGACAACATCAGGTTCGCCGCATCCCAACGTTCGCTATCGTGCACCACGGCGCCGGACATCCGGACCTTCTTGCCGATCAGCTCGTGCGACCGGGCGGTAATCTCGTCTACCGTCAGGTAATAGGCTCCGGTGCTGCGAATGGTGGTGACGATGAGCACAGCGATCAGGGCCAGGATGACCAGGGTGGCGATGATGAATTTGATCTGTTTGTTGGGATTGCGGGCGGCAATCCGGGGTTGAACGACAGCATTTTCGATCATGGACAACTCCTTAGGCGGCGGAAAAGTCCGTTAGCATGAAGACAAAGCGATTATGCGCAGTATAACGACGAAGTAGGGCCGACACTATGATCCGGATCACGGGCTTTATGATACAAAGCTAAAAAACAGTTAAGAGCTTGACAAGCAGGCAGCATCCTCACTCCGGAGATGTCGGGTCATAATGACCTGTTGCGCCTGTGCGACCAGGGGGGCCGGTACCCAGATCTTGACCTCGGCCAATGCCCCCACGACCATGCCATAGGTCTGGTTGAGCGTGGCACCGGTGGTAAAAGCAGGCAGACCTTCGCTGTGCAGGAGGGCCATAACCAGATCGGCTTCGATGGCGTTGGTGGCCGTGTAAATCGGAACGGGTTCCGCCACCGGACCGCCGCGGGCGGCACGGGTTTGGCTCCGGGCACATAACCGTTGCCAGAAGCCAAGGCGTGGGGAAACCAGGCCGATACTCATAGGCGCTCACACCGTATTGCAGGGACTCAAGGACATCTTACGGGCTAAGCATACCACAATTCAGGCATCTGTGCTACCGATTATCGAAACGCGTTCCACCTAGGAGAGAGACGAGACTGCCCACAAGCGTCAATAACAAGACACCAACGATGCCCATGCGCTCGTGTAGGAACGCACTTCCCGGTAACCAACCCACGGCATAAAGCAGATAGAAGACGAGAGCGCCGCTGGCCATCCATAACCCATGGCGCAGCAGCGTAGTGGGTGCGTACCGACGGTCCATAATCAGCAGATAGTACAAAAAGAAAGCCACGCCAATGGCGAGTATGGCGACAAGGAAGGTAACGAGATTGACCCGTTGTCCGACACCCAGAAAGCCCCTGGGGCGCTCGCCCCCCTGAGCGGCGGGCGCCGCTTCCGAAGTCGGCGTGGGCGTGGCCGTGGCCGTGGGTTCCGGTGTGGGGGTGGCCGTGGGTTCGGGAGTGTCTGTGGGAGTGGGCGTCACGGTAGGCGTGGCCGTAGAGACAAGGGCACCTGCTTCCCCGCCGACGGTAAGCAACAGGACATCGGAACCGGCGCCGTCGCCGGCGACGGCCGAGAGCTGCAAACTCCCGGTCCGTTCGATGGTCAGCGGCACCGAGGCCAGGCCGTTGACGGTAGGCACCTGGCGTCGCGGCAGCTCAATCCCACCTTGAGGATCGAAGAAGCGAAACTCGACCAGGGTGCCATCGGGCACAGGGTGACCGTTACGGTCTCTGACCGGACCGGCGCGGACCAAGACGCTATCGCCCACCGTAATGTCGAGGGTGCCGCCGGTAGCACTGGTCTCCTCCCAACCGTTGCCATCGGCGGTCGGCAGGAGCAGGGTCAGGGGAAAACGCTGATTGGGATCGGGCTCGAGTTGGCGCCCCAGATCGTAGTTGATGCCGGCAATGCTGACGGGAGCCTTGCCGGGAGGGGTCAGCTCGCGGAACAGAACACGCACGGCCGTCTCCAGAAAAGGCGGAACCTTGCTGTAGAGGCCGTAATAGGCCGTTAGCTTGCCGATCTCGGTATCGCTGAGGAAGTAGGGGGCATTGAAGGCGAAGACGACCAGGTTTTTATCGCGCAGGATATCCACCCGCTGGTCGAGAAAACGGCGCAGCGCCGCCGAGCTGGGCAATGTCTCTTGATCGACATCCTGCATGGCGAAGACGATCCAATTGGCCCGGTGGATAAGGTCGCTCAGTTCGGCAAACCGTTCTGGGCTGAGCTGATGTTCGGGGGGAGGCGATTCCGTCCCCTCGGCCTGGCGCAAGAGGGCATCCAGTTCGCTAAAACTGGCGCTGTGGATGAATTCGGGGCGCACCTGATCGCTCGCCGCCGGGCCGTAGAGACGCAAGATGATATCTTGCAACGCCGTGGTGGGTATCGTCGGGATGGCCGGACAGGATGGGCATTCGCGCAGCGGCCGATCATCGGTGAAGATCAGGATGCGATCGCTGGCCAGCGGTGCGCTGGGCAGGCGATCGGCCAGCTCGGTAGCGCCGGGGTAAATCAGCGTGATACCGGCGCGGGCGATCTGGGCCACCAGGTCGCCCCCCTTGTTGAGAACGGCCGGCAGCGTGTCGGTAGCGCGCTGGGTTTCGGCCCAACTGAGTTGGGGATAAAGCCTGAGCTTGAGCCGCAGGATACGGCTAACCGCTTCGTCCACACGGCTGCGAAAGGCCGGATCCTCCTCGTACTTTTGGCGGAAGTAGCCGATGGTATCGGCCATATTGGCCATTTGCTGGGCCCAGATGCCGTCGCGATCGAACTGGGCCAGAAACAGCAAATCATTACCGGCCAGAAAAGCCTCCTGGGCCACGCGTCGGTTGGGGAAGCGGTCGGGTTCGTAGGCCTGGTAATAGCGCTTCAGTGCCCCCACGCCCAGACTATCGGAGACAAGGACACCGCCGCCCGCCCGCCAGGCGGCAAATTCGCCCATAATGGTTTGCAATTCGGGCGCCAACGAGATGGGCGGGGTAAGCTGTCGTGGGTTTTCCTGAAAGCCCTTATAACGCACATGGGACGTCATCAGGGCATCGGTCGTCGCCGTGGGCGTTGTCCCGACCGTCACGGCGTAAAACGGCACCAGCTCCACTTGCTGCAGCGCCGGCAGAGGCTTTTGCACCGTCGCCACTTCCCGATCGGGGCGACGATCGCTGCTTCCCTGGCCGGGAAAATGCTTGGCTACCGTCGCCACCCGCCCCTGGGAGCCTTCATGGACGCCGGCGATAAAGGCCTTGCCCATCTGTGCCACCCAATAGGCATCGCCGCCGAACGTGCGTGTGCCGGGATAGCCCTTGAGTTCGGGACGGGGATTGTCGAGAACATCCAGCGAAGGGCCCAGCAACAGATTCACCCCCACGGCGGCGAGTTCGGCGCCGACCACATGCCCTATCTGGCGGGCAAACTCAGGTTGCCAGGTAGCGCCGATGGCCAGATTGCTGGGGATAGGCGTGAACCCGCCGATCAAGGCCGTGTAGGGAGGGCCATCCCCTTCCTGGTTGACGGCGATGAACAAGGGTAGGCCGGGGATGCTGTTGCTTCCGGCCACAACGGGATTGAGACGGCCGTCGGGGAGGACGATGGGTGTCTCCAGATTGCGAAAGGCCAGCGTCTGCAAGCCGTTGGTCAACCGTACTACGGCGGCCGCCGTCTTGAATTCAGGATCGGGGTCGGGCTCGTTGCGGAAGTTTTCGTTGGCAGGCAGGAGGACCACCCCGCCTACCTCCCAGTCGCGCACCAGGCGGGCGATATCGCTGTTAGGGTCCAGATCATCGCCGACAAAGGTGACCAGAAAGAGCTGGCCCACCCGCTGCGCCGGCGTCATGCGGGCGAGAATGGCCTGAACCAGGGCATCGGTTTCTTCTTGCGTGGGCGTCAGGGTGACCGAGGGCAAGGAAGGGGTCCCCCCTTGCGCTGCCAGAGGCGCCTGACCCGGTCCGACAAAACCCATCAGAGCGAGGAGCAAAAAGCCTATGAGCACCGCTAGGGCCCGGTGAAAACGGCTCGCCATAGCTGTGAGTATAGGGGCGGTGTTCGGTGGGTGTCAAGATAGGGTCGCCAAGGGCGCCACATCGGCTTGGGCTTGCGAAGGGCAGCGGGTGCTATCTTTGGCTTCGGGGAGAGCAGTGGCCCACGCGCCGGAAGAGCCATTGGCATTCTCCTGCTCATTTGGGGTTTTCTTTCTTCTTGACTATACTTTTACTGCCGCCGCAAGGTGACCGGATTCCGCTCTTTGGCAATACGACCCATGGTAGACTTGACCCCTTCGCTTTTCGACCTTCAGTTCAACGTCGCCGGCCTGCTCAAGGGGCCTGTTGGCGGCCTGCGCGAGTACGACGTGACCGTAGCGGCGGCGGAATTGGATCGCCTGGACGAAGCCTTTCATATCACCACGCCGTTGAGCGGGCATGTCCGTTTCATTCGCACCAGCGACACCGTCCTGACCCAATTTCGCGGCACCACCCGTGTTCTCCTCGAATGCGGGCGTTGCCTTGACATGTTTGAAGCGGTCCTCGAGATCGAGTTCGAAGAAGAATTCCGTCCCAGTATCGACATCGTCACAGGGCGACCTTTGGCCGACGTGGGCGATGACGCCGCTCTGGTCATTGACCCTCATCACATTCTCGACCTCAGCGAACTCATACGCCAGGCCATCTGGCTGGCCATGCCTTTGATCCCCGTCTGCCGTCCTGACTGCGCCGGCTTGTGCCCGAGTTGCGGCGTCAATCGCAATCACGAATCCTGCACCTGCGCCCTTGAGGAGATCGATGCCCGCTGGGCCGGCCTGCAGCGGTTATTCGGCAACTGGTAATCCTGAGTAGTACAGTGCGAATTTTGCGATTATTGCGTAGTAACCGCATTTATTAGTCGTTAACGATTTATTACCAAATTACTCATTTCCAGCCAACGGAGAGAAATCGCCCGATGACACCCCATCCCAAACGCAAACTGTCCAAAGGACGCCGCGATCGCCGGCGTGCCCACGATGCTCTATCTCGGCCCCATCTGGTTTCATGCCCCCATTGCAAGCAACTGCGGCCACCGCACACGGTCTGCCCCCATTGCGGGACCTATCGCGGCCGTGAGGTCATCGAGATCGAGGAGCGCAGTAAATCCTGACATCGCCGACCAAAGCGGCGCCGACCGGTTTCGTGGCTCTCGTCTTTACCGCAAACGACCTCTTTTAGAGAGCTGACAAGGGAACGAGGTCAATTCTGCCTCGTTCCCTTGTTGTGTGGTCTGTGTGGGGAGTGAAGCATGACCTTACCCGTTCTGCTCTTTCCGGGTCAAGGTGCGCAACAGGTGGGGATGGGCGCCGATCTCGTCGCCCATTCCTCTGCTGCTGCCGATGTCTTTGCCCAGGCCGATGGGGTGCTGGGTTTTCCGCTTTCGCGTCTCTGCTTCGAGGGACCCGAAGAAGAGCTGACCGACACCTACAACGCCCAGCCCGCCCTGCTGACGGCCAGCATCGCCGCGCTGCGGGCCGTCGAGGCGCAAATCGGCCGGCCGTTACCGGCGGCAGCCGCGGCCGGTCATAGCCTGGGCGAGTACAGCGCTCTGGTGGCGGCGGATGCGCTCACCTTTGCCGATGCGCTTCGCCTGGTGCGCGAGCGCGGTCGGTTGATGAAAGCGGCCGATCAGAAGGCGCCAGGCGGTATGGCGGCCATCATCGCCCTCGATACGCCTGTGGTCGAGGCCATCTGTCGCGAAGTCGGGGCCCAAACCGGTGGTTTTGTCCATATCGCCAACGACAACTGCCCCGGTCAGGTGGTCATTTCCGGCGACGAAGCCGCTCTGGTGGCGGCAATGGCGGCTGCCGAGGCGGCCGGTGCCCGCAAGGTCGTGCGACTGGCCGTTAGCATTGCCGCCCATTCGCCGTTGATGGGTGTGATCCAGGATGAATTTGCCGCCGCCGTAATGGCCACACCTATTCGTCCCCCGCGTTTTCCTGTGATCGCCAACATCACGGCGCGGCCGCTGACGACGGTGGAGGCCATCCGCCAGGAACTGATCGGTCAACTGCAAAGCCGGGTACAATGGACGGCCTCGATGCAGTATCTCCTCGCCCAGGGTTACGACACCTTCTACGAATTCGGGCCGGGCGGCGTGCTGGCCGGTCTGCTCAAGCGCATCGACCGTCGTCTGCGGGGCGTTCCCGGTGTGGCGACATGGGAGGACGTGCAGACCCTGACGGCGCGGCTGACCACCGAAGTGGTTTGACAGCCGTTGCCGTGTAGGGTAGTCTTTTAGAAGTCCGGGATCGGACGGCGTCCAGAGCGTCATGGTCGGTCGTTTCCTCTTCTCGTTCAGGAGTATCCTTCGCGCATGACCCGACTCACCGGCAAAGTTGCCCTCGTCACCGGCGCCTCCCGTGGAATCGGCGCCGCCATCGCCCACAGGTTGGCGGCCGAAGGTGCCGCCGTCGTTGTCAATTATCATCGTCGTTTCGAGGCAGCGGAGCAGGTTGTCGCCGCCATTATCGGGGCGGGCGGGCAGGCCGTGGCCGTACAGGCCGATGTCAGCCGCCTGGACCAGGCCACCGAATTGGTCAAGACGGCGCAAAAGCAGTTCGGCCGGCTGGATATCCTCGTCAACAATGCCGGCATCACCCGTGACAACGTGATCATGATGATGAAGGAAGAGGATTGGGATCTCGTCCTCGCCACGAATCTGAAGAGCGCCTGGAACTGCGCCAAAGCGGCGTCGCGCATCATGCTCAAGCAGAACGGTGGTCGCATCATCAACATCACCAGCGTGGCCGGGATTGCCGGTAATGCCGGCCAGAGCAACTATGCTGCCGCCAAAGCCGGGATGATCGGCCTGACCAAGAGCCTGGCCAAGGAGATCGGCCCTCGCAACATCACCGTGAATGCCGTGGCGCCGGGTTTCGTGCCCACCGAACTGACCCAAAGCCTGATCGAGCAGATGAAAGAGACCATTCTTGAGCATACCCCGTTGCGCCGTCTGGGCACGCCCGAGGATGTGGCCGCCCTTGTGGCTTTCCTGGCCTCGGATGAAGCCGGCTTCATTACCGGCCAGGTCATTGCCGTGGACGGAGGTATGGTCTTGTAAGCCCCTTAGCGCCATAGGCACTCAGTCCCGAACAGGCGGGTGCCGGCCGGGGTTGTTGCCGATGTTGCTTCTGCGCACACAGGTATCCAACCATGAAGGCCCGTCAACTGGCTCGACAACTGGCTTTACAGGCGTTGTTCGAGATCGATCTGGCCCACCACGCGCCGGATGGGGTGTTGCGGGAGCGGTTTGCCGAATGCGATCCATCCCCGGCGGCCGAGACGATCGACTTTACGCGTCGGATCGTCTACGGTGTGCTCGAGCACCTCAAGGCCCTGGATACCATCATTGCTCGCTACGCGCCGGAATGGCCCGTGGCCCAAATCGCCGTTATCGATCGCAACATTCTCCGCATGGCCTTGTGGGAAATGAGCTTTGAGCAAACACCCCTCAAGGTCGTGATCAACGAAGCGGTTGAGCTGGCCAAGTTATTCGGTTCTGATGCCAGTCCCCGTTTCGTTAACGGCGTACTCGGCGCCGCCGCGCGTGAGGGCGCCGGGCTGCGCAAGTTTCTGCAAACGCCAACAACGGCGAGCGCTTCTTCGGCCCAGGTGTGACCCTATGTTCAATATCGGTCTCGGCGAAATCGTGTTTATCGCCTTGCTGGTGCTCATCTTCATCGGCCCGGAGCGCCTTCCCGGGCTCATGCGCCAGTTGGGTGAGATCGTCTATCAGTTGCGCGTGGTCATTTTCCAGTTCAACCGCGAATTCGCCGAGGAACTCAAGCCGTTGCAGGAAATCCAGGCGCTGCGGGAAGAACTCAACCCGGTACGTCAGATCGGCAACGTCATCGACCGGGTGGCATCGCCGGAGAGACCGGCGTCCGGTCGCGGGTTGATGCCCCCACCTCCTGCCTCGGCTACGACGCCATCGGCCTCCAAGCCCGGTATCCATCCCATGACCCGGATCACGCAGGCTCGCCAGGCTGCCGCTTCGGCCGATCCTGAGGCCGCGGAGTCGGTCGCGAGAACGGCTTCTTCGTCTCCCACCGAAACGGGCCATGAGCACGGATGAGTTGCGCGCTCCCATTATCGAACACCTGCGCGAATTGCGCGATCGTCTGATCAAGGCCACCCTGGCCCTGATCGGGGGCATGCTCGTGGGCCTGGTGTTTGCCCGGCGCTTTCTCGAGATTTTGGTAGCCCCTCTGGAGGGCAGCAGTCAGTTGCAACTGCTGCGGCCAACCGAAAACATCATCATCTACTTCAAGGCAGCGCTTATCCTGGGCGCCATTCTGGCGACGCCGGTCATTCTCTATCAGCTCCTGGCCTTTATCGTGCCCGGCCTGACCCCTTCCGAACGCCGCGTGCTGTTCATTACCATGCCGTTGGCCCTGGTTTTATTTGCCGGCGGTGTGGCGTTCTGTACGTTGGTCGTGTTGCCCTTCACCTTGCGCTATTTGCAGACATTTTTGACGGATTTGTTCAAAGCCGAGTATTCGGTCGGGTACTACATGTCGTTTGTGGCCAATTTCGTGTTGTGGGTGGGCATCGCTTTCGAACTGCCGTTGTTCATCGCCCTTCTGGCCCGGCTGGGGGTTGTCACACCGGCCCAGCTTATGCGCACCTGGCGCTATGCCATCGTTGTCATTGCCATTCTGGCCGCCATCATCACCCCCACGCCCGATCCGTTCACGATGAGTGTGGTGATGCTTCCGCTCCTTGTGTTGTATCTCTTGGGGCTGATCATGGCTCGTTTCACCTATCGTCCGCGGACGAGGCCGGTTCCTCCGGCCGAAGCCGGGTGAACGGCCTTGCCGTCTGCGCGATCGCTAACGGAGGTCTTCAATGGCGAAGCACCGACGACGGGTTCTCATCCTGGGGGCTGCCGGGCGGGATTTTCACAACTTCAACAGGGTCTTTCGCCGGGATGAACGGTATGAAGTCGTGGCCTTTACGGCGACCCAGATTCCGCACATCGCCGAGCGCCTCTATCCGCCCGAATTGGCCGGCCCCCTCTATCCGCACGGTATCCCCATCCGACCTGAGGCCGAATTGGAAGCCATCATCGCGCGCGAACAGATCGACGAGGTGGTTTTCGCCTACAGCGATGTCTCGCATGAGCACGTCATGCATTTGGCGGCGCGCGCGGTGGCTGCGGGTGCCGATTATCGGCTCCTGGGCACACGCGCAACCATGCTCGCAAGCCGCAAGCCGGTGGTAGCGATTACGGCCGCCCGCACGGGCAGCGGCAAAAGCCAGACCACGCGCCACGTCACCGACATTCTGCGGGCGCTGGGACATCGAGTCGTGGTCGTGCGCCACCCGATGCCCTACGGCGACCTGGTCGCGCAGGCCGTCCAACGCTTTGCTTCTTACGCCGACCTTGACGCCTCTCGCTGTACCATCGAGGAGCGCGAGGAATACGAACCGCACCTGGCCCGGGGGCTTGTCGTCTATGCCGGGGTGGACTACGAACGCATCCTACCCCAGGCCGAGGCCGAAGCCGATATCCTCCTCTGGGACGGCGGTAACAACGACCTGCCGTTCTTCCGTCCTGACCTGCAGATCACCGTGGTCGATCCCCACCGCGCCGGCCACGAGATGCGCTATTGGCCCGGCGAGGCGAATGTGCGCATGGCCGATGTCATCGTCATCAACAAAATCGATACGGCCTCGGCCGAGGACATTGCCACCGTCCGCCAGAACGTGCGTCGTCTGGCGCCTCAGGCCCAGATCGCCGAAGCCGCTTCGCCCATTTTTGTGGACGATCCGATGGCCATCCTGGGCAAGCGTGTCCTGGTCATCGAAGACGGGCCTACCTTGACCCACGGTGAGATGGCCTACGGCGCCGGGGTGGTGGCGGCCCGGCGTTTCGGCGCCGCTGCCATCATCGATCCCCGGCCCTGGGCCGTGGACGAAATCGCCACGACCTTTGCCCAATACCCCTCTACCGGCCCGGTCTTGCCGGCCATGGGTTACGGTGAGGCGCAATTGCGGGACCTGGAGACCACCATCAACCAGGTGCCGTGCGATCTCGTCCTCATCGCCACCCCCATTGACCTGGCCCGCCTCATCACCATCCGCCATCCTTATCAGCGGGTGCGTTACGAGCTGCAACCCATCGGTCGCCCCACACTGCAGGACATCCTAACGGCCCGTTTCGGACGCAAAGAACCGGGATGAAGGTTCGCCGTCTTTCCTTCATTCTTCGCGACGCCGTTTGCGATGCCCGAAACGCTCGCCGCCATCCACAAAGAGCACATTCCCGGTAACGTACTCGGCCCGCACGAAATAGAGCACGGCTTCGGCCACGTCTTCCGGCGTGCCCCAACGTTCGAGCAGGGTGCGCTGACGGATGCGCTCGATCTGAGCGGCCGTATACTCGGGTGGGGCTAACACCGGCCCCGGCGCCACGGCATTGACCCGCACGGCCGGCGCCAGCTCGAGGGCAAATTGCCGCGTCATTGCCAGCAGCGCCGCTTTGCTGACGCCATGGGCCAGAAAGCCCGGCCATGGCTCCCAGGCCGAGAGGTCGACGATGTTGACGATGGCGCCGGCTCCTTTGGCCAGCATGCCCGGGGCGAAGGCATTCGTGCAGTAGTAAGGCCCGTCGATGCTGATGGCCGTGACACGGTGCCATCCCGTGTGGTCCTGGGTGGGGAAGGGCGTCTTCTGGAAAAGGGAAGCGCTGTTGACCAGGATGTCCACCCCGCCGAAGCGTTCGTTCACGAGGGCGGCCATCTGTTCGACCTGCACGGGGTCGGCCACATCGGCCTGCACGGTCAGGGCCTGCACGCCCAGGGCTGTGGCGGCGGCCGCCGCCGAACGATGGTAATTGATGACGACGTGGGCGCCGGCACGGGCCAGGGCCAGGGTGATCGAGCGCCCCACGCGCACGGCGCCGCCGGTAATCAAGGCTACTTTGCCGGTTGGGTCCATAAGCGACAGGGTCCGGATGGGTTAGGGGACTTCGCCGAAGACGGCGAAATCGGCATAGGCATGCGTAAAACCGGGGATGACGATACGCACATCCACCTCGGCGCCGGCCGGGGTGGCATAGGGCAGGCGTTGAACTTCGCCCCGCGCAAACAGGAACCGCCCGTCGGCATCATAGAGCACGCCGACGGCGTAGATAAACCGGCGGATTTCCGGTCCCGGATTGCGCAGGGTGGCCGTCAGGACCACATCGCCGTCTTCGGTCCTTGCCGTGGTGCCGTCCACGAACTCCCAGGACGGCGGCGGTTCGTTTGGGGTATCCCGGGCCAGGAGCGGTTCGATGACAACGGCGGTCACCTCGGCCACCGGAGCATTCGTCGCCGGGATGGCGACGGTCAGATAAGCCGTTTGGCCGGCGGCGATGACGGCCTGGGGCTGACGCCAGGACTCGGCACCAAGGAGGCGACCGGCGGCATCGAAAAGCTGCACCGTAACCGTCAGATCATCCAGATGGCGTGTGCGGTAGTTCCGGATAGGCGCCGCCACCCACAGCACCGGCGCAGGACCGGAAACGGTGCGATAGAACTGCGGCTGACCGACCTCGATACCGGCCAGAGGATCGGCATCCTGCAGGGCCTCATCCAGCGGGGGACGGGCCGGGCGGAGCGTGTGGCGGAAAAAGGCATAGGCCGCCTCGTAGCGCTCCCAGTCATGGGGCGGTGCACTAAACGAGGTGGTGATGAGATACGGTCCGCTGCCGATCGCCCGTAGCTCGTTGCGGTACAGACCCTCGAGAGGCGAGAGCACCTCAAAGCGAAGCAGGCGTTCGTGAAAGGCGAGCTGTTCTTCGGCCAGCAGCCGATACTCGGCCTCGTTTGCGACTCCAGCCACGGCGGCGGCCAGCGTCGCCCGCAGGTCGCGCGGGGTGGGGCCACGACCGAAGTCGGTTACCATGACGGCAAACTGGGCCAGCTCCGCCGCATCGGCGAAGAGGGCCGTGTTCTCGCCCTCCTCCAGGAGGTCCCAGCCGATGGGAACGGTCAGGGTGAAGGCACCGGTAGGATGCCGGTAGAGAGAGGGGGCCGGCACCGCCTCGGCGTTGAACACGAGGCTTTGTTGCACCAGCGTCCACAGCGGCGCCACCTCCGGCCAGGCTTCTGTCGGCGCTGCCAGGCTCAGACCGCGCACCTGACCATCGGCCGCCCAGAATTCGGCCAGGAGATGGAGGGGCGCGGCATCGGGCTGAAAACGGCCTTCGGCCTCAAGCCGCCGGTGGCCGTCCAGGGTGACGACTTCGTGCCGGAGACGGGTGGTTGTGGGGTCGAACACAGTAGCCGCCGCCGCGAAGCTCGTCATGATGCCGGTGAGAAAGGATTCGGCGGCAACTTCTTCGGGCAGGTTCTGGGCATAGACTGTGAGTTGCCATTGACTTTCGGGATCACGGCGCCAGCGGGTGCCCCCGGGCACGGTTTCGACCACCCAGCCGGCCGGGACCTGGAGGGAAAAGGCGGCGTTGGGGTCGTCGTAGCGAAGGAGGGGGACGGTCAGAATGGCCGGAAGGGGCGTCGGTGTGGCCGTAGGCATCGGGGTGGAGGTAGGAGTGGCCGTGAGAACAGGAGTCGGTTCCGAGCGGCTGCAGGCCACGACCAAGACCAGGATGCTCAGCCACCCCCAGCCGAACCAGGTTGCCGGCACGCGCAGCATCACCTTCGTTTCGCCTTCTGTTGCAGCGCGTAGAGGAAGTTCAAGGCTTCCAGCGGCGTCATGGTGTTGATGTCGATCTGCTCGAGCTCCCGGCGGATGGGATCCGGCCCTTCCTCGAAGAGGGGCAACTGGACCGGGCCGGTGGGTTCCAGGCTCAGGAGCTCGTCGGCGGCACCGTTGCGTTCGAGTTGGCGCATGATCTCGGTAGCACGGCTGATGACCTGGCGAGGCAGCCCGGCCAATTGGGCGACATGGATGCCATAGGAGCGATCGGCGCCGCCAGGGCGGATTTCGTGCAGGAAAACCACCTCATCCCCTTGCTCGGCTACGGCCACATGGTAGTTGACCACGTGAGGCAAGCGCTCGGCCAGGGCCGTCAGCTCGTGATAATGGGTGGCGAAGAGGGTGCGGGCGCGCAGCCGTGGATGGCTGTGGATGTACTCGATCACCGCCCAGGCAATGGCCATGCCGTCGTAGGTGCTGGTCCCGCGGCCCAGTTCGTCGAGGATGATCAGCGAGCGAGGGGTGGCATGATGGAGGATGGTGGCCGTTTCCACCATTTCCACCATGAAGGTGGATTGCCCGGCATGCAGTTCGTCCTGGGCGCCGATCCGGGTGAAAATGCGGTCCACCAGGCCGATATGGGCCGACTCGGCGGGGACAAAGGAGCCGATCTGGGCCATGAGCACGATCAGGGCGGTCTGGCGCAGCCAGGTGGATTTGCCCCCCATGTTGGGGCCGGTGAGGATGACGAGGGCGGCGTCGGGGTCGAGATAGGTGTCGTTGGGCGTAAAGGGGATGTCCGTCTGTAAAAGCTCGACCACGGGATGACGTCCGCGCTTGATAGCGATGACCAGGTCATCGCTAACGACCGGCCGCACATAGCGGCGGTCTACGGCGATCTCGGCCAGGGTAGCATCGACATCGAGGGCAGCCAGGGCGGCCGCCGTGGCCAACAACCGCGGGGCCATATCGGCGATGGCCTTCACGACCCCACGGTAGAGCTGGGTCTCCAGATCGAGCAGCCGTTCCTGGGCATTGAGGATGAGGGTCTCGTATTCCTTGAGTTCCGGCGTGATGTAGCGCTCGGCATTGGCCAGGGTTTGTTTGCGGATGTAGTCGGCCGGCACCAGATGGGCATTGGCCTTGGTGACTTCGAGGTAGTAACCGAAGACTTGGTTGTATCCGACCTTGAGGCTTTTGATGCCCGTGCGTTCGCGCTCACGGCGTTCCAGGCCGGCGATATAAGCACGGGCATCGCGGGCGGCCAGGGCGATGGCATCCAGCTCGGCGCTGTAACCGGGACGAATGACGCCGCCGTTCTGCAGGGTGGCCGGAGGATCGTCGGCGATGGCGCTTTCGAGCAAGGCCAGGGCTTCCGGAACCGGATCGAGCTCGCCGCCGGGCGTAGGTGTCGACGGTTCGGCCCCGGCCTCGGCCACGATCCGCTTGATCTCCGGCAGCAGACGCAGGCTCTGGCGCAATCCGACCAGGTCGCGGGGGGTGGCGATGTTTTGGGTGCAGCGGTTTGTCCACCGTTCGAGATCGCCGATGCCCCGCAATTTCTCGCGCAGCTCGGCGCGAGCGATGGGGGCCTTCACCCAGGCCTCCACGGCATCGAGCCGCCGGTTGATGGCGGCGATATCCAGCAACGGCTGGGTGAGCCGTCGGCGCAACAGACGACCTCCCATCGGGGTGCGGGTTTTGTCGAGGACGCTCAACAGCGAACCCTGTCTTTGCCCCTCCCGTAGGGTCTCAACAAGTTCCAGATGGCGCCGGGTGGCTGCATCCAGAACCATGAAGCCCTCGGTGCTGTAGGTATGCAACGGTTGCAGATGGCCGAGGGTCGATCGCTGCGTCTCGCGCAGGTATTGGATAAGGCCGCCGGCAGCAGCGATGGCAGCCGGATGGCCTTCGCAGCCGAAGGCCGCCAAAGAGGACACGCCGTAATAGTCGAGCAAAGCCCGGCGGGCGGTCTCCACCTCGAAACGCCAGCCGGGATAGGAGGAATACACGGTCTTGAGTTCATGGCCGGCCCACCGGTCGGGATGCGGGCCGGAATCGGGGAAAATGACTTCGGCCGGCGCCAGCCGTCCCAATTCGGCGAGGGCACGTCGCGTCACGTCCTCGCCCTGGAGCTCGGTGACGGCAAATTCGCCGGTGGTGATGTCGGCATAGGCCAGACCGAGGCGCCGGACATCGCTTTCGCTCTTGCCACCGAGGGCGACAAGGGCAACCAGGTAATTGTTGCGCCGCTCATCCAGGAGGCCGGGTTCGATCAGCGTGCCCGGCGTCACCACGCGCACGACCTCACGTTCAACCAGGCCCCGGCCTACCTCGCCCACCTGTTCGCAGATGGCCACCTTGTAACCGGCCTGAATGAGGCGGGCGATGTGGGTTTCGACGCTATGCCAGGGCACTCCGGCCAGGGGCACGCGCTGATCGGCCGTAATGGGCCGGCTGGTGAGGACGATGTCGCACACCTCGGCGACGATGCGGGCGTCTTCATCGAAGGTTTCGTAGAAGTCGCCGAGCCGGAAGAACAGGATGGCGTCGGGGTACTGTTTTTTCAATTCGAGGTACTGACGACGCATGGGCGTGCTCATGGCTGCGATTGTAGCGCAAAGCGGAGGGGAATCGGTAACCGGGAGACGGTTCCTCGGTTTGGGCAACCGCTGCGTTCGGCGTTGGCTCATGGCCGGTACCCTCCCCACCACGGTTGACTCGGTTCTATCTTTTGTTGGTGAGAACGTTAGAACGTTAGAACGTTTGAACGTTTGAACGTTATGCCTGCCCTCTTGCGCCAACACACTCCGGAACCGTCTCCCACGGTTGCCAACCCGTGCCGGCTGTGCTATAGTGGGACCGCTATTCTCCCCTGGAGCTGCACCGATGAGCCTGTGGCATACCCTCAAACAAGCCTTCAACAGGGGCGCAAAAGCCTCTGCTGTCACGCCTTCCCGTCCTTCCTCGGCCGCAGAGCCGGAGCTTGTTGTGCCCGAAATCAACGTCGATGAGCTTCTGGCGCAGCGGGCCAACGGCAACGCCGCCGATCTCCTTCTCCTCGATTGCCGCGAACCCTGGGAATGGCGACAGGTCCGTATCCCCGGCAGCCTGCACATCCCCATGAACGAGACTCCCTTCCGGCTGCACGAACTCGATAAAGACCGCGCCATCATCGTGGTCTGCGCCCACGGCAACCGCTCCTATGGTGTAGCCGGTTATCTCATCCAAAACGGCTTCCGCGCCAGCAGCCTGCGGGGTGGTATCGTCGCCTGGCAGGCCCGTGGGGGCGAAGTCGAAAGCGATAACAGCGTTCGGCCTTAGGCCAGAGGAGTCCCCTCATGGGCATTTGTATTCACTATCGGGGTGTCCTGCGGGATAGGAATCGCCTGTTCGAACTGACCATGGCCGTGCGCGAAACGTGCCGGGAGTGGGGCTGGCCTCACCGTCTTGTCGACGAGCGCATCGTGGGCACGATGGATATCCTGGTCGACCGCGGAAGCGATGGAGAGGACTCCAACCGGGCATGGGAGAGCCGGCCCGTGGACGATCGCTGGCGTGGGATTGTGGTCAATCCGCCCGATTGCGAAACCCTCTATTTGACCTTTGGTCGGGACAGACGCCTCATCGCCTATAGGAGCGCCCCCGACGGCCAACCCGGTCATTACCTCGCCAGCGACCTTCTCTCCGTCAAGACCCAATTCGGCGGTCCCGAACGGCATATCGCCATCTGCACCTTGCTGCGCCTGCTCGAGGCATACGGCGTCGAACTCGAAGTCCATGACGATGGGCATTACTGGGAGACGGGCGACCGGGAACAACTGACCCACCAGATGGACGTCATCAACACCATCCTCCGGTTCTGGGCCGAAGACCCCCGACGCCTGGCTGCTCTGCTGCTGGGTGAGGAGGCCGCGAACCTGGAGGATCTGGAGGTGCAGGTCGGCAAGGTTGTGCGCCAACCCAAACCCGCATGGCGCCGTGAGTGGGGGATAAGCGCCGCCGAAAACTAAGACCGAACACGACCCCGGCCATCCTGGGTGTTCTCCTATGGCACTGGCGGTCCACTTCTGTCATGCCGGCGTTCTCCCGCAACCGGAGGCTTTGCGGGCTTTGCTCGACCCCACCATCCATCTGACCGTAGGTCCCGAACGACCGCCGGGGCCTGTGGACATCCTGGTGTGCGGCCGACCGACCCGAGAACAGCTCGCCCTTCCCGGTGTGCGGGCCGTCATCGTCCCCTTTGCCGGCGTACCCGAAGAAACCCTGGCCCTCCTGGCCGAGTTCCCGCACATTGCCCTGCACAACCTGCATCACAACGATGCGGCCACCGCCGAGATGGCGTTGGCCCTGCTTCTGGCCGTGAGCCGGCGGGTCGTTCCGGTGGACCGGCTGTTGCGGCAGCACGATTGGACCCCTCGCTACGAGCCGCCACCCCAACTGATTCTGGCCGGGCGCACAGCCCTGATCCTGGGCTACGGGGCCATCGGCCGCCGTGTGGCACGGGCCTTGCAGGCTTTGGACATGCGCGTGTTGGCCACCCGCCGCCACCTGGCGGCGCCGGTCGACGACGGCATCGCCACCGTCTTCCCGGCAGCCGCCCTGCCCGACCTGCTGCCCCAGGCCCATGTCCTCGTCATCACCCTGCCGTTGACGGCGGAGACCAAGGGGCTTATCGGCGCCCGCGAGCTGGCCCTGCTCCCCCGCGGGGCCGTTCTCGTCAACGTCGGCCGGGGTCCGATTGTGGATGAGGCTGCTCTCTATCGGGCCCTGGTCGACGGGCACCTGCTGGGCGCCGGGCTTGACGTATGGTATCGCTATCCCGCCGACGAAGCCGGACGCAAACACACGCCGCCGTCGGCCTATCCTTTTCACGAACTCGACAACGTCGTGCTCAGCCCTCATCGTGGGGGCATGGCCGGCGGCGAGGATTTGGAACGGCGCCGGTTGGCGGCCCTGGCCGACATGCTCAATGCCGCCGCCCGTGGGCAACCCCTGCCTAATCGTGTCGATCCGAGCAAGGGGTATTGAATGGCCACCGTTTTTATCGCTTTGGGGTCGAATCTGGGCGATCGCAGGGCCAATCTGGCCGCAGCCATCCATCGGTTGGGAGATTTGGGCGTCGTCGCGCAGACATCACCCATGTACGAAACGGAACCCTGGGGCCTGCGCGAGCAACCCCGCTTCTTGAATCAGGTCGTCGAACTGCGCACCGATTTACCGCCCCACGCCCTTTTGCGTCATCTCAAGGCCATCGAGACGGCCATGGGACGAGAGGAGGGCGGTCCACGCTATGGGCCGCGGCTCATCGATCTCGACATCCTGTTTTACGATGACCTGGTGCTGACCAGCTACGGCCTCACCATTCCTCATCCGCGGTTGCATGAACGGGCTTTTGTCCTGGTGCCTCTGGCGGATCTGGCCGCCGACCGGGTCCACCCGCGGTTGGGCTTGACCGTGGGCGAGCTGCTGGCGCGGGTGGACCCATCTGGCGTGCGCTTTGCCGAGAGTCGCGGTCGGGAGGGGGCCGGGTGTTAGACCGATTCGAGCAGGGTCTCCACCTTGTAGCCGGAGGCCGCATCGGCGGCCTGAAGCGCCGCAATGACCTCGTAGGCGGCATCCAGGCGCTCCGGCGCCTCGGCGACGGCGGCGTGGACGGCGGCAACGGCAAAAAGGCCCTGGAGAAGGGCGGCAAAGGCCTCTTTGTTGTACCAAAGCGTACCGCCGTAGCGATTGACCTGCAGGAACGCCTGGACATCGCCATCCCGCAGCAGGTCTTCCAGCAGGCGTCGGGCCGGGGCTTCGCCGGCGGCTGTGTAGCGTTCCCAGTCCTGATGGCTCACCAGCACCTTGATCAGGGCTATCGCGCGGTCCGCTTCCTCGGCCGTCAGGCCGAACTCACGCAGAGCCTGGCCCAGCAGACGGGCCAGGAGCCACTCATCGAACCCGCTGCGCGTGCGGGCCGCGGCATCAACCTCGCCCAGGACCCGACCCAGGTCGGCATGGCCAAGCCAGCCGAAAAGCACCGGCCAGATCAAGGGCTCATCATCCAGGTAACTGCGCAGATAGGCGGCCGCCGGAGTGTCCAAGGCAGCCGCCCAGGCGGGCAGGTTCAGGGCGGCCTCTAGGCGGCGACGGAACGTAGCGGCCAGCGCCGCCGCGCGAGTTGACGGGGGTGAGGCTACCGTCGTGGCGGTCACATCGGCTGTTGCCGGATCCGTCTCGACCTGGCTCAGGGCTGCCACCCGCCGCGCCAGAATGCCTACATCGACGGTCGCCGTCGAGCGGGCGCCGGCAAAGCTCGCCAGTTGAACCAAAAACGCTTCCATCGTTGCGCTCAACTCGGCGAGCAACGGCTCGAGCTCCGCCGTTTCCGGCGCCATCGGCGCCCGTTGACGTGCGGCCAGCAGGCGTCGGAAGTTGGCGGCCTGGATGAGCTGACGATAGGGTCGGTGGATGGGCTGCAGGAAGAGCTCCTGCAGGGCCTCGGCCATGCTGGGTACCCCACGCCCTTCGAGATAGGCTGCTAACTGGCCGTAGGGATGGCTCTCATCTTCAACGACCTCGCGAAAATCGAGAAAAACATAACGCTGATAGGCATCGAGTTGCACAAAAAGGCCCTTTTCGACCAGTTCCTGAGTCGAGCGGATGTATTCCAAATCCGTCACCAGATCGCGAAAAATAACGAAATGATTCGGTTGAGCGGACAGTCCTAAACCATCACCCAGGGTTTTCTGCACCAGTCGCCCCTCACGCTTGTCGAGATAGGCGGCCGATGTGCGGATCCAACCGCGCGTGCTGGCGAACTTGTTATGATAGATCACCAGGCTGCGTTCGTCTCCGGCGCGATTGGAGTAGGCCAGCACGTTTTCGTCCACCTGACCTTCCAGGGTGTAGAAATCGTACAGGAGGAAATCGCGCACTTCGGCGAAGAGGTAACGGCGTTTGAGCAACGGCACGATTTCGCGCATATGTCGCTCGATCAACCAGGGGTCGGGTTTTTCGTCGTAATAGGCCCGGCGATATTCCATGCCGTATTTCTCGCGGAAGCCTTCGAACTGACCATGGCCGAACATAGGCAGGCCGGGCACGGTGGCCATCACCGTGGCGACGCCGAAGTATTTATCGCCCGTGCCGAACTGAACTGCCGCCGTCTCCTCGTCGGGATTGCTCATAAAGTTGACATAACGTTTGAGGATTTCCGGGTCGAATTCGAGCGTATTTTTAATCAGTTGTCGATATTTAGCGTTATCTTCATCGCGCAACATGTGCATAAATGCACTGTTATACACGCGATGCATGCCCAATGTGCGAACGAAGTAGCCTTCCAGCAGCCAAAAGGCTTCGGCCAGGAGCAGCGTATCGGGGGCCTCGGCGGCCACCCGATCCACCACTTCCCGCCAGAACTCGTTGGGCATGGCGGCCTCGAATTCGGCGCGGGTCATGCCGTGTTCGGCGCGCGAGGGAATGGCGCCGCCGGTGCCGGGTTCGGGAAACCACAACCGCTGGATGTGGCGTTTGGCCAGGGTCATGGCGGCATCGAAGCGGATGATGGGGAACTGGCGGGCCACGTTTAGGATGGTCTGGATGACCACTTCGCGTACCTCGGGCTTGAGATAGTTGAGTTGGGCCGTGTCGTTCCAGGGCATGCTGGTGCCATCGTTACCGTGATAGATGTACAGTTCCTGGCCTGTCCGGCGGTCCAGACGTTTGAAGACCACGGCGGCATCGGTGCGGTCGTAGTAGTGGTCTTCCAGAAAAATGCCCACGCGTGGATCGGAGGAAAGGTCGGGGCCGTTGAAGGTGTAGGAGGGGAAGGGGCTATAGGGCAGCGAAAGAAACCACTCCGGATGCTCGATCACCCAGCGCGAATCAATGGCCATGTGGTTGGGTACCATGTCGCTGGCCAGGCGAATGCCCCGTTGCCAGGCCCGGCGTTTGAGGTCCTCCAGCGCTTCGGGGCCGCCCAGATCGGCGGCGATGACGTAGTCATAGAGGGAATAAGCCGAAGCAACGGCCTCGGGATTGCCGGTCATCTGTTTGATCCGTTGTGAAGCCCGCGAACGCTCCCAGAGGCCGATAAGCCACAGGCCGGTCATGCCGCGCGCGGCCAGGATGTCAAGCTCGGCATCGGGGATGTCGCGCAGGGTGGTGATAGGACGGCCGTATTGCTTGCTGAGCTGATCAAGCCAGACGTAGGTGTTGCGGGCCAGCAGCACCAGGCGCGGCATCCAATCGCGATCGGGGCTGTAGCGTTCGGGTTCCCGTTCCTGACCGGCAAAGGAAACCACCTCGATAGGGCCCGGTCCGGCAAAAACGGCCTTTTGCTCTTCGGCGATGAAGTCGAGGCCGGTGAGCAACCGATACAGATAAGGACCGATGAACTTGGCCCAATGGGTGCGGATGAATTCAAGCTGGCCTGCCAGGGAATGCGGTGCCGCCTGTATGGGTGCCATCAGCAGGTCCAATAGCTTTTCGCCCCCGGGACCAAAACCGGGCTGTTCGTCGAAAAAGGCTTGCAACTCCGCAATAACCTGCGCATAGGCCGAGCGCTGCTCCAGTTCGGCATCATCAAACAGCTCGCGGAACGGGCTAAAGGCCGGGTTGGCATTGGCCAGCCACAGCAGGAACAGCTCCTCAAGCTGGATCTCGCGATGGCTGCGACCGTCCGTCGCCCCGCCGAAGTAGGTCTCCAGGTCGAGCTCGCGACGATAAACCGCAGCCGGGGGGAAACTGTCGGCAAAGCGCCGGAGGGTATGCCAGACTATCTCGGGGCCGAGCCGTTCTTCCAGGCGGGCCAATGCCCGTTCCGTCAGACGAGGGTCTACCTGCCGGCGGTAGAGTTCGACCATGAGATGGGCGATTTCGTCGATCAGCCCCATGGCATTGACCTGGCTCGCCTGGACGGCCTGTTCCGGGTAGCGCACCACGTCGCGGCGGGCATTCATTTTCTGGGCAAAGACCCGCGCCGCGTAGAAATCGGCAAAGACAACGTTACCGCTAAATGTGAAAATAGATTGATCAAAATTGTAGTAATCTCGCGCTTCGCGAGAAACGTGAAATTCGTACATAATGTGTTATTTTAGATTGAAAATAAAAGAGGATAAATTGTATTTGTGGTGAATTTATCGGCTTATGGGGCGAAGAAACGACAGTTGTTGGGAGTGGAGCGGTTGGCGCGGCGCCCATGAGATCTCATGATAGCACAGATCGGTACCAAATGGAGCGAAGCTGTGCCTCTGCCGATTGGGCCGGTGCAGTACCGGCGCCTGACAGGGGTATCCGGAGCTCCTCCGCTATTTTCGGTATCCCGTTGAACCTGAAAATGTATCCCTTTGGACATTGTGCCGCCTGTTTGGTGACCCCATAATCATAGCACAGAGCCGTTTCGCCTAGGTGCTGTCCAAGGTACAGCCATGCCAGGCGGATACAGTCTATACTCCCGGATGCGGAGGAGGCAAGATGGCGCAGGATTATAAGGACCTGGCTTACTCCGTTCTCTTACTGGAACGGCAGCTTGAGTCGTATCAAAAGCTCCACCAGGAAGAACTGCAAGCGCTTTGGAAGACGATAGACGAGCTGAAGAGGCGTATCCTGGCCATGGCATCCTCCGGCACCGAAACTGAACCGGTAGCCGCCAACATACCCCACGCATCGGATCAGCTCTTTTCAACCTGATTCATTCATGCGCAGGGTTTCCCGTTTAGTCCATCCGCTTCGCTGCCAAGAAAGGAGGGAATGACTTGGATTGTCTGATTTCGAACTGTTTCACCATGAGCGCGGGCCCGCAAGCTCAGCGCAACCCGCTCTACTCACGAAAGGAGGGAATGATGGATAGAGAAGAATCCCAACTCACGCGTAAAGCCTTCCTGAAGACGGTACTTCTGGGAGGAGCTGCCTTGTTGCTTTCGCAGGCGAAGGAGGCGGCCGCAGCCGAGGTTCCGGCGGATATCCCACTCTACACCGGTGAACCATGCATCGGAGAACCGGGCTATGAGAAGCGGATCGCCGGGATCTTCGCCCAAGCGACCGTCAAAAAGGGGTAGTGATTCTGTCCATCACGCAAGGGAATCGACAGTGAGGTACGTAGCAGAGCGGAGTAGCGTGGGACGACACTTCCTTTTGCTCCGTGCCTGAGAAGGGAATGCAACACTGAGGAGGTTTCACGTATGACACATACTAAGCTCAGCCGTAGGAAATTTCTGCAAGCGGCCGGCGCTGCCATCGCCGGCGTGGCGGCCGGTGGCGGGCTGGCCCGGGTTGTGGGTCAGGAAATTGCCTTCGTTCGCCCCTGGAACAAGTGGACCGAGCGGGTGGATTGGGAGCAAATCCCGTTCACCCTCACCAACGTACGCCTTCCGGACGATATGGCCGACTCGTGGCCGGTGGACCGGGTGGTGCGCTGTGGCTGCTCCTTTTGTCCTGTGGCCTGCTGGCACCTGGTCCACATCAAGGACGGGCGGGTGGTCAACGTGTACGGCAACCCGAATAACCCCATCCAGGCCGACACGGAGAACGACGTGGACGGTGCTGTGTGTGCCAAGGGCCGTACGGGAATCGTCCAGCTTCTTTACAACAAGTATCGCATCACACAGCCCTTGAAACGTGTGGGCCCCAAGCCCAGCCTGGAGTTCGAGCCCATCTCCTGGGAGCAAGCCTACGACGAAATCGCCCAGAAACTGCTGGAGATTCGAGACAGGGTGGGGCCTCACGCCATTGCCGGCAAGACCACCGACCGCGTTTCCCGGGATGGCGGCCCGCCCATGTTCCGCTTTCTGCACATGCTGGGTAGCTCCAACCCCACCCACGAGGGCTATATTTGCAACGATGCCGGTTGGATGGCCATCAACTGGGTTTTCGGCGGCCCCGGAGGACAGACCAACGGCTGGGGCTGGGATCCGCTGACCCAAAGTTATGACCTGGGGGATAGCAAATTCATCCTCTGGGTAGGGGCCAATGACGCCGAAAACCACCCGGTGCTGCACGGTTGGATGCGCCGCCGCAAGCATGCGATCGGCTCCACCTGGGTGGTGGTGGACCCGCGTTTCACCCAGACGGCCTTCGAGGCGGAGATGTGGCTGCCTATTAAGCCCGGTACCGATATGGCCCTGGCCTATGGCATGATCCATCACATCGTCAATAACAACCTCTACGATAAGGCCTTTGTGGAGCAGTGGGTGGAGGGCTTCGACGAGCTGGTGAAGTTCGTCAACGAGAAGGGCTACTCCCCCGAGTGGGCGGCGCCCATCACCGGCATTCCGGCCGACACGATCAGGAAGGTGGCCCAGGCCTACGCCACCACCAAGCCCGCCGCCATCATCACCAACGCCGGCATCAACCACCACGTCAACGCCGTGGACACCGAGCGGGTTTTCTGCTTCCTGGTCGCCATTACCGGCAACGTGGGCGTGCCCGGTGGTGGCATGGTGACCCTGCACAACTCGGGCGCCGGCCTCTCCCTGCCCGGCATAGAGCCCAAGACCGACGCCGACAAAAAGTGGCTGGAAGAGAATGCCTTCAAGCGACCCGGCCTGCCGCCTCAGCCCGACTATTTCTACCGCGCCGTTTTGGAGGGGAAACCTTACTCCATCGAAGCCGTCTTCATGCACGGCAACCCCATCCCCCAGAATTCCGATGCCAACCGCGCCGAGGAAGCGTACAAAAAGCTCTTCGTGGTCTACATGGGGCTCTTCCCCGAGGAGATCGCCTACTACACCGATTACTTCTTGCCTACCACCACCTTCTACGAGATGGACCATGTCCACCGGCGGCTGGATCGGGGGCTGATGTTCCGCCACAAGGCTGTGGACCCCATCGGCGAGGCCAAGAACGAGATGCTCATCTACGCCGAGCTGGCCCAGACGATGGCCAAGTTCGACACCAAGCTCTCCAAGGAGTACTGGATGGAGAACTTCCCCACCTGGTGGGGGACGGACAAGCGTCGCCTGTGGAACGAGGTGGCCGCGCCTAACGCCGGGGCCTGGGCGGGTGGCATCACCGCCGACCGCATGGAAGCGATGATCGACCAAAAGGGCGAGATGGGCGCCTTTGCTAAGAAGGTCACGGTTCTGCGTGCCCCTTGCCCGCCGGCCGATCACCCCGTGACCCAGGCGCTGAAGCCCGAGCAGCGGGCTCCTGATGGTGGTCACCCGGGCACCAGCGTGCTCTACGCCGACGAGGACTGGTGGAAGGGGCTCTTCGACGGCGCCCGCTTCCCGGACAACAAGAAGCGTTTCGGGGTGGACAAGGTCGTGATCTACCATCCCAAGCACGACGAGGAACTCCGCAAGCTCGGCCATAGCTCCATTCCCGAGTTCTACATGTCGCCGGAGAATATGGATGGTAATCCGACGCTGGAGTATCTGGACGAGTTTGTGCCCATGGCGTGGGGCTGGTGGAACTCGCCGGCCGGCAACGTGGTGCACAAGGTGAAGATCGGGGTCGCGCCGGATCCCAACCTGCGAAAGGAGTACCCCATCCAGCTCACCACCGGCCGGCCCAGCGTGGCCCACTTCCATACCATCACCCACTGGGCCTGGAGTCTGGTGCAGATCACCGGTGAGCGGTATTGTCAGATACATCCCAAGCTGGCCGAGAAATTGGGGATCAAAACCGGCGATATGATCCGAGTAGAGACCCCGCGTGATGCCATCGAGGCCGTCGCCCTGGTGTGGGATGGCATCCAGGAGAACACCGTTTACATCCCCATGACCTTTGGTGCTCAGCAGAAGGTGCACGAGGATGTGGGACGCAAAGCCTGGCCCTCGGTCAACAAACTGACTGCCCACTATTACGACAGCCTCTCGGGCCAGAACGAGTACAAGTGCCAGTTGTGCCGGATTACCAAGGTGTCATAAGGAGGAAAGGAGGTGACAGATGGCTCAAAAATATGCCTTTCTGGTAGACCCGGGTAAATGCATCATGTGCCGGGCCTGTGTCGTGGCTTGTAAGGTGGAGAACCGCGTGGGCTCTCAGTGGCAGCGCAACGACATCATCCTCATCGGGCCCGACCAGAGCAAGAACCCGCCTGCCTATGCCGTGTTCATGAACTGTCAGCAGTGTGAGTTCCCCGCCTGTGTGGCGGCCTGTCCTGTGGAGGGGAAGGCGCTGGAGAAGCGGGAGGACGGCATCGTGCTCTTCAAGCGCGACAAGTGCGTGGGCGCCCAGATGTGTGTCGTTGCTTGTCCCTATGGAGTCATCAAGCTCACCCCGGTTAAGAGCAAGTACGGCTACTTCCAGTCGGACAAATGCACCTTCTGTGCCCACAAGCTCGACCGGCCGGCGGACGCGCCGGGCAGTAACCGCCCCGCCTGCGCTATGGTCTGCCCCACCAACGCCATCGAGTTCGGCGAGCGGGCTCAATTGCAGGCCAAAGTGGAGGAGATGGGTCGCGAGGTGTTGGACATTAACATCGCCGGGATCAACCCGAGCAACATTTTCCTGAAACCGGTGCCCGTCCGGCGAGAACTATGAGAAGGGGAGGTGCATCATGAAACGTCCATTACACGTGTGGTTGCTCGCATTGACCGTCCTGGTGGTCCTGCTGCCGGTCCTGGTGGTGGCCTGCGCCCGTCCGACACCCACCCCGGTGCCGCCCACACCGACATCTCCGCCTCCACCCACCCCGACTCCGGTGCCACCCACCCCGACCCCGGTGCCGCCCACACCGACGCCTGCACCCCCACCGCCCCCCACAGCCACACCTGGTCCGGTTGTGGAAATCCCACCGGTACCCATCGGCAATGAGCGGCGCGCCCGGGACTGGGATGCCGACGTGACCTATCTGCTCTTCAGCCGGCGTACCACGGCCTCGGATCTGGTGGGCGGCCTGGGCGGCATTGCCTTCAACCCGGCCGATTGTATGCGCTGCCATGAGAACGCCCCCGGCGTGGAAGGGCAGATCTTCTACGGCTTCGAGGACTTCGCCAAGGATCAGTGGCTAGACATGTTGAGTAAACCGGAAGGCAATGTCCCCGTGCGTGACTACAACTTTATCGAAGCCCACCAGAAGCGGGTGGATCTCGTTTTTGATGTCTTCCCGGAGCAACAGCTCAAGCAGAATCCCTAAGTGATAGCGATTGCGGATTGTGGGATTACGCCGCAATCCGCAATCGCCAACCCAATTCGTTGATGGATCCGCGAGCCGAGTTGTACTTCGCCCTATCCGAGTGTTACAAGGAGCCTTCCGACGCCTTTGCCCGTGACGTGGCGGAAGGCGTGCTGTATCGGGTGATAACGGAGGGCTTCCGGGCCTTAGGACGCCCCTCCACCACCCTCGTTCTGGAGCCCCTGCACATCGCCGACACACCGGAAGCCGTGTTGCAAACCCTGAAGCGAGCCTACTATCCCCTGTTCGTCATCCCGCCGCGCTTCGTCCTACCGGTAGAATCGGTGTACAAGGAGTGGGCCGGAGAGGATGGCTTCTTGACCGGCCAGCGAGGCATGATCATGGGGCCCTCGGCCAGGGATATGCTGCGACGCTACCGGGCCCAGGATATCCTTATCCCTAAACGTTTCAAGGATTATCCCGATCACCTGGCCCTTCTCCTGGAGTACGGCGGCGTCCTCTGTGAGGAGGGAAACAGCCACGCCCTGGGCGAATTCGTCGCCAGCCATCTGGATGCCTGGATCGAGGAATTTGCCGAACAAGTCCGCGCTCGAACGGGAAGTCCTTTTTATCAGACCGTCGCCGAAGCTACGGTGGTCTTTGTCCGGGTAGAACGAGAACGCCTTCAAATCCCCATGCCATGAACGTCGCCCCCCTCATCAAGTCACTTGCAGGTTGTCTTGTTTGTCTTGTGATGCTCCTCTTCACGGCAGCCTGCGCCCCCCAGGCCGCACCGACCTTACCGGCATCTCCGGCGCCGAGGGCGGAGATGGCCACACAGACACCCACCGAGCCAACACCGACCTCAACCCTCGGTCAAGCTCAAGACACGGTCCCGGCACCTGTGACCACCCTACCGGTAACGCCTACTCCCACGCCCCAAGCCGGGGGTGGCATCTCCGCCGAGCTGATCCAACGTGGGCAGCAGGCCTACCGGGACTGGGAGTGCTTCAATTGTCACGTTATCAACGGGGAAGGCGGGGTAAAACGCCGCGGACCTGAGCTGGACAATATCGGTAACCTTCTCTCCCCCGACGCCATCCGCGCCGAAATCCTCAACCCCTCTTTCTCCCTGGCCGCAGGCTTTGAGGAGGAGTACAACAAAGTCACCATGCCCAACGATTACGGCAGGCGCATAAGCGAGGAGGAGATCAACGCCCTGGTGGCGTATCTCTCCACGTTGCAGGACGAATCAGTGCAGACGCCGAAGCCGTTGTTCCCGGGGACGGCGAAGGAGGATCGGGGACCGTTTTACGAGATTCCGTTGGCGTACCAGAAAGTGATGCCGTCGGGATGGTGGACGGATCCGAAGATCATCGCCGAGGGCAAGGCCATCTACGAGGGTCAGGTCTACCCCGATGTGAATTGTGCGGCCTGTCACGGTGTTGACGGCGCGCCTGTCATCCCCGAGGCAGCCGACTTCCGCGAGCCGGATCGGATCGAAGGCTGGTCCGATGCGTTCTGGTTCTGGCGGATTGCCACGGGGGTGCCCGGCACGGCCATGACGCCGTGGGAGGGGAAGCTGACGCCGGAGGAGATCTTCAAGGTCATGGCCTACGAAAACACTTTCGCTTATGCCGGCGAGCCGACAGATCACGCCGAGATGTTCTACCCGCCAAAGGCCGAGAAAGAGAAATGAGCTTTTCCAGTTTATCGTTGCAAGGATGGCAGAGGCATCTTCTCCTGGCAAAAGCAGGGGATTGTGTCGGGGGCAAGTCCTCGGCAGTCTATCCCCGACCGAGCGGGGAATGGTCCTTCGTCGCGTCGCTTTTCGCAGAACATGGGAGGAAATCGAATGCCTGACATAAGTTTCCCACTCATCGGTAACCGGACAGCTATCTGGATTGTCGCCCAATTGCACCTGAATTTCGCCGCCTTCATTCTGGGGGCGCCGATCTTCATCGTCATCAGCGAGTTTCTGGGCTGGCGCAATAAAGACGCGCGCTATGAGCGGCTGGCCCACGAGATGACCAAGGTGACGGCCGTCGCTTACAGCCTCACCGCCCTTATGGGGGGGGGCTTCGTCTTCATGCTGGTGGGGCTTTACCCGGATTTCGCGGGATTCATCTTCCCCCGTTTCTTCACGCTGTGGGTCTTGCTCTATCCTGTGCTCTTCATCCTGGAGACCCTGACCCTGTACACCTACTGGTATAGCTGGGACGCCCTGATGGACCGGAAGGGGCTGCACATTCTCATCGGGGTGTTATTGAACATCATCGGCACCCTGACCATGTTCAACCAGAATGCCATTGCCTCCTTCATGAATACCCCGCCGGAGAACTGGCAAACGGCCACCCTGTGGGAACTGGTCAACAACCACACCTGGTGGCCCTTGAATCTGCACCGCTTCATCGCCAATATCGTCTTCGGCGGTTTCATCACCGGGCTGGTGGCCGCCTATATGTACCTGACGTCCAAGGACCCCAAGGAGCGGGCCTTCTACGACTGGATGGGGTTCATCGGTAACCTCATCGGCACCGCGACCTTTATCATCCTTATCGCTCCGGGCTACATCTACGGCCGGGAGATCTACGCCTACGACGCTTCCCTGGGCATCTACATGATGTCCGACCGCCTGTCCATGTTCTTCGAGATGCAGGGAATCCTGGTGGGGCTGCTTTTCCTGGCCGCCAACTACTACATGTGGCTGAGCATCCGGCGGGTTGAGGGGAGCGAGCGGTTTGCGCTGCCCATGAAGCTAGGCTTTGCCCTGGTCTTTCTGGGCAATGCCATCTGGGTGACTCCCCGCCATTTCTTCGCCACCATGATCCTCGAACCGGGAATGCTACCACCGGGCATGACCGAGGAGGCCTTTATCGCCCAGATGGAGCTGCCGGCTCATCTGGGGTTTATGGCCCTTATGCCGTCTAAGAACACCGCGGCCGCTTGGACGGCTCTGGTCACCCTGATAAACTATGTGTTCTACCGCATCGCCCTGCGACGGGGTCGGATCACGTGGGGGGAGATTGAGACACCTGCACAATATGCCCTGATTCTGCTGGCCTTCGCCGCCATTTGGACCATGGGACTGATGGGCGCGGTGCGCTCTCTCATCCGCAAGAGCTTCCACGTCTACAACGCCATCCCGGATCTGTCCGGCGAGGCCTTCACCCCCACCCTGGCCCAGTCCACTCTGATCGTTACCGTTGTCTCTTTGATCTTCTTCCTGCTCATCACACTTATCATCTGGCTCAGCCACAAACTGGGTAAACCGGAGCGGAAAGTTGTTCTGCAGGAGGTGCATGGATGACTCTTTGGCAGAATCTCCGTTGGAAACTGGTTGTGACCGCGGTGCTGGCCATTGTCGTTTATTTCGTCAGTGGCTTGATCGGTTTCCCAACCATCTTTCGTTTCTACTTCATGGGCTATGTGCTCATCGCCCTGCCCTTCTTCGTGTTCCTGGATCTACGCTTTGGCACCCAGGCGCGGCATGGCGGCCTGGCCATCCTGGCCGTATTCCTCATCGCCTCGGCGATCCTGGCCCTGGTCGGCCGGCTCTTGCCTCAGTACACCCCCGAAGTGGAACAGGAGAAAATCGCCCGTATCCAGCGCTCATTTCTGGATCGGCAGAAGCCGCAGCGCATCGAGGCCTTACGCCAGGAAGCAGAGGCGCTGGGGCTTGTGGTCGTCGAGCCGGGTCAGGTTGCCCAGGCGCCGGCCGGCGGTGAAGGCACCGCAGTAGCGCCGGGCTCCGGGGAGGGCACAGAAGCTGCCGCTCCCTCGCCCGAGCTCATCGAGCGCGGCAAGGTGGCCTACGATGACTGGGAGTGTTATAACTGTCACAAGATCGGCGGCAAAGGCGGTGTCAAACGACGCGGCCCCGAATTGGATAACATCGGCAACCTTATGTCGCCCGACGCCATCCGCATCAAGATCCTGCATCCCACCTTCTCGTTGTCCGAAGGGTTCGAGGAGGAGTACGACAAGGTCACCATGCCCGATGACTACAATGAGCGGCTAAGCGACGAGGAGGTCACCGCTCTGGTGGCTTACCTCTCCTCCTTAACAGACACGACGGTCCAGACCCCCAAACCCTTCTTTCCAGGCACCGTCAAGGAAGATCGAGGACCTTTCTACGAGATCCCCCTGGAGTATCAGAAAACCATGCCGCCCGGTTGGTGGACCGATCCCAAGATCATCGAGGAAGGCAAGGCCATTTACGAGGGCCAGGTCTATCCCGATGTGGTGTGTGCGGCTTGTCACGGCCGGGACGGGGTTCCTATCCTGACAGGGGCGGCCGATTTTCGCAATCCGGACTTGGTGGAGGGTTGGTCGGATGCCTTCTGGTACTGGCGCATTGCCAAAGGGGTGCCCGGCACGGCCATGACCGCTTGGGAGGAGAAACTAACACCGGAAGAAATCTTCAAAGTCATGGCCTATGTGAACACCTTCGCCTATCAAGGCAAACCCACAGACCACCACGAGATGTTCTATCCCCCCAAGGCTCAGCGGTAAAGATGCCCGATTTGGATGAGCTCCTGCGCGCTTCTGCCGCCTTACATCACCACCTGTGCCCCCGTCAGGTCCTGGGGGTGCGTATGGGGTTGCTGGGCGGTGACCGGCTAGGCCTCGAGGTGCCTCGCGCGGACAAACGGATCCTGGCCCTGGTCGAGACGGATGGCTGTGCCGCCGATGGGTTGGCCGTCGCCACCGGCTGTTGGGTGGGTCGGCGCACTTTGCGGGTTATCGATTTCGGCAAGGTAGCCGCCACCCTGGTCGATACCCGCACCGGCCGCGCCGTGCGCGTGGCGCCCAGGGCCGGGATCCGGGAGCGGGCCCGGGCCTATGCGCCGGAAGCCCTCAATCGCTGGCAGGCGCAACTGTTGGGTTATCAGCGCATGCCCGAGGTGGAACTCCTGGTCGTCCAGGAAGTTCGTCTGCTCTTCTCCCTGGCGAAATTCTTGAGCAAGAACGGTTATCGGGTGAACTGTCAGATCTGCGGGGAGGAGATCATCAACGAACGGGAAGTGCGACGGGATGGGCTGACGGTGTGCCGCGCCTGCGCCGGCCAGCGTTACTATCAGCCGGTGGGCGAAGCTGAGGCTGCCCACCGGCTGCACCTGGAAGACCCGGTCGAGAGTCCAGGACCGATAGAAGTGCCGGTATAGGAGGGAGAATGGTGAGATGGCTGCATGAACACGGTGAAGCTCGCCGGCGATGGATATTCGGAATGCTGGCCGTGGTGAGCGTTCTGATGCTCGCAGCTCAAGTATGGGCCACCCGAAAGGAGGCGTCGGCTCGCGAGTGGTCTGAGTTGTCCGAAGCGCGAGTTACACGAGAAGAAAAAGGAGCCGACGCCTCAGAGGGGGCGGTCTGCCGGTTCTCCGGACCGGCCCGGATGCAGCTGGCGCCGACCTCTCCCGGTACCCAAGTCGAAGCCTGGGTGGACGGAGAGAAGGTGGCCGAGACGGAGGTAGTCGGTCAGGGCGAGGAAAGCCTCTACTCCTTGATCCTAGACCGCCGCTACGCGGGCAAGACCGTGGTCTTCCGCTTTTCCGCTTATCCTCACCTCGGTGAGGCGGGACGGGCCACCTGCGTGTTGGGTCAGGAGCAAGCCCTGACCCTGAGTGCCGAATCCCATCGCGGTTGTGGAGGTGGGTAGTGAGTACCATCCGACACGCCATCGCCGTAGCCAGCGGTAAGGGTGGTGTGGGCAAGAGCACCGTGGCGGTGAACCTAGCCGTGGCCCTGGCCGAGACCGGCGCCAAAGTGGGCCTGTTGGACGGCGACATCTACGGCCCTTCCATCCCGGTGATGACGGGCTTGGCGGGACAGCATCCCCATTCACCCGACGGGGATCGGGTATTGCCGCTGATCAGTCACGGGATCAAGTTGATGTCCATGGGCTTTCTCGTCGAGGAAGCCGAGTCCCTGGCCTTCCGGGGCCCTGTTGTCCACCAGGTGCTGCAGGAGTTCCTGCAAGACGTAGAGTGGGACGACCTGGACTACCTGATCGTAGACCTGCCCCCCGGCACCGGCGATGCGGTGATCACCCTTATCCACTCCCTGCCTTTGAGCGGGGTCATCATCGTGAGTACTCCGCAGAACCTGGCCGTGGTCTCCGTCGTGCGTTGCGTGGCCCTGTTTCGGGAACGTGAAATCCCCATTCTGGGCGTCATCGAGAACATGAGCCAATCGATTTGCCCTCATTGCGGGGAGATACTCGACATCTTCGGTTCCGGGCACAAGGTCCGGGATATGTGCGCTTATTGGGAGATCCCGTTTTTGGGCGGTATACCCCTCGATCCGCGGGTGCGCGAGAGCGGGGACATGGGGATACCCGTAGTATTGCGCTTACCGAACTCCCCTGCGGGCCGGGCGCTGACGCGCATCGCCCAGACGTTAGAGGCCTGGCTCCCTATAGCCCACCGAGAGAGGTAACCAACCATGCCCACCGTCGGAATTCCCCTGCCGATGAGACCGATCATGGCCTGCGGTTGTCTTGTCCGGTCAGGTGTTGGGCATTGACCCACCCGATCGGAAAAGCGTTTGTTGATAACTCCTACGACGGTTATAGCGTTGCGTTTATCCTGATTTTTTCGAAAAGGAGGCATTCATGCTGAACATCCAAGTTCTCAACACCCATGTGTCCCAACGCCAGGGATTTGCATCGCAGAGCACCGTCCTGCCGGACACCTTCGTCCGCTGGCAGCTGGAAGCCCGGCACAAGATACATCAGGCCATCGCTAACGGCGGGCATCCCCGCCGGAACCCGGCCCACCTGCCGGTGATGATCACCTTCGAGGCCGAGGGCAGCTTTCCCATTCGCGTTGTCAGCAAGGGCGCCGGCTTCACCCCCCGAGACGAGAAGCTGCAGCCCTACATCGATCTGCTGGAAGAAACCATCGTCCGCTGCGAGGGCCGACCCTGGGAGGAGACCCTTTCCGACCGTGTGGCCGCCGTCCGGGCATTGCTCGATCATCCGGAGGACATCGATCTCCGCCGACTGGGCTTCTTGGAGATCTTCGGTAGCGGCACCTACCGCAACCTCCAACGCGACCCGCGCGTGGTGCTCCACTACACCGGCGACGGCCCCGATTATCCCTCCTTCCAGATCAACGGCTATGTCGAGCTTTTGGATCAGGATGACCCCCGCTACCGCTACATCGCCCTGGCCCGCTTCATTTTCGAGAGGGCACCCTTCCACCTGCCCCAGCCCGGTTACGCGGCCGGCTACCTGGTGTGGGTACACGAGGTCGCTGACAAGACGCCGTTCTCCCTAATGACACAGCCCAACTTGTACAACATACCCCGCGCAACACCCAATCTGCAGCACGCAGTACGCAATACTCCCGCCGCCTCAGTGGAGCCGGCGCAAGAGGCTGTCACCTTAGCCGGTCCGGAGCAAGCAGACCCGCAGGAGGATGCGGTCACCTTTCGCGAGATATTGGTTCCCCTTGACAATTCCAAGTACAGCACCTGGGCCATGGAGATCGCACTCCAGATCGCCGGCGTGTACGGCTCCAAGGTCGTGGGCAACCACGTCTACGCCGCCCGCCTGCACGACAAACGTTTTCGCGATATGGAACCGGGCCTACCCGAAGAGTACCAGGAACCGACCATCTTGGCCCACCAGCGGGAGCTGCATGACACGCTCATCGAGAAAGGGCTCAAGCTGATTTCCGACTCCTACCTGGAAGTTCTCAAAGCCCGGTGCCAGGAGGCCGGCCTGCGCTTCGAGGGCAAGACGCCTGAGGGCAAGAACTACGCCGAGTTGGTCCGGGACATTGAAACGAGCAGGTACGACCTGGTGGTGATGGGCGCGCGAGGCATGGGAGAAGTCTGGCGTCGAGGGAAGCGACGGGATCAGGTGCTGGGGAGCGTGTGTGAGCGCGTGGTGCGTCGGGTGAACCGTGACGTGCTGGTGGTGAAAGACGATCGCCCGCTGGGCGGTACCTTCGTGGTGGGGGTAGACGGCAGCGATCGGGGCTTCGCCGCCCTGCGGGTGGCTCTGGCCCTGGCGGAGGCCACCGGCGCACGGGTGCAGGTGGTAGCCGTCTACGACCCCTTCCTGCACAAGGCGGTGTTCAACGAGCTGGAAGAGGTGCTGACCGAAGAGGCCAAACAGGTCTTCGACACCGAAGCCCAAAAGAAGCTCCACGACGAGTTGGTGGACAGCGGTATCGCCCGGCTTTATGTGGAACACTTGCAGACGGCGCAACGCATCGCCGCAGAGTTGGGGGCGGAGATAGAGACACACCTGCTGGCAGGCAACCCGTATGCGGCCTTGTTGCGCCACATGGAAGAAGTGAAACCCACCCTGCTGCTCATTGGACGCACGGGGCTTCACGCCGACGAGCGCTTGGACATCGGCTCCAACGCCGAGAACCTGCTGCGGTTGGCTCCATGCCACGTGTTGCTGGTAGGGCGCATCTTCACCCCGACGTGGGCGGAAACGCGGCGGGTCGTTGAGGAAGGGCTGGCCTGGACACCCGAAGCGCTGGCGCGACTGGAGCGGGTGCCCGACTTCGTGCGGGGGATGGTGCGCAAGGCCATCGAGACCTACGCGCGGGAGCACGGGCTCGATGTGGTGACGGAAGAGACCGTCGTCGAAGCACGCCGGCGATTTGGCATGTGAAAATGAAAACCTACCACGAGATCACCGGTGATGGCGGCTCGGACATCCTGGGGCAGGTGAGGGCCCTGAAGGAACGGCTGGAGGCCCGCCTGAGCCGGATAGAAAACGTGATCGCCGTGATGAGCGGCAAAGGCGGTGTGGGCAAGAGCACGATCACCGCCAGCCTGGCGACCCTTCTCGCCGATCGGGGCTACACCGTCGGCGCGGTGGATGCCGATCTGAACGGCCCGGCTCTTGCCCGGATGCTGGGCGTGCACGGCCGGCAGGTGCGGCTCACCGCCGACGGCGTGGCGCCCGCCATCGGTGCGGCCGGCGTCCGCGTTATCTCCATGGACTTCTTCCTGCCTGACGAGGCTACCCCGGTCGCATGGAACCACCCCGGCGGGCTGGCGGCCGATACCACCGTCTGGCGCGGGACCATGGAGGCCACGGTGCTACGGGAGTTTCTGATGGACACTACCTGGGGGGAGTTGGACTTTCTCTTCCTGGACTTGCCTCCGGGGAGCGACCGTTTCGCCGCCGTGGCCGGCCTGCTGCCCCGGCTGGCGGGGGTAATCGTGGTCACCGTGCCCAGCCTGGTCTCCCAGGCGGTGGTGAAGAAAGCCATTACCGCCGCCCAGGAGCGGGGCGATCCCCTGCTGGGAGTGGTGGAAAACATGGCGGGCTATGTCTGCCCGGTCTGCGGCACGGTGAGCCCGCTGTTCCCCGGTGATGGGGTCCAGGAGATGGGGTTGCCACTGCTGGGCCGCATCCCCTTCGATCCACGCCTGGCGGAGGGGGCCGATGTCGGCCTACCTTTCGCCCTCACCCATCCCGATACGCCGGCTGCTCAAGCCCTGGCAGAACTGACTACGGCCGTCGAAGGAGCGCTGTCATGAAGTTCCTCTGTGTTCCCTGTGACGAACCCATGCAGGTGGTGGAAAGCGGTTCCCCGGATGAAACGGGGAGCTTGCGCGTTCTCTTCCGCTGTCCCCGTTGCGATCACACCACCGCCATGCTGACCAACGCCGGTGAGACGCAACTGGTGCGCTCCCTGGGGGTGCGTATCGGTGGCAAGCCGGTGGATTCTGCGGGGCGACTGGAAAACCTGCGTGCCGGGTTGACCCGAATCCGGACCGATGCCCTGCAGACCGAGGAAGAAGCCGAACCGGTGTGGACGCCGGCAGCGCTCCAACGCCTGAACGCGACGCCCTCCTTCGTCCGGCCCATGATCCGCCAGGCCTACACCGACTATGCCCGGCAACACGGCCTGCGCGAAATCACCCCGGAGGTGATGGATGCGGCCCGACAGGCGTTGGGGATGGGCTGATCGAACGCACGTGATCCCGTCACCATAAGCGGTTCTTATCCGGGCACTCCACCTCGATGAGGAAGAAGTGACTCAGGATGGAAGCCTCTTCGGAGAACAAAGGGTCTGCTTTGGAGGCGACCTTAGGGGCCCGACGGTTCCGCCAGGCCGGCTGGACGTACCTGCTGGCCGGTACGGCCGTCATCCTCTTCACCCTGACCGCTGGCCTGGTGCCTCCCAGCCGCCTGCCTCGTCTATTCCTGCTGCTGCCCGGTCTCGGTTTCGTGATCCTGTTCGGCGCCCTTATCATCCTGGCCCCCCGGCTTTGGCGCCGGCCGTGGACGGTCGGCTTCAGCCGGTGGCTGGCGCGTCTGTTGGCCCTCACCAACGCCGGCCGAACCTGCCTTTTCCTCCTCAATGCTGCCGGACTCAACGTCCACGTTTTCCGCTCATCCGGACCGGCTTTTTTCATGGTACGCACGGACCCGGAGCCGCTCTTCCTGGTCAACGCCGGCCTCACCGGTCTCATTGCGGTGATGCTGGCCCGCGCCGGCCGGTGAAGCCCTCTTCGTAAGCCCAAGAAGTCCGGGAGGTCGAGAAATGCCACAGGACGATACGCACCATAGAACACGCAGTATGCGATTTACCCCCTCCATCATCTCCTGGAACCTGACCCGGCTGTGCAACGAGCGCTGCCGGCACTGCTACCTGAACGCCGGCCCTTACGCCGACCGCTCCGACGAGTTCTCCACCGATGAGTGCCTAGAGGTGCTGGCCCAGCTCCGGGAGTTGGCGCCGGGAGCGTTGATCATCTTCACCGGTGGGGAGCCCCTGCTACGGGAGGACATCTACGACCTGGTGCGGGCGGCCCGTGAGGCGGGTTTCACCGTGGTGGTGGGTACCAACGGCATCCGCCTCACGCCGGAGCGGCTGGCCCGACTGCGGAAGGCCGGGGTGCAGGGGGTGGCCCTCAGCCTGGACTCGCTGCGCCCGGAAGTGCATGATGCCTTTCGAGGGCGACAAGGGGCATGGCAGGCGACCGTCGCCAGCATCGAACACCTGCGAGAGGATGGGCTGCCCTTCGTGCTCCAGACCACCGTCAGCCGTGCCAACTTGAAGGAGCTCCCCGACCTGGTGGCCTTCGCTGCCGCGAAGAAGGCACGCACCCACAACCTCTACTTTCTGGTCCCCACCGGCCGCGGTCAGACTTTCACCAGCGACATCACGCCCCACGAGTACGAGGCGTTGTTGCAGGACATCCGCCGCTGGCAGGAGGTCTACGCCGACCGCTTGCTTCTCTCGGCCAAGTGCGCGCCCCATTACCAGCGCGTGTTGTGGGAGTACGATCCCGATTCCCCCTACCTGCGCGCCTTCGACCAGGGGGCCGGCGGCTGCCCGGCGGCGATGCATTACCTGGGTATCCGCCCCAACGGCGATGTGACCCCTTGCCCTTACCTACCGGTCTACGGCGGCAACCTGCGCCGGCAGTCTCTGGCGGCTATTTGGCACGAGTCGGAACTGTTCCGCCGCCTGCGGCAGCGCCACGCCTTGGCCGACCGCTGCGGCGTCTGCGAGTTTCGCCTTCTGTGCGGGGGATGCCGGGCCCGCGCCTATGGTGTCACCGGAGATGTGATGGGGCCGGATCCCTGGTGTGAGTACGAGCCGGGCGCCCGGGGCGGCCAATGGATCACCCCGGACGGAGCCGTAGCCTACGGCCTTGCCGTGGAGGGCGAGTTGACCTGGACACCGGAGGCGCAGCGGCTGCTGGAGGTTATCCCCTCCTTTGTGCGGGGACGCGTCCGGCACAGCGTAGAGGCTTACGCCCGTCAACATGCCTTATCCCTGGTCACCATCGAGGTGATGCAACAGGCCCGGAAGAAACGGGCCCTCCTGCCGGACTCATGAACAACAACTCGGCTCTTGGCTGCCATCTATCGACCCGGCTGCCCGCCCCTGAGCGCTGAGAGCACATCTGCCTCCTTCGCGAGGACACTCTATCGGCCAACCGTCGTTAGAGACGACCGGCATATGGCCTGACCGGCCTCCGACCTATTTGACAAAAGCCCAAATTGTGGTATCTATAATTGAGGGCACAACAACGGGACTCATACTACGCGCTACGAAGCCCTCACCGGACCCCCGGCGGCCCGCTTGGACTCGGTTCTATCTTTTGTTGGTGAGAACGTTTGAACGTTAGAACGTTTGAACGTTAGAACGTTTGAACGTTATGCCTGCCTACCCCTCTTGCGCCAACACACTCCGGAACCATCTCCCCGCTTGCTTGATCGATCGGCATTGCCAACGTTATGTTACCGAGCGCGCGTTATGAAGACGGCAAAACCGAGAGCGGCCGGACGGCATTTCAGGCTCAGGCGCATCGGGCATGGTAGCATCACCCGGTCGCCCCTACCGCCTTACCGTTATGTTCATGGTCCAGACCGAGTTGGACCGATTCGGAAGACGTAGGTCTGGGATCTCGAATCGGTTTGGCGGTGGAAGAGGGGCCTACCGATCACCCAGATGCACTCCTGCAAGAGACACCGAGTTTATGAAAAGCCTTTATCCCAAAATTATGCTGCTCGTCGGTGGTGCTTTTGCGGTCGTCATGACGGCTATTGTGGCCTTCGTCTACGTCTCAGGGAGCCGGCAGATCGAGCAAGAGGGGTTGGCACGGGCAGAAACCTTGAATCGCATGGCCTTCGAAGTCCTCTACGCCTCCATGCGCCAAGGAGGTGGTCGCGAGGGCAATCGCCGGGTCATCGCCCGGCTGCAGGAGACGGGAGCTTTCACCACCCTGCGGGTGGTGAAGGGCGAGCCGGTGGTCCGGCAGTTCGGTGCGGAGCCGGAGGAGTTACCTCGGGATGCGTTGGAGCGTCGCGCTCTGGCCGGCGAGGAAGTACGAGAGGTTCGCCGGGAAGGAGGCTATCGCATCGTACGCTACGTTACCCCCCTGCGGGTGCAGGTGGAATGCCAGCGCTGTCATCAGGCCCAGATCGGTGAGATCAACGGGGTGATCTCCACCGAGATTTCGTTGCAGGCCTACGAAAGCACCCTCCGGCAACGACGAGACGTGTTGCTCCTGACCCTAGGGGGCGGATTGCTGATTCTGGGTCTGCTGACCTTTTATGCCTTGCAGCGCCTGGTCATCCGTCCTTTGCAGACGATCCAACGAGGTGCCACGGCCATTGCCCAGGGGGCGCTCGACCACCGTCTGGAGGTGCGCACCGGTGACGAGCTCGAGGTCCTGGCCAGGGAGTTCAATACCATGGCCGCACGCTTGCAGGAATCCTACGTCGTTCTGGAACAGAAGGTGGCCGAGCGCACGCAGGAGCTGGTTGCCCTCAACCAAGTGGCCGAAGCCGTCAACCGTTCGTTGGACCTGAAGGAAACGTTGCCCGAGGTTCTGGAACAAGTGATGGCGCTGATAGGAGCGGAGGCAGCGGATATCCGAGTGATCGAGAACGGTACCTTGTGCGTGCGGACCAGCCGGGGGCTCTCTCCCGCCTTTCTGGAACAGGACGCTCGGGTGCCGGTGGGTCACTGCCTATGCGGTATGGCTGCACTGACGGGCCGCGCCATGATGGCCGAGGACCTGCACAGGGAGCACCCCGAAGCGGAGTGTTGCCTGGCGGCGGGATTTCGTTCCAGCCTCAGCGTACCGGTGGCGGCCAAGGGGCAGATGGTGGGGGTGATCCACCTGGCCAGCTCCCAACCCTACGCCTTCAACGCTCGGCAAGAGGCCATCCTCACGGCAGTGGGTCAGCATGTCGGATTAGCCATCGAGAAAGTACGCCTCTACGAAGGGGAACGCTCGCAGCGTCAGGTGGCCGAGATTCTGCGTCGGGCATCCCAAACCTTGAGCGCCAGTCTGAATCTGGACACGGTCTTGCACACCCTTCTCGAACAACTGGGGCAGGTTCTGATCGTAGACGCGGGGCTTATCCTGCTTTGTGAGGGCGATCACCTGCGGGTGGCGGCGGTGCGTGGCCGGCCTGAACTGAGGATGGAACGGCTGTTGGGCTATCAAATCCCGTTGTCCGCCAATCGGGATTTCTACCGGGTCATTCAGGAGAAACGCGTGCTGACTTTCTGTCAGCCCGGCCGACGGCCTCCCTTTGCCGATGGTTTCCAACCCATCGAAGAGGTCGATTGGTGTCTGGTAGTCCCGTTGTTGCGTGGGAGCGAAGTCATGGGGTTGCTGGCCGTGGAACAACTGAACCACTGTTACGACAAGGAAGAAGAACCTCAGATTGCCATGGCCTTTGCCAACCATGCGGTCATGGCCATCGAAAACGCCCGCCTGTACGCCGAGATCAAGACGCTGAACGAGGAACTGGAGGCGCGGGTAGAACGCCGGACGCAAGAGCTGAACGAGGCAAGGGAAGTTCTGGCACGCCAGGCGAAACAACTCCGCCACCTGCTGAACAAGACCATTCGTATCCAGGAAGAGGAACGGGATCGCATCGCTCAGGACATCCACGACGGGATCTCCCAGTTGATTATGGGTGCCCTCTACGAAACCCAGGCCGCCAAGGTCTCTCTGGCGGAGCGCCCCGAAGTGGCGCGAAAAAAACTGCAGAGCGCCCAGGAGATCTTGAAACAGCTCAAAACGGAAATGCAGCGCATCATTTACGACCTACACCCCGCCGTGCTCAGCACTTCCGGGCTGGTGCCGGCACTGGAGGCCTGGATCGCTGACTACCAGGTCCACACCGGAGTTTCCTGTGCTTTTACCATCTCCGGTTCGGTCCGGCGCCTGACACCTGAGCGAGAGCGAGCGGTATACCGTATTGTTCAGGAGGCGCTCCACAACATAGCCCAACACGCCCAGGCCCATCAAGCGTGGGTGATGCTGACATTCACCCCGGAAACGCTGCGTATCACTATTGATGACGATGGATGCGGCTTTGACCGCTTGGCGGTGCTGAACGACTCACGCAATCACCTGGGGCTGGTGAGCATGCAGGAACGCGCTCAGAGCATCGGCGGTGAGTTGGAAATCTATTCTCGGCCGGGATATGGCACCCGCATTCTCGTCCAGGTGCCGGCTAACGACCATTCGGAAGGCGAGGGAAATGGAGCGGATTCGGATCCTTATTGCTGACGATCATCCTATTGTGCGCCAGGGTATTCGTAGCCTGCTGACCCAGTACGATGACCTAGAGGTGGTCGGTGAGGCTGGCACCGGACCGGCCGTGCTGCAACAGGCGGCGCGGCTCAAACCGGATGTTATTCTGTTGGATGTACGCATGACCGGCGCCAACGGCATCGAAATCGCGCGCCAACTACGCCGGGAACACCCGGAAATCCGCATCATCATCCTGACCACGTACGATGATGAAAAGTATCTCTACGGGGCACTTCAGGTGGGTGCTCAAGCCTATCTCTTGAAAGATGTTTCCCTGGAGACGCTTCCCGCCGCGATCCGGGCAGTCTATCAGGGGGAACGGCTTCTGAGCCCCCTGTTGGTGGACAAAGTGTTGCGCGAATTTCAGAGCCTGGCCATCGAAAAGCTCCGCCGCGATGCCGGCTTGTCCGAGGAAGAGCTGCGCATCCTGCGGGCTATGGCCGAGGGCGCGAACAATAAAGAGATCGCCGAGGAGTTCTTCTGGAGCGAGGTGACCGTCAAGAAAAAGGTGCAGGAAATCCTGGTGAAGCTCAACGCCGAGAACCGCACCCAGGCCGTAGCCCAGGCCATTCGCCAGGGTTTGATCTAGCCGATGGCCGATGACCAATAGGACCTGCCATCGGCAGCGTAAATTTCGCGGTGCGTACACGATATGCCAGGGGCCTGAGTCCTGTCGTCGGGGCGCCCGGGGACAGACTTTCGACTGCGCTTTCGTGCCCCACGACAAGGCCAAAGTAACCGCCTATCTGCCCTAGAGAAGGCTGATGAGTGAGGACGAGGGGCCGTTTTCCTGTGGAAAATGCCCCTAATCCGTCAGGAAAACGACGGATCGGTCGGGTCGGTCACGGTGCCGTTCTGGTCTCCCGGCGAGACGTTCTCTCACCGAAACGCTTACTCAATGACAACGGTACAGAAACGGGTCGGCTCGCGATCATCGGACAGAGGAGCGCCGGTTTCGTCCTGCAGGCGAATGGTAACACGACCGGCAGCTGCATCCACCGTCACTAGACCGTAGGCATAAGCATCAAGCCGCCGACAGTCCACACCGACCAGGTCAAGGCCACGGTGAAACTGCGCCACCAGCTCCGGACCGCCGCTGTGCTCCAACCGACGGCCGAGGGTGGTAGCGGCAATGGGGCCGGTCACGGCCTCGTAGGCGATGGGAGTGGGGTCGGTGAAACGGTCGATGGCCACTTCGTTCATCAGACTGGCGTGAGCATCGGTGGTCAGGAAGATGACACCGGCCATCTCCCGGCTGCGGATGAAGGTGAGAATTTCGTTGCGCTCGGCGGCATAGCCCTCCCAACGGTCGTAGGGCCAGAAGTAGTACTGCTGGATGGGGACCGAGCTGATGACGAAACGGAAACGGGCTGTCGAGGCGAGCAGGGCTTGTTTGAAAAGTTCCTTCTGCCGATCGCCCAACAGGGTACGATTCGGATTGACGATGGCCTCGCGGCAGCCGGGTGGCGGTGTGGCCGGCAGTCCCAACTGCAGGCGGCTAAGTGCCGGCAGCGTGGGCGCCGGGTCGAGATTGCCGTTCGCATCGCGACAAGACGCCACGGCGGCCGCGCTGCGACACGAACGGGTATCCAGGACGATGAGTTCCACCAGATTGCCCCACCGGAACAGGCGGAACAACGGCGCCCCTGCGCAGCCGTCGGCCGGGGGCAGCGTCTCGGTGTGGAGGGGCATGTACTCGAGAAAAGCCTGTCGCGCGGCGGCATAACGCGCGCGGTCGACGGTCTGGCCGGCGTAATCGTTGACGACCTCATGGTCATCCCAGATGGCGTAGATGGGCACGGCGGCCAGCAAGTCGGTCAAAGCCGTATAACGGCGGTGGAGACGATACGTCTGCCGATACTCGGCTAAGGTTTGGGCCGGTCTACCGCCGCGGGCCGGCGAATCGGCGTAGATCGTATCGCCCAGATAGATGAAGAAATCGGGCTGCTCGCGACGGACGGCCTCCAGTACCTCGAAGGCATTGTAGGCGGGACGTCCATCCACGAGCGTGCCGTCGCTGTCGCCGCTGTAGGCGAAGCGCACGGCGGCGGTCCGATCGGGAGCCGGCGCCGTGCGCAGCATCCCGATCGGGCTGGCATCGGCGCCCTGACGCCAACGGAAGAAATAACGCGTGTCCGCAGTCAGATCGTCCACCCGCGCCTGGGCTGTGAAGTCCGTAGCCGGCCCGACCATGACCGCCCGACGCGCCACCACGCTGTTGAAAAAGGGATCGGTGGCGATTTCGAGGGTCAATGGCGTCTCGCCGTCGGTGCGCGTCCAGAACTGCGCCGCCGTGGCGGTGACATCGCCCACGGCCACTCCGTCGGGAAAGCCGACGAGGGCCGGGGCGCGGCCCATCAGGGGAAAGTAGTAGCGGAACGGCCTCCCCTCGGCGTTGCCCGTCATGATGGCGACGATCAGCCATGGCACCGGCAACGCAAGCCGTATCACCGTCTGGCTATAGCGCCGGATCGCGGAATCGGCACGGTGTCGGAGCGGAGCGAAGAGTTGGCTCATGCGCAACAGGGGGAAGCGGCAACAGAACGGGGAATTTGGGGGCTTCTTTCCGCGTGCAAATCGGGACGATTATGATCGAGATCATATTGGTGAAATCTCGAACATGCTTTACTGGAGATGTCTCACCTCCCAGTGCGGCACCCCTCTCATCGGTGCACCTCCTTTCAGTGTGTGTGGAGAGATCCCCGGCAACAAAAACGCCGGGGATTCTCTTTAACCTCTCCGCACCTTGCGAAGATGAGAACGGGCTCGATAGAGGTTTCACGCGGGTGATTCCAGGGGAGGGGATGAAGACCTTTGGGGGCGGTTCAGACGGTTGTCTTGGCCCGGTATCAACGCATCCCCGCTTGTTCCTGAGAAGGCCGGTCGCGACGTCGTGCTTGCGCACGCAGCGTTTCCTTTTCTTCGGCGGAGAGAAAGGCCACGGTCAGGGCATTGGCCTGGGCCTGGCGGATGTGCGCCGGCGTGAGGCCGGCGGCCGGCGCCGCCACCCGGTATTCATAGGGCAGGTCGATGGCGCTGATGCCGGGGTCGTCCGAGTTGATGGTGGCCAACAGGCCACGCTCCAGCCACGAACGCAAGGGGTGAGAGGCGTAATCGGGCACGGTTGAGGTCTGCACGTTGCTGGTCAGATTGGCTTCGATGCCGATGCCATGGGTGGCCATGTACTCGAGCAGGGCCGGGTCTTGACCGGCCGTGACGGCATGGCCGATGCGCTCGGCGCCCAGGTCGCGGATCGCCTGCCAGATGCTGGCAGGCCCGGCCGCTTCGCCGGCGTGGACGGTGATATGCCAGCCGACATCCCGCGCGCGGCGGAAATGGTCCACAAAGAGTGTACCCGGCCAGTTGGCTTCATCGCCGGCCAGATCGAGGGCCACCAGGCGGTCGCGCTGGCTGAGAAGCGCCTCCAGCTCACGCCATCCGCTTTCAGGGCCGAAATGCCGACTGATAATGCCGATCAAGTTGACCCGCACGCCCGTCGCGCGGGCAGCCGCTTCGACGCCATCGCACACGGCTTCGACCACGCCCGTGGGGTCCAGGTTGTGGCTGCGGGCCATAAAAACGGGGCTAAAACGCAGCTCGATGTAGGCGATGCCCTCCCGATGGGCGTCTTCAACGTTCTCATAGGCGACGCGGCGGCAGGCTTCGTAATCCACGAGCACACCGGTCATCCAGCGAAACTTTTCCAGAAAGGCCATGACACCGGGCTGCGGCGTCGTCACCTGGACGTGGGGGCGCAGGCTTTCCAGATCCCAGGCCGGCAGGGGCAGGTTGTGCTGGCGGCCCAGGTCGAGGATGGTCTGCAGTCGCACCGAACCGTCGAGATGGCGGTGCAGGTCGATCAAGGGGAGGGTGGGATCGATCACGGGCGGGCCTCCACAGGAGAATCCACGAACAGGAAAAGCAAATCGTTGACGTTGGTGCGGGTGGGGCCGGTCTTAAGCAGGGCGCCGACGGCGGCGAGATAAGGATAGGCATCGTGACGACGCAGATGGTCCCAGGCATCCAGACCGAGAGCGGCCCCGCGCGCCAGGGTAGTGCCGTCTACCACTCCGCCGGCGGCATCGGTCGGCCCGTCGCTACCGTCGGTAGCCAGGGCCACCAGGGTGATGCCGGTGGTGCCGCTGAGGGCGATAGCCCCGGCCAGGGCCAGCTCCTGGTTGCGGCCGCCGCGCCCGGGTTGAGGCCCCAGGGTGACCGTCGTCTCACCACCCAGGATGAGACAAGCCGGGGGCGGCACCGGACGATGGTGGGCCTGAGCCTCGCGGGCCAGAGCGACGGCAACACGGGCGACTTCGCGTGCTTCGCCTTCGAGAAAGGTGGTCAGGATAAGGCTGTGGTAGCCCTGACGGGTGGCGGCGGCGGCAGCGGCGGCGGCCGCCAGGGCGTTATCGCCGACGATGGCGATGCGGCTGCGGGCGAAGAGGGGGTCGCCGGGTTTGGGCGTATCGGCCACGGCGCCGGCCAGGCCGGCCTGGAGATGGTCGCGCACCGCAGTCGGCAGGTGATCGGCTAGGGCATAGCGCGTGATGACATCCCAGGCATCGGCCCAGGTGGTCGGATCGGCCACGGTTGGGCCGGAGGCGATGACATCGAGGGGATTGCCCACCACATCGGAGAGGACCAGAGTGAGCAGGGTGGCCGGAGCCACAGCCGCCGCCAGACGGCCGCCTTTGAGGAGCGAGAGGTGCTTGCGTAAGGTGTTGATTTCCTGGATGGTGGCGCCGGAGGCCAACAGCAGCTCCGTGGTCCTCTGCAGATCGGCAGGGCTAATGCCTGCCGGAAGCGCCTCAAGCAGGGCCGAGCCCCCGCCGGACAGCAGGCAAATGACCAGATCGCGAGGACCGGCCTGATGGGCCAGGTGGAGCAGGGTGGCGCCGGCGGCCAGGCCGGCGGCGTCGGGTACGGGATGACCGGCCTCAAGGACACGCACGCGACGGGTGGGGACACCGTGGCCGTATTTGACCACCACACAGCCTCCGCTAAGGTGCTCGCCGAGCACGCTCTCGACGGCCTGGGCCATAGGCGCGGCGGCCTTGCCGGCGCCGATGACGACGATGCGGTCGAAATCGGCGTAGGCATAGTAGTGGTCGGCGGCCCAGAAGCCGGTCTCATCCCCGCGCAGGCAGGCGCGCACGGCGGCATAGGGGTCTACGGCGGCCAGTGCCGCAGCCAAGACGGCGTTTAGCGATGGGCTTGGCATAGGACGGAGTGTATCAGAAAGGAGCCGGGGCGCGAAAACGTGCCCGCCGGGGCCGACCGACTCGAATGGGGAGGCGGGAGCGCAAGCGGGGGCGCCGGTTCTGTATCCTGATCACCTCTATACACCCGGGACGCCAACGGCCAGGCGCGCGACCAATCCGTCCCGCAACGGGCCGGTCACCGTCGCCATCTGGTTCTGCCAGCCATCGCGAAAGACGCCGTCGCGTTCCAGCGACAGTCGGCCCAGATTGTTCAAACTGTTGCCGTACTGCGGATCGGCATAGACTTGCCGACAAATCGCTTCGGGCAAGGCCAGTTGCGAGGTGTACACAACATGGCGGGCCTCGGTGGCCTGAGCGAGCGATGGATAGACCTCAAAGTGCACATGCGGCCAGCGTCCGGAGTAGCAGCCGGGGAAGATCGTCTGAAAAACGACCATGCCGTTGGCGTCGGCAGCCTGTACACCGCGCAGGTAGTCTTCACCTTCCACCCCCTCGCTATACATCGAATACCGTCCCTGCGCATCACAATGCCAGGCGTATAAGGCGTAACCGGCCAGGGGAGCGCAATCGCCGCCGGCGCGCACCAGTTTCAGTTCCAGTCGGAGTGGAATACCGGCGGCGGTATGGCCCGTACCGAGACTGGTGCGAATGTCCTGGCGCACGACGCCCGATCGCATCAGCACGTTGAGACCGGCGCCCTGTGAGCCGTTGCCGGGGAAGGGGCCTGCGGTTTCCGGTGGAATCGGTGAGACGCATTCCGCAGCCGCTGCCGTGGTCGGGTTGGTTGCCGTGGCGGTTGCACGGGCGGTCGTGGCCGTCGGCGGCCTGGTCGGTGTTGCCATCGGGCCGGCCGCGTTATCCGGAGTCGTTGCGGGCACGGTCGTTGGCCCAACGGTCGCTCGGCCTGCCTGACCGGCAAAGGGCGTACAACCGGCCAGAAAACCGACAAGCCCTGCCAGTCCTAACTGCAAAAGCCGGCGTCGGGTGAGAAGCGATTGCTGCAACATGGCCAAATCCGCCTGAAGGCCAAGATCGAAGCGATCGCGCCGTTCTTGTTCCATAGAGCACCTCCTTCTATCAGGGCGTGGTAGGCGGTAGTATAGCGAATCTTGGGTCAAAGTGTGAGGGGCATGAGTGCGACCGGGCTTGGGGCGGTTCTGGAACCGTTCATCGGCTTATGGGGCCCGGCCGGCCCATAGTCCGTCCGTTCGCCGGCCGAGGACAAAAAATTCCGTAGCTCCGATCCGCACGGGCCGAAGCTACGGAAGCGTGTGCTGCGGCACGGTCGGGGACAGGCTATTGCCCGGATGCCGGCGGCTCGCCCTTGCTCTCCAGGCGGGTGATGATTTCATCCAGCTCGCGGTTGAGCACCTTCAAGCCTTTGACCAGGTTTTCGCGCAGATCGGCCGTCACTTTACCTGTGCGCACGGCTTCGACGGCCTTGGCCGCGCGTTCCTCAAGCTGTTTGGCCGTTTCCGAAGCGCGGGCTTTGGCCAGGGCTTCGTTGACTTCCTGGACGATGTTGCTAAAGCCTTCGCGCACTTCGTTTTCCACCTGATGCCACTGCGGACTGTTGATGGCCGTCTGGATGGTAGTCGCCAGTTTCTGGCCAAGGGTGGTCAGTTCCTCTAACACGGAGGCAGCAGGGCCGCCGGTTTTGGCGCCGGCCGCGCCGGGTTCCGGTGGCGTTCCGGTTTCGGGAGTCGGGGTGGTTTCCGGTTCGGTACTCATGGTCTCAAACCTCCGCTGAGAAAGGAAGGGATAATACGATACATTCAGTATAGCACGCACGGCCCCGATCGAGGAAGCGGTTATGCGAGGCTCTGTCCGGCGCCGTCACCCTGTCGGCCGGTTCGATATCGGTTCCTGCGACGATCTGTGGGTATGACACACGCCGCAGGCCTCGCAGAGGTCTTCGGCCTGGGTACCCGTCAGGAGGCCGCGAGCAGCCCGCCAGGCGACCAGTTTGGCCGCCTCCTCCCGCGGAAGCGGAGCTTCGCTGCCCAGTTCGACCAGAGCCTTGGTGATCAGAGCAGCGTGTTCCAGGCGTTCCAGCTTGAGATACGCATCGAGGGCGCTTTTGCCCACGGTCACGCTGCCATGACGTTGCAGGATCAGGGCATCGTACGATTCGATCAAACCGGCAATGACCTGCGCGCCTTCGGCCGAGGCCGGTGTGGCATAGGCCGTTGTCGGGATCAACCCCAGACCCATGATCACCTCCGGCAGCACGCAGCGGGCCAGGGAAATCCCGGCAATGGACAGGGCAATGGCCATGGGCGGATGGGCGTGAACCACGCTGCGGATATCGGGCCGTCGTCGATAGGCCTCCAGATGGAGCAGGATCTCGCTGGACACGCGCAGATGCCGGGTAGGGCCGTAGCGCGCAATGGGTTCACCGCGGCCATCCACGAGCAGAAGTTGCTCAGGCCGCAGCAGACCCTTGGAGAAACCGCTGGGCGTGACCAGGTAACGGTCGCTGTCCAGCCGCACACTCACGTTGCCGTCGGTGGCGGCGATGTAGTTTTTCTCCCACATCAGGCGACAGACCTGGACGATTTCCTGTCGCCATTCTTGTTCGCTGCGGGGTCGTTCTATCTCGCCGGAAGTGCCGCTATGGCGGATGAGGGTCATCTGCGCTCACCTCCCATGGGGAAGAAAGAATCGTCACACGATGTCAATGCCGTGCCGGTGGGCCTGTCGTCGAATGGCGAGGAGCAGGCCGCCGGTCAGCGCCATGCCTATACTGCCGAGGACGAAGACGATGGCAAAGTTCGTCCATTGGGCCACGTAGCCGCTGGCAAAGGCGCCGAGGATGGACCCTAAACTGACTGCGGTGTTATAGGCGCCCACGGCCGTCCCTTCGTTTCCTTTGGGCGCCAGATGGGCTACGGCCGCATTCCCGCCGACGGCAATGCCGGCCCAACTAAAACCGCTGATCCCCTGCAATACGAACAGGGCCAGTTCGGCCGTCCACCCGCGCAAGGCCAGGATGGAAACCAAAGCAAAACCGCCGAATACCCCCACCCGTAGCCCCACGGCCAGCACCTGAATGCTCATGCTCCCACTCCGGCCGGCGCGACGACCCATCCACCGATAGGAGAGGGTCGCCGCCAGGCTGTTGATCAACCCCATGATGAACACGCTCACCGTCGTACTGCCCAGCTCCTGACGTTGCCATACGGCGAAAACGGTGTAGGCGAATACCGAAGAGGTGAACAAAACTAGGGTGGCGAGGTAGTAGGCGATCAACGGCTCGCGCAGCATCCGTAGCCACCAACGTGGTGGCATGCGCCCGGCATGGAGGCTATTCCACGGATGGAGCAACGCAACCAGCAGCCGGGATATGTCTTGGGGTCGAGTGGCGCTCAACCGTACGCGCAGAGAATGGGGCTTGGGGGCATAGAGGCGGGAAGTCCACCGCCAGGCCATCACCACACTGAGCATGCCCACCAGACCGCTAAACCACCACAGCGAACGTTGGGCCAGGGCGTTGCCCACAAGCGCGGTGACATACCCTATCCAAATCAGGCCCAGTACCCGTCCTGCCACCACGCCCCAACCGCCGATCTGATTGAAGCGACCGAAGGCCTCTTTCCACTCCTCCTTGGGGATCAGGTCCATGATCAGCGTGCTGCTCACCGGTGTACCGGCCACGCTCCAGACGCCGAGCAGGACGGTCAGCAACACGAATTGAGAGACATCGCGGCTGAAGCCCATCAACAAGGTGGGTAGGGCAAAGCCTAAAAAACCGAACGCCAGATAGAACTTGCGTGGACCGATGCGGTCGCTCAACCAGCCCCAGGCCAGGGCAGCCGGTGCGCTCACGGCGCTGCCCAGGGCACTGATGAGCCCCACCTGGGCTACGGTACCGCCCAGGACTTCGGTAATGAACAACGGCGGCAGGCTGAGGGTGCTGCCGGTAGCCATACGCTGGGGGACGACGCTGTAGAACCAGCGTCGCGCCGTTGGCGTCGGTTTACGGATGAGCGCAGAGGAAGTGGACAAGGGAAACCCCGCCAAAAACACGTGGGTAGCAGGTAGCCGGAAACCCGATGACAGGCGCAGGCGTCTTGTCGGGTTCCACCGGCAGCGCTTCAGGTGACAAGAGGACGGACATGACGATAGGGTTCATAGCGTTTCTCGGCGACAATGGTCGCCAGGGCCATAGCAGTCTCATAAAGGTCCGTGAAGGAGGTGTACAGAGGCGCCACGCCGAAACGGATGGTATCGGGTGGCCGAAAATCGGGCAGGATTCCGAACTCGCGGATCAGGGCCAGATTGATGGCCAGCCCTTCGGCATGTCCCAGGGCAACGTGCGAACCGCGGCGGTCGGGGTCGCGCGGGGACTGCAGCCGAAAGCCCAACGGAGCCAACATCTCTTCCCAGAGGGCGACGAAATAAGTCGTTTGCCGGACCGATTTGGCACGCACGGCCTCCATCCCCACCTCGAGCAGCAAATCCACACCGGGTTCGATCAGGGAGAGACTGACGATGCTCGGGGTCCCGGTCAGAAACCGGCGCAGCCCTGGGGCCGGACGATAGCTGAGGGCAAAATCGAACACGGAGGCGCTGCCCATCCATCCGCTGATGGGGTTGGCAAGCCACGGCTGAAGGTCACGGTGGATGTACAGAAAAGCCGGCGCGCCGGGCCCGCCGTTGAGGTATTTGTAGGTGCAGCCGACGGCCAGATCGGCCCCGGCAGCCGTCAGATCGAGGGGTAGGGCGCCCACCGAGTGGCTGAGATCCCATAGGATGAGGGCACCTGCGGCATGGGCCGCCTGGGTCAGCTCGGCCAGGTCGTAGGTGTAACCGCTCTTGAAGGCCGTATGAGAGAGCACCACCAGGGCGACATCCGTATCCAGCCGTTCCCGGAGGCCTGCCACCGGACCGTGGATGCCGTCCGGCGAAGGCACGATCTCCAGCCGGTGTCGTCCTCCCAGCAGGCGGATGATGCCTTCCAAGATATACAAGTCGGAAGGGAACTGGAGATCGTCGCTAAGGATGCGATGGCGGTCGGGCCGGTATTGCAGCGCCGCCACCACGAGTTTGAAGAGATTGACCGAGGTGGAGTCGGCCACGATGACCTCATCGGCTTGCGCGCCGATGAGCCGGGCAATCTTGGCGCCTACCCGTTCCGGCGCTTCCAACCAGCCTTCGTTCCAACCCCGGATCAGGCGCTCACCCCACTGTTGGCCTACCACGGCCGTCGCCAGCTCTGCGGTCGCGCGCGGCAGGCGTCCCAACGAATTGCCGTCCAGATAAATCAGGTCGGGTTCGGCGATGACAAAACGGTCGCGCAGGCCGCGTAGGGGGTCGGCGGCATCCAGCGCCAGAGCGACATCACGCTGCCCAAGGCGAGTCATGGCAGAGTACGAAGGGCGGCTCGCACCGGACTGCCGTCACCGCCGGCGATCTTGAGAGGGAGGGCCACCAGTTCGTAAAGACCGTCGCTTACCCCGGCCAGATAGAGCCCTTCGAGGATGGCAATGCCATGCCGTCGCAGGGCATGATGGCCGGGCAGCGCTTTGCTGGTCATGGCGTCCATCGAGGGTGCCTCGCTGCCGAAAAGCCGAACGCCATACCGGGCCAGATGGGCGGCCAGCGCAGGAGATGGGTAGATGTACGTCTCGGGAAAGATGCCGGGGTCAGGAGGACCGACGGCCGTCCGCACGAGCAACCGCGGGGCCGCACGCAGGTCGACATGGGCCAGATCGGAGGGTTCCAGGGGGCCGGCCGTCTTGGTCACCGTGACGACCTGGGCCGGGCCCCAAAACGGCTCCAGATCGAGGGCGGCGATATCGGGACCGGTGGGGTCGAAATGAACAGGCGCATCCACGTGGGTGCCGGTGTGGGCGCTCATCACCAGGGTGCTCAGGTTAACGGCATCGCCTGCCGCCAGACTGAGGATGACTTCGCGGCGGAAAGGAGTGTCCCCCGGCCACACGGCCAGGGTCGGTGAGAGGGTGTGGCTGATATCGAAAACGGTCATGAAGTGATGGCGCGCAGTTCGATGGGATGACCGTCGGCAGCGGCGCGATAAAGGGCCAGGGCGGTTTGCACATGGCCACGCGAGGCCGCCAGCGAGACGTGGGGTGGTTTGCCGTCGAGGATGGCGGCATGCATGTCTTCGACCTCCGCCAGATACCAGTTCTCGGCGGGAAACGTCAGGATTTGCGGTTCGCCTTCGGCCGGATACCAGGCCATCTCGATGGGGATATCGTCGTAGCCGGGGATAAAGGGCCGATTGAAGACCAGGCGGCCTTCGGTACCGATGATCTCGGCCATGGTGTAGAAGGGCACCCGGAACGAGCAACCGATCTGGGCCACGGCTCCGCTTGCGTAGTGCATCTGTCCGGCGAAGACTTCATCGACGCCGGTGTCGCCGATCTGGGCCCGTCCCCACACCTGTTGGGGCAGCATGCCGAGCATGAACTGGGCGAAGCTGATAGGATAGACGCCGATATCCCATAAACTGCCGCCGCCTTTGTCCGGGTCCAACCGAATGTTATGGGGTCGGTCGCTGATACGAAAGCTGAAGTAACCGCGCACCAGGGTGATCTCGCCAAGACGGCCCTCGCGCACCCAGGCCTGGGCCAGTTTGGTCTGCGGGAGATGGAGGTACATAAAGGCTTCGGCCAGGATACGGTTGTGGGCCTGGGCGGCTGCGGCCATGCGGTCCACTTCGGCCAGCGTGAGGGCCAGCGGCTTTTCGCAAAGGACATGCTTGCCGGCTTCCAGCGCTCGTATCGTCCACTCGCAATGGAGATGATTGGGCAGGCTGATGTAAACGGCATCCACGGCATCGCTGTTCAGCATCGCCTCGTAGCTGCCGAAATGGTGGGGGATATTCCAACCGCGGGCATAGGCGGCAGCTGTCTCTGGCTTGCGGCTGGCCACGGCGACAAGTTGACCTCGCGCCGAAGCGCGAATGGCAGGGATCAAACGGCGGTTGATACGGGCCGTCGAAAGCAGGCCCCAGCGTACAGAAGTCATGGCAGTAATCCGGTGTTGAAGATGAATGGGGCAAGTGTACCACGGAGCGGCCGGGGAGGCCACTTTGGCCAATCCCTTGCCTCCTTAAGACGGTTCCGGACGGCGGTTCGGTAGGACAGGTAGGCTAACTGCCCTTGTATCGACTTTTTGGGTATAATAGGGCGTATCTTCCCAGCCGTATGAGGGTTTTTTGGCTTCCGATCCTGTGGCCGTGACGACTCCATCGCCTCTTTCCCGCCTCGGGTTGGCGCCGGGTACGGTCCTGCGCGAGCGCTACGAGATTCTGGAACGGATCGGGCAGGGCGGTATGGGCGCCGTATACAAGGCTGCGGATAAACGGCTTGTCGGTCGTCTGTGTGCGGTTAAAGAAATCTTGCCGGGTCTGACCGTTTATGCCGAGGAGCTGACCGCCTATCAGGAGCAGTTCTACCAGGAGGCCAGCCTGCTGGCACAGCTCGATCATCCCAATCTGCCCAAGGTCAGCGATTACTTTTCGGAGGATGGTCGTGAGTACCTGGTGATGGATTACGTGCCCGGCCGTGATCTGCGTGAGATCATCGAGGAGGCCCGGGTGCGCGGCGTTTTTCTGGACGAAAGTCAGGTTTTGGCATGGGCACGACAGCTCTGCGACACCCTGGCCTATCTCCATAGTCGCAACCCAGTCATCCTCCATCGCGATATCAAGCCGGCCAACCTCAAGCTGACGCCGAGTGGGCATATCAAATTGGTGGATTTCGGGCTGGTCAAGGTTCTCAGCGGGGATGAAAATCGTACGGTTACGGTGGTCCAGGGACGAGGCACGGTGGCCTATACGCCGCTGGAGCAATACGGCGGCGATGCCAGCCATACCGACGTGCGCAGCGATATCTATGCCCTGGGCGCGACGCTTTACCACCTGCTCACCCTGCGGGCCCCGCTCGATGCCCGGCACCGGTTTCTGCATCCGGGCAGTCTACCCCCTCCGCGCACGATCAACCCGGCCATTTCGCCTGCGACCGAACAGGCCATTATGGCGGCGATGGCCATGCATCCCGATGACCGTCCCGGTTCGATCGAGGATTTCGCCGATCGGCTTTTTGGCCGTTATGATACCGTTACCGTAGGCCAGGTGTTTGTGCCGCGTGAACCGACCTGGGGCGAAGCCGTGGCGGCCAACAAGCTCCTGGTTGGCATTACCATCCTCTTGTTGCTGCTTGCTTTTATCCTCAGCCTCGGCGGGTCGTTATCATGAGCATGCAACCGGAAGTCGCTATGGTGATCCTCCTCGATAGCGAGGGCGAAGGTCGGCGCTGGGCTTTGGACCGCGAACGCCTGGAGATCGGCCGCGATCCAAGCTGTGACATTCTGCTACCCGACCGTGTGGTCTCCCGGCATCACGCCATCATCGAGCGTTGCGAAGAGGGCTATGTGCTTAGGGATAACGGCTCGAAAAACGGCACCTTTGTCAATGGCGAACCGGTGAACGATGGTCATCTGTTGCGAGATGGTGATGAAATCCAAATCGCCTTGCGTTTTCGCCTGATTTTTGTGGCAGCCGGGGCAACGGCGCCCTTGAGTCCGCCACCGACGGAAGCCGGCAGCGGCGGTCTGCGCCTAGATGACACCCGACGCACGGTCGAGCTGCGCGGCAAAGTGCTTGATCCACCGCTTTCGGCGGCCCAATATCGGTTGTTATCGTTGTTGATGCAGGCCAACGGGGCCGTGGTCGATCGCGATCAGATCGTAAGAAGTGTATGGCCGGATGTCGAAAGCGCCGGTGTAACCGAACAGGCCATCGATGCGTTGGTGCGCCGTCTGCGCGAGCGTCTGGCCGAGCTGGAACCCAACCATCAGTACATCATCACCGTGCGCGGGCATGGCTTTCGTTTTGAAAATCCGGCCTGATCGGGGGCGCCCGCCCTCCTTGAAAGGCCCCAAGCGTGTGTCTGGCGAGCTCCCTGCACTCTTGCGCCTGCGTTGCCTCCGACATGACTTCGCTCGCTTTGTATCTCCATATCCCCTTTTGTCGGCGTAAATGTCCCTACTGCGATTTCAACACCTACGCCGGTCGTGAGGGGCGCTACGCAGCCTATGCGCAGGCCCTGGCCACCGATCTGGCCCGCGAGGGCTTGCGCCGGGGGCGCCCGGAAGTGCGCACGGTTTTCGTCGGCGGCGGCACTCCCACGGTGTTGGCGCCGGCGCAGTTGGAGAGGATTTGGTCGGGTTTGCAGCAGGGCTTTCGTCTGTTGCCCCAGGCCGAGATCACGGTAGAGGCCAATCCGGGTACGGTTGACCGCGAACGTTTCCAGGTCTTACGGCGGTTGGGCGTCAACCGGCTGAGTCTAGGGGTGCAGTCGTTCGACGCCGACGAGCTGCGCTTTTTGGGCCGCATCCACGATGTCGACGACGCCGTCGTCGCCGTGAATTTGGCCCGCCGTGTGGGTTTCACCAATATCAATCTCGACCTGATATTCGGCCTGCCCAACCAGAATCCCCAGACCTGGGCGCGCAACCTGGAACGGGCGCTTGCCCTGGCGCCGGAGCATCTTTCCCTGTATAGCCTCACCGTAGAAGAGGGCACGCCGCTGGCGACATGGGTGGCCCAGGGGCGGGTGCCTGCGCCCGATCCTGACCTGGCAGCCGAGCTGTACGAACTGGCCTGTGAGCGGTTGGAAAGGGCGGGCTATCATCACTACGAGATCTCGAACTGGGCCCGGGGTCCGTTGGAAGCCGACGGTTTGCCCCGGTTTGCCTCGCGCCACAATCTGGTCTATTGGCGGAACGAGGCCTATCTCGGTTTCGGCCCGGGCGCCCACAGCCATGAGAACGGCCGGCGTTGGGCCATCATCTCGGCACCGGAGGACTACATGCGCAGCGTCACCGTCGGTCCACCTCCGTGCGCGTTTGAGGAAATCCTCTCACCGGCCCTGGTCATGGGCGAAACGATGATGTTGGGCTTGCGTCTGGTCGAGGTGGGTGTCTCTCGCGAGGTGTTTCGACAGCGTTTTGGTTGCGATATCGCCGAAGTCTACGGACAGGTTCTGGCCGAGTTCGGCGCACGCGGTTTGTTGGAGGTGACACCGGAGCGGGTACGGCTCAGCCGTCGGGGCTGGTTACTGGGGAATCGGGTGTTTGCCGCCTTCCTACCGGATGAAACGGAATGACGCGGCCGGTTTGCAGCGGGTTGGCACCGGCGACCGGATGCGGTTATGATCCGGAGGCGTTCTTCGTCGGGCGGCATTGCCGGTCCGGGTTTTCGGTCCCTATCGCCCCGGTTTTCTCGGCTTCCGGAGGGATGCCATGATTTTCGATCTCGTCTTTGAAGGCGGCGGTGCCAAAGGTATGAGCTTTGTCGGGGCCCTGGAGGCCTTCCAGGCACGCGGGCTGCGCTATGGTCGTTTGATGGGCACTTCGGCCGGCGCCATTATCGCCACTTCGCTGGCCGCAGGCTACACCATCTCCGAAATCTACGAGGCCCTCAACGAGACGACGGCAGACGGTCAACCGGTGTTTGCCACGTTTCTGGCGCCGCCGCGCCCCTTCACCGAATCGGAGCTGGAGGCCAGCTCGCTACGCCGTTTTCTGGCCAGGGTGAACGTGCCCTTCCTGCCCGATTTCCTGGAACAACGGCTGGACGAGGCGATCGTGCGGGTTCTGGCGGGCGAACGATGGCGCGGGCTGTTGGCCTTTATCGAGCGCGGGGGCTGGTATTCGGCCGACCCCTTTGTGGCCTGGTTGCAACGCCGCCTCGATCAAGGCGAGTACAACGGGCATCCGCGGCGTTTCAGCGGCATGACACTGGCAGAGTTTTACCGGGCCACCGGTTACGATCTCACCCTCATCGCTGCCGATATCACTGCGAACAGGATGTTGGTGCTCAACCACCGCACGGCGCCCGATCTGCCGGTGGTATGGGCCGCGCGGATGTCCATGAGCGTACCGCTGCTTTGGGAAGAGGTGCTATGGCAACGGGAATGGGGGTTGTATCGCGGTTGCGATCTGAGCGGACATGCCATTGTGGACGGCGGACTTTTGTCCAACTTTCCCATCGAGTTGTTCCTTTCGCAGGCGCCTCAGGTGACGGCCGTCATGGGAACGGGGCAGGGGCATGAGGTCCTGGGCTTTCTGATCGACGAGGATCTGCCGGTTCCGGGTGCACCACCGCGTTTGCCCGCCGATGGGGATGGATTGAACCTAACGGAGCTGAACACGGTGCAGCGGCTGAAGCGTCTTGTGGATACGGCCATTCAGGCCCACGATAAGGCCGTGATCGAGGCCTTCGCCCATCTCGTTGTACGTCTGCCGGCACAGGGCTATGGCACAACCGAATTTGCCATGCCTCCGGAACGACGCCATGCCCTGATTGCTGCCGCCCGCGCGGTAACCCAGGCCTATTTGGATCGGCGCCTGGGTCCCATCGCCGGTGGGGAGGTCGAACCGTTGGACCCGGAAACCCTGGCTACAAAGCAGGCGCTGCGATGGTTGACCGAATGAAGCGGCCGGCCATCCGGCCGACATTCCTCCACAAGGAGGTTATTCCCCGGCATAGGCCCGCCGGACCTCTTCGGCAATGATGCGGATGCCGGCGGCGACGGTGTGTTCCTCTTGGGCATAGCTCACGCGCAGGCATTCGTGTTTATGGCGCCATTCCTCGCGCAGGCCCGGGAAGAAATAATGCCCCGGTACGACGATCACCCGTCGTTGTTTCAGTCGTTCGTACAAGGCCGCTGCTGGAATCGGTAGATCGGGGAACCACAACCAGAGGAAAAAGGCCCCTTCGGGTTTGTGCACGTAACAGGGCACGGCCTCACGGCCGGTACCCATGGCCTGATACACCTGCTCGACGGCATGGCGGGCCTTGTCGGCATAAAAAGGCCGGATAACCTTTTCGCTCAGGCGGATGATTTCGCCCGAACGCACCCACTCCAGCGCCAAAACGGCACCGGTATTGCCGGGGGCCAGACTGAAGATGGCGTTCAAGGAGGCAATAGCCTGGGCGATCTCAGGGCGGGCAATGACGATACCGGTGCGGGCGCCGGGGAGGCCCAGCTTCGATAGACTCATGCAGAGCACGATGTGTTCGTCCCAAATCGGTTGCACTGCGCTGAAGAGGATGGCCGGAAAAGGCGCACCGTAGGCGTTGTCGATGATGAAGGGGATATCGGCCTCGCGTGCCAGCGCACTCAGGTGCTGCACCTCCTCATCGGTAAGCACGTTGCCGGTCGGATTTGTGGGCCGCGAGACGCATATGGCGCCGATGTCGGGTCCTAATGTCAAACCCTCGAAATGGACACGGTATTTGAACAGGCGGCCGTCAAGATACTCGATATCAGGCCGATGGGCGACGAACAAATCCGGCTGCAGACCCACGTCGGCATATCCGATGTACTCCGGGGCCAGCGGTAACAGAATGCGTTTGTGACTGCCGTCGGGATACCGACCCCCGAACAGGTTGAACAGATAGAAGAAGGCGGTTTGGCTGCCGTTGGTCAGAGCGATGTGTTCGGGGCCGATAGGCCAACCGTACTCGCGGCGCAGCAGGGCAGCCAGCTCACGGATGAAAGCGATCTCACCCTGTGGCGGGCTGTAGTTACCCACCATGCGTTCAAAGCTTTCTTCATCTTCGAGGATGGCCATCATGCGTTGGCGCAAGGCCATTTGCACGGTCGGTATGGCGGCCGGATTTCCGCCTCCGAGCATCATCGTCGGTTCGTCTCCGGCCAGCGCATGTCCCAAGTCGTCCATCAACTGGAGGATGCCGGTGGGTGTGGTGAACTGGTGACCGAAGCTGGAGAGCTGCATGGAGTTATTCGGGAGAGAGGGGAGAGGGGGATGAATCGGTCGGTATCTGAAGTTGAGCCGCAGGAAGTATACCATTATCCGGGGTATTGCGCATTCCGGCGCCGGACGCGGCGGGTCCACGCCTCGCCCGGCGCCGCTTTGCGGGGTGGGACCTACTGCGGGTGGCGCCGATTTGCATGCTTGGCCGTACGCGTGGCTTGGGGGTGCGACGCGTGGCGATTCCAACCGCCTCTATTCGAGCGCCAACGCCCGCACCAGGTTCTCGACCGCGTTCTCGTCATCAGGACGTGGCACATCGGCATACACCTCCCACGTCTCCTCATGCGAGACGGTCGCCCCGCGTGCAAGCACTTGCAGAGGGCCCAGCGTCTCCAGCTCCAGGCAACGGTGATCGGCGTAGCATTCGCTGGAGCTGCCCTCATCCACATAGGTCGCCCGCGCATCGTAGCTTGCACGCTTGACAAAAAGAAAGCCGTTCCACCAATAGGCCAGCCAACCGCGCGGATTGGGAAAGCCGATCTTGAACGGTGAGCTCATGCGCGCCGTGACCAGCAGGTAGCGATTGCCCCAACGCAGCCATGGACTCCCGATATCGGTGTATGGCCAGATGGCCAACCGGCGATTGGGCAAAACGCCCGTCTGGGCCTGCGATTGCGGCAGAATCGCCACCCCTCCCGTTTGGAGTTGGGTGATGGCCCAAGGAGCACAAGAAACAGGCCATGGCCCCAGATGGCTCAAGGTGTGGGTGACGAAGACCCGGGGAGATTCGTCTACCAGGCGCACCGTTATCGTCTTGCGAATGCCGGTGGCATCCTCCCAACGCGAGATGCACACACCGCCGGGCACTTCCGCGATCTCTACCGGGTCATCCTCGGGCAGATACGTGCGATCGGGTTCTTCCGGCGCGTGCCAGAGCCGATGACCCCCGTACAGACGATAGCGTCGTCCATCGGGCAGGGGAAGGGTCTCATCGGGGAGCTCGGCGAAGAGATTGCTGCCCCCGTGCGGGATGAGGGCCAGCACGCGTGGCCCTGCCGACCGCATCACCAGCAGACGCAAGGCCGCGTTTTCCAGAATCAGGCAAGGTTGACCGAGAAAGGAAACCGTATCCATGCTTCGGACCAGACGTTAAGACAATCAGGCAGCATCCGGTGGACGGCTCAAAGTTCCTGGCAACCCATGATGACATCATCTGTACGTAAGTCTCCCTTCAGATGGCTCACCCATCCTACCACAGCCGTGCTTGCCGTCAAGTTTCGAGACTCGGTTCCGGAGTGTGTTGGCGCAAGAGGGGCAGGCAGGCATAACGTTCTAACGTTCAAACGTTCTCTCCGACAAAAGATAGAACCGAGTCAGTTTCGATGCCATCCCGAGGAGACAGCACAGCAAGCCTCGAAAAGATTGTGCAACGGTCCCGATGCTGCCGTTGGCAAGCTGGATCGCAGATCGAAGGTCGGTTTTGCGCTTTGATATGTTCGTTGTCGTCACAACCGGCCTCCTGGTCATATGGCCGATCGCTTCCCCGACGCCTATTGGTTATAATTGGCAATGTTGCGGCCGTGGGTGCATAGGCGGATGCGATCTGGGTTGTTGCTACGATTGCATTCCTACGCTATGAGTGTTGCGGATACCCGGCAACGTTTGGCATTGTGGTCGGTAATTCCCTACGGGACCCGAGGCATCCACCGGGTCGGCGATTATCTGATCATCGGTTTGGAAACGGCGCCGGCCGATCTCGCTCACAGTCATCTGATCGACGAGTGGGCGACCTGTCTGGCCGAAGTTTGCCGACACGATGATCTTGCTCTGCGCGCCCATCTGGGCGATGGCCTGACAACCGGCGGTCTTGCCACCCTGGCCCTGGCCGCATTGCAAGGGGAACTGTTCTTGCCCCAGGTCGAGAGATGTTGGGTCCCTTTGGCCGAGCTGTTGAGCACCGCTCCCGAGCATCTACGCGCAGCCGTGGCGGTGCGCTTGCCGTGTGGTGACGAGGCCTACGGCAGCGCCTTTATCGTTACGCCCACCGTGCGGGGCATCACCACCGCCCTGCAGGCCGTAGCCGCCTCCATCCGGCTCGACCGAAAACAGCGCCTGGTCAAGGCGGTCGGCTTGGCCCTGTTACCTCGCTGCGGTTCGATCGTCGTCACGGCCTTGGCCGAGACGGTGTTGCGCGGTCAGGCCGTCACGGTGGCAGCCATTGCCCAGGCGGCCCAGGCCGTTCAGGCCCAAACCCAGGAGGTGCTGGGCCCCGGTATCCCTTCATCCGCCTTTCCCGTCTCGATGACGGCCCACCTGGTGCGCAAGGCCTTGGACCGGGCGGCGGCGCGAGCCCTGGCCATGTTGGCGGCCTGAGGCGACCTGACCATGATCCGCGTGACCGTGCGCGTGGGGGAACCGCTAAGGCGAGCTTTGGGGCGCACCCGGCTCGATCTAAGCCTGGCGCCCGGCACCACGCTGGCCGATCTGTTGGAGCATCTGGCGACGACGTATCCTGACTTTACCCGACGTTATCGTGGGGATGACCTGGGCCATCCCTATCCGTATCGACTGTTCCTCAACCGTCAGGCTATAGGCACGGCCGAGGCCGCCTCGCGAATCCTAGCCGATGGCGATCAGGTGCACATTCTGATCCCGGTAGGGGGTGGTTGATGGGCGGAGCGGTGCTGCCGCGGTCGTTCTATGCGCGTTCGGCCGTGCTCGTGGCGCCGGACTTGCTGGGTTGTGTGCTCGTGCGGCGGCTGGCCGGGCGACGGCTGGCCGGGCGCATCGTTGAAACCGAGGCTTATCTCGGCGCCGAGGACGCCGCCTCCCATGCCTACCGCGGCCCTACCCTGCGCAACCGGACCATGTTCGGCCCGCCCGGCCATGCCTATGTCTATTTCATCTACGGCAACCACTTCTGTCTCAACGTCGTGACCGGTGCCGTCGGTGAGGGCCAGGCCGTACTGATCCGGGCTCTGGAGCCCCTCGATGGCATCGAGGTGATGCAGGTACAGCGCCGCCGCACCGCCGTCATCGAGCTGACCAACGGTCCCGGCAAGCTCTGTCAGGCTCTGGCCATTGACCGCCGTCTGGACGGCCATGACCTCACCTTGGGCGAGACGCTCTGGCTGGAGGCAGGACCAGAGCCCGTCGGCCCCGTCCTCTCCGGGCCACGCGTGGGCGTGCGCGGGGATGCTGAGGCCCTCACCGCACCTTGGCGGTTTTACCTGGACGGCAATCCCTTTGTCTCGCGCCGAAGGGCGTAACGCCTTCCGCCATGGCCGCAACCGAGCCCAATAGGGGCCGGGTCAATCTGCCAATCGTCGGCGCAAGAACAGCAGCAAAACGACCATCTCGACAAGCGTGGCCAGCGAATTGGCCAGGGCCAGACCGCCGTGGGCAAGGGGGCGAATGAGGAGCAGGCTGAGGACGATGTTCAGCGCCATGGTCGCTACCCCGACAAGGACGGGTGTCAGGGTGTCCTTGAGGGCATAAAAGGCGCGGGCCACAATCTCGACCACGACATGCCCGATCAGACCCGGTGCAAAAAAGGCCAGGGCAAAGCCGGTGAGGGCTACGGCATTGGCATCGAAGGCCCCGCGGCGGAAGAAAAGCACGATCAGGGGTTCGCGCAGCCAGAAGAGAACCAGCGCCGCCGGCACACTCGCCGCCAGAAGCAGGCCCAAGATGCCCTTCAGGGTTGTCCGCATCGCCGCGCGTTGGCCCAAGGCGGCCTGATGGGCGAAGGTAGGAAAGGCAGCCGTGGCCACCGATTGCGCCAGAACGCCTTGAGGCAGGAGCATGAGCAACCAGGCGTAATTGAGCGCGCTGATCGAGCCGGGCGGCAGGTGGGAGGCCAGGAACACATTGACCAGAAAGTTGAGCTGGACAACGGCCAAACCCAGCACGCGCGGGGCCATCAGCCGCAAGACCTCGCGCACGCCGGGGTCGGTCAGGCTGAGGGTCGGCCGGCCCCGCATACCGACCCGACGCAGACCGGGGATCTGCACCAGGAGATGGCCGAGGGCGCCCCCAACCACGCCGATCACCAACCCCCGGATCCCCAGGACCGGCGCCAGCAGCCAGGCCGCCAGGATGATGGCCAGATTATAGACCACCGGCGCCAGCGCCGGCAGCAGAAAGTGCTGAAAGCTCTGCAGGATGCCCATCACCAGACCGCTCAGGCCGAAAACGACCGTGCCGATCAGCATCCCGCGCAAAAGCTCGACGGTGAGCTGCTGTTGTGCCGGGCTGAAACCGGGTGCAATCAGATGGGCCACCAGAGGACGGGCCAGGAGGGCTGCCAGCAAAGCCAGCAGCGTCAGTGTCATCACCAGCAGGGTGGCCACTTTGGCGGCCAGGTCCCAGGCAGCCGCCGTGCGACCATGGGCCAGGCGTTCGCCAAAGGTCGGGATAAAGGCCGAGGCCAGAGCGCCTCCCGCCACCAGGTTGAAAAGCAAGTCGGGCAGCCGAAAAGCAGCCAGATAGGCATCCAACTCGGCGCCGGCGCCGAAACGGGCGCCGATGATCATCTCCCGCACCAGCCCCAGACCGCGGCTTAGGATGAACAAACTCATGACCACGCCCGTGGCGCGGGCAATGCGCACGAGCGAAGAGGCAGACGAGGAGGCAGTCATAGGTCTGTAGTGTGGGGGATGAACCCAGGTCCTGTCAAAAAGGCAGGTGCCATGCTCCCCGATAGGATTTGCCTGCGCGTCTCGGTTGAATCCGGTTGGCTATGTTACACTCCGGGATGTCCGTTCCCTTTTCGCCTCGCTTTCCTTTGGCTTCGCCCTATGCATAACGACATTGCCGAGATCCTGATTACCGAAGAACAGCTCCAGCGCCGCGTGCGCGAGCTGGCCGCCGAGATTTCGGCCGCCTACGCCGATAAGGAGCCGCTGCTTGTGGCCGTTCTCAAGGGAGGTGTGGTCTTTATGGCCGATCTCATGCGCCATCTGACCATTCATCATGCCATCGACTTTATGGCCACGTCGAGCTACGGCGCTGCCACCGAGAGCTCCGGGGTTGTCCGCATCCTCAAAGACCTGGAGGAACCGATCGAGGGATTGGATGTGCTGGTGGTAGAGGACATCGTCGACAGCGGCAACACCCTGGACTATCTCCGGCGTCTGTTGTTGGCCCGCAACCCGGCCAGCCTGCGCATCGTGGCCCTTCTCAGCAAACCCAGCCGTCGTTGCGTGGACGTGCCCATTGACTGGATCGGTTTTGAGATCCCCGACCGCTTTGTCGTGGGTTACGGTCTCGATTTCGCCGAACGGTATCGCAATCTGCCTTTCATTGCCGTACTCAAACCCGAAGCCTATGCCCGTGGCCCCGCCGGCTAGGCCGTGCTGAGGGTCATAAGCTATTCGGTCGACACGTAGGCAGTTTACCCGCTTGGCGTCTCTGTGTCGGGGGGTGCCGATGCATCCATCCTCAAGGCGTCTCCGCGGGGAACAGACGCAGCGCCGGATCGCCCAGGAGCGCAAAGGTGAGGAGGACATCTCGCTGTCCCCCCTGTCCGGGGTCGAGGCGGTGCAACGCTGCCCGCCAGGCCTCGCCAAGGGTGGCCTCATGAAAGAGATGATGGCCGAAAAGCGCCTGCGCCAGCACCTCCTGATCGCCGGGATAGGTTTCGGCCGTAGGCACCAAGGCCGCCACGATGCCGCTCGTGGGGCTCAGGACCAGCGCTTCGCCCAGGGATTGGCGTTGCGGATGGATGAAGTAGCCGCTGAGACAGGCCCACATCAGCACAAGCCCGAGCCGATCTCCGGCCCGCAACTGCGCTACATCTTCCGTATGCAGGATGCCCTCTTGCGCCCATAAGTCGAGGGCGCCGTGTCCCACGTAATTCAGCAGCCGTCGGCCTTCGTTTAGACTTTGTCGCAGAGCGACGCGCACATCGGCATCCACACCTATCGTCAGCGTCGTCGGGTGAAAGGCCTCCGGTAGGAGGGAAAGGAGACGGGCGTTGAAGTCGCGGAAGAAGGGGTCGTCATCATCGCTCACGAAGAGCATCTGCCGACGCCATGGGCCCGGCGGCAGCGCCTGCTCGTAGGTGAGCGTCTTGGCGACCATGGTGGCCACATCGGCCGGACTTTGCGCCGGAAAGCGGCCCACGGCCAGGTCGGGCCGTTCGTCGCCGTCCAGGTCGGCCAAGGCGGCGTCGCCTGCCGTTGCTCCTATGACTTGGGTGTGTACGGTGGCCGTCGGCACCAGGTTCTTGTAAGGTCCTTGCAGGTAGTCATAGGGATCATAACTGGCATCGCCTACCAGGAGTACAAAACGGGGCGTCGGCGGTGGCCATTCGGCTACGGCTTGGCGCAAAAAGGCCCTGATAGCCGCCGCCGTGAGGTGCCCGGCGCCGAACGCATCGGCAATTTGATCGGTGGTGACAAGCGCAGTGCGCAACCCCTGCTGTTGCCGCCAACGCAGGAGCGGTTCTACCGCCGCCGTCAGGGAGGGATGGGCAATGGTGATATAATCGGCCCCGTCTGGGACGGCGGGAAGAGGCGCTATCGGCCGAATCGTGCGCGGGGACAACAACGCCCCGGCGGTGGCCGCCCAATAGTGACCGGGGGTCTGGCTCGTCCGGCCAAAACGCAGCCGATAGCTCCCACCCATCTTGCTTACGAGGCCATCCGTCAGACGGCGTGGGGGCGTGGCGGCTACATCCCACAGCTCGATATCGGGGCCGGAAAACCCGCCGATCTCGACCACCGGCGCCGTGGTGACAAAGGCAATGGTGTCGTCTGTCGCCACCAGGCTACGGGTGTAGGTGATGACCACCCGGTTGAGATACATCAGTTCGACCGGCGCTCCGGTGTCGCCCGGCGCCGTCAGACTCAGGATGTTCGAGCCTTCGCGCAGGGTGCCGGCGGGAACGGAGAGAACCAGGCGGCGGCGGCCGCGGCCATCCCAGGTCTCCTCGGCCAGAAAACGCCCGTTGAGGGCCAAACGCAGCCGATGGTCAGGCGCAACGGCCGCCTGGCTGGCCGACCACAGCTCGATGGCGAGCTGAGCCGGTTCGCTCGTCGGTCGGGAGAGCACGACTTCTGCGCTCAACTCGGCCGGCGCCAGCAGCCGATCACCCACCCAGGGGTCGCCCTCGGCGATGGCGGGCAGATAGGTGCGCCGGAACACGGCTTCCACGACGGCCAGCCCTGTCGTCGTCGCCGGCCCGCCGCGCGGCGGGGCCGGTTCGACCATCGCCACCTGACCCTGGGTCCGGCCGAGTCGATAAACCGCCGGGCCTGCGGCCGGCACGCGACCGGGAAAACGCAACTCCCGGTTGCGGCCATGGCCGATGAGCGCAAAGGGCACCGGCCGGTTGCCGTCGTTCAGAGACAAAGCCTCGGCCTCCAGCCGGACCAAGTCCCAGCCGAAGGGCAGCAGATCGCGGCGCTCGAGGCGATAGAGCCCGTCCCGTTCGAGCACAAGGACCAAACCTTCGGCGGCCGGCGATGCCGGTGTGGGCCGGGCGCAGGCAACGGTTACCAGGCCGATGAGCAGGCTCCACACGATGCCGAGACGCCTGTAGACGGTGTTCACGGCCCGTCTCTCCGGAGCGTGCGGCGATAGAACCATCCGCCGATGGCGATCAAAGCGCCGGCCACAGCCAAGGCGGCCAGACCGATGCGCACAAAAAGACCGGCTTCGCTTCCGTTCCGGTGCGAGGACGCCGCCGTTGTGGGCGGCAGACGCACGCCGAAGGCGTTGGGCGACGGGATCGATGTCACCCTCTCCGATGTGACGGTTATGGGCAACGAGACCGTTGCGGTCACGTCGGCGGCAAGCGTTGGCGCCGGCATCGCCGTGGGGGGCCGAGGTGAGGGCATCGGCGCCTCGACCCCGGCCGCAGGGGTGGACTCGACCACCGTCGGCGCCGTTGCGCCCGCACCGGGCATGGCCGTCGGTACGGGTGCGACCGTTGGCGGCACCGTGGGCGTGTCCCCAGGTCTATCCGCAGGGGGTGGCAGGGTCGAAGCCGATGTCGGCGTGGAGAGGAGCGATGGCGTGGCCGTTGATGGGGTTGGATCGGAGGTTACCGGTGTGGGTGTGGGCGTAGGCAGCGGGGTGGCCGTGGGTGAGGGTGTGGGCGTGGGTGTCGCCGTGGGCGAGGGTGTGGCCGTCGCCGTAGGGGAGATGCGCACCGTCGGCGAAGGGGTCGGTGTGAGGGTAGGGAGAAGGGGGGTGAAGGTTGGCGTGGGTGTGGGGGGAGTAGCTCCGGGCAAGGATACCATCACCGGGGGATGCGAAGTGAGTCGGCCGTAGCCGTCCATGTCGTCAAGCCGATACCAGTACGTATGGCCCGGCAGCACGGTGTTATCCTCGAAGCGATAATAGGCGCCTGTGACCACGTCCCCACGGGCCGGGATTTGATGGACCTGTTGCCAGGGCCCGTTTTCGTTCTCCGCGCGTTGGACCAGGAACAGCAGATTGTCGGGTTCGGTGGCCGTCTCCCACTCGATGAGAATACGCCTCGCTTCCGGCTGCGCCGTGGCTCGGAAGTAGAGCAGGGTCACACTGGCCTGGACCATGGCGGTCAGGGTCAGGTTCAAGCAAAACAGGCCGACGAGAACGGCAAGGCGCCGACCATACCTCATGGCTAACGCAGGACAAGAGGCCAATAGAGGGCATCGGCCGGACCGGGCAGGCGCAAGGCCGGGTCGCCGAAGAGGGTCATGGTGTCGATCAGATAATGAGGGCCGCCGTGCTCCTGGTAGTAGGCCTGCTGTGCCGCCAGGAGGGCCTCACCCAGGGTGCGCCCGGCGTCGTCGAAGAGCGCCGCCATCAGCAATTGCCGAAAACGGTGCTGGTCGAGAGTCCAACCCAGCCCGGAGGGCGAAATGGCGGCAATGGCGCCGCCATCGGCCCGGCGCTGCATGACCTCGGCCAGGGCAAACAAACCGGGTTGAGGATGGGCAAAGTAGCCGTCCAAGCAATTGAAGGTGAGGACAACCGGTAACCGCGGCGCATGAGGACTCAGTTGGGCTACATCAGCGGTCGTCCAGATCGATTCGTGGGCCCAGCGATTGGGCGCACCGTGTCCAGCGTATTGGACCATAAACACGCCCGCGTTCAGGGCCGCGGCGATGGCCTGGCGCGCGGCGTCGCCGCTGGTCACCGTGCTCCCCAGATAAACCCGTTGCGGGATCAGGTCGACCGGGACATGCGCGGCGATGATGGCATCGCTCAAGGCCGGAAAAGCGCCTGCCTCATCCTCGTTATCGGCCACGAACAAGATACGGCGTTGCCAGAGCTCCCGGCGGCGGTCACCGTCGTAGGTCTCGATTTTGGCCACGACGGCTTCGGCTTCGGCCAGGGTATTGACGGCAATGCGGCCCACGGCCACATCGGGTAAACCGTCACCGTTGGCATCGCCGTAGCGGCTGTCGGCAGGCACCTCGCCCTGCCAGGGATCCACCCAAGCCAGGAAAGGCGGGACATGCTGCGGTTGGGGCGGGTAGAGGGCCGGATTGTAGCCCTTGAAGTTCCAATGGCCGTCGCCGAAGAGCACAAGATAGCGCGGTTTGGGTTCGGGCCAGTGGGTTTGGGCCCAGGCCAGCAGCGCCGGTATCGCCCGGGGATGGTTGATGCCGTCATGGAACTCGTCCACGGCATCGGCCCAGAGGACTACCCGCGCCGAACGACCCTGTCGCTCATGCCAGGCGGCCAGCCGTTGCGCCGCCGGGGCCAGTTCATCGGAGGTGACGATGACCACCTCATATCCCCTGTCCGGCGTCCGCAATCCGGTAGGCGGCCGCAGGCGCAGAGTGGCCGGCTGCCGGAACGTGGCCTCGTCCTGAAGCCAGTAGCGGGCACCGGCCCCGGCCCGGCTGCGAAAGCGCAGACCCTGGCCCACCGCGCCCGTCTCCGGCCGCGCACCCACCAGACGTTGCGGCCGGGTCGGATCGGTGATCTCCCAAATGGCGACCCGATGGGCCCGGTCCCAGCCATCGCTGGCGTACTCCTGAGGGCCATCCTGTTCGGTGGCGAAGGACAGCCACTCCTCCCAGGCGCGGAACAGGCGTCGGTACTCAAGCTGCCAATAGTTGACATAAAGCCAATCGGCCGATGTGGGCGGCAGGTTGAAGGCGCTGATGCTCACCTCGTTACGACCATGGGCGAACAGCGAGGCCGAAACGGGCATGGTAAAGACGCGGGTCGTTTTGCCGGCCCAGGTGTAATCGCCCACCGGAGCGGTGCCAACGGCGATGCTCGTGCGGCGGTTGACCGCCGCGCGGCTGCTCAGTTCGACCGTGAGTCGAAAACGGCCTTGGGTGGCAGGGTAAGGCACGGTATAGGGCAATGTCACGGTGACTCCCTGGCCCACGCCCACCGGCCGCAGCTCGGCCCACAGCCAGGTATCGTAGGTGACCGGCGTGGCCGTGTGATAGGTGTACCAATAGCGGTTTTCCTCGGCCCGCACCACGGCGGCGAAATCGGTTGGCGGCGCGCCATCACCCAGTGGGGTTGCCTCGATCTCGGTGATCCGTGGACCGGCCGCGGCGCCGATGTCGAGCCAGTAGACCCGTTCGTCGGTGTACTTTTCCACCATCGGATCCGCGCGCAAACGCTCGCCGAAGAACTCGATGCTATCGCCGGGATCAAAATGGCCGTCCGCCTCGCCGAGCACGCGTATAGCGACCGGCTGACCCAGGCTGCTGAGGGCAAAAGTGCGGGGATCCACGGTCTCCACCGCCACCCCGGCCGTCCTCAGGTCCTCAGGGGTAAGGCGGTAGATGCCGTCGGCCACGATGCCGATGCGCACGCGGATGACGGGCGTGGTCGCGTCGGCGGCCGATGCCTGTTGCGCCGTAGCCGGCAGGGTGAGAATAGGACTGAACAGAAGGCCGATGAGCAGCGAGGCAACGATGGTGCTTCGCATAATGAACGATTGCGCTATTGGCGAGAGGGTAGCCCAGGAGCTGCTTGTTGACCCGGACTGCCGCGGCTTTGGGGCAGGCGGCTTTAGCCTGCCGTGGCAGCATGGGCCAGAGCACGCGCCTGCTCGATGTAAGCCAGGCTCTGGTGACGAAAGTAGGTGTTGTAGAGGAGGGCATAGTGCCCACCGCGGGCCAGTAGGGCCGCATGGTGACCTTCTTCGACGATGCGACCCTTTTCCAGGACGATGATGCGGTCGGCCGCTTTGACGGTGGAAAGCCGATGGGCGATGACGATGCTCGTCGCCCGCGCGAGCATCAGGGTCACGGCTTCCTGGATCTGACGCTCGGTAAAGGGGTCGATGCTGGCCGTCGCCTCGTCAAGGATAAAAATGGCCGGTTGCTGGACGAGCACCCGCATCAGCGCCACCAGCTGGCGTTGGCCCAGCGAGAGCCATGCCCCGCGCTCACCGACTTCGGTTTGCAACCCTTGGGGCAGGGCCTCCAGCCATTCGCCATCGCCGATCTGACGGGCCAGGGCCATGATCTCGGCATCGCTGACCTCCGGCCGGGCATAACGGATGTTATCGGCTACCGTGCCCGCAAAAAGGAAGGGTGTTTGCGGGACGATCCCCAGGCAACGGCGATAGGCTGCCAGATCAAAGGAGCGGATGTCGTGCCCATCGATGAGGATGCGACCTTCCTGAAACTCGTAGAACCGGGCCAACAGTTTGATGACGGAAGACTTGCCGGCGCCGGTATGGCCCACCAGGGCCACACTTTCGCCGGCACGGATGTGCAGATTGAAATCGTCGAGAACCTGTTCCTGCTCGCTGTAGCGAAAGCAAACGTGTTCAAAGCGGATGTCCCCGCGCAGGTGGCCGGGTCGGCGATGCTCGCGTTGGACGACGGCGGGCTCGGCCTCGATAAGGGCGAAGATACGTTCCGCCGCCGCCAGACCGGCCTGCACCTGGGCCGAAAACGCCGCCAGGTTGAGGACGGGGAAGAAGAAACGCTCCAGGCTGCCGAGGAAGAGATACCAGGCGCCGGCGGTCACAACCCCCGCCACCACGCTACGGCCGCCTGCCCATACGAACAAGGCCACGATGATACCGGACAGAGCATTGAGGATGGGGAAGACGCTGGCCAGCACCAACCCCCGGCGGACATTGACGGCATAGGAACGACGGTTGGCCGCGTCGAAATCGGCGTAGATGGCGCTCTCCTGCCGATAGTTTTTGGCCACGGCGATCCCGCTGATGCTTTCCTTGATCCTGGCATTGACCACGGCCATGGCCTGCATCCCGCGGCGGGTCACCCGGCGCATCAGCCGCCGCAGGCTGCTGGCCGTGATGAAGATGAGCGGGATGGTGGCAAAGAGATAGAGGCTAAGCTGCAGGTCAATGGCGATCAGCAAGCCTGCCAGCAGCAGGGCCTCGATGAGATGGGAGAGGGTGTCGGTGAGGAGCACGACAACATCGCCGAAGTCTTTGCTATCGGAGGTGATGCGCGAAACGATGCGACCGGAGGCATAGCGGTCGTAGAACGAGAGGTCATGGCGCACGGCCGCCGCCACGGCGGTGGTGCGGAGTTCGAAGACCACCTGGGCCAAGACGCGCGTGCTCAGCCGTCGCCGCCACCAATTCGTCGCCCAACTCAGGATACCGGAAGCCAGGACGGCCACCATGATCAGGGCGATCACCGGCGTTGTCGATCGCTTCTGGATCAGGTCCACCCCCCAGGCGACGATGACGGGCAAGGCGGCACCCGTCACGGCGATGGTGAGGAGAAGCAGGGCGATGAGCAGCAGCGACCGCCGGTGGGGTCGGAAGTAGCGCCACATGCCTCGGATCAGCGTGCGGTCGTCATACTGGCGGTCGTAGGCTTCGACATCGAGATGGCCGAACATGGGCTATTCCGCAAAAAGACGACGATAGGCGGGCGAAGTCCGCAAGAGGGTTTCGTGGTCCCCCATGGCAGCGATGCGTCCTTTGCGCAGGACGATGATCCGATCGGCCCAGCGGATTTGCGAGAGGCGGTGGGTGATGATCAACGTCGTGCGCCCGCGTGCGGCGGCGTAGATGGCCTGTTGGATTTTGTCTTCGGTAGCGCTGTCAATGGAGCTGGTCGCGTCATCGAGGATGAGGATGCGCGGATCGGTCAGAAAGGCGCGGGCCAGGGCCAGGCGCTGGCGCTGACCACCCGAGAGGGTGACCCCACGCTCGCCGACGACGGTGTCGTAGCCGTCTTTGAAGGCCATAATGAAGTCATGCGCCTGGGCGGCGCGGGCGGCGGCTTCGATCGCCGCTCGCGTGGCGTCGGGTTTGCCAAAGGCGATATTTTCGGCAATGGTGCGCGAGAAGAGGAAGATATCCTGCTCGATCACGGCAATCTGGCGGCGCAGGGCCTCCAGGTTCCAATCGCGCACGTCCACACCGTCGATGCATACCCGCCCGGCGCCCACGTCGTAGGTGCGATTGACCAGTTTGACCAGGGTGGTTTTACCGGCGCCGGTCTGGCCGACAATGGCCACGGTCTGGCCCGGCGCCACGGTAAAGGAAATATCATGGAGCACCGGTTCGCCGTCTTCTTCGTAAGCGAAGGTCACGCCCTCGAAGGCAATATGACCGACCATCGGTTGCGCATAGCCGGTCGGGTTCTGGTCCAGATGGGTTTCACGGTTGATCAGGTCGAGGATGCGCCGGGCAGCGGCCAGACCCGACGAGACCTGCGAATAGGCGAAAAGGGAAACAAAGGTCGGAAAGTTCAGCATCTGCAAAAGGCCGAAGTAGGCGACCACATCACCGACGGTCAGCCATCCCCGATGCAACAGGAACAAAGCATGGCCCAGGCCGGCGGCCGCAGCCATGCCCAAAAACAGTAAGGGCAGAAAACGGGCTTCGACATTGCCCTGCCGCACCAGAGCACGACGAAAGGCTCCGGCGGCCTCGGCGAAGCGGCGGACCTCGGCCTCTTCCTGGACCGCCGCCTTGACCGTCTCAATGCCGTCCAGGACCTCGGCCAGGCGGGCGTTCATCCGACCGAAACGGGCCCGCACCTCATCGGTGATAGGGCGCAATTCGCGCAGATAGTGGGCCAGGGCCAGCACATAGAACACGATATACACGGCCGGTGTGATAACCAGGGCCGGATGGTAGCGCAGGGCCAGGAACAACGGCATGAACAAGAAAAAGCCCGAGCCGACAACCAGGTTGAGGCCGGGGTTGAACATCAGGTTGATCTCGCGCACGTCGTTGGTGGCGCGGGCCATGGTATCGCCTATCGGCTGCAGACTATGAAAGGTCATGCTCTTGCCCAACAGGCTGACATACAGCTCCTGGCGGATATCCCGTTCCAGGCGTTGACCGATCATCTCGGCACCGCCGTTGCGTCCGAATTGCAGCACGCTGCGGGCCAATTGCGTGGCGATGATCCACAACGCCGCCCGTCCGATGGCCGGGATATCCGGCGGCCTTTGCAGGACGGCATTGAAAGCCAGGCCGGTGTAGATCGGGATGGCTGCGGCCAGGGCGGCATTGCTGAAAGCGCCGATAAGCATCACCACCCCCCATGGCCAGTGGCGCAGGCTATGGAAGAGCAACCAGCGCACGGCCCCGCGACGGTCGCTGCGATAGGGCAGGTGGAGGGTGAACTCGGCCGAAGCGGTGGCAGGGGTCATGGCAGCGTTACCGGATAAACCCGTTATCATCGTAAGAACGACCGCATGCCCATTGTACTGCCTGGACCGGGGAAGGCGAAACCGCAGACTCGGTTCTATCTTTTGTTGGTGAGAACGTTTGAACGTTAGAACGTTAGAACGTTATGCCTGCCTGCCGCTCTTGCGCCAACACACTCCGGAACCGAGTCAAACCGCAGGATAGGCCCGGCGACGGGGCCAGGCCGTGCCTGCTCATCGGGCTGTGCTTGCCGGCTTAGGTCCGTGGCGATCGGCGGCGGGCCATAACGTGTCGCCGATGCTATCTTGAGTCTCCGGCAAAAACCCGAACCTGACCAACCCCCCAACCAGGCGCCAAGGCAGTTGCACAGGATGCGATCCGATCCCCAGGGAGCTTCGTCCCGATCGAGTTGGGCCGGGCCTGATCGCAACAGCCCTAAGGCTTTATGACCGCTCCTCCACCACGAAGGTCGGTACCGTGGAACCGCCGCCGGCCGTGACGTTGAGCAAAGCCACGGTCGAAAGGCGGGTCAAACAGCTTGACATAAACTCGCCGTCAAAGCAGAACGGCGCCGTGTCGAAAAGACGGGGGATGAGTTGGAGTCGACCGTCCACCAGGCCGGGATACGGCTCGGTGGGGATGGTGATGCGCTCTTGCACGATGTACGGCTCGGTCAGCGCCGTTTGCACGGCCGCGGCCCAGGCGCTATCGTCCACCTCCCAGCCCAGGACGATGCCTTTGCCACCGTATTCGTCGTTGGGCTTGAGGACAAGCTGCGCGCGATGGGCGAGGACGAAGGGGATCAGATCGACCTGTTCGCCGTTGTATTCGGTATAACGCTCGGTCACGAGACGGGTCCAGGGCACATGGGCGCGAATGGCGGCGTTTTCCTCGGCGCTAAACAGGTGGCGATGGCGTTCATCGCTCAACACGGCCAGACTGGCTTTCTTATAGAGCAGTTTACAGGCCGGGGGATTGACCATGCAGACGGCCCGGTCGCGCACGGCGCGCAGGATGGGCTGATCCAGACCGCCCCAACGTACCAACTCGGAGGTGAGCACGCGTTTGTAGATGAGATCGACGGCAAAATCGCCGATATAGAGCCTGCCGTTCCGGTACTCCGCCGCACGCGGATCGGCGATGATGCACTCCAGCCCGTGGCTGCGAAAATAATCGGCAAAAAGAACGAACTCGGAATAGGTGGGCACCTCGCTCCAATCGAGGATGGCCACCCGCGGACGCTCACGCCGGCCCCGCCATTGCCGATAACTGTCGAGCAACGCATGAAGGGTATCGGCGCGCGCGGGCAAAGGTCGCACCTGATAGCGCTTCATGAACTCGCCCATGACCGGCAGCCCCAGAAAAACCTCCGAGAGGACATCGTTATAAGCCGCCGCCGCCGGCGTTTCGGCATTGTACTCGGTCACCTTCAGGGTCAAGGTGGCAGGGTCGAAGAAGGTGTCGAGACGGGCCAGAGGCGTCGGACTGCGATAACCGGGGTCTAGTCCGACCAGTTCCTCTTCCCACTCCAACAAACCGAACTGGCGTCGGAAGTCCGGATCGGCCAGGGCAAGGCGGTGGATGCGGGCGAAGGCCGCCAGGAGACGGGCCACCCGCTGCTGAAGATAGCGGAAGTGCTCCGGGGTCAGGAAGCGCGGGCGCAGGACGGTGCACAGAGGCCGATTGCCGAAGAAAAGACCGTAGCGTTGTTGCTGCTCGTCCAGTTGCGCCTGCGAGGCCTGGGCCAGCTCTTCGTCGAGCCGATCGTGGTAGAAGCGAATGGCGTCGTCTAGCATAGGTTGGCGACGGGGATGAACTCACGCGGGCGCGCGACCGGCCGTGAACAGGGCGTCCCAGCGCAAATGGTGCACCTGCGGCCGCGGGTTTTTGGCCAGCCGGATGGCCATATCGGCCATATGCTTGACCGCCCACTCGAAATAAAACGGCGTCAAAGAATTGATATCCATATCCGGTGCCGGATTCATGAAATCGATGGCATAAGGAACACCACCGCGAATCGCCCATTCCACCGAGTTCATATCATAACCCAGCGCCCGCACGAGTTTGAGTGAATCTGCAACAATACGCGCGCCTAATTCGGGTGTCAGATGCTCATGCTCGACGATGTATCTGCGCTCACGCGGGTCATATTTGATCGGCATGACCTCCTCTTGGCCCAGGCAAATACAGCGCACATAATGCTCCCATTCGATATATTCTTGCAAAATCATCGTGCGCAGACCGGTATGATTGTAATAGTAAATTAGCTCGTCTTTGCTATGACAGATGAAAACGTCTTTCCAACCGCCGCCATGAGCATCTTTGAGCACGCAGGGTAAACCGACATAGGCGATAATTCCATCCCAATCAAGAGGATATTTGAGATTGCGTAAACTCTCTGTGTGAACAATTCCTGGAACATAATCTTTATTCGGCAAAACGACCGTTTTTGGCGAAGCAACTCCTAGTTTGGTTGCCAACGACGCACCAAAAAACTTATCGTCCGCCGTCCACATGAAGGGATTATTAACGACAGTGACTCCTTGCAAAACGGCATGTTTCAAAAACGAGCGATAATAGGGGACTTCGTGCGAAATACGGTCGATGATGACGGCATAGGGCACGGGTTCATCCATCATGGTCCCGCCCAACATGACCATTTCGGCAATAACCCCTTCCTCGCGTCGATTGACTTCCTCGATAAAAGCCGGTGGAAACGACCATTCCCGTCCGACTAAAAGTCCTATTTTCAGCGTCATAGCCACCCTCCTGTACAGACGATGCAAGCCATCCTTCAATCATGACCGCTCAGGTACAGCCGGATCATCTGCTGCCACCAGGGCCAGTCGTGGGCCCATCCCTTCCAGATGCGCAGCGCATGCCAGATACCCTTGTCCCACAGCAACTGCGAGAAACGTTCGGTATCCCCGCGGCGAGGTTCGGTCTCGCTGGTGGTCAGGATGATGTCCATCCGGCGCATGGCGGCCAGACGATGGGGATCGTGCTCGTTGGCGATAAAATCAACGGGATTGTGAAAATAGACATTGTCATCATAGTGGCCGTCCAGCCATTCGCGGATGTCGTACACGCCGTTCATGGCCAGCACGCGGCCGACGAGTTCGGGGTAACGAAAGGAAAAATTGACGGCATGATAGGCGCCGAAACTGGCCCCGGTGACGATGAGGAAGGGGTTGGGATTTTGTTGGGTGAAAGGGATCACCTCGTGGCGCAGGTACTGGTCGTATTGCACATGCCGCCAGGCGCGATCACCGGGCCATTTCCAGCGAGCATACCAGCTCTCTTCGTCCACACTGTCCACACAAAACACCTGCAGCCAGCCACGTTCGATCGGGTCGGCCATGACGGCGATCATGCCCCGGTCTTCCCATTCGTAAAACCGCCCTTTGGAGGTCGGGAAAACGAGCAAGCGGGCGCCGGCGTGCCCGAAGACGAGCATTTCCATATCCCGGCCCAGCGCCGGACTGTACCAGCGATGGTACTCGCGCTTCATGGTCGCAAAGAAGCCGCAGTGGGAAGGGTCGGGCGGCTATGGCGCCCACGCCATGCCTCGGCGGCCTGCAAAAAGCCCCGGAAGAGCTGCCGACTGACGGGGTCGCGCGCCACAAATTCCTCCGGATGCCATTGTACGGCCACGGCGAACTGACCGTTAGGCGTCTCAATGCCCTCGATCAGGCCGTCCGGGGCAAAGGAACTCGGTCGCAGGATGGGGGCCAGGGTCTTGATGCCCTGATGGTGCATGCTGTTGACCGGGAGTTCGGTCCGGCCCAGCAGATGGCCCAGCCGCGAATCTGCTTCGATGCGGACGGTATGGCTGATGCGGTCGCGAGAGTACTCGCCGTGATAGGGGTAGTAATCATGCTTGATGGCACCGGGGTGCTGGGCCAAGACGTCCTGATACAGAGTGCCGCCGGCAGCGACATTGAGCACCTGCAGACCCCGACACACCCCCAAAATGGGCTTGTGGTCGGCCAAAGCCCAGCGCACCAGCGTCACCTCCACCAGGTCACGTTCCGGATCGATGCGGCCGCACAATTCGGTCTTGGTCTCGCCGTACATGGCCGGGTCCATATCGACCCCACCCGGCAGGAAAATCCCGTCGAGTTGTTCGTAGATGGCGCGTAGAGTGTCCAGGTCATCGGCCAGAAGCGGGATGACCCAGGGCAAGGCGCCCTGCGAGGTCAGGGAGGTGATGTAGGTATGACCCATGATCCAGCAGCGCGGGGCTACGCCGGGGATGGGTTCCTGGTTTTGGGTGGTAATGCCGATAACCGGACGGGATGACATGGAGGCATTCCGGGGACGATGCGGGGTTTTGTACGGGGAGGATGGTCAGGAGGGTGCCGCTCCGAACCTCCGCGGTGAAAAGCTAGCCAAGTCTAGCATTGCCGGGGCGGAGAGTCAAAAGCGGTTTGTTTGATGAGGCCGACACGGGTTCGGCGCCCTCCCCCAGAGGTGATTGCACCGGCCGCAGAGGCGGCCATCGCCAGCCCTTATCGCCGCGCCAGCATCGTCTCCACCAATTTCTCCTCCCGCGCCGGAAACAGCCGCGCTGCCACCTCGACAAGCAGACCGTAGATCGCTGCCCCGTACACCACGGCCAAAAGCAGGAACACCCACCACGCTTCCGGCGTCAGGAGTCGCCCCAGCCCCAGCAACAGCATTATCGGCGCCGTCAGCAGCGGCATGCCCAGGAGCGCACTGAAAACGGTGAAAAAGCTGGCCTTGGCCTCATTGAGCGGTGCTTGCCCGCGTTCCAGGTCCATGTAGTACGGGAAAAGCAGCCCGGTGAGATGGGTGAGACCGTTACAGACAAGTTGCAGCGGCACGATGGCGCCCATCGCATAGCCGAGCACGGCGGCATCCCGCCGCGCCAACCAGGCGACAAGCACGGCAACCAGCAGCAGAACGACGGCCACGGCCAGATTGAGCAGACCGTTGCTGAGCAAAATCAGCCGCCGCGGGACCGGCGCCAGCAGCAGCGCTGCAATGCCCACATGGTCGTAGGTGCATAGCTGATTGTGCCCTATCAGGGTCACAAAAAAGGCCGTCAACCCCGCCAGGCCCAATCCGACACTCCAGCTCGGAAACGGCAGTTGTCCGCCAAAATAGGCCACCAAACCCAGCACAACGGGCAGGAAAAACAGTCGCGCCGTGATCGGGCTGCGCACAAAGTTGAGCCAGTCCTTGTAGAGAAGCATGAGGAGATCCCCCAACCAGGGCCGATGTCGTCCCAACGCCGAGGCCCAGCCGCCGATGCGGCTCGGCCTGACCGGCGAACGCCGTCGCACGGCCAGGCGCCACAGCTCGCCGAAGAAAAGCCGCCGCATGAGGCGCAAATGCAATCCCAAACCGGCGACGAGCAGGGCCGCCAGGGCCATCGTCCACCCCAGCCAGACCTCCCAAGCGCTTCGGCGCACGGCCACAAAGGCCTGCGCCAGCCAACCCGAAGGGACCCAGCGCAACCGACGCAGCAGATCGAGCTGCGCCAAAAGCGCCTGCGGCTCGGGAAGGGGCTCATTGCGCAACATGCCCACCTGCAAGGAAAGTTGCCCGTAGATGACGGGCAAAACCGGCACCAGGCCGATCACCACCATCAACAGGCGCAGACGTCGGTCTGCTGCCGCCAGGGCCAACGCATCATCCACGATGGCTTTGAGCACAACCACAACGCCGAAGAACAGCAACACCGACACCGTCATCGGCACAACCTGCCCGATCGCCCGCATGTAGCCGACCATAGCGGCCAGCAGAAAAAAGCCCGTACTCAAAGCAGCCAACCCGATGCTGTTGAGCAACAGACTTCCCACGACCAAATCCCGAAAAGCCACGGGCAAATGAAAGAGTCGGGTCAGGTCCAGGGGTTCGGTGATCTGCTGATGAGAGGCCGGTGTTATCAGCCAGATGAGCAACAGAAAGGTAAAGGCCAGGGCCAGGATGTGCCCGCCGCCGACGGCGTCGGTTAGCCGCAGGCCCACACCCATGATGACGGCGATAACCAAAAGCCCCGGCAAAAGCAACAAGCCCAAAAACAGCACGCCCACTACACGGCCTGTGTCCTGGACTGTGCCCCGGCGCAGCGAATTGCGCAGCAGGCAACCTTGCAACCAGAGCAGGGTACGCAGTTCGTGGCTCATCATCGCCTCATAGCCAATCCAGATGGTCGCCCTGGTTCACCTCGGCCTGCACAAGCCGCAGGAACACCTCCTCCAGGCTGGCCCGATCGTGGGTGGCCGCCTGACGGCGCAGGGCCTCCAGATCACCCTGGGCGATAAGCCGGCCGTGGTCGATGATGGCCACCTCATCGCAGAGCTTCTCTACCAACTCCATGATATGGGTCGAAAAGAACACCGTCGTCTTCTGCTGGCGCACCAGCGACAGCAACAGGTCCTTGATGGCCCGCGCCGAAATGGCATCCACGCCCTCGAAGGGTTCGTCCAGGAAAAGGACGGGCGGATTGGGCAACAGAGCCGCGGCCAACGCCAGTTTTTTCTTCATCCCGGTAGAATAGTCCACCGCCAGGTCGTGACGACGGTCGGCCAGGTCCAGGCGTTCGAGCAGCCGCTGGCGACGACGGGCGATGGTGGCCTCGTCCAGGTGGTGCAGCCGTCCTACCAGTTCCAGATACTCATCGGCGGTCAGGCGTTCGTACAGGCCCAGGTTTTCGGGCACAACGCCGATGCGCCGCTTGACCTCAAGCGGCATCCGCACCACATCGTAACCGGCCACCAGGGCCGTGCCCGCCGTCGGTCGCATCAGCCCTGTCAGCATCTTCAGTGTGGTCGTTTTCCCGGCGCCGTTAGGCCCCAAAAAGCCGAACATGACCCCCGCCGGCACGGCGAGATCGAGATGGTCAACGGCCAGCACATGGCCAAAGCGCTTGACCAGACCGTAGGTTTGGATGATGGGGGTCATGGTCGGGCAGGTGGTCGTCCCCGGCTTCCTCAGGGACCCGGCGTTGCCTCCGGCGTGGTTGCAGGCGTCGGCGTCGGCGTAGCGATAAAATCGCTCATCGCTTTGTTGACAAAATCATCCAGATTGAAACCGGCAATTTGTACGTAATAGGGCGATTCTGAGTATTTGGCGTAGTAATTGTTTGTTTCGGGATCTTTGGCACCGATCTGCAAGACGTGCGTCTTGCTCTCTCCTGCGGCCGGTCGCACCGTGATCGTGACGGTGGTAGCCGGTGGATTCAGACCCCAGGCCGTCAGGGTTGCGGCATCGGCCGTGATCCCCAACGGACGGGTCAGGTTCAATCCCGCCAGGCGACCGACCAGGGATTGCACGGCAAACGTGTCCAGCGTCTGTTCCGGACCGAGGCCGGCCAGTTTCCAGGCATCGCCCTCTTTCGTGAATTCGAGCACACCCTGGGCGTTTTCGATGCGAACGGCGGCGATATCGGTGCCGGGAATGCTCACGTACTGGCTGTCGATGTAGCTGATGGGCTCGACGGTGGCATCAAAAGCGGCCAGATTGGCGGCGAGATAGACGCGGTCCTGGCCCTGGAGCCGGAAATGGGTGGCGCCGGCACGCGGGGCCGTGCCCAGATAGAGGGTATAGCGTTCCCCGCGCACGGTCTCCAGGTCCAGACGACGCACGAAGGCATCTTCGGCCACCTGCAAACGGGCGTGGCTGGCCGCGGTTTCGGCCACCAGCCGACCGGTTTTCAGACCGACCAGTTTTTCCAGCAGGGGATTGATGCGGTCGGCCTGCACCGGATAGTCCCCCGCTTCGGGCAAAACCCAGCCCTCGCCCCGACGGGCCAGCTTGAGCTGTTTGCCGGCGTTATCGGCAATCGTCAAGGCCAGGATATCGGCGGTCGTCAGACCGGGAAAGACGGGTTCGCTCGTGGCCTGCGAAGGTCGCGGCCAATAGACCAGGACCACCAGGCCCAATTGGACGATCAACACGGCGATGAGGAGGGGGATAAGACGGCGACGCAACATGGCTCAACCCTCCTTTCCTTCCGCCACGGCCAGCCGGGTCGGCGGCAAGAGGGGCATCGGTTTTTCATGACGGCGACGGGTGTTCCAGATCACGCCGATGGCGACGAGGATAACCAGGGCGAGGACATAATTGGCGATCTCCCAAAAGCGGCGGTCGCTTTCCGAAAGCGGCCGCAACACGCGCGCCTGCGTCCCCCGAGCGCGGATGCCGAGGAGGTTCAAGTCCTGAACCGACCAGTCCACGGCGTTCTGGAAGAGCTGCAGGCTGTGGAGGGGGCTTTCGGGATTGAAGGTGGAGCTGATCTGGAAGACCACGTCGTTGAGGAACTCGTTGCTGGCGATGATCACGAGCCGGGCCGATTCCGGCGATTGATCGATGGTCGTGGCCTGCAGGACGGCCACGTCCGGGGTCGTACCATCGCCTGTATCTTCCGGCGCCGTCAGGGTCTTGCCTTTGAAGGCACTGGTGAAAACACCCTGCACGGCAACGGCCAGAGGCCGCGAACCGGTTTGCCCTTCGATGGGGAAGCCCAAACCGGGATACGTGACGGGGTCGGGCTGGGGATTGGCATTGGCCGTAACCCACGATTGGGGGCTGGACGAGAGCAGCACCGTGGCCTTGAGATCGGGCCGGATCGAGATGGGGGAAGCCCAACTCAGGGTAATCGCAGGCAGATTGGCGGTGATGGGATGATCACCGGCCATGCCGTCGCGACGGATCGCCACAAACGGTGGGTAATTCAGGGCCTGGATCTCCTGGATCTGGACTCCACCCACGTTGCGGATAACCGGCACAGGGAAGGGTTCGTTTTGGGGATCCATCACCAGTGTGTTCTCCACGGTGATCCCATAGCTCGCCAGCAGGGGTTCGATGCCGTTTTGGACCGGCGAGAGGGTCAGTTGGCCGGTGAAGGTATCTTGTCCGAGGAGATAGCGGCCGGAAGCGGCGACGATAGCACCTCCCCGCATGAGGAATTGGTCGATGGCGAAACGCTGGATATCGGTCAGGTTTTGCGGCGCCACCAGCACCAGCGTATCAATGCCGGCTGGGACCTGGCCGTTGCCGAGATCGACATCGCGCACTTCGTACTCGCGAGCCAATTGTTCACGGATGGTGCGATACGTGCTCAACGGCGGTTGCATCCGGCCGAACATATCGGGTTGGGGCGTTTCCGGCGGTGCCCAGAAGCCGATCACCTTGAGAAAGCCGGTCGCACTGCGCTTGAGACCGGCCTCGATGGCCGTCCGCACCTCGGCTTCACTGGCGCCGGCGCCGGGGTAGATGATCTGAACCTTGTCGCCTGCCTCGAGGACCAGGTGCAAAAAGTAGGTATCGGTTGCAAAGAGCGAGGCGGCAAACGGTCGCAGCCCGTAGGTCTCGAAGAGCGATTGCGGCGTTACGGGACTGCCGGAAGCCGTGGGATCCACCTGATTGAACAGGAGCTTGCCCCGGGCCTTGCCGGCCATTTCGTTCGCCACCCGCGCCACCGTGGTCGGTACGTCGCGTAGGTCCGGCGGCAGGGTGGCCGGTGTGGTATACAGGGTAAGTCGGGCCGGTTCGTCCAGCGCCGCCAGGATGGCATCGGTGCTCTGGAAACCCTGGACGACCTTGTTGATCACGCGGGTCAGGTCGTACTCCAGATTGCGCAGCCGCACATCCAGGGTGCCGTCCCCGCGCGGATTGACTTCGATCAGGTCCTGGAAGTTGATGACCTCGCTTTGATCGCCATAGCGGATGAGGATATCGAAATAGGCGTTGACGATGGTATCCTCGTAGCGACCGGCCACCCGGAAGGGTGTGGGCCGGATGCCGTAGGTCTGGTTGGCCTCTTCTTCCAGTTCGGGATTTCGGGTTGGGTCGACGACTTCGGCCCGTACCCGGCCGCGGCCGGCGATTTCGTACTCGCGCAACATGTCGCCGACGGTGGGGACAAGCGGTGCCAGCAGCGGATGGGTTTTTTCGCTGATGTAGGCGCGAATGAGCAGGGGTTCGGTCAGCCCGGCCAGGACATCGCGGGTGGGCTGCGAGAGACTGTACTCGCGACCCTGGGTCAGATCCAGCCGCAATCCGTTCAGGGGGGCCAGCCAAAGGTTGAGGACGATGAGGTTGAGGCCGATGAGCAAGGTGGTCAGACCGATCCGACGCCGATAGGCCAGGGTGTTCTCGCCTTCGCTCCAGCGCTTGCTGTCCACGGAAACGGCATTGAGGACCAGGAACAGGGCGGTCAGGGCCAGGTAGTAGATCAGGTCGCGCAGATCGATGACCCCGCGCAAAATGCTCTCAAACCGACTGCCGGAGCCCAATCCGCGCAGGACCTGGGCCACGGCAGGCGGGGCGGCATTGACCACGGCCGGCGTACCGAGAAGATAGAAAATCCCCGCCACCAGGATGGCCAGGATGAGGGCCACCAGCGAGTTGTCGGTGCGGGAGGAGACGAACAAGCCGATGGCTGCATAGGCGGCGGCCAGGAGCAAGGAGGCCAGATAGCCGCCGATGACCGGGCCCCAATCGAGATTCCCCAACAGCGAGACCGTGATGGGAATGAACAGGGTAAGGCCCAGGGCCACGGCCACCATGGTCATGACGGCCAGGAATTTGCCGATAACGAGTTGCCATGCCTCAACCGGCAGGGTGAGGAGGATTTCAAGCGTGCCCGTCTCCTCCTCGTCACTCCACTGGCGCATCGTCAAAGCCCCTACCAGGAAGATGAGCAGGAGCGGCAGACTGCGGAACAGGGGCCGCACATCGGCGATGCCGCGGGCAAAAAAGGCATTGGCCCAAAACAGCGAGAACAGGGCCAGCGCCAGAAAAACGCCGATGAAAATCAACGCCATCGGCGAACCGAAATAGGCAGCGATTTCTTTGCGGGTAAGGGACAAAGCCTGCTTCATGGCCAGCCAGGGGAGAAGGGAAGATGAGCAAGCATTCAGGACCGCTTAGGAAAGCCCAGGAGAACTTGCCAACTCATTGAAGACGGCTTCCAGGGTGCGTGTTTCGCGACGCAGTTCGCGCACCGGCCATCCCTGAGCCTGGGCGAGACGGTAAATGGCCCAGGTGAGATCGCGACCGTCGGCCTGGCGGGCAAAGACGCGATAGGCCGGAAACCCATCGACCGAACGCTCGGCGCGCACCTCGCCGATTCCGTCCAGCTCGCGCAGGGCCTTGGCAACGCCATCCGTCGCCTCTTGCAAGACGAGGACGGCGCTGCTCGTCGCCGCCAGCTCGGTCAGGCGAGCATCGGCCCGCACGCGACCGTTCATCAGGATAATGACCCGATCGCAGACCTGTTCCACTTCGGGCAGAATGTGGGTCGAGAGTAGAACGGTGCTGTGTTGGGCTAACTGCCGGATCAGGTTGCGGATCTCGATGATCTGGGTGGGGTCGAGACCGACGGTCGGCTCATCCAGGATGAGCAGCCGGGGCCGATGGAGGATGGCCTGGGCCAGGCCCACGCGTTGGCGATAGCCCTTGCTCAATTCCCCGATACGCCGGGTGAGGTGGGTTTCCAGGCCGGTGGCATAGACGGCGGCGGAAATACAGGCCCTTTGCTCTTCCGGCGGGATGCGCCGCAGATCGGCCATGAGCTTAAGATAGCCCTGCACCGACAGCTCATGATACAAGGGCGCATTCTCGGGCAGATAACCGATAAGCGCCTGGACCTCATGGCGTTGGCTCAACACATCGCATCCGGCAATGGTGGCCGTGCCCTCGTCGGGCTGCAGATAGCCGGTGAGGATTTTCATCAACGTCGTCTTACCGGCCCCGTTGGGCCCCAACAGACCGACGATCTCGCCGCGTTGGATGGTGAACGAGACATCGTCCAATGCCTGAATCTCGCCGTAGGCTTTCGAGAGATGGGAGACGACGATCACAGCTGTCCTCCAAAAATCAGCCCCGCCTCCGGAATGCCGGGCATCGGTAAGGGCAGGGCTTGATACACAACCAGGTAAAGGCAAGCCCTTCGATTGTACATAACCCGGACGGAATAGGCAAAGCCAATACGCCCAAACCGGCAGACCTGCAGCTCCTTCAGGGTGTTCACGGCTGCTCGGTCACACCGCAAAACCAGGCCGGCACGGCTGCCCGGCTCCATTCTGCCACGCCGTTCCAACCCGGTGATGGTTACGGCGAGAGGACTACGATGCCAGCGCCTTGACCAGCTCGCGGTTGAAGGCGGGGATATCCGGCACCACGCGACCCCAGACGATGTTGCCGTCGCGGAAGGCGGCCTCATCCACCCAGGTGGCCCCGGCGTTGATGAGGTCGTCTTTGATGCCCAGCGAACCCGTGGCACGGTGTCCGGCCACAATGCGGGCAGAAATGCCCACAAGGCCGGCATGACAGATCATGCCTACGATTTTGCCCTGCTCGTAGAGGCCTCGGACCAGAGACGTGACCGCTTCGTAGCGGCGCAGTTTATCGGGCGCCCAGCCGCCGGGAATGACGACGGCATCGAACCGATCCGGGTCGACATCGGCGGCCGCCACCTCGGCCGCGGCTGTCAGGCCACCGCTTTTGCTGCGATAGACCTCGCCCGCCTTCAGCCCCACCACGGTCACCTGCGCGCCCTCCTCCAGCAAGCGCATGTAAACCGCCCAAAATTCCAGGTCCTCAAACTCGGGACCGACCAAAAAGGCAATCCGTTTGCCGGTTAGCAGCATGATGACCTCCTGAGTTGACGAGGGAACGAAGGGATATTACCATGGTCGCATGAAAATCAAAACCTCGATCACCCTTTCCGCCGACCTGCTCAGGGCCGTGGATGCCCACGCCGAGCAAACCGGCCAGAACCGCTCCGAATTCATCGAGACGGCCGTGCGCGCTTTTGTGCAGCAACTGGAACGGGCCGAACAACACACCGCCGACCTGATCCGCATCAACCGGCATGCCGAAGCCCTCAACCGCGCTACCCTGGCGGCCTTGGGCCAGGAGGAGATCGGGTGAAACGGGGGGAAATCTACCGGCTGCAGCGCCAGGGACGACGGCCGACCTTATTCGTGATCCTCAGCCGTCAGGCGGTGTGCGATTCGGCCTATGCCACCGTCATCTGTGCACCGATCCTGGATACCTACATCGGTCTGCACACCCAGGTGCCGTTGCACGCGGAAAAAGGAACGACGCCCTGGGGATGCATTCATCTGGATGCCCTGGTCAGTCTGCCCAAGGCCTGGCTGACCGACTGCGTGGCCGTGCTCACACCGGCCAAACTGGCCGAGGTCGAACGGGCACTGCGCTTGGCCCTGGATTTGCCGGATTAGACCTCGGTGCACGAGGGGCAACCCTCGACATCCTGAACCACGGCCAGGGTTGCGGCCGTTATCCGAGCCGGGTCCGTCTCGCGAAAACCGACGGCGCCACAACGACGACAGGCATACCAGCCCATCGTCAGCGCTGCCCAGGGCAGGGCCGGTGCCAGGTCGATGACCTCGACATCCAGGTGCCAGCGCGCATTCGTGATCAACCGGCGACAGCCGGCCGCGCGTAACCGGGCCACATAATGGCGATAGTGGCGACAGTGGCGCATCAGCAACACGGCCACGGTGACCCCGGATGGAATGGGCGTCAGGCGGGCATCGGTACACACCACCTCCAGATTGGCAGGCAGTGGTTCCGTGGCCAACGCCAGGACCTCAGGCCGTCGTTCCCAGGCGATCACACGCCGGGCTATGGCGGCCATCCGGCGCGCCAGGCGTAGGTCGCCGGCGCCGATGTCCAGCACCACATCCTCCGGCCCGATGGCGGCCAACACGGCCTGATAGGTGACCTCATCATAGGGCGCCCAGGCCGCCTCCCAGGGATCGAGGAGGGGCGCGCCGGCGACCGTCGTCTCCGGGCTTAGGCCATGCGCGCCATGCGGAAGAGCCACAGGGCCAGAAACACCCCCCATCCCACGATAATAACGCCGACGACGGTCAGGACTTGCGTGACAAGCCCTTTCTGTCGTTCGTTCAACGGCAGGTCGAACAGGATGGCGCGCACACCCACCATGGCATGATACGTCACCACCACCAGGAACAGGATCTCGATGGTGACCACCAGCGGGTTACCGATGTAGTCCAGCACCTGTTCGTAGGTGCGCAGCCCTCCCTCCACCACGAAATGATGGACGATCATGTGCAGCGAGAGCAAGATGACCAACAAAACCCCGGTGATGGCCTGCCCGATCCATGTCCCCGATCGGCGTTTTTCTTCGATGCTGCGCATAGTCACCTCACTTGCTGAAGACCAGCCAGCCGCTATAAACCAGGAGAAGCAAGGCCACGGCCATCAAAGTCCAGAAAAGGCCTTTGTGCGATTGCGTGCCGAAACCCAGGCCGATGATCGTCACCCGCAGGCCGTTGAGCATGTGGATAAGAATGCCGGCGATCAAGACGACATCCAGAGCCAACACCCAGGGTGCCTTCATGGTCTGGATCAGGCTATCCCAGCCGGCTGGTCCGCGCAGCAGATTGCCGATCACCACCATGTGCAGCAACAGATACACCACCAGACCGATACCGGTAATGCGCATCAGCACAAAGGCCAGAAACCCGGCCGAACGTTTGAGGGGATTGAACCACGCCTGCACGACGCGGGCAACGGGTGATTTGTGGGGCATGGGCATGGCCATAGGGCTTTGCTTATCCTCCCTTGAAGAAACGCTTGACCTTGGCGACCACCAACTCACGACGCAAGGCCATGATTTTGTGGCCCGGATTCACATCGCTGGGACACACGGCGCTGCACTCCATGGCGCTGTGGCAACGCCAAACCCCGTTATCGTGGTCCACATCGGCAAAGACCTCGGCCGGGCTGCGCTCGCCTGTTACCAGGGCCCGATAGGCAGCGGCCAATCCGGCCGGACCGATGAACGCCGGGTTGGTATTGGCCACCGGACAGGCCGACAGACAGAGATTGCATTCAATGCAGTCTTCGTAACGGCTAAACCGCTCGACCCCGGGGGGCGTTTCGGCCTCGGGGTTGAACTCGCTGGCCCGCACCAGCCGCATGCCGGCCGGCGCAAAATGCCCGGCAAACGGCGTCATATCCACAACCAGGTCGGCGATCGGCGGCGCCGCTGCCAGCGGTTCCACCACGACCACATCGCCGCCCTGCTCGAGCAACCGGGCCACGCAGCCCAACTGTTCGCGGCCGTTGATGCGCATGCCGCACGTGCCGCAAGAGGCATGATGACAGGAATGGCGATAGAGCAAGGTGCCGTCCTGGGTTGCCCGGATCTCCTCCAGCGCATCCAGCACCGTGGTCACGGCATTGGCCTGAACTTGAAAGGTGTCATAGCGCGGGGGATCGATGGTGCCCGGTTTGTAACGCCAAACCTTGAGTGTAATCGTTTTATTTTGGCCAAAAAGCCCGTTGTTATTCATAACAACATGCTCTTTTCGCACTGATTGTAACTATACTGTCCAATACAGACTCATCGGCTTGTGAGTCGCAAAAATGGATGATTTTAAGCGATTCGCAAATCGCCTGCTTGGCTATTGCGTTTTACTGATAATAAGCCCAATAAGGCAATAAAACGACGTCTTTCGTCCGACACGGGGCATCAATGCCCAATTTGGCACAGACCACATCGGCCGTGGCCTCGGCCATGGCGCGCATGGTCGTGCCTTTGCCGCCGGAGATGGTAACCAGACCTTCGACCCCATCGCGCACCTTGTGGTCGAAGCACTTGAACGTGCGGGGCAGGGCGCGGCCTTCCTGGGCGCTGCCTTCGGCGATCAACGGCCGGGCCGCCGACCAGGCCGCCCGCATGGGGGCATGGCGCACCGCCGGGATCAGCTCGCCGCCCTTCTCAAACATCAGCCGGACATGGTCTTCGGGCAGGCCTAACCGGTCCGGGTCCTCAACCGTCCACGATGTCGTGCCGATGACCGATAGCCCCCGCTGGGGCACGATGATGTCTCCGTCCGAGGGCTTGTTGAGGCGGTTGATGACCATGTTGCACCAGCGCCCGCGCACGGCGACCATCACGCCCGGCGTCGGCTTGACAGGCACGCGTGCCCCTGCCATCTCGCTGACCTTTTCGGCCCAGGCGCCTGTGGCATTGACCACGATGTCGGCTTTGATGTCGTATTCCTGGCCTGTCACGTGGGAACGCACCCGCACGCCGGTCACGATCCCGGCCGTGCGCAACATGCCGATAACCTCGGTATAGGGACGGATGTCGGCGCCGTTGTGTTTGGCCGTGGCAAAAAAGCGCATGGGCAACCGCCAGCAGTCCATCGTCGCATCGGGGACCTGCACCCCCAGTTTGACCTGGGGATTGATATGGGGCTCCAGGCGTTTGACCTGTTGGGCCGTCAGCACCCGGGTGGGAATATGGCAGGCTTCGCAGCCGGCCAGGAATTTCTCCAGGTAAGCCACGTCGTCATCGGTAATGGCCACGAACAGGCCGTCGTTCTCCTCAAACGAACCGGGCGCGATCTTGCGCAGGATCCGGTTCTCTTCGATGCATTCGATGGCCGACTCTTGATCGTTGACGGCGTAGCGACCGCCGCTATGCAACAGACCGTGATGCCGACCCGCCGTCCCCGATGTCAGTTCGCCACGCTCCACCAAGGTGACTTTCAGACCGCGCAGGGTCAGGTCGTGGACCAGAGCCGCTCCGGTGGAACCACCGCCGATAACCACCACATGGAATTGGGTTGCCATAGCTCAAGAGAAAAGGGGGATCGGCATCGGCCGACGCCGATCCCCACGGCGTGGAAAACGCTTTATTCGTCCAGCCAGTTCATCGAGCGTTGTACGGCCTTTAGCCAGCCCTTGTACAGGCGGCTGCGGGTCTCCTCGTCCATCTTCGGCTCGTAGACCTTGTCCACCTGCCAGTTCTGGCGCAGGTCTTCCAGGTTGTTCCAATAGCCGACGGCCAGACCGGCGGCGTAGGCGGCACCTAGGGCCGTGGTCTCGGCCACCTTCGGCCGCACGACGGGCACGTTGAGGATGTCGGACTGGAACTGCATCAACGTGTCGTTGTAGACCATACCGCCATCCACCTTCAGCGCCGTCAACTTGACGCCGGAGTCTTTCTCCATGGCATCCAGCACCTCGCGGGTCTGATAGGCGGTGGCTTCCAGGGCTGCCCGGCAGATGTGATACTTGTTGATGTAGCGGGTCAGGCCGATGATAAGGCCGCGCGCCGAGGACTGCCAGTAGGGAGCAAACAGACCGGAGAAGGCGGGGACGAAGTAGATGCCGCCGCTATCCGGTACCTGCTTGGCGTAGTCCTCGATGTGTTTGGAGAAATCGAAGAAGTCCAGATTATCGCGCAGCCATTGCACCAGGGCGCCGGTAATGGCGATGGAGCCTTCCAGGCAGTAGACGGCCGGTGCATCGCCCATCTTGTAGCCCAGGGTGGTGAGCAAACCGCTCTTGCTGGGCACGGGCGAGGTGCCGGTGTTGAGGAGCATGAAGCAGCCGGTGCCATAGGTGTTCTTGGCTTCGCCGACACCGAAGCAGGTCTGGCCGACGAGCGCCGCTTGCTGATCGCCCAGGTCACCGCAGACCGGCACGCCGTTCCAGTAGCCGTAAATCTTGGGGTCGCTGGAGGGGCGAATTTCCGGCAACATCTGCCGCGGGATGCCCAGAATCCCCAGGATCTCCTCGTCCCAATCCAGGGTTTCCAGGTTCATGAGCATCGTGCGGCTGGCGTTGGAGACATCGGTGACATGGGCGCCACCGTTGGGCCCACCGGTCAGGTTCCAAATGACCCAGGTGTCGATGTTGCCGAAGAGCGCGTCCCCGCGTTCGGCCGCCGCACGGACGCCCTCGACGTTATCGAGGATCCATTTGATCTTGGGGCCCGAGAAGTAGGTGGCCAGCGGCAAGCCGACCTTGGGGCGGAAGCGATCCTGGCCGCCCTCCTTGGCCAGCTCATTGCAGATTTTGTCGGTGCGGGTGTCCTGCCAGACGATGGCGTTGTAGTAGGGCTTGCCCGTGTTCTTGTTCCAGACGATGGTGGTCTCCCGCTGGTTGGTGACCCCGATAGCGGCCAGCTCGGCTGGGGTCAGACCGGCCCGACGCAGCGCGACCTGCATCACCTCGTTAGTGCGGTCCATGATTTCCATCGGGTTGTGTTCAACCCAGCCGGCTTGAGGATAGATTTGCTCGTGTTCGAGCTGATGAATGCCGACCACATTGCCGCCATGGTCGAAGATCATAAAGCGGGTACTGGTTGTCCCCTGATCGACTGCAGCAACGTATTTAGCCATGGTTTGAACTCCTTTGTTCAGAGAAGGGCTAATGAGCGTGAATACAACGAAGACGCCGGGAACGGCCTTGCCCCGACGCTATTCCTTGTTTTTGTTGGCGAAGCAATCGGCAGCGCAGCGGAAGAGCAAATAGGACGACGTTGCACCGGGATCCTGGTGGCCGATGCTGCGTTCACCCAGATAGCTGGCCCGGCCTTTGGTTGCCAACATGGGGATGGTGGCTTTCATGCCTTCTTCGGCTGCCTGCGCGGCCTGTTGCAGGGCGACGGCAAAGGGCTGCCCGGCTTCCAGGGCGCGGCGAAGGGCCTGGCAGGCCGGGGTCAGCGCATCGACCATGGTCTTCTCGCCGATGGTGGCTTTGCCGCGCTGCTGCACTCCGGCGAGACCGGCCTCCAACGCCGCCAGGAATTCCAACGGTGAGAGTTCCATCTTGCCGTCGGTCGTGGCGCCGGCCCGCATGAAGAAGGTGCCGTAAAGGGGACCGCCGGCTCCACCGACCGTCGCCACCAGGGTCATTCCCGTCATCTTGAGGATGGCACCGATGTCCTTTTCGGCCACGGTCGGCATCTTGGCCAACACGGCGGCAAAACCGCGATCCATATTGGCGCCGTGATCGGCGTCGCCGATGGCCGCGTCCAGTTGGGTGAGATAGTCCTTCTGTTCACCGACTACCTCACGGTAACATTGCAACCAGGAGATGATGTCGTCTCGTGTGATCACACCTGACCTCATGAGCGAAGAGGATACAAAAACGCAAACGAGGACCGAACAAGAGACGGAATACTGCCCGTCTCTTGTCCGGAGCCGATTGTTTCAGGCGCCCCAGCGCAGGCCGGCCGTCTTAACCGGGGCATCCCACAGCTTGAGGATATCATCGTCGGCCTTGAGGAGCGTGATCGAGCAACCGGCCATTTCCAGGGACGTGATGTAGTTGCCGACCAGGCTGCGGGCGATGGTGATGCCGTGGCCCTTGCAGATCTCGGCCAGCTTGCGGTAGACGATGTACAGCTCGATCAGCGGCGTCCCGCCCATGCCGTTGACCATGGCGATGACCGTGTCGCCGGCCTTGAAGGGCAGGTCGTTGATGATGGGCAGCGCCAGCATCTCGGTGATCTCATCGGCAGTCTTGAGCGGCATGCGGGTGCGGCCGGGCTCACCGTGAATGCCGATGCCGATTTCCATCTGGTCTTCGGGCAGATCGAAGGTCGGTTTGCCGACATGGGGCACGGTGCAGGATGTCAGAGCCATGCCCATGCTGCGGCCCCAGCCGTTGACCTTGCGGCAGAGATCGGCCACCTCTTGCAGGCTGCGGCCCTGTTCGGCGGCGGCACCGCAGATCTTCTCGGCCAAGACGGTGGTGCCGACACCGCGGCGGCCGGCGGTGTAGAGGCTGTCCTGGACGGCTACGTCGTCATCGATGACGACACTGACCACCTCGATGCCCTCGGCCTGGGCGAGTTCGGCCGCCATCTCGAAGTTCAATACGTCGCCGGTGTAATTCTTGACGATGTGCAACACACCGGCGCCGCCGTTAACGGCTTTGGTCGCCTCAAACATCTGGTCCGGTGTCGGCGAGGTGAAGACGGCACCGGGGCAGGCTGCATCGAGCATGCCCATTCCCACAAAACCGCCGTGCATGGGTTCATGACCACTCCCGCCACCGGAGACGATGCCCACCTTGCCCTGAATCGGGGCATCCGCCCGGACGATATAGTTCGGATTGAAATGAACACGGACCAAATCGGGGTGCGCAGCCGCAATGCCCTGCAGCTCCTCGACGACTACATCTTCGAGTTTGTTGATCAGCTTTTTCATGGCCTGACTACTCCGGAGAGAGGCGTCCCGGCCTCGTCGCCGGGACCGGGACGCCCGCAAAAAACACGATTAGAAGACCGCCATCCAGAAGAACGCGCCCAGGGCGCCACCGATGAGAGGACCCACTACCGGGATCCAGCCGTAACCCCAATCGCTGTCCCCCTTGCCGGGGATGGGCAGAAGCTGATGGGCAATGCGCGGGCCGAGGTCACGGGCCGGGTTGATAGCATAGCCGGTGGGGCCGCCCAGGCTGAGGCCGATGCCCCAAACGAGCATGGCCACCAGATAGGGGCCAAGGCCTGTCGCCGGGCTTCCGCCCGTAGCACCGCTGAAAATGGCACCGACACCCGCCACCAGCACGAAGGTGCCGATGATCTCGGTGATGAGATTGTTCACCGTATTGCGGATGGCCGGACCGGTGCTGAAGACCGCCAGCTTGAGACCGGCATCGGTCGTCGGCTCCCAGTGGTTCAGATAGGCCAGCCAGACGATGACGGCACCTACAAAGGCGCCGGCGACCTGAACGACCATGGTAACGATGGCCTGGCCGAAGTTATAGGTCCCCATAAGCGTCTTCGCCAGGGTCACGGCCGGATTGATATCGGCCTGGGCCGAACCCGCCGAAATGGCCGTAAACACGCCCACCAGCACGGCCATGGCCCAGCCTGCGGTAATCACGATCCAGCCGCTGCCTTGTCCCTTGTTCTTGGCCAGGACCACGTTGGCGACGACGCCATCGCCGAGAATGATCAGCATCATGGTGCCGAGAAATTCACCGAGAAGGTTCGACATGGTTCTACCTCGTTGTAGAGAGCGTGAGAATGACAACACAATGGGAAAAAGAATTAACTAGACGATGGATTTTGAGTTTATGGATTTACCCTCCAATCATCACCTCCTGTTCGAGAACGCACAAAGACGGACGGCCCCCATCTACCAATAAAAAAGCAGAACACGCGCCGAACGCATCCGTTATCGGGATGGAGGGATACCTCATACCAAATGGTATCGTCGGCCGGTTCTGCATGGGGCTGCAAAGGGAAAGAAACGCAGGAGAACAAGAAGCCGGAACGACATCTGGCCGTCCACAACGCCGCTCCTCATCCTGAGGGCCGGCAGACGGCATCTGCAGAGCTGACCAAAAACACCGAGAAGCCTGCAGGGTTGTTAGCAAAACAGCTTATTAAGGTAGCGGCGGCAAACCATGAACGCGGTCTTGGCTTGCAGCCTTCTACTCGTTATCGAATCGTTTGCCGGTCCGGCAAACGGGAGAAATCATAGCCAGAAACATTTCCGTAGTCAAATCTGCCTAGCCCAAATAGGCAACACGCTTAGAGGCATGGCCTTGCGCCCGCAGTCGGTTTGGTGTCAAAAATGAGCTGCAAAGTTTTGGGAATTATTTCATCATATGGCGGCCCTATCTCTAGCTCATGCCCCCTTCGCATGACGCCGGGCCTGCCCCATCCGCACGGCAGCCATCCTGCAGGTCCGTTTACGCAAAACCCTGCCGGCGTTCTTTCAGACTGATCCAGCGGGTCCGGCCCAGGATAAGGTGATCGAGCACCTCGATGTTGAGCAGGCGACCGGCCTCGACCACGCGCCGCGTAAGAACGATATCCTCAGGCGAAGGCGTGGGATCGCCGCTGGGATGGTTATGGGCCACGATGATGGCGGCGGCGTTGCGACGGATGGCCTCCTTGAACAGTTCGCCGATGCGAACATGGGCGGCGTTGAGCGAGCCTTTGTAAAGCGTGGGCGTGGCGATCACGTAGTTACGACTGTCGAGCAAGATAACCTTGACGTACTCCTGGTCGGCATAGGCCAGCTCGCCCATCAGCAGTTCGGCGGCCTCTTGCGGCGATTGCACGCGCGGCCGTCGATCCGGATCGGCATAGAGCATGCGCTTGCCCAACTCCTTGGCCGCCAGCAATTGCGCCGCCTTGGCCGGGCCTACCCCGTGATGTTGTTGCAGCTCCTCGAAGCTGGCGCGGGCCAATTCTCCCAGGTCGTTGTGATAGTGACGCATGAGCCGTGTGGCCAGGTCGAGGACGTTGAGGCCTTCGGCGCCGCTGCGCAGGATGATGGCAATCAGCTCTTCGTTGCTCAGGCTGGCTTCGCCGTGACGGGCCAGGCGCTCGCGGGGGCGGGTGGCTTCGGGCAGGTCGTGAATGGTGTAGTAGGGTTGTTGGGCGGCGTTATCGCTCATCGGACCCATTCAGATGGTTTCGTCGGCAGGAAAGCGCTCTTCCAACAGGGCGCGCAGACGGCGACGGCGTTCCGCGGCAAGCTGCAGACGGTTCAGAACCTCGTCTAGTTGCCTCTGGAGATACTCCTGTTCGTCGGCTGTGGCGCCGGCCACAACAGGACGGCGAGCCGGGGCCGATGCATCACCCAGGCGGGCGGCGCCGATGGCCTCCAGCCAGGCATCGACCACCGCGCGGTCGTCGTGAAGCAGACTTAGAGGCAATTCGACCATGACCATGACCCGATCACCCTCGATCTCAAAGGCATGCCGGATGCTCTCGGCGCCGGCGGGCAGCCCGCGCGCAGGGGCGGTCGGCGGGGAAGGCGCCACGACCGCCGCCACGGCCGGGGGTGATGGGACCGGGAGCCGATTCGCTTCGTGACCGTCTGCGGCGGTCGGCGGTGGGCTGCTGCGGTTGCGGCTAAACAGGCGCAACCCGATATACACCCCGATGAAGGCAAATCCGGCGAGGATGAGACCTTGAACGGTCCAATTGAGAAGCAGCATCCAATCCACAGGCATATCCGCATGGGCAGGGTATCCGGGAGTATACATCGGCGACGACAAGAGGGCAAAGGCCATGGGCAGGCGGCCGGCCGCCTGCCTGTTATGAGACAAGCGCGGCGATGAGGGCCTTTCTGCCCGCCGCAGTATCTCCCTACGTACCGACTGAACTCATCCCCCATGGGCTTTCGGCCTCCGGTCGGCCTACGCCGACGCCCGGCACAACGGGCTCAGGGAGGCCGATTTGCAATCGGCGCATGGTGGCGGGCAGCCGGGTAGGGAATTACCCGCCGCAGCTTCTGCCCACGTCATGGCTTGTTCGACTATACTGAGGGTATGACCCTCGCAGCCGACCGCCATTCCCCTGCCTACTGGGATGCCCGCTATCGTGACGGCCAAACGCCCTGGGATCAGGGCACTGTGGCGCCGGAGGTGCTCGCCTTTGTTGCCGGGCATCCCGGCGAAGGGCGCTGGGCGCTCGACATCGGTTGTGGCACCGGAACCCATAGCCGTGAGCTGGCTCGCCATGGCTATCGGGTCGTCGGCCTCGATCTGTCGTGGGTCGCCCTGCGTCGGGCGCTGAGCGCAGCCCAACACGAAGACCTGCCCTGGTACGGGGTCCAGGCCGACGCTGCCGATCTGGGATTGTTGCAATGCACCTTTGCCGTGGCCCTCGATATCGGCTGTTTTCACGGACTGACGACCGCACAGCAACGGCGCTATGCCGCCGGATTGGCCCTTCGCCTGGAGCCGGAGGGCTTTTATCTGCTCTATGCCCTGCATCCGGCGCCGGAGGCTGCCGGCGGTCCGCCGGGGGTCAAACCGGAGCAGGTCGAAGCCATTTTTCGGCCGTTCCTGGAATTGAGGGAATACAAGCCGGGATGGCAGGGTGACCGTCGGGCCGACTGGTGGTTATGGCAGCGGCCTTAGGTCTCCGGGCGTTCGCCGAGATAAGCGACGGTCACGCCGTCGCCCCCTTCACCGGGGTCGCCGCTGCGGAAAGCGGTGATCAGCGGGTGGCTGCGCAAGGCCTCGCGCACGGCCTGACGCAAAGCGCCTGTGCCTTTACCGTGGATGATGCACACCCAGGGCAAATCGGCCAGATAGGCTTGCTCGAGGTACCGGTCCAGAGCGGCCAGGGCTTCGTCGGTCCGCTGACCGCGCAGGTCGAGTTCCATGCCCGGCGAAGGCCCGGCCTGCCGGTACGAGGCCTCGCCCGCGGGGACAGGCGTGGGACGGCTGCGCAGCTCGACCTCGGCGATCGGGACCTTGAGACGGAAAGCGCCCATCTGGACTTCGATTTCGTTCTCATTGGGCAGGCTGTGGACAACGCCGCTGCTGTTCAGGCTGTGGACCCAGACGATATCGCCCACCTGCAGCGGTCCTTCCGGAGGAGGCGGCGCGGCGACCGGGACCGGCACGGGTTGCAGCGCTTCCTGGCGGGCCTGGATCGCCTTTTCGGCCTCGGCCAGGAAGCGGACATGCGCCGCATCGGGACTGCCGCGCTCGAGCCGACTGCGCAGGTGGGCGATTTCGGCGCGCAGGGCGGCCAGTTCGGCCTCGGCCTGGGCGCGGGCTTCGTTGAGCACACGGCGCCGCGCCTCCTCGATGTGGGCCAGTTGTGCCCGCAACTCGGCCTCGCGGGCAGCGGCCATCCGTTCGAGCGCTTCGGCGTGCTGCTGCGCCTTGCGCGCCGCCGCGCGCGCGGCGCGGATTTCGCTCAGCAGGGTATCGGCGGCCAGACTATCGGGCCGGATCATGCTCTCGGCTGCATCCACGATGTGGCGGGGCAAACCCAGACGACGGGCAATCGCCAGCGCATTCGATCGACCCGGCAGCCCGATGGTCAGCTCGTAGGTCGGGCTGAGGGTTTCCAGGTCGAACTCCACCGAGGCGTTCGTGATACCCGGCGTGTTATGGGCGAAGAGCTTGACTTCGGAGTAGTGCGTGGTGGCGACGGTGGGTATACCGCTTTCGCACAGATGGGCCAGCAAGGCGCGGGCCAGGGCCGATCCCTCTTCCGGATCGGTGCCGGCGCCCAACTCGTCCAACAGCACCAGACTGTGTGGTGTGGCTTCCTGCAAGATGCGCACGATGTTGGTCATGTGCGACGAGAACGTACTCAGGCTTTGCTCGATGCTTTGCTCGTCGCCGATGTCGGCAAACACATGGCTGAACACCGTCAGGCGGCTGCCCACCTGGGCCGGGATGGCCATTCCGGCCTGAGCCATGAGCGTCAGCAGGCCCACCGTTTTCAGGCTGACGGTTTTGCCACCGGTATTGGGGCCGGTGATGACGATGATGAAATAGTCCCGACCGAAGTGGAAGTCAATAGGGACGACCGTGGCCGGATCGAGCAGGGGATGACGGGCCCGTCGCAGCTCCAGGATGACACCGGGATGGTGTTCGGGGGTCAGATCGGTGGGGCGTGGGGCCGCAAAACCGAGCAATTCCGGGCGTTCGGCCGCCATTGCGTCGGCCAGACGAGCGCGGGCCAGGATGAGGTCCAGCCCGGCCAGCGCCTCCAGCGTGGTGCGGATGTAGGGGACCTCTTCGGCGACAAGCTGACTCAGCTCGCGCAGGATGCGTTCGACCTCCTCCTGCTCTTCAAGTTGTTTCTGCCGCCAGTCGTTGTTCAATTCGACGACGGCGAGGGGCTCGATGAACAGGGTGGCGCCGCTGCCCGACTGGTCATGGACGATGCCGGGGATGCGGTTTTTGAATTCGGCGCGCACGGGCAGCACATAGCGGCCCTGACGCTGGGTGATCAACACCTCCTGCAGGAACGGCATGGTTTCGGGATGGTGGGCGATGCGCTGCAAACGCTCGAGGAGGCGTTCTTGCAGAAGGCGAACCTCGTTGCGCAGGCGGGCCAGCCGTGGGCTGGCGCCGTCCACCACTTCCCCGCGTTCGCTGATGGCACGGCCGATTTCGGCGACGAGATGCGCCAGATCCTGGATGGGTTCGGCCCAGGCGGCCAGGGCCGGACAGCGGTCGGCCTGGGCCAACAGGATCTGGCGCAGGCGGTGACCGCGCAGAAGGGTCGAGCGCACATCCAGGAGTTCGAGCGGGGTTAGGATGCCCCCACGCTCGGCCTGGGCCAGGATCGGCCGCAGATCGTGAACGCCGCCGAGGTGAAGTTCAGGTTGGCGGGCCAGCAGGTCGCGCGCTTCGGCGGTTTCCTGTTGCCACAGCCGGGCTTCGGCCAGGTTGGCCGTCGGCCGCCAGGCCAGCGCCAGCTCCTGACTCATGGCAAAGCTGCAACAGGACGCCAGCCGGGCCAGGATTTTGTCGAATTCGAGCACCCGGAGTGTGTGATCGTTCATGACGGAGGAGGATCGGCCTCGTCGTAATGGAAATAGCGGGGGGAATAGCCCCGCGGGCGGAAAAGGCGTTGGTCGAGTCGCCAGAGGGCATCCCAAAGGCCGGGAGCAACGGCGCCGATGGGGTCAAAGAGCAGCCGCGCCCCGTGTTGGCCGGCCCATAGCCAAAGCCAGGCCCGACACCGCCGGCGTTCGGCCGGGGAGAGGGGGACGCGCCTCACCGCCTCGGCATAGGCGCGCAGCAATTGCCAGTGCGGAAGCACACGATGTCCGCGACGGGAGGTATCGAACCAGCCGATGAGTTGAGGACGCGCCAGCTTGACGGAACGGCGGGCATGTTGTCGGGAGAAAAAGAGGGGTTCGGGGATTTCGTACACCCGTCCGCGCAGACAGATTTCGGCCACCAGGGCTTTGTCGGCGCCCAGGAAACTGCCGATAAGGGGAGTGGCGGCAAGCACATCCCGTCGGAAAAGCCCGAAGACCTGAAAACAGGCCGGGGAGCGGGTGATAAAGGCGCCGAAACGGCGATGGGGCCGGGGATCGGTCAGTTCGGGCAATTGCACACGATAGGCGCCGATGACCCGACCGCTTTCGTTGATGATGGCCACCTGCGAGCAGCAGAGGACCACATCGGGTTGGGCGTCGAGCACGGCCACGCTGCGGGCCAGATAGTCGGGGGTAAAGCGGTCGTCATGGGCGCACCATTTGAAGTAGGTGCCACGGCTCAGGGCAAACGCCCGGTTGAAATTGGGCGCAGCTCCGATGTTGGTCGCATGGCGATAGTAGCGCACGCGCGGATCGGCGGCGACATAGCGATTGGCAATGGCCGGCGTGGCATCGGTCGAGGCGTTATCGACGATAATAAGCTCGAAATCGTCCCAGGTCTGGGCCAGGATGGCGTCCAGCGTTTCGACCAGATAGCGCTCACCGTTGTAGACCGGCAAACCCAGGCTGACGCGCGGGGGTGGGCCGAGGGCGGTCATTTCCGAGGCGGACGCGAATTGGTGGAACGCAGACATGGGTGTATGATACAACCCGTTGGAGGTCTGCGGAAACATGACCACACGCTCCGCTCAAGCCGTTTTTATCGCCGGCGGTGCCTCGGGATTGGGCGAGGCAACGGCCCGTCGTCTTCACGCTGCCGGCGCCGATGTGCTTGTTTTTGATCTCAATGTTGAACGGGGTGAGGCGCTGGCGGCCGAGCTGGGCCCACGTTTCCGTTTTGCTGCGGGCAGTGTGACCGATGAGCAAGCCGTCCAGACCGCGCTTGAGCTTGCCCGCACTGCGTTCGGAACGCTGCGCGTCGCCGTCAATTGTGCCGGCATCGCCACGCCCGGCCGCATCCTCGGTCGGGCCGGACCTTTGCCCCTGGCCGAATTCCGCCATGTGGTCGAGGTCAATCTGATCGGCACCTTCAATGTGCTGCGTCTGGCCGCGGCCATTATGCAGAGCAACGAGCCGGACGCGGACGGCCAACGCGGGGTGATCATCAACACGGCTTCGATTGCCGCCTACGAAGGGCAGATCGGCCAGGTGGCCTACGCCGCCTCGAAGGCAGGGGTCGTCGGCATGACCCTGGCGGCGGCGCGCGACTTGGCGCAGTGGGGCATTCGCGTGGTGACCGTAGCCCCGGGCCTGTTCGCTACCCCGCTTTTGGCCGGATTACCGGAAGCGGCGCGTACCTCCTTGGCCGCGCAGATCCCGTTTCCCCCACGCCTGGGACGACCGGAGGAGTACGCGGCGCTGGTCGAACACATCATCGCCAATCCCATGCTCAACGGCGAAGTCATCCGCCTGGACGGGGCCCTGCGCATGGGGCCCCGTTGAGAGGACCCCGATCGCCGTTCAGCGCGGACGCCAAAAGGCCATGATGCCTTCGATCAGGGGCTGCGGCGCATCCCCGGTGATGGAAAAACGGTAGATCCGCTCCTGACCGCCGGTTTCGCGCACCGGCAGCACCAGGGCCCGGCTATCGGGTGACCACAGGTGGTGGCTGCGCGCGTATTGGTCGAAGAAGGGGAGGAACTGGGCGAGAAACAGCGCCGTCGGTTGGAAAGTAGCCAGGCGCTGCTCCGCGCCGTCGGCCACGCGGACCAGCCACAGATCGAGCAACGGTCCATCGCCCTGGACGGTGAGGGCGGCGAAACGAGCCGGCTCACCGACGCCCGGCGCCATCCTCCCGATGGTCAGATAGGCGATGTGCCGACCATCAGGGGACCAGAAAAAGGCCAGGACCGTGCGGCTGCTGAGGGTGCGCACGCCGCCGTCGGCCATGTCCAGCAGGCGGAGCGGGCCGTAAGGGTGGGGCGAGGCCGTCGGCGGGCCAATAAAGGCCAATTGGGCGGCGGTGGGGCTCCAGCCGAGGGCCACGGCACCGTCGTAGGGGAGGGTATATCGACGGTTTTGGGTTGCCAATTCCTGCACGACCAGGCTGTCCCCGTCGTCGCCCCGGGCGGCAAAGGCGAGAAAGCGGCCGTCCGGCGTCACATCGGGGGCCTGGAACGTGCCCGGCGGGGCGATGGGCTCGCCGACGGATTGACCTTCGCGGTCGATTAGGGTCAGCAGGCCGGTCGGCGCGCGGCCACCGGTGTGGATGAGCAAACGGTCGCCGGCAGGCAGCCAATCCCAATAAAAGGGGCGACCGCTGCGCAGCCGGCGGGCCGGTGCCGAAGTATCCGCCGGGGCCAGCCAAAGGCCGATATCCGCTCCCTCGTTGGCCAGAAAGCTCAGCCAGCGGTCGTCGGGCGACCAGAACAGGTAAAAGGGTATCTGGGTACGACTCCGGTAGAGGGCCAGCGGAGTCGCCTCGACTGTGTCGGCCACAACAAAAACCCCGGCCTCACGGCCGTCGCTGCCCGCCGCGGCGAGGAAACGGCCGTCGGCCGACCAGGCCGGGAACTGCAGCCTTAGCCCGGCCGGGGTCAGGCGGCGGACGGCACCGCCATCGGCGGCCAGGGTGGACAGACTGCCGTCGGCACCGACAACCGCCAAACGGCCGGCACCGACGGGGGCCGTCATCGCGACCGGGGACGGTGTCGCCGGCGGTTTGGTTCCAAAGCGAAGCACGGCCACACACAGGCCGCTCAGGAGCAGGACCAGGGCGAGCAGGCCGGTCGTCATTCCCCACAACCAGGGATGAGGCCTGAGCGGTGAGGGCGATGAGGATGCCGTCATGGTTCCTGTTCCGGCCGGGAAACACGTGGCGGTTATGTCTCCGGTTTCACCCCGCGCGCTTCGGCCTCGCGGTCCAACCGCTCGATGGCGGCTTTGAGCTGTTCTTTGGAAAGGCTCACGTGACGCGTTTGACCGCGCAGGTATTCTTTCAGTTGTTTGTAGTGGAGCACCGGCGTCGAAGCGCTGCGGACATCCAGTTGGGCGTTATCGCTGGTGAAAACCACCAGGGGCTGCACCGGGATGGGTTCGCTGCTGCCCAGTTGTTGGCTCAGCCATTTGCTGACTTTCTCGGCCAGGATTTGGCTTTCCAGGGTCGGTTGACCGGGGCTATCCTGACCGAAGAGGAAAAGCCGTCGCCAGCGGAACGGCCGGCGGATGCGATCGTTGACGATGGTAATCGGCCCGCCGACATCGCTCAGGGCCAGGGTGTAAATGCCGGCCGGTCCGGCAAAGACCATATCGCCGGGCGTGGCCCAGGCATAAAAGCGGTTGCGGTCGTCAAAGCCCTTGAGGGCCTTGGCCACGACCTGATCGGGACGCGGGGAACGCACAAAGCGCCGGATGGTCGTGTTGCCGATCTGGCCGAGCATAAAGCCGAGGACAAGGGCGATCATGGTGATGGAAAACCAGCCGCCGTTGTAAAGCCAGACGACGAAGGCCGCGTTGGCCAGGGGATTGCCTTCGTTTTGCCAGCGCAGGATGGTGTTGGGCGAGAAGGCGGCCAACATGCCGATGGCCAGGACGACCAATCCGATCAGGCTGGCGCGTCGCCCCCACTTGGCACGGTGGGTGATGTAGTCTTGGTTGACATAAACACGCATGGTTGAGTTGTCAAAGCGTTTGCAGGTTAGGGGGTTGGAATGTGGGAACGTTAGAACGTGGGAACGCTTCATTCGCGATACTTGCCGATGACGACGCAGGCGTTTTGTCCACCCAGGCCGAAGGAGTTCGAGAGGGCGATGTTGATGACCTTGTTCCGGGCGACGTTGGGGACGCAGTCGAGGTCACATTCGGGGTCGGGGTATTCGTAATTGATGGTGGGATGGACACGGTCTTCGTATACGCTCATGATCGTGGCCAGGGCCTCGATGGCGCCGGCGCCGCCGAACGCATGGCCGATCATGGACTTGGTGGAGTTAATGACGAGGTTGTAGGCATGCTCGCCAAAGACCTGCTTGATGGCATAGGTTTCGGTTTTGTCGTTAAGGGGCGTGCTGCTGCCGTGGGTGTTGATGTAGTCCACCTGCTCGGGCTTGACATCGGCATCGAGCAAGGCCCAGCGCATGGCGCGCTGGGCGCCCAGGCCCTCGGGTTCGGGTGCCGCCACATGATAAGCATCGGCCGAAGCCGAATGGCCCAGGATCTCGGCGTAGATGCGGGCCCCGCGGGCTTTGGCCTGCTCCAACTCCTCCAGGATCAGCACGGCCGCGCCTTCGCCGATGACGAAGCCGTCCCGCTTGGCGTCGAAGGGCCGACTGGCCTTTTGCGGGGGATCGTTTTGGGTGCTGATGGCTTTCATGGCCGTAAAACTGGCGAAGAAGAGGTCGCCGATCATGGCTTCGAAGCCGCCGGCGATGACCCGATCCACCACGCCACGACGGATGAGTTCGACGGCTTCACCGATGGCCTGGGTGCCGGCGGCGCAGGCCGTGACCACGGTGTTGAGCGGGCCGAGCGCGCCGAACATCTCGCTGATATGAAAGGCGGCGATGTTGGCCAGGCCGCCCACGGCGGTCATCGGCCGCACGCGGTAGTTACCGCCCCGCTGGACGGCTTCGGTAATGGCCTCCTGGTAGAGGTCAAAACCACCGATACCCGTGCCCATGACGACCCCTGTGCGCTCGCCCAGGCTACCGTCGGTGGGCAGACCGGCATCGCGCAGGGCCTGGGTGGCTGCGCCGATGGTGATTTGGGTAGAACGGGCCATTCGTTTGGCCTCTTTGAATTCGATGTAGGGCCGTGGGTCCCAGTCTTTGATCTCGGCAGCGATGCGGGTGGGATAGGGGCTGGCATCGAAGAGGGTGACGTAATCGACACCGGATTGACCGGCTATCAGGTTCTGCCAGGTTTCGGTGGCCGTAAGGCCGACGGGGGTGACGGCCCCCAGGCCGGTAACGACCACGCGACGCCGCGGGGCCGAGCGCGAGAGGCCGAGGAGTTCCAGCGCGCGCTCCAGGGCCTCGGCCGAGAGATGGCGCATGTTGGCACGCACGGCTTCGGCCGTGGCATTGGCCAGGGAGCTGCCACCCTGCTGAAGGGTCTGCAAGGTGGTCAACAAGAGCGCTCGCGAGGTGGCAGGCAAACTGAGCAAACGCTCGCTGAGCAAAGCTAAACGGGTGCGCAAAAGTGTCTCAGAAGTGCTCATCGTCCCCTCCGGAATGCGGTAAACGAACGGTACGGGCAATTTCGTGGCACAGATGGGCGAGCATGTTGCCGGCGACGAGCTGAGCGGTAGTGCGCAGGGCCGCCGCAACGCGATCGCGGCGGGAACGGCCATGGCCTACCGTGACCAGGCCGTTCAGGCCCAGGAGCAAAGCGGCGCCGTATTCGCGGTCATCGAGGCGGGCGGCCGTGGCCCGCAAGGCCGGGCGGGCCACGGCCGCCCCGATTTTGGCCAGAGGGCGGGCCATGATTTCCCCACGCATCGTCTGTAAGAAGAAAGAGGCCACGGCCTCGGCCAGCTTGATGACGACATTGCCGGTAAAGCCGTCGGTCACGACGACATCGGCCGCCCCGGCGATCATCTCTTTCGGTTCGACGACACCGATATAGCGTTCGCCCAGAGCGGCCTTGAGCAGCGGTTCGGCGGCGCGGGTCAGCTCCGTGCCTTTGCCCTCCTCTTCGCCGTTGGAGAGCAGGGCCACCCGCGGGGCGGCTATCCCGAGCCGGACGCCGGCATAAACCGAGAGCATGTGTCCCCACTGCGCCAGCCATTCCGGCCGACAATCGGGATTGGCACCGATATCGCCGAAGATGAAGAAACCGGTGGCGCAGGGGAACGGCGTGGTGAGGACGGCCCGATGTACACCGGGAATACGACGGAAGACCATATGGCCGGCCGTAAGGGCGCCGCCGGTATGGCCCATCGTGCAAAAGGCATCGGCCTCACCCCGTTTGACCAGACGCATGCCCACGGCCATGGAGTTGTCCTTTTTGCGGCGGGCCGCCAGGGCGGGCTTTTCATCCATCTGAATGGTCTCGGCGGCATGAACCACCGGCAGATCGAGTCCGGCCGTATCGTGACGGGCAAGTTCGGCCCGCACCAGGTCTTCGCGACCGACCAGGATGACGGTATGGCCGCTTTGACGGGCATAGGCCACGGCACCCGCTACGATCTCATGCGGGGCATGGTCGCCGCCCATGGCATCCAGGACAAGGCGCATCGTCAGTTCGGCAGGACAAAGGCGGCAATGGCCAGGGTGCCCGGACCGGCCAAAGCACCTAAAACGGGACCCAACTCGACGATCTGGATCTCCCGACAGTTCAGCTGCGCCCGCACTTCTGCGGCCAACCCGGCGGCTTCGTCCGGTACATTGGCGTTGACAACGGCCACACGGACCGGACGGTCGCCGGCGTGGGCTACGGCCATCGCCACCAGCTCACGTTTCGATTTCTGGCGTCCGCGCACCCGCTGCACAAGATGGAGGGTGCCATCCTGAATCTGCATAAGGGGTTTGATGTCGAGAAGGGTACCCATCATGGCTTGCAGCATGGGCGCCCGGCCGCTGGCTGCCAGGTATTTGAGGGTATCGATGGTGAAGCAGGTGAAAATGCGCTCGCGGGCGCTGCGCAGGGCTGCCAGCACGCCTTCGGCATCAGCACCGGCGGCAGCGGCTTCGGCTCCGGCGATGACCTGCCAGCCCGACCCCATGGAAGCGCCGAGGGTATCGTAGGTGTGGACCTTCTTGCGACCGGCCAGGCGGGCCCCCGCCTGGAGCGCACTGTTGAAGGTGCCGCTCATTTTGGAGGAGACGGTGGCAATCACGAATTCGTCCCCTGCGGCCGTTTCGATGGCCTCGATGAAGTCCTCAGGCGTGGGCTGGGAAGTCGTGGGCAATTGTTTTTCGGTCTGGAGCCGCCGATAGAATTCGGCATCGCTGATGTCCACACCGTTGCGCAGGCTGGTGCCGTCGGCAAAATTGATCCAGGCCGGCACCTGGATGATGCCCAGGTTCTCCTGGTACGTTTGAGGCACGTTGCAACTTGAATCGCAAACAAGACGTATGCTCACGGGGCCGGGCTCCGCACAGGTAGGGAATACAGGAGGAATGACCGGAGGATAATCACAACAACACCGATGAACGGCATCCGTCGCAGGATAAAGGCATTGTAGCGGTTCCTGCCGGGGTTGACAAGGGATCGAGGAGATGTCTATAATAAGGCCGAATGTGCCCCCGTGGCGGAATTGGCATACGCGGTAGGTTGAGGGCCTATGCCCTTACGGGCGTCTCCGTTCGAGTCGGAGCGGGGGCACCACAAAGGCGGCGTACCATCGACGGGTGCGTCGCCTTATCGTTTCTGACGGGCAGGCCGGATGGAGCTTTCCTCGGCACGAGGTCGGCGACAGGGCATTGCCTGGACCCTCTGTTTTTCTCTGTTTAGGAGGTCTCTCATGTCCGATTCACCCATCCGGCTGGCCGTTCGGGAATGGCAGGAACAGGTCATCACCGGCACGCACTTGATGCGACAGCTCGTTTCCTTCGAGCACTGGCAATTGCTCGTCGCCAAGACGGAGGCTGCCGAGCCGAAGCAGGATGAACCACCCGTGCGACTATTGTACGGTGAGGATGCCGAAGGCGTCTCCCGGCTTTATCTCTTCTCCGACGAAGAGGCGTATACGAGTTTCCTCCAGGCTACCGGGCAGACCTCGGATGCCCACGATCGGTTGATCATCGACGGGGTGTGGGTTTTTAGCCTGCCTCTTGAGCAGTTCGATGTGGTAGAAATCGACCCCGCCTCGCCCTGGCAAATCGGCTACCGGCGTGAGCAATTCCCGGCGTTGCGGGCCATGGCCGAGGCGGTGGCCGTCGAACAGGCTCTGATCGCTTTGCAACACGGTGAGGCGCGGCCCGAGACGTTGCAGCGGGTGCGTGACTACGAGCATTATCTGCTGCCCGTGTTGGCTGCCGAGGGCGATCGCTATGCCCTGGTGCTGGCCCCGGACCCTCAGGGCCGTGCTCTGGCCGCCGTTTTCACCGCACCCGATGCCTTTGACGCGTTTGTCCAGGCCCTGTCCATGATACCGGACGACGAAGAACTGCTCCAGCTTGAGGTGCCCGGTCCTGTGCTCTTTGCGCAGTTGGCAGAAACCTCCCTTGATGGTCTGGTCTTCAACAGCTTCGGTCCGAGCCGGCCGGTGGCCTTTGCCCTACCCATTGCCAGTCTGCTGCTGGAAATGTAACCGGGTACGCAGACCCGGTTTCGTCGTGGCCTTTATTGGGCAATCGCGAAGCCAGGCACGGACGCTCCATCACGTCCGCTACGGGGACGCACCTGCGTCTGCAGCGATGGCGCTTGGGGGCAACGGCAACGGAGGGTCTGACGGCCACTCTCGGCCTGCCGCCGCCACCCGTGGCCGAAACCGGGCCGCCGTGGCGCCGTCCTCGCCCGGCGCCGTCTCCGTTGGCAGCCAGCGTAGCGCTCAAGAGCAATCCCATCAAACCCAGGCGCCGTGGGCACCGGCCGGCGAACGAGTAACGGCTTACCTGCCGCGCGGGTGCGGGATACCACTCTCGCTACAAGACCACCTGAAAGCGCGTGAAGCTGCCATGTTCGCGCGCGATTGCGCGGGTCGGGTACAGCCGCAGGTTATTAGAACCCAAGTTGCTACCTATGCTGTGAGCAAGCCACGGAGGCTGACTGCCAGGATGAAGAGCACGACTTTGAGCTCAAAGCCTTGCGGAGTAACTGCATGGATCGATTTGGGCAGGAGCCGCTCGATCAAGCTGCCGGTCCTCTCGACAGCCTTGCGCTCGTACGGCTGCAAGAAGCGCATCCAAGAAGGCAAGAGGCGCTTGGAGTTTTCTTACGGAACCGGGAGCAAGCAGATGCCGGCCTCGGCGAGTACATCTTCGATTTCGTAGGGGTTGTAGGCTTTGTCGCCAAAGACCCAGGCTCCTTCGGGCAGAGCGAAGTCAAAGCCCTGCAGGCCGACAGTATCGCTGTAACTGCCTGGGGTCAGGAAGAACTCGACCGGGTAGCCGTCGTGGGTGACCATCCGATGAATCTTGAGTCCGTAGTCCGTAGAAGGAACGTCGCTTGCCGGCTCGATAGCCGCGATACATCTCCCCACGGTACATCTTCGCACGGGCGATGCGAATGGTATCACACACCGGGATAGGAAAAGTCTCGATCGAGACGGTTCCGGAGTGTGTTGGCGCAAGAGGGGCAGGCAGGCATAACGTTCAAACGTTCAAACGTTCTCACCAACAAAAGATAGAACCGAGTCTCTCGATCCCGTAGATGGAATCGGCGTTGAGCGCTTTCCCGTGCTCACCCAGCAGGTTGAAGAGCGTCAAAAAACAGCGGCTTGAGGCGCTGCAGACGCCGGTGAAAGCGACTCTTGCTCACCATCCGTGGCATGTAGCCGTGCGCTTGCAGAAAGCGCCGACTCGCTTCCAGATTCCCACTGAAGAACAGGGCGGCCACGATGGCCGTCGTCATGACTTCGGCATCGCTCATGTGCTGTTGCGGATCCTCACGATGGTGTATGGCTTTGAGAATATCGTCGCACAGACAGTAAATGGCTATAATTTGAGTGTCCATGGGGCCTCCTGGTTGGTGATAGGTTTGGTTTCCCACCAACTTTAGCAGAGACCCCATGGACAGCGCTACTTTCAACCCTCAAGGTAGCAACTTGGGTTAAAGTAATATTTTTAATAAGTTTTTGTTCCGAATGGGATGTCAAGAGGATAGATTTAGTTTGTCCAAACTCCAGTTTGATCCAGGAGACTGAGCAATGATTAGAGCAGTAAAGCTCTTGACAGAGATCAACCAACAAGCAATTCGCCTACTCTATCAGGAGTTGGGTGTGGTTAATGCTGTCCGTTTCCTGAAACAATTTACAGTTGGTTTTGGTGATTATACCCAAGAGCGGGAGGTCTTGTTTGATAGCAAGACATTAGACCAAATCATGAATGAGATTGAGCAAAGGCGAAAGCCATCCTAAAGCCCGCCCAACCACTCGCTGCAGCCGACTGCTCCCTCGGCTCGCTGCGCTCGCCTCGGTCGCAGCGGCTGAGCTCGGCGCCGTTGGACGGCGATGACCGCCGCAGGAGGATGCGAAAATGAAACGCACGTGGATGATGGTCTTGCTGGTCAACTTGATGCTCTCGGCCTGCGCGCCCGTGACGGGGCCAACATCCGCGCCCAGCGCCACGCCCTTGTCCGTCGCCGTCCTCGCGCCGACAAGCACCGCTACGCCGACCGCCACCGTCACCGTCACACCCTCGCCCACGCCGACGGACACGGCCACGCCGTCACCCACGCCATCGCCCACGGCCACCGCCACGCCGACGCCCATCCCGACGCTGCTGCCGGAGCAGGTCGGCGGGCTGAGTGGCGTACCCGATCCGCGCGTCACCAACCCCGAGCTGTTCGACCTGACCCGTCGCGATGGACCGATCCCGCAGTTTGTGAATGCGATGAAAAAGGCTGGGATTGAAGTTTCCCCTGATAAAGTGTTAAACGATCTTCAATTTATCTCAACAAAAGCTGATGGTGCTCCTCTTCTGGATAAAGATGGCAAACCATTCATTGTTGCTGCCTACAATCTTGATCCCAATCCCAATCAAACTGGTGAAACCCTCGAAGGCCCAATCCCTCTTTTGATTGCTACTCAAAATGAGAATGAAGAGTGGGGGTGGAGAAGAGCATTATTTTCTGATGCTATAAAGATCTATAGAGCATCTAATATTAACAATGTTAGAACCGTAATCGCTGTAACTAGCGATGAGTTTTTTTACTGGAAAAATAACAATAAATTCATATCTGAAAATTTTACAGCGTTTACAATACCTTATGATTATTCTGGAGACACCAAACAAAGATACGATCGGGACGTAAATTTTAGAATTATAGCTTTAAAAGATCTAAAAACAAATAATCCTGTCTTAATTATAGGATTAACTGATCTTGAAGATTTAAAACCTGAAGACTTTTCGTCTCTTGAAGATGTTATGACTGAAGTAAGAAAAAGAATTAGTCACGGTTATAGTCTGTTCAAACAAATTAATAATGGCGATAATATTTATGTAGTGCTAAATGAAATTCATCAAGGAACTCCTATATATTCATTTTGGGAAAAATTTGGCGATCAATTTATAATAGAAACTTTCAGAATAGCTCAAGAAGTGATTAAAAAGAACAGCCCGAATGCACAATTAATCTATAATGAAACTTATAATTACGCACAAGAATTCACTTTTTATCCTGATACCCTACGTATTGTGAAACTTCTTAGAAAACAAGAATTAATTGATGGTGTAGGAATGCAAATGCATATGTATCTTAATGATAATGAAACTGACCCAAGACTAGAAGAAATGAAAGAAATTATGCAATCATTTGGAATACCCGTTTATATAACAGAGTTTGACATAAGTCAAATTCATTTAGGTAACAATCCCAATTACACTCAAGCAGTTATTGCTTATAAAGTAGTAAAATCATGTGTTTCGAGTGGTACTTGTGTTGATCTTGGATTTTTTGGGTCACAAGACAATTTTAGTTGGTTAGGGCCTAAAGCTAAAGCTCATCCTTTTGATTCAAATGGTCAACCCAAACTTTTCTATTACGCGATTTTAAAAGCGCTTTTTAATCTTTAATATCATTCGCTGGCAGGATCAAAATTAATTTAAAACTCACCTTACGCAGTTTCTGGTAAACTCAGGAGCATGAAAAACAGCAACCTCCTCGATTTGTACAGCGATTATCTGCTCAGCGCCTTCGGGCAAACGACGGGAATGGGGCTTTCAGCCCTGGTGG
>JBBINH010000005.1:0-103135 GCA_037443945.1 Caldilineales bacterium
TTTTGCGTCTGGCGGGCCGATCCCGGCGAGGTGGCCGCCCGTGCGCTGCGTTTACAGCCGTTGCTGACCCCTACGCCCACACCGACCGACACGCCCACACCGACGTCCACGCCCACACCGACGTTCACGCCGACGCCCACACCCACCTTCACACCGACCCTCACACCGACGCCGACACCTTTTTCCGGCGTACCGGGTCCCGACCTGCTGGAGGAGGCGGAATGGGCTTTTGAGCTGGGTCGCGGTCAGGCCACGGGCGAGGCGACGACGGAGGGGTTGAGCATCGCGGTGCTCCAACCCGAGACCAACGCCTGCTGGCATGCGGCGGTGCGTGCTGTGGATCTGGCCGGTTGGCCTGTGCGCCTGCAGGGGGAGGTGCGCAAAACGGCCGAGATGGGGGCTTGGGCGCCCTATCTGGCGGTGCAGGTTCGGCGTGAAGACGGTTCCTGGCAATACAACGTGGGCGGGGTTTTTGTCTCGACGGCGCCGCCGGGGTCGGATTTTCGGCCCATCGTGGCCGATATTCTGTTGCCCACGGCCATCACCGAGCTGAAGGCCTCGTTTTGCGTCTGGCGGGCCGACCCCGGCGAGGTGGCCGCCCGTGCGTTGCGTTTGCAGCCGTTGCTGACCCCCACCCCCACGCCGACCGATACGCCGACGCCGACGCCCACGCCCACACCGACGCCTACGTCGACGGCCACGCCGGGCAATCCCGCCGTCGGCATGCTTTTGGAACCGGAAACCGGTATCCTCGAGCCGGGTATGATCGTGGGTGAAGATGCCGGGGCGTCGGGCGGCGCCTTCATTACGGCCGTTGCAGGACAACTGCCTTCCCGGGCCATCCTCGACTTTGCCCTGGCGCAGCCGGCCCGCGTTGCCATCTGGCTGCGCGGCATGGGGTCTGGTTCCCAGGGGGATGTGTTGCGGGTGGCGCTCGATGCGGGGCCGTTCCGGCAGGTCGGCTTCTCGCCTGGGGCCGACCGTCCCCAATGGCGCTGGCAACGGCTGCAGGCGGAAGTCGGCGCCGCTTCTGTCTACGAGTTGACGGCCGGACCGCATCGTCTCATCGTTCAGGCCGATGAAGCGGGCGCCCGCCTCGATAGCCTGTTCATCGTGGCCGATCCCAACTACATCCCCGGCCATGTGGCCGGCGTTGTTTTCATCGACAGCGACGGCGACGGTCATCGCGGGCCGCAAGAGCGATTCGGCGTAGCCCGCGTCCCGGTCGGCTTGCGCCATCGGCTCACGGCCGAAGAACATCAGACCCTCACCGATGAGCAGGGGCGCTTCGATTTTGGCGATGTGCCGGTCGGTCGCTACGAGGTGTTTGTGTACCCACCTCCCGGTTATTGGCTACCGGCACGACAGACCGTCCGGCCGGTGGAATTGTCGGACTATGCCGCTGCCGTGACCGATCTCGAATTCGGTTTTTTGCAGCCGACGGCCGTGAGGGTGGCCGATTTGACCGCGCAACGGCAGGACGACGCCGTCATGGTGCGCTGGCTGGCCATGGGCAATGGGACGGAGACGGTCACCTTTGCCGTCGAGCGGGGTCCGAGCAGTGGAGGCCCCTTCCGGCAGGTCGTTGAGGTCCCGGCCCGGGATCTGACGCCGACCGGTGTCCGGTACACCTGGTTCGACCATGAGGTCGATGCCGAAGCCGAACGGTGGTATCGTCTGCGGCTGGTGGATACGGGTGATCTGTTCGGACCGGTGCCGGCTACGGTCGCCGAGGTCGTTCCCTCGCTGTTTTGGCCTCTCATCCAGCGCGGGGCCGTCCGCTATCCTGCGTTGGGACGATAGCCTGCATTCCGCACCGAACCGGTGTTTTGAACGTGTGCATGTGTCAACGTGCGCACGCCCGCGCGTTGGGGCGCTTGCCGATCCAGGCTCCGGACGGCCACAGCCAAACCGGCGAAAAAATGGGAAGCTGGCAAATTGTTTGCATTGCCGGGTATCCTGTACAATGAAAGAGCCCATCGGCCGGCCAACCCGGTCATTGTCCACCCCGCATCGCTTCCTATCACCGAGTTTGCGCCATGGCCCAGTATCAAATCCTCTATTGGCACGATATTCCTACCCAGGTACGCGCCCGCGAGGGTCGTGAGCGTGTCAGTCAGCCGTTACCCGCCCGTTTTATGGAGGCGGTTGACCAGGCCGCCATGGTCCTGCGCAGCACCAGCGCCGACGATTACATGGCCGCGTTTCATTGGAGCGAGCCGGTAGAACGGCCCGGTTCGGCTCAGGAGGTCGCCGCCGCCGTCGCCGCCGAGCTGGATGCCCAATACCCGGTCGTTGACTGGCGCCGTACCGTCGATCGGGTTAGAGCCCAACAGGAAGCCAACTTCCGTAAATGACCGCCGTGGCGGGCAGGGCGAGCGCCATCGGCGCTTGTGGGTCTTTATCCATCGCACGAGCGACAGGCCGATGTGGTCGGTGGGGTATGGCTCGTAAGGGCGGTATTGGTCTGCCGAGAGACGAGGGATGGATGAAAGGCCTCGGCTTGTCGTGTTCGTCCCCAGATCGTCGTCTGTTCACCGATAAAGAACGGATCGCCTGCAACCGTGTTTTTTGATCCCCGATTGGTTCACCGATGTCTGAATCGTCATCTTCTTCTCAAGCGTTGGTCATTTTGATGCCCTCAGGACGGCGCAGTCGTGTGCCGGTCGGCACCTCCATTTTGGATGCCGCCCGTAACCTGGGGGTCGAGATCGAGAGCATCTGCGGTGGCCGTCTCACCTGCGGCAAGTGCAAAATCCGCATTGAAGAAGGGACTTTTGCCAAGCACGGCATTGTGTCCTCCGCAGCCCATGTTAGTCCTATGACGGCCGCCGAGGCCGAGCTGCTGCAGAGCATGGGGGCCACCGATTGTCGGCTGTCCTGTGTCACCTATGTGCAGGGCGATGTGCTCGTTTTCGTCCCCGAAGAGAGTCGAGGGCAAAAACAAATCATCCGCAAATCGGCGACCGAGCGTGTCATCGAAGTTGCGCCTGCCGTGCGCAAGGTGTACGTCCAGGTGGATGAGGCGCAGTTGGGCGACCACCGTGGGGATTGGGGGCGGCTGCAAGATGCCTTGCGCGCGCAATGGCAGCTTGACGATCTGCGCATCGACCTCCTGGCCTTGCGACGGCTCCAGGAGAACCTGCGCAAGGGCAAATGGGCCGTGACGGTGACGCTCTGGCAGGATCATGAGGTCATCGATGTCCGGCCCGGCTACGAGGAGGGGGTTTATGGGTTGGCCGTGGATATCGGCAGCACCACCGTGGTGGCCCATCTGTGCGATCTGCGCACGGGCGCGGTGTTGGCGACCGAATCGGCCATGAATCCCCAGGTCGCCTATGGCGAAGACCTGATGAGCCGGATCTCCTACGTCATGATGCACGAGGAGGGGCTGGAAAAGCAGCACAAGGCCATCATCGAGACGCTGAATACCCTGGCGGCGCGGGCAGCGCGTCAGGCAGGTATCCGTGGGGTGCGCGAGATTCATGAAGCCGTGTTCGTGGGCAATACGACGATGATCCACCTCTTCCTGGGGATCAGTCCGGTGGAACTCGGCGGTTCGCCCTTCGCTGTCGCCGCACGCGAGCCGTTGGATATCAAAGCGCGCGAGCTGGGCCTCAAATTCCACCCCGGCGCCTATGTCCATGTGTTGCCGCCGGAAGCCGGGCATGTCGGCGCCGACAATGTGGCCGTGTTGTTGGCCGAAGAACCGTATCGTCGCGACGAAATCGCTCTTGTGGTGGATGTCGGCACCAATGCCGAGATCGTCTTGGGCAACCGCGAGTGGATGTTCAGCGCCTCCAGCCCGACCGGGCCTGCGTTCGAGGGCGCCCAGATCACCTTCGGCATGCGGGCGGCGCCCGGCGCCATCGAGCGCGTGCGCATCGATCCGGTGACTCTGCAACCGCGTTTCCGTGTGATCGGCGAGGAACGCTGGTCGCACGAATGGCCGCCACCCGCGGAGCGGAACGAGGCCAATCAGCCCAAGCATCTGGCTGCCGGTATCTGCGGTTCCGGCATCATCGAGGTGATCGCCGAGATGGTGATGACCGGGATCCTCCTGCCCGATGGCCGTTTCAATCCCCAGGCGGCCACGGATCGCCTGATCTGGAAAGACCGCAAGGGCGCCTACATCCTCGCCACCGGCGCCGAAACGGCTACCGGCGAACCGATCGTGGTCACCCAAAACGATGTGCGGGCCATTCAGCTCGCCAAGGCGGCCCTTTATGCCGGGGCCAAGCTTCTCATGCGCCGCGCCGGGATTGAGAAGGTGGACCGTATTCTGCTGGCCGGGGCTTTCGGCAGCTACATCGACCCCAAGCACGCCATGGTGCTGGGGCTAATCCCCGATTGCGATCTGGCGAACGTAGCGGCCGTGGGCAATGCGGCCGGCGACGGCGCCCGCATTGCCCTTGTCAACCGCTACAAGCGCCGCGAGGCCTGGGATATCGCACGCTGGGTGCGTTCCATCGAGATCGCCATGGACCCCCACTTTCAGGAGGAGTTTGTGGCGGCTATGCATATTCCCCATGCCAGGGACCCCTTCCCTCATCTCGACGGCCTGTTGCCCCGACTTGAGCCCGTTCCGCTTGCTCGGATGCGCGAGCGACGACCGCGGGAGCGGGTATGAAGCCCCCTCCGGCATCCTATCGTTTGGCCATGATGACCGAGATCGGATTAGGCGAATTGACCACCGAGGACCTGTGGGTCCTGTTGCAGGAGGACCTCTACGACGGCCTGAGCCATGAGGTGGTGGCCGAGGTCGAAGAGGCCCTGGCCCGCGGTGAGCATCCCCAAACCGTTCTGCAAAAGGGGCTGATCGCCGGGATGGAAGTGGTCAGTACCGATTTTCGCAACGGTGTCGTCTTTGTGCCCGAAGTCTTGGTGGCGGCCAATGCCATGAAAGCCGGGCTGGCCGTCTTACGACCCCATTTGACCCGCCACGAATCAGCGCCTATCGGCACCGTGGTGATCGGCACCGTGCGTGGCGACATCCACGATATCGGTAAGAACATTGTGGCGATGATGTTGGAGGGCGCCGGGTTTGAGGTCATTAATCTGGGCACGAACGTCACCGTGGCCCAGTTTCTGGCGGCCGTCGAAGCCCATCAAGCCCATATCCTGGGCATGTCGGCGCTGCTGACGACGAGTATGCCCTGCATGAAAGACGTGATCGATGCCCTGGTGGCCCAAGGGCTGCGGGATCGGGTCATCGTCCTCGTCGGTGGCGCGCCCTTGAACGAGGTTTATGCCCGCGAATTCGGGGCCGATGCCTATTGTCGCGATGCGTATGAGGCCGTGCACACGGCCCGACGCCTGGTGCATACCCGTTGGCAGGAACATCATGAGCCTTGGTAGTCGTCTGCGCGATCATCCCCATCTGTTGGAACATCTCTATCGCTTTACCGACCGTCTGTTCCGTGGCCTGGACCCGCTGATCCGACGGATGGGCTACCAGCGGGTCAACCGCTGGCTGCGCCATCCAGAGGATTGGGCCAAGCGTCTGCTCTTCGATTGTCGGATGTGCGGCCAGTGCATTCTGCACTCGACCGGCATGACCTGTCCGATGACCTGTCCCAAAAACTTGCGCAACGGCCCCTGCGGGGGTGTGCGCGCCAACGGCCATTGCGAGGTCAAGCCGGAAATGCGTTGTGTGTGGGTCGAGGCCTACGAGCGTTCGTTGCGGATGCCGATCTACGGTGCCGAGATGCTTTTGATCAATCCACCCGTCAACCGTCAGCTTGAAGGCAGTTCCGCCTGGATCAACATGCTGACCGGTGCGGATAAGGACGTGCCCAAGGGCTGGGTGGACGCGCCCCGCCGGGTCGACATCCCCCTGCTGGACGGCCCCTGGCCGCCGCACTAGGCTTTCTAGACCACCGCATGACACCGATACCGTTTCCAAACGAGCATGAGCCGATGGAAGCTCCGTTGACTGCCGGTAGCCGTCTGGAGCGAGTGCTCCGTTCGGGGCGCTTTGCCGTCACGGCCGAGTTGAATCCACCGGATAGCGCCGATCCCCAGCAGGTATACGACGCCGCCCTGGTCTTGTCGGAGGTTTGCGACGCCATCAACGCCACCGATGCTTCGGGGGCCAACTGTCATATGAGCAGTGTGGCCATCTGCGCCCTGCTCACGCGCGCCGGCTACGAGCCGGTTTACCAGATCTCCTGCCGCGATCGGAATCGCATCGCCATCCAGGGCGATTTGCTGGGAGCCGCGGCCATGGGGGTGCGCAACGTGCTCTGCCTGACCGGGGACGATGTGACCGCCGGCGATCAGCCTCAGGCCAAGCGGGTTTTCGATTTCGATTCGATCCAGCTTTTGCGCACGGCCGTGATCATGCGAGATAAGGGTATGTTCTTGAGCGGTCGTAAGTTGACCGTTCCGCCGCGGCTTTTCCTGGGGGCGGCCGAAAACCCGTTCGTGCCACCGTATGACTGGCGACCGTTGCGTCTGGCCAAGAAGATCGAAGCCGGCGCCCAGTTCATTCAAACCCAGTACTGCTTCGATGTGCCGCGCTTGCGCGAATTCATGCGCCGGGTTTGCGATCTGGGTCTGCACGAAAAAGCCTTCATCCTGGTCGGGGTGGGGCCGCTGCGTTCGGAAAAAGTGGCCGAGTTCATGCGGACGCGCGTGCCCGGGGTGGTCATCCCCGATGCGATTGTGAACCGTTTGGCCAAGACGCCCAAGGAGCGCAAACTGGCCGAGGGCAAGGCCATTTGTGTGGAGATCATCCAGCAGGTGCGGGAAATTCCCGGTGTGGCCGGAGTGCATGTTATGGCCTATCGGCAGGAAGAGCTGGTGGCGGAGATTATCGCCGAAGCCGGATTGCTACCGCGGCCCGGTCGCTTGGGAGCGCCCGATCCGCGAACGTTGGCCCGACCGCGTCGCTTCCGCCGTGTGCCGGCGCCTGCGCGTATGGAAGGGCAACGCTGACTCGATTGGCTCATGAACGGGGGCCGTCCTACAACAGGTCGCTCCGTGCTTTCCGTGATATCTGGATGCGCCTTCTTTTGCTTTTCCCCACGTCGCCCTTGCCGGTGTTCAGCGGCGGTCGTCGCCGGATGTACGAGATCACCCGGCGGCTGGCACAGCGCCATGAGCTGACCATCCTGGCTTTTTGGCGGGATGAAGAGGCGCGGGCCGGGCTGGCGCAATTGGCCGCCGAGACCGGGGCCGAAGTCATTGCCGTTCCGTTGCGCCAGGGGCGATGGGGGCATTACGGACCAGGGGCCTGGATCCGCAGGTGGCAGGCTCTGAGGGGACCGCTGCCGGCCGATGTGGTGCTCTGGCAGCGACCGGCCATGGCGACGGCTCTGGCGGATAGTTTGGCCCGCAAGGGTGTGGATCTCATCCAGGTGGAATGGCCCTATCTGGCGCCTTATGTCCTGCGTCATCCCCGGCCCCCGGCCGTGCTTATCACCCATGACATCTTCAGCGTCGCCCTGGCCCGTCGCGCCGGTCTGGAGCGCCGAGGTCGGCTGCGTCGGCGTTTGCTCGAGCAAGCCCGACGCTGGCAGCACTACGAGACGGACCTGTATCCCCGTCTGGCGGCCGTAGCGGCGATGTCGGCCGTGGATGCCGGGCACATCCGGCGTCTGGCGCCGACGGCGCGGGTGGTCATTCTGCCCAACGGTGTGGATACGGCTGCGCTCACACCCGGCCCGGTTCGTCCCCAGGCGCGTCATCTGTTGTTTGTGGGTTCACCGACCCACGCGCCCAATCTGGACGGCGCCTGCTGGTTGTTGGAGACCATCTGGCCGCCCCTCAAGGCCCGCCATCCCGAGCTGACCCTCACCCTGGCCAATCTGGACCATCCCCGAATACGCCGCCGCCTGACCGTTGGTGTAGAATGTACCGGACGTCTGCCCGATCTGACCCCTCTCTACCGTCGGGCCGATATTGCCCTGGCGCCCTTGCGGGCCGGTTCGGGCACCCGTCTCAAAATCCTGGAGGCTTTTGCCCTGGGATTACCCGTTGTCAGCACAGGTCTTGGCCATGAGGGTCTGGAGGTTACGCCCGGTGAGCATCTGCTCAGCGCCGATGATGCCGAGACCTTCGTGGCCGCCGTGGAGCGGCTGCTGGCCGATGCCGACCTGCGCCGTCATCTGGCCTTGCAGGCCCGCCATCTGGTCGAGACCCACTACGATTGGGAGATCATCGTGGCCCAGCACGAGGAGCTGTATCAGGCCCTTTGTGCAGCAGGCTGAGCCCGGTGAGGTCCGGTTTTTGTTTCGTTGTGTCTTGGTCTTGCCTCTCAGGAGTTGCCGATGCCGGTTGTTCTCGTTTCCCTCATCCGCCGTGCGGTTTGGCTGGTCGGTGGTCTTGGCGCCTTGGGGCTGCTCCTGAGCGCCTGTGCCCCTTCCTCCGGGCCGACCCCTGTAGGTTTTACGCCCACGGCGCCCCCGCCGGTGGCAGAAGCTACCGTCGCCGGCCCTGCGCCCACGGTTGTCGTCCCGCTCACACCCACGGCGGCCATCGATTGGACGGAGTTCGAAAGCCGCACTCCCGACGGCCTGTACGAGCGGGGCCGACCCGATGCTCCCATTCTGATTCGCGACTATTCCGATTTCCTCTGAGGAGCCTGTCGTGCGCACGTGTTGCGCATCGAGCCGGTTCTCCTCGCCGAATATGTCCGCACCGGCAAGGTCAAGCTCCAGTTCTGGCATATTCTGGATTTTCCCAACTCGGTGCAGGCATCTGCTGCGGCCGAATGCGCCGGTCAACAGGGCGCCTTCTGGCGCATGCATGACGTGCTGTTCCAGAACCAGGACCGGCTCTGGCGGGCCGACGAGGCGGTGCTGACCGAGCTGGCGGCAACGTTGGGTTTGGACACGGCTGCGTTCGGCGCCTGTCTGGCGAGCGGCGAGATGCACGAGCGGGCCAGGGCTGTGGATAGGGCGACCAAGGCCCAGGGCGTGCGGGTGCGACCGACCTTTGACATCAACGGCCAACGCATTCAAGGCTCGCCTCCGCTGGAGCAGTGGCGTCAGCTCCTCGACCGTTTGCCCTGAAGGATCGCATGCAACGGGTTTGTGTGTTTTGCGGCGCTCATGCCGGCGTCAACGGCGCCTATATCCGGGCGGCGGCCGATTTGGGTCGGCTCCTGGCCGGGCAGGGCATCGGTATTGTCTGCGGCGGCGGCGCTACCGGCATGATGGGCGCCTTGGCCGATGCGGCGCTGGCCGTCGGCGGCGAGGTCATCGGCGTTTTGCCTGCAGCCATGCAGCGGCCCGGTGTTGTGCATCCCCATCTGACGGTCGTGCACGTGGTGGAGACGATGGCCATGCGCAAGGCGTTGATGCACCATCTGGCCGATGCCTTTATCGCCCTGCCCGGCGGGCTGGGTACCCTGGATGAGCTGTTCGAGGTGCTGACCCTCAGTCAACTGGGCTATCAGCCTAAGCCCATCGGTTTGCTCAACGTGGCCGACTATTTTCAGCCGGTGTTGAGCGTGATCGAGCATGCGGTGGCCCATGGCTTTGTGCGGCCGGAGAACAGGGGTGTTTTCGTGGTGGCTGCCGATCCGGAAACGCTGTTGGCCCGCTTGCGCCGTTTTCGTCACCCGCTCGGCGGGAACACAAGCGCTGCCTCGGCCTGACGACGCTGCGCATGGAACCCTGGCTTTATCTGGCTGCCGTTGCCGCCGGCTTCGCTGCCGGGGTGATCAACACCCTGGCCGGCAACGGTTCGTCCATCACCCTGCCCTTCCTGATTTTCATGGGATTGCCGGCCACGGTGGCCAACGGCACCAACCGCATCGGTGTGCTCGTGCAGACGCTGACGAGCACGGTCACCTACCATCGTCGCAGGGCCATGCCCTGGCGGGCCTCGCTCATGCTGATGGGACCGGCCGCTCTTGGCGGGTTGTTGGGGGCGCGCATTGCCGTCGATCTCAACGAAGCGCAGATGCGTCTGGCCATCGGCGGGATGCTGGTCCTCACCTTTTTCCTCATCCTGCTGCGACCGGAGCGCTGGCTGCGCGGTCGTGCGGGAGGCGCCCTGCGTCCGCGGTGGTTTCATCTGGGGCTTTTGTTTGCCATCGGTCTCTACGGTGGGTTCATCCAGGCCGGCGTGGGCATTTTCCTGCTGGTGGCTCTGGTCCTGGGCTTGGGCCATGATTTGGTCAAGGGCAATGCCATCAAGTCCCTGTTGGTGTTGGTTCTCAACGTCCTGGCCTTTGTTGTTTTCGTGCGCAATCAACAGGTGGATTGGGTTTTGGGTACGATCGTCGCCATCGGCCAGATGGCAGGAGGCTGGGCGGCGGCTCATATAGCGACCCAGGCCTGGGCGCAAGTGTGGGTATACCGCCTGCTGCTCGTCGTCGTCCTGGTCTCGGCCGTGCAGATGTTCGTCGGTTGAGCCGGGGAAGCGCCGCGGCGGATTCGGCATCACCGTCTGAGGGAGTTGCAGTTGTGCGGCCGCCGATGTAGAATCGGGCTGCCATACTACCTATCCGCTTTGCGAGGAGTTGAAACCATGGAATTAGCCGGCGAGTACACCTTCGATGCCCCACCCGAAGCCGTGTGGGATGCCATCATGGACCCGGAGGTGTTGCGCAATATCCTGCCCGGTTGCGAGAGCCTCGAGCAGGTGAGCGCCAATGAATACAACGGTACCCTGAACGTGCGGGTAGGACCTGTGCAGGGTACGTTTGCGGGCAAAGTGGTGCTTTCGGATTGGCAGAAACCCGAACGCTTTCATCTCGAGATCGACGGCCAGGGCGCGGCCGGTTTTGTGCGCGGGGGCGGCGATGCCCGGCTGGAGTTGCGCGACGGTAAGACGGTGCTCTTTTATGAGGGGAAGGCCGATGTCGGCGGCCGCATTGCCAGTGTCGGCCAGCGTCTGCTTGATGCGTCGGCCCGTTCGCTCACCCGCCAGAGTCTGGAAAGCCTGGATCGGCTGATCCAGATTCGGTTACAACCACCGCCGCCGGTCGAAGAAGGCGCGGCGCCACCGCCGTCGCCGGAGATGGCCCCGCCCAGCGAGGTGGAGGTGGCCCTGGGTGTGGCCAAAGACGTGTTTGCAGAGTACGTCCCCGCCCGCTATCGGCCTTATGTGGTGGGCGCTGCGGCCGGATTGGCCGTGCTCTTCCTGGTCTGGCTGTTGCGCAAGCTCTTCGGCCGCTGAGGACGGAACGGCATCTGAGCGGCCGGGCGTGCACAGGAGGTGGGGGTATGCCCTTCAATCTGGCGATGTGGGCCAAGGCCCTGCGCGTGATCCCGCGAATCGACAAAGACGAATGGCAGCGGCTAGATGGGATCAGCCGCTGGTTGATTGCCTCGCGGGCGGCCGTGCTGATCATGACCTTTCTCTCGGCGGCCATTGCCGGGATCTTGGCCTTTCAGGCCGGACGATTCCATCTCGGCTCCTGGCTCTTGCTGACTCTGGGGTTGGTCCTGGCCCACGCTACCAACAACCTGGTCAATGACTACATCGATTACAAACGCGGCATCGATCAGGATAACTACTACCGCGCGCAATACGGCCCGCAACCCCTTGTCCATGGTTTGCTCGATACGCGTGGGCTGCTGGGCTATGCCGCCGTGACGGGAGCCCTGGCATTGGTCTGTGGCCTGGCCCTCGTCTTCTGGCGCGGGGGATTGACCCTTGTGCTGCTGGCCTTGGGCGCCTTCTTCGTCTTGTTCTATACCTGGCCTCTCAAGGGGCTGGCCCTGGGCGAAGTCGCCGTGCTCATCGTCTGGGGGCCGCTCATGATCGGCGGCGGCTACTACGTGATCACGGGTACCTGGGATTGGCAGGTGGTCCTGGCCAGTTTACCCTATGCCTTGGGCGTGACCACGGTCATCTTCGGCAAGCATATCGACAAGCTGGCCATGGATAAGGCCAAAGCCATCCACACCCTGCCGGTGGTCCTGGGTGAGCGTCTGGCCCGCGGGGTGGTCCTGGCCATGATGGTTTTGCAATACGTTTTCATCGTGTACCTGGTCGCCGTGGGCTTCTTTACCCCGGTGTTGCTGGTGGTGCTTGCCGCCTTGCCTACCTTCTGGCGGCGCATCTGGCCGTTGTTCCGACAGCCCAAGCCGGAGACAAAACCCGCCGATTTCCCCGATGTGTGGCCGAATTACTTCGTGGCGGCCGCTTTTTATCACAACCGGCTTTTCGGTCTGTGGTTTTTGCTCGGTTTGATCGTCAATGCCGTGTTGGTCGTTTTCGTGTGGCCGCGCTAGCCGCCTATGCTCATCGCCCGTGTGGTGGGAACGGTCGTCTCGACGATCAAACACCCGTCTTACTACCGTCATAAACTGCTTGTGGTCCAACCCCTGCATCTGCCCGGCCAGGAAGATGATCGCGACTTCCTGGCCGTGGACGTCGCCCATGCCGGCATCGGCGATGTCGTGCTAGTCAACCAGGAAGGCGGCGGCGCCCGTATCGTGCTGGGCGACCCCCACTCGCCTGTGATTTCCCTGATTGTGGGTGTGTTGGATTCGGTGGATATGCCGCCGGAACAGGGGGTATAGGCCGGTTTCAGGCCGTCAGCGTCCGGACGAAGGCGGCGATGGCCGCCGAGGCGCTGCCGACAAGGGGCGGACCGTGGCCAAAACAGGCCACTTCATACGACAATTTGCTCAACTTGACCAGGCTCTCGCGTGCCATGGCCGGCTTAGGGGTGGCGACATCCGGCGGCAACTGCAGACGGCCCCCGCGGTTGTTGAGGGCATCGCCGGCGATAAGGATGCCCCGCTCTTGATGCCACAGGGCCATGTGGCCGGGAGCGTGGCCGGGCGTGTGGAGCACGGTAAAGCCCTCGGGGGTGACGTGTCCCTCGATGACGATTTCCTCGATGCGGTTGACGCCGGGCCGATAAAGCCGATGGAGCAGCAGAAAACCAGGCCGGGTGAGCAGGCCCACCGGCCCGCGGCCGGCCGGTTTGAGAGCGCCATCGCGCACAAAGGGAACCTCGGCCGCATGGCAGCACACCCGCGCCGGGCTCAGGCTCTTCAGGAATTTGAGCCCACCGATGTGATCCAGATCGCCGTGGGTGATGAGGATGCGCTGCAGATCGGCGGCTTCGATGCCCTGCCGGCGCAGCGCTGCCAGCAGTTTGGCCGTCGTGCCCGGCAAGCCGGTGTCGATCAGGCTGGGGCCGGCGGGTCCGGTCCAGAGATAGGCATTGACCATGCCCAGGTCAATCCAATACAGGTTCGGAACAATGGCTTGCATCGTGTGACGGTTGGCAGATGAGAAGGTGAGAACGCTGCGAACGTGCCGAGGCCTCACAGCCCGCCCAGGGCGAAACGGTCGCGGTAGAGTTGCATCGCGTAGCGAATGGCCTCTTTGGCGGCGGCGGCATTTTCCCAACCACGGGTGTGGACGCGCCCTCCCTCCTCCAACGCTTTGTACACGCTGAAGAAATGCTCGATCTCGATCAGGTAGTGGGGCGGCACATCGTCCAGATCGGTGTAGCTATCGTAACGCGGGTCCCGCAGAGGCACAGCCAGGATTTTATCGTCCGATTTGCCCTTGTCCTCCATGCGGAAAACGCCGATGGGACGCGCTTCGATGATACAGCCGGGATAGGTCGGCTCGCTGACCATGACCAGGATGTCAAAGGGGTCGCCATCCTCCCAAAAGGTCTGCGGCATCAGGCCATAATCGCCCGGATAGGAAATCGAGGAGTAGAGCACGCGGTCGAGCTTGATGACACCGTGCTCTTTGTTGTACTCGTACTTGTTGCGCGAACCCTTGGGGATTTCGATGATGGCATAGACGATCTCAGGAGCATTAGGACCGGTACGAAGTTCACGCCAGAGGTTTTGCATGGCTACCAACCTGTCCAAGAGAAGCGAGGGGATTAGGATTCATCCTCCGCATCGGCCGTCCGTTCTTGTGTGGCCGCCAGGCGTTGTCGGTTGACCCGACGGGTTTCGCGGCTGATGATCAAAACGCCGATGATGATGACAACGGCAAAAATCAGACAGACCAACAAAGGCAAATTGGCCCACACGGTCAACGGTAAGCCGCCGGGACGGATAGGGGTAGGGGTCATGCCGCCGCCTGTTGCACGATTTTGACCCCGGCACTGGCGCCGAGACGGGTGGCGCCGGCCTGGAGCAGCGCCGTCGCGTCCTCGGCCGTCTTGATGCCGCCGGCCGCCTTGATGCCCATGCGCGGGCCGACCACCCGCCGCATCAGGGCCACATCGGCGACGGTGGCGCCACCGGCGGCAAACCCGGTGCTCGTTTTGACGAAATCGGCACCGGCCGCCTGGCTGAGCGTGCAGGCCTCGACCTTCTCCTCATCAGTGAGCAAGGCCGTTTCGATAATGACCTTGACCAGAGCACCGGCGGCATGGGCTGCCCGGACGACGCCGAGGATGTCGCGATAAACGGCATCGTACTGGCGGCTTTTGAGGGCGCCGATGTTGATGACCATATCCACCTCACGGGCCCCGGCGGCAAGGCTGCATTGGGTCTCGAAGACCTTGACCCCGGGAAACGTGGCGCCGAGCGGAAAGCCGATCACCGTGCACACCACCGGCGTCGCCCCGGCCAACAATTCGGCGCACAGCGGCACCCAGGTCGGGTTGACGCACACGGCGGCAAAACCGTATTGTCGGGCTTCCTGACAGAGCTGCCGGATTTGGGTTTCGGTCGCATCGGGTCTGAGCAGCGTATGGTCGATCAGCCGGGCCAGGTCGGCGGCCACATTGCGCACGCCCAATTGCGTGCTCAGGCGATCGGCGCCGGCCGCGACCATCTGTCGGGCCGCCTCCGGGTTGTTGGCCACACACTGGCCATGGCACGGGGGCCCACAACCCGAACAGTACGCTGCCGGCATCGGGCCAAGCGCCAGGACCTCGCGCACAACCCGTTGCACAAGCGAATCGAGATCGATAGGGGCCTTCATGGGTATTCCCGGCAGGTTTAGCGGCTAAAGCGTTTCTCGATGGCGGTGATCTTTTCCACGCGACGGGCATGCCTCCCACCGCCCCAGGGTGTCTCCAGCCAGGTTTTGACGATCTGGCGGGCCAGTTGCGGGCCGATCAACCCGGCACCCAGGGTCAGGACGTTGGCATGATTATGCTCGCGCGCATTCAGGGCCGAACTGAGGTCATAACACAGACTGGCGCGCACCCCCGGTACCTTGTTGGCGGCGATGCAGGAGCCGATCCCGGCGCCGTCGATGACGATACCGGCCACGCAACGCCCCTGGGCCACCATGCCGGCCACGGCCAGGGCAAAATCGGGATAGTCCACGCTTTCGGTGCTATGGGTGCCCAGGTCCAGCGGCTCGTAGCCCAACTCGACCAGGTAGGGCTTGAGCTGCTCTTTGAGGGCATAGCCGCCGTGATCGGCAGCGATGGCGACTACCGGCCGATCGCAAGCAGGGGGTGTGGGTTTCGGGATCGTCACCCCTTCGGCTTGCAGGCGCTCAAGCACCCGGAGGACGACCGCGCGGATTTCGGCCTCATCGTCCATCATTCCATCGGCTCTAAATCGAGATGCTGAACCAGACCGAACTTGTCGAAAGGATAGTAGATCAACCAGGCTTTGCCGATAATCCGACGGGCCGGCAACGGCCCCCATGTGCGCGAATCACTGGAACCGGCCCGGTTGTCGCCCATCACAAAGTACTCATCAGGACCCAACTGCAGTGGCGCCATGTCCGCATGGCTGGGATAGACCACATAGGTCTCCGGCGGCAGAGGACGGCCGTTGATGAACACCTGACCGCCCACGATGGCCACCGTCTCGCTGGGCAGACCGATGATCCGCTTGACGAAATCGCGACCGGGATCGAGGGGATACTGCAGCACGATCACATCCCCGCGCGCAGGCCGACCGACGATGTAGCTGATGCGGCTGACGATCAGGCGCTCACCGGGGAAGAGTGTGTTCAGCATGCTTTGACCTTCGACCACGTAGTTCTGAAAAACAAAAGCGCGGAAGAAGGCGATCAACAAACCGGCAATGACCAGGGTTTGCAGGATTTCCCAAACGGCAGCGACAAAGGTCGTCCGGAGCTGCGCCGGCGCCGAGGGTGTCGCAACCGGGATGGGGTTATCGGCCAGGCCGGAAGAGGAAGAAGACCGTTCGGAATCGCTCACAAGCAAAGGCTTATACGGGAAGACGAAGATGGACGGATTATAGCACCCGCCTGCGCGCAATGAAAACGGTGACTCGGTTCCGGAGTGTGTTGGCGCAAGAGGGGCAGGCAGGCATAACGTTCAAACGTTCAAACGTTCTCACCAACAAAAGATAGAACCGAATCAAAACGGTCTCCCTACCCGGAGGCGAGTCGGTCGTAACGAATAACGTCCGAGCTCGGTTATCCATCGGCCCGGAACTGCCCGGTCCGGATGCGGGCACAGACGCCGTTGACAGAACGCCCTGCTTCCCCCTACAATGCAACCCGATGCCGCTTACTGCTTCTGGCTGCGGAGGTTGCCATGAAACGCTCGGAAATCAATGCCATTCTGGCCGACGCTGTGGCGTTTCTCGCCGAACGGCAGTTCTATCTGCCGCCTTTTGCCTTTTGGACACCGGCCATGTGGCAACAAAAGGGCCCTGAGGTCCGGGAGATCGTGGCACGCGAGCTGGGTTGGGATATTACCGACTTCGGCCTGGGGCGATATCGGGAGAAAGGCCTGACGCTTTTCACCATCCGCAACGGCGATCCGGCCGATCTGCGCCGGGGAGCGGGCAAACTCTACGCCGAAAAGGTCCTCCTGGTCGAGGTAGACCAGGTCACGCCTTTGCATTTTCACTGGCAAAAGGTCGAGGACATCATCAATCGCGGGGGCGGGAGGTTGGTTTTGCAGCTCTATCCCTCAACCCCAGACGGCGACCTGGCCGATACCCCCGTGACCGTGAGCACCGATGGCGTTTTGCGCACGCTGCCGGCAGGCGGGAAGGTTGTCCTGGAACCCGGCGAGAGCATTACCCTCCCCACGGGCCTCTATCACAGCTTCTGGGCCGAAGGCAGCCGCGTGCTTGTCGGCGAAGTGTCGCTGGTCAACGACGACAACACCGATAACCGGTTCTACGAACCGATCGGTCGCTTTCCCACCGTCGAAGAGGACGAGCCACCGCTCTACCTGCTGGTGAAAGACTACCCGCGCTACTATCGTTACCTCTGATTCGCAAGGTCCAAACGGGCCAGTTGATCTCACAAGCCAAGCCTGGGTTATGACCATCGCAGCCATCGTCGCCGGCCATATCTGTCTCGATATCATCCCTGACCTGAGTCGCATCGACTACGACAACCTGCGGGCGCTTCTAACGCCGGGTCGCCTGATCGAGGTGGGCCCGGTCACCTTCTCGACCGGTGGTCCCGTCTCCAATGTGGGGTTGGCCCTCCACCGCTTGGGCATTCCTGTGCAGCTTATGGGCAAGATAGGAGACGATCTCTTCGGCCACGCCATTCGGGAGGGCATCGCCCGCTACGATCCGGCGTTGGTGGCCGGCATGATCGTCGCCGCCGATGCCGCTTCCTCCTACACCATCGTCATCAATCCCCTCGGCAGTGACCGCGTCTTTCTGCACTGTCCCGGCGCCAACGACACGTTTGGCGCCGACGATATCCGCTACGACCTGCTGGAAGCGGCGCAGCTCTTCCACTTCGGTTATCCGCCCATCATGCGGCGGATGTACACGGACGGAGGCGAGCAGCTGGCGGCCATCTTCCGACGGGCCAAAGCCACCGGTATCACAACGTCGCTCGATATGGCCCTCCCTGACCCCCATAGTGCCGCCGGTCGCGCCGATTGGGGCCCCATCTGCCGGGCAACACTGCCCTATGTGGATATTTTTCTGCCCAGCATCGAGGAAATCCTCTTTATGCTGCGCCGTTCGACCTACGAAGCCCTGCGTCGGCAGGCCGCCGATGGCGATATCCTGCCGCTGATCACCCCGGATCTGCTGAGCGATATCGCCGCCGAGCTCCTGGCCCTCGGTGCCAGGGTGGTGGGTCTCAAGCTGGGGGATCGGGGTTTTTATCTGCGCACGGCCTCGGCTGCCACCCTCGCCGCCATGGGCCGCGGCCGACCGCCACAACCGGAAGCCTGGGCCGATCGCGAACTGTGGGCGCCGTGCTTTCGCGCTCACTTCGTGGGGGCGACCGGTTCAGGCGATGCCACGATTGCCGGGTTCCTGGCCGGGTTGCTGCGCGGGCTGTCGGCCGAGGAGGCCGTCACGGCGGCGGTCGCCGTGGGCGCCTGCAACGTCGAGGCCGCCGACACGCTTAGCGGTCTGCGGTCATGGGAAGAGACCATGGCACGTGTGGCCGCGGGTTGGGAGCGCCATCCTTTGCTCCTGACCACGCCGGGCTGGGAATTCGTGCCCGCCCATGGGTTATGGCGACGCCGGTGCGCTCCGTCAGGGTGAACCCGGTTTGGTATTCACTTGGGACCACAGGATGATCCGCCATCGCCGACGGCATAGGTCGTGGCTTGCGCGGTTGGGGCATTGGTGGCGAAGTCGCGTGGGCGAGGTCGCCGTCGTCGCCTATGTCCTCGACGGTGATAGCATCCGCCTGGCCGACGGTCGCGAGGTGCGCTATCTGGGCATCGATGCCCCGGAACGGCACGGACCTGACGGTCGGCCGGCGCCGTGGGCCGAGGAAGCCAAGGCGGCCAACGCTCGCCTGGTGGAAGGGCGTCGTGTGCGTCTGTTCGCCGGCAAGGGTGAACCGGATCGGGATGTCTACGGCCGTTTGCTGCGCCACGTTTATCACGGTCGGTTGTGGGTGAACGGGCACTTGGTGGCGATGGGGTTGGCACGCGCCCGTTACGGCGGCAGCATCGACCCCCGCGCGGCCCGTCTGCAGCGATTGGAGGCCGACGCCCGTCGGCGGGGCCGGGGCCTGTGGGGCATCGAAGGGCATCGTCACCGGGGCTGAGCCCGACGACGCTTTCCGTGACGGGTTCTTGCGGGCAAGGCGCCACGTGCGCACGCGGCGCCGGACGCAGTGGATCCGGCCGCGCGTGACGCAGCTTGCCGGTTTGGCCGTTCGCGCGACCTGAGGCGCATGGCGATCGTGGCGGTGCCCAAGGGATGCCACACCTGAACCCACGACGCCTGGCGCCGCTTGCCGTCCCCGGCGTCTTGGCCTCGCAAGGGCCAACCACGCTCGCCGCCATGCTCCGTCCCGTATTCAGAGGGCTGGCAGCCCGAGCCGTGGCTTGTGCCTTGTTCGCTCCCCTTTTTTCACGACATGTACTTGACTCGTTATGGAATTTAGATTACACTTGCATCATTCTCGTCTCGTCCTCGCTCCTCATTTGCGGAGGTGTTGTGATGCTAAAAGAAACCCTGGACCTGGAACGCCGTCTGGCCGAACGTAGCATCACACGCCGCCAATTCCTCCAATTCTGCGGCACGATGGCCGCAGTGCTGGCCCTTCCTTCTCGGTACATCTCGGATATCGCCACTGCGCTCAATACGGCGCCACGGCTGCCGTTGGTGTGGTTGGAATTTCAAGATTGCGCCGGGAATACGGAATCGTTTCTACGTGCCAGCAATCCTACCGTCGCCGAAATCGTGCTCGAGCTGCTTTCCGTCAATTACCACGAGACCATCATGGCCCCGGCCGGTCATCTGGCGGAAAAATCGCTCCACGATACGGTCCAGGAGTTTGCTGGGCAGTACATTGCCGTGGTGGAAGGCAGCATCCCGATGCGGGATGGCGGTGTGTATTGCACGGTCGCCGGCCGCACGGCCCTGGCGATCGCTCGTGAGGTGTGCGGCAACGCGCTGGCGACCATTGCCGTCGGCGCCTGCGCCTGGGATGGAGGCTGGCCGGCAGCCTTTCCCAATCCCACCGGCGCCGTTGGCGTCAAGGACGCGGTGCCCAATCTCAAGAACCTGATCAACCTCCCCGGTTGTCCCATGAACGTGGCCAACCTGACGGCGGTGATCGTTCACTATCTCACCTTCAACGAATTGCCGGCTACCGATACGATGGGTCGTCCGCTTTTCGCCTACGGCCATCTGATTCACAACTACTGCCCACGTCGCGGTCATTTCGATGCCGGGCGCTTTGTCGAAGCCTGGGGCGATGAAGGCCATCGTCGGGGCTGGTGCCTCTACAAGATGGGATGCAAGGGTCCGCAGACCCTTTCCAACTGCCCCAGTGTGCAGTGGAACGACGGCACAAGCTGGCCGATCGGCGCCGGCCACGGTTGTGTAGGCTGCATGAGCCCGCGCTTTTGGGACACCAAGACGCCGTTCTACGAACGTCTGCCCCGCGTGAGCGGCTTTGGGGTAGAGGCCACGGCCGATCAGGTGGGATTGGGTCTGGTGGCGGGCGTGGCCGCCGCTTTCACCACCCACGGTGTTCTGAGCTACGTGCGAGCCCGTCGAAAGCCTCTGGCCCGACCCGAAACCGAGGGCCCCGTTGTTGAAACCGAACAGACCGATTGACAACATTCAGAAGGAAGGTTTCCGATGGCGAAAATTGTGGTTGACCCCATCACCCGCATCGAGGGGCATTTGCGCATCGAAGCTCAGGTGGAGAACGGTCGGATCACCGATGCCTGGAGCAGCAGCACCATGTTCCGCGGGATGGAATTGGTGCTCAAGGGCCGTGATCCGCGCGATGCCTGGGTCTTTGCCCAACGCATCTGCGGCGTCTGCACGACCGTCCATGCCCTTTGCTCGGTGCGCGCCGTTGAGAATGCCCTGGAGATCCGCATCCCGGACAATGCGCGACTGATCCGTAACATCATCGAGGCCGCGCAGTATGTTCAGGATCACGTGATTCACTTCTACCATCTGCACGCCTTGGATTGGGTGGATATCGTCAGCGCTCTGCAGGCCAATCCCGCCGATGCCGCCGCGCTGGCCCAATCCATTTCCGACTGGCCTAAAGCGAGCACCACCTACTTCGCCGGCGTGCAAAACCGCTTGCAGCGCTTTGTCGAGGCCGGCCAGTTGGGCTTGTTTGCCAATGCCTATTGGGGACACCCAGCCTACAAGCTACCTCCGGCCGCCAACCTGATGGCCGTGGCCCACTATCTGGAGGCCTTGGAGTGGCAGAAAGAGATCATCAAAATCCATGCCCTCCTGGGCGGCAAGAACCCCCACCTGCAAACGTACCTGGTCGGCGGCATGGCCGTCCCGGTCGATCCCAACAGCCAGAGCGCCATCAACGCCCACGCTATCGCCCGCCTCAAGCACTGGGCCGCCCAGGCGCTGGAATTCGTGGCCAAGGTGTATGTCCCCGACCTGCTGGCGATTGCCTCCTTCTATAAGGAATGGGCCGGTTGGGGAGGCGGCTTGGGCAATTACCTGGCGTATGGCGACTTCCCCCAAAGCACCGGCGACGATCCCGGCACCTTTTGGTTACCGCGTGGGGTCATTTTCAACAAGCAGATCGGTGTTGCTCCGCAAGCCCTCGACCATCGTGAGATCAAGGAATACGTTACCCATTCCTGGTTCCGCTACGATGAGGGCGACGGCGTTGCCAAACACCCCTGGGATGGCGAAACCCAGCCCAACTATACCGGTCCGCAGCCGCCCTATGAATTCCTGGAAACGGACGGCAAGTACTCGTGGCTGAAAGCCCCGCGCTATCAGGACACGCCCATGGAAGTAGGCCCACTTGCGCGCATGCTGATCGCCTACGCCGCCGGCCATCAGCGGGTGCGGGAGCTGGTGCATTACGTGTTGGATACCCTCGGTGTGGGACCGGAGGCCCTTTTCTCGACTTTGGGCCGTACGGCGGCGCGCGGGATCGAGACCCTCCTTATAGCCGAGCAGATGGAGCGCTGGATTGACGAACTGGCCGCCAACATCGATCGCGGCGATCTGGCCATTTTCAACGGTGAGCGCTGGGACCCCCGTACCTGGCCGCAAGAAGCCGTTGGCTGGGGTACCACCGAAGCCCCGCGTGGGGCGCTGGGCCATTGGGTTCGGATCAAAAACGGACGCATCGAGAACTACCAGGCCATTGTGCCCACGACGTGGAATGCCTCGCCTCGCGACGGGCGTGATCGGCGTGGTGCTTACGAAGCGGCTCTGCTTGATACCCCTGTGGTCGATCCCGAACATCCCGTGGAAATCCTACGCACGGTCCATTCTTTCGATCCCTGCATGGCCTGCGCCGTTCACGTCGTCAACGCCAACGGCCGCGAGATCACCCGCATCCAGGTACGCTAAACCGGGAGGTCGCCATGGTCCGCCGTCGCCTGTATGTTTGGGAGGTTCCCGTCCGCCTGACCCATTGGGTCAACGTGGTTTCCATTGCCCTCCTCTCGTTTACCGGCTATTACATCGGCAATCCCTACATCGCCGTGAGCGAACGGGAGATCTATGGCCTTTACTTCATGGGTCTGATGCGTTTTCTCCACTTTGCTACGGCCATTGTGTTCACCATCAGTGTCGGCATCCGCACCTACTGGGCTTTTGTCGGCAACGAGTGGTCGAGCTGGCGCGGTCTGTTTCCCTTCCTGACCCGCGAAGGACGACAGAACATCGTCGAGGCCTTGAAGTACTATTTCTTCTTGCGCCGCCAGCCTCCCGAGGTGACCGGCCATAATGCCCTGGCCGGGATGACGTACATGTTCATCGTCATCTTCTACTTCACCCAGATGCTGACCGGCTATGCTCTGTTCGGCCTGCTGCATCCGACGAGCATCTGGGGCCCTCTGTTGGGGTGGGTTTTTCAGGTGCTGGACGTGCAGACGGTGCGGCTGATTCACCATATCGTCATGTATCTTATCCTGGCCTTTGTGGTGCACCATGTTTACGCCGCCTGGCTGGTGGATATGGAAGAAGGCAACGGCCTCATGTCCAGCATCTTTAGCGGCTTCAAGTTTATGCCCACCACCCGCCGTCCCGATTGGCTCGAACGCATCCAGCGCCGTAACCGGTCTGCCTCGCCGTGAGATGGCCTGCGATGTCTACGGCGCCACGGCGCATCCTCGTCCTCGGTTTGGGCAATATCTTGCTCGGCGATGAGGGCCTGGGTGTTCGCGTGGTAGAGCAGTTGGAGGCACGCTATGTCCTGCCGCCGGAGGTCCAGATCGTAGACGGTGGCGTCGCCGGTCTGGACCTCTGGTCCTATCTCGAGGGCGTAACCCATCTGCTGGTGGTCGATGCCGTGCAGATGGGCGCCGAACCGGGGACACTCGTGCGGCTGGCGGACGAGGCGATCCCGCAGGGATTGCCGTTGAAAATGTCGCTCCACCAGACCGGTCTACCGGAACTCCTGGCACTGGCCCGACTGCAGGAGACGCTGCCGCAGCAAGTTGTCGTCTGGGGCATGGAAGCGGCCGTGTTGGAACCGGGACTGGCGCTTTCGCCGACCGTAGCCGCCCGCCTGGAGAGGCTGGTAACAGCTGTGACTGAGGAACTGAGGGGATGGGGTGTTATAATGGAACCCAAACCCTAAGCCGGAGTCGCCCTTTGCACGAGCTGTCCATTACCCAAGGCATCCTCGATGTCGCTCTGGCGACCGCTGCCGAAGCCGGCGCCAAGCGCATCCTGGCCATTGATATGGTCGTCGGCGAGTTGACCGGCTTTGTGGACGATTCCATTCGGTTTTATTTCGACTGGCTCAGCCGTCATACGCCTGCCGAAGGCGCCGAACTCCGCATCCACCGTCGCCCGGCCCAGGGGCTTTGTGGCGAATGCGGCCATGGCTTTCCCGTGACGGTACCCCTATGGCCGGGTTGTCCGGTCTGCGGTAGCGGATTGGTACGCGTTACCGGCGGCCACGAGCTTCATATCGAAAGCATCGAGATCGACGATGGAAATCCCGGTAGTCAAGCAGATCCTCAGCGCCAATGATCAAATGGCGGCGGAAAATCGCCGGCTGCTGACCACGCATGGCGTTACTGCGCTCAACATCATGGCTGCGCCCGGAGCCGGTAAAACCAGCCTGATCCTGAGCACCGTCGCCGCTTTGGGTGACGGCATGCGTGTCGGTGTCATCGAGGGGGACGTGGCCTCGCGTATCGATGCCGATACCATCGCTGCGCACGGGATCCCGGTTATCCAGATTAATACCGGCGGCAACTGCCATCTCGAAGCCTGGATGGTGGGGTCGGCTCTGTCGCGCCTGCCTCTGGCCGAGCTTGATCTGCTCTTCATCGAGAACGTGGGCAATCTTATCTGCCCGGCCGCGTGGGATTTGGGCACGGCGGCCTCCGTTGTGGTGGCCAGCGTGCCCGAAGGCCACGATAAACCCTACAAATACCCCGGCATGTTCGCCGCTGCCGACGTGGTCCTCCTCAACAAGGCCGATCTGCTGGCCTATTTTGACTTCGACCTGGCCTTTTTTGAACGTGGTTTGCGCATGGTCAACCCCCAGGCCCCCCTTTTCGTCGTCTCCTGTCGCCATGGCGACGGTTTGGACGGCTGGGTGGCCTGGCTGCGCTCGCTTCGCGACGGCTCACCGACATGAGTGCGATTGCCCATGAGGTCGAACGCCGACGGTTGCGCCTGAGCCTTCAGGGCGCCGTGCAGGGCGTCGGCTTTCGGCCTTTTGTCTATCGGCTGGCCACCGAGCTGGAGCTGAGCGGCTGGGTGGTCAACGACACAACCGGGGTTTTTATCGAGGTGGAAGGGCCGGCGTGCGTGTTGGAACAGTTCCTGACCCGCCTACCGGCCGAGCTACCCCCGCGCGCATTCGTGCACAGCCTGGAGACGGAGTGGCTGGAACCGGCAGGCTACGACCGCTTTGAAATCCGCCACAGCCACAACCTGGGCGCCAAGACCGCCCTGGTGCTACCCGATCTGGCCACCTGTCCTGATTGCCTGGCCGAGGTGTTGACCCCGACGGATCGCCGTTTCCGCTATCCCTTTACCAACTGCACCAACTGCGGTCCTCGCTTCAGCATTATCCGGGCCTTGCCCTATGACCGGCCCCATACGACCATGGCCGGGTTCACCATGTGTCCGGACTGTCGCCGCGAGTACGACGACCCGCGCGATCGACGCTTCCATGCTCAGCCCAATGCCTGCCCGGTTTGCGGGCCGCGGCTATGGTTTGGCGAGCGGCAGGGCGGAGACGGCCAGGGGGTTGCCGACGGCGCGTTTGTGCCTCGGGCCGCAGGAGAGAAGGCCTTGCAGGCAACCGTGGATGCCTTGCGCCGAGGGCTTATTGTGGCCGTAAAGGGTTTGGGCGGCTTCCATCTCATGGTCGATGCCACCAACGAGGAAGCCGTGGCCCGTCTGCGGGCCCGCAAGCGTCGCGGGGACAAACCCTTCGCCCTGATGGTGCGCGATCTGGCCATGGCCCACCGCCTGTGTCAGGTCTCGTCGACGGCAGCCGCCTTGCTCGGCGCCGTCGAAGCGCCCATCGTCCTGCTGCCCCGGTCGCCGGAGCCCACCGATGCGCCGGTTCCTGTGGCCGAGGCCGTGGCGCCGGGCAATCCCAACCTGGGCATCATGCTGCCCTACACGCCCTTGCACCATCTGCTCCTGCGCGATTTCGACCGGCCCGTTGTCGCCACCAGCGGCAATCGCAGCGACGAACCCATCTGTACGGATAACGACGAGGCCCTGACGCGGCTGGCCGAGCTGGCCGATGCTTTTCTGTTGCACGATCGGCCCATCGCCCGCCATGTGGATGATAGCGTGGCCTGGATCGTGGACGATACGCCTCGGCTCTTGCGCCGGGCGCGCGGTTACGCGCCGTTACCGGTGCGCCTGGCCGCGCCCGTGCCCACCATTCTGGCCGTTGGCGCTCATCTCAAGAATACGGTGGCCCTTAGCGTAGGGCGACAGGTGTTCATCAGCCAACACATCGGCGATCTGGAAACGGCCGAGGCCATGGCGGCCTTTGAACGGGTGATCGCCGATTTCCTGCGCCTGTACGAAGCCGAACCCGTCGCCGTTGCCCATGACCTTCATCCCGCCTATGCCTCCACCCGCTATGCCCTCGATATCCCGCCGGAAACGGTTCCGCGCATCCCGGTGCAGCATCATCACGCCCATCTGGCCGCTTGTCTGGCCGAACACGGGGTGAACGAGGCGGTGCTGGGTGTGACCTGGGACGGCACCGGTTATGGGCCGGACGGTACCGTATGGGGCGGCGAGTTTTTGCTGGGCGATGCGCGCGACTACATCCGTGTGGCCCATTTGCGTCCCTTCCGCTTACCGGGCGGCGATGCCGCCGTACACGAGCCGCGGCGGGTGGCTTTGGCCCTGCTGGCGGAACTATACGGCGAGGCCGCCTGGACCTGGGAGGATCTGGCGCCTGTGGCCGCCTGCACCCCGAACGAACGCCGGGTCCTGGCCCGCATGGTGGCCGGAGGGTTCCGGGCGCCGTGGACCACGAGCATGGGCCGTCTGTTCGACGGGGTGGCGGCGCTCGGCGGCCTTCAGCAGCGGGTCAGTTACGAAGGCCAGGCGGCCATGCGTTTGGAGTTTGTGACCGATCCGACCGAGAAAGGAGCCTATCCGCTCGAGCTGGTGCCTGCGCCTGCCGCTTCCGGCTGGATGCTCGATTGGGGGCCGCTGATCGAGGCGGTCATCACGGACGTGCGCCGCGGGGTATCGGTCGGGGTCGTGGCCGGCCGCTTTCATAATGCCCTGGTCAACGCCCTTGTCCGGGTGGCGCAGGCCGTCGGACATCCGCGGGTGGCCCTGACCGGCGGTTGCTTTCAGAATCGCCTGCTCACCGAACGAGCCCTGGCGGCCCTGCGGGCGGCCGGTTTTGACGTTCTTCTCCACCGCCAGGTGCCGCCCAACGACGGCGGCATCAGCCTGGGTCAGATCGCCGTTGCTGCCGCACGGCTGGGGTATACGGCCTGAACCATTTTGACCCCTCCGGATTCCGGCACTTTTGGCGATGGCCTGCTCTTTGGCAAGGAGGTTGTTATGTGTCTTGGCGTACCCGGTAAAATCATCAGCATCGAACCCAATCCCCTGGGGATTACCATGGGCAAGGTCAATTTCGGCGGCGTGACCAAAGAGGTTTGCCTGGCCTATGTGCCCGATGCCCAGGTGGATGACTACGTCATCGTCCATGCCGGCTTCGCCCTCAACAAAATCAACGAGGCCGAAGCCCAAGAAGTGTTCGCCCTCTTGCGGGCCATGAATGAGTTGCAAGAGCTGGAACAAACCGAGCCGCCCGATTGAGCCCGAGGAGGAGGCCCTATGCGTTTTCTGGATGAATACCGTCGCGAGGAAGATGTGCGCGTGCTCTTACGGGCCATCGAGCGCACGGTCACCCGGCCGTGGACGATTATGGAGGTGTGTGGTGGTCAGACCCACACGCTCATCATGTCCGGGATTGACGAGATGTTGCCGGAGGCGATCACCATGGTGCATGGCCCCGGCTGTCCTGTCTGTGTAACGCCTTTGGAACTCATCGATCGGGCCATTGCCATCGCCCAACAGCCGGGGGTTATTTTCACCTCCTTCGGCGATATGCTGCGGGTACCCGGCTCGCAGACCGACCTGTTGAGCGTGAAAGCGCGCGGGGGCGATGTGCGCATGGTCTATTCGCCGTTGGATGCCCTGAAACTGGCGCAGAAATACCCCGACCGCGAGGTGGTCTTTTTCGCCGTAGGCTTTGAGACGACGGCGCCGGGCAATGCCATGGCCGTCTGGCAGGCCCGCCAGTTAGGGCTGCGCAACTTCTCCATCCTCTGCTCCCATGTGATGGTGCCCCCGGCCATGGAGGCCATCCTCTCGGCGCCTGACAATCGCGTGCGCGGCTTTCTGGCGGCGGGTCATGTGTGCACGGTCATGGGCTATTGGGAGTATGAACCCATTGCCGAGCGCTACCGTATTCCCATCGTGGTGACGGGCTTCGAGCCTCTGGATCTGTTGCAGGGCATTTACATGACGGTGAAGGCCCTGGAGGAAGGCCGCTGGGGGGTCGAGAACCAGTACACCCGCGCCGTCACGCGGGAGGGCAATCGGGCCGCTCAGGAGCTGACTTTCCGCGTCTTTGAGGTGTGCGACCGGGCCTGGCGCGGGATCGGCGTCATTCCGGCCAGCGGTTATCGCCTGCGGCCCGAATTCGCCGATTTCGACGCCGAGCGGCGCTTTGGCGTGGACCGGGTGGTCGCCACCGAATCGCCTTTGTGTATTGCCGGTCAGATCTTGCGCGGGTTGGTCAAGCCGCACGAGTGTCAGGCTTTTGGCACGCTCTGCACGCCCGAACATCCTCTGGGCGCGCCTATGGTCTCCAGCGAGGGTGCTTGCGCCGCCTATTTCCATTCCGGTCGGGTGGCCGTGCCGGAACCGGCATGACGGATCCGCATGATGGAAGCCATGAACACAACCTTTGCCTTGCAGTGTCCGATTCCCCTTCAGGACTATCCGACGATCACGCTGGCCCACGGCGGTGGTGGCAGGCTGACGCAGATGCTCATCGAACGAATGTATCTGCCGGCCTTCCGCAATCCCTTGCTGGAAAGCCTGCACGATGGCGCCGTTTTGACTCTGTCCGGAATGGCCGACGGGGCCCGTCTGGCCTTTACAACCGATTCCTTCGTCGTCAGTCCGCGGGTGTTTCCCGGCGGCGATATCGCCTCGCTGGCCGTCTTCGGCACGGTCAACGATCTGGCGATGTGCGGCGCCCAACCGTTGGCTCTTTCTGCCGCCTTCATCCTCGAAGAAGGTCTGCCCATGGCAGAGCTGTGGCAAATGGTGCGCTCCCTGGCCGAAGCGGTCGCCCGGGTGGGTGTACCGATTGTGACCGGCGACACCAAGGTGGTGGATCGGGGCAAGGGGGATGGACTGTTTATCAATACGGCGGGCATCGGCCTGATCCCGCCGGGGGTACAGATAGCGCCAAACCGGGCGCAACCGGGTGATGTCATCCTCGTCAACGGGCCTATTGCCGAACACGGCATCGCCATCATGTCGGTGCGAGAAGGGCTGGAGTTCGAGACGACCTTAGAGAGCGATTCGGCGCCGTTGCACGACCTGGTGGCCGCGGTGCTGGCGGCGGCCGGTGAGGCCGTCCATGTGTTGCGGGATCCCACGCGTGGCGGCGTTTCCAGCGCCCTCAACGAGATCGCACGGGCGGCGAATGTGGGTATTCGTCTTGACGAGGCGCAGATCCCGGTAAGTGAGGCGGTGCGGGGTGCCTGTGAGATCCTGGGACTGGACCCGCTCTACGTGGCCAACGAGGGCAAATGCCTGGTCATCGTGGCGCCCGAAGCGGCCGAAGCGGTGTTGGCGGCCATGCGCGAGCACCCGCTGGGTCGTCAGGCCGCCGTGATCGGCGAGGTGGTGGCCGAGCACCCTCGTCGGGTGATCCTCCGCAGTCGCATCGGTGGGCAACGCATTGTCGAAATGCTCAGCGGCGAGCAGTTGCCGCGCATCTGCTGAAGAGACGTCGGTAACCTGGGTTCGTTGAGACAGCGACGCGGCCGCAACCGGATGCCCCGGGAATTGATCATCCTCGAGCGTTTGACCTTTATACTACCCGGCTGTCTGCCACCCGATGCTAAGCAAACATGACGCTCTTTAGGCCCCTTAGGCCGGGCGTCGGCTTGCGCCGACCGGGGGCTACAGGATTGGTGTGGCGACTTGATCGGTACGCAGGCAGTTACCCACACCTTCACAACAAGGAAGACACCCATGAAAAGCGTTTTCATCGTTCTGGGCATCTTCGTCGTTTTGTTGCTCGTCGTGTATCTATGGCCGGTGCCGCACAAGGGTTTTGCCGAGCTTGCGGAGAAAGTCCCGCCGCAACAACGGCAATCGCTGCTCGACTTTCGTCAGCGCCATCCGGCCAGGGATATCCAGGTAGGCGGAAAGCATTGGGAATACGTGGCCTTTGGACAGGGCGAGAAAACCATCTTATTCCTGCACGGTATGACCGGAGCTTACGATATCTGGTGGCAACAGATGGTGCCTCTTTCCGGGCGCTACAAGGTGATTAGCGTTACCTATCCCCCTGTCGAAACCCTGGAAGAGCTGAGCCGGGGGGTTTTGGCCGTATTGGATGCCGAAGGTGTGCAGCGTGCCCATATGGTGGGAACGTCACTTGGCGGATACCTTCTGCAATATCTGCTGGTTCATCATCCCGAACGTATCGAAAAAGCCGTTTTAGGCAACACATTTCCGCCCAACGACCTCTTACGTCAACGGAATCAAGCGCTGATTCGCGTCTTGCCTTTCCTGCCCAATTGGCTGGTCATGCGCTTTTTCCGGAATAACTTCGTGAATACCATCTACCCTGCCGCGGGCTATTCGGAACTGGTGTTGGCTTATATGCTGGAACAGGTTTCCGGACGGATGAGCAAAGCCCAGGTGATCGGGCGGGCCAAAGCCGTGATCGAGCCGTTTTCGCCTCCCGATCCCGCGGCGTTGGGCATTGCGGTGATGATCATCGAAGCCGACAACGATCCCCTGGTCGAAGCGACCCTGCGAGAGCAATTGAAAGCCACCTATCCCTCCGCGCAGGTGCATACCCTTCATGCTGTCGGGCATTTTCCGTATCTCAACGATCCCGAGACGTACACGGAATGGCTCCGTGCCTTCTTCGGTTCATAACGGGATCGAACAACCGACGCCGGGCAAGAGCAGCGGCGCCGTTGGGATAAGAGACCGTCAAACGGGGATCCCCTGGTTCGGAAAAAGGATTTCACCTTTTGGGGGCCATGAGTCATAGCCGCCATGGCCCCTTGTGTCCTCCTCTCTGCTTCGGTGCGCGATGGGGGCGGGAACCGAAAGCGGCGGCCTTATTCGCTTAGCGCGATGGCAAAGCCCGCACCCAGGGCGGCCATCATTCCGGCCGCCAACCACACCACCCCACAGAACAGCACGGCAAAGAAGACGCTGCCGCCCACCGTGTTGAGCGCCATCAGGTCGATTCCCGCTTCGGCAAAAGACCGGACCACCCCCGGAGGCAATAGAAGCAGACCGGTCATGGTATCGCCGGCCAGTCGGAAACGCACCGGCGCCAGGGCGATGTTGGCCACACCGTCGATCAGACCGGCGATGATGCCGGCGATCAGGCCGGCCGCAATGCCGGGCCCCGAGCGAGGGAGCGGTAAACTCATCCGCGCGGCCATAAAGCCTGCCAGGGTCCAGGCAGCCAGGCGCAAAGGCAGGGCTGCAAAACCGCATACCGGGATGATGCCCAGGACGGAAAAAGCCACGGCCAGCGCGGCCCCGATCAAGCCCCCGTACAACGCAGGGCGCAGCATAGCAGGTGGACGCATCGTCATAAAGCGGGATCGAAAAGCACGGCCGCAATCTACCACCGGCCGCAAGGCTTGTCAAACGTCATCTGCCCCCATCATCGTCCCGGTATCCTGAGGCCGATCCGGTGGGGTGGGAAACGTTTCGACAGTGCGCAAAAAGGCACGCACCCGCGCCAGAAAGGCTTCGGGCCGATCGCGATGGACGGCATGACCGCTGTTCGGCATGAACTCGAAACGGCAGATAGGGATACGCGCGGCCAGTCGTGTCACATCGCGCACCGTGTTGCCTATTTCGCCCTCGCCGTTGATAAGCAACACCGGGCAGCGAATGGCTGCGGCTTCCTCCAGGCAGATGTTACCGCCGGCCGCAGCGATGGCATGGGCCGCTTCGACCCAGCCGACGATCAGGCTTTCCCATTGCTCGGCTCCGTGGTCGGCGATGATCTGGTCGCGCCAGGCGGCCCGTTCCGGACCCCAGGCCGAGACCGGCAACCAGTCCCGCACCGCCTGCACATGTTCCGGCGAGATGACACCGGAAACACCCCAGGCCACGACCCCCGCCACCCGGTCAGGCCACAGGGCCGCCACGAGAAGGGCAACCTCGGCGCCGTCGCTAAACCCCAACAGGATAGCCCGCCCGCCGGGCAATAGGGTGTGCAGCAGGTGGGCCACATCGGTTGCATCGCGACGATAAAAATCGGGCGGGAACGTGCGCGGGGGTGGCCGACTGGCCCCGTAACCCCGTAGATCAGGTGCCAACAGCCGGTAATCCGGCGCCAGCGCCGCCATCAAATCGCCGAAATGGCGCTGCGCCGTCCCGGTAAAGCCGTGGATGAGGACAAGGGGATAAGGCCGCGGCCGGGCAGGGTGCAGCTCACGGCAGACCAGCCGCGCCCCGTCAGGTAAAGTCAGGGTGTGGACCGTCTCGGTCATAGCCTGCCTCATGGCCGAATAGCGGCCTTGTGTCAGGGAGAGGGGCGATCGAAAAAGTCACCGTTGTGACCTACCAAGGGTAGAGGAACCCGATACGCCCAGGCCGTCCTCGGGATCCGCGTGGCAGGGTCACCGAAAAGGGCAAACAAGTCCACCAAAAAGGCGCTATAGGCATAACCCTGGGCAAAGAGGTGCAACCGACCGCTTAGAGCGGCTTCGCCCAGGGTAAGCGGCCGTCCCTGAAGGAACGGTGCCATAAAGCCTTCGTTGACCAGAGCATTGCCGACGCCGATACCGTAACCGGTACTGGCCACATAACCGATGGCCCCACGGCCGTCGGGCAAGAGGAGCAATTCTTCCTGGAGCGAGCGCATCCCCGGCCGGTAGAAAATGCCGCTCAGACTGGCCATGGCCAGGACGATGGCAGGCCGACCTGTGTTCTGCAGCGCGGGCAGATCCCGCTGGGCCAGGAACTGTTCCGCCCCCCATTCCCCAACCTGACCGTGGCCGCTGTAGTTGACGATGAGGGCGCCTTCGGTCCAGGCCGCCAACAGCCGGTCCCGAAGGGCGCCGGCCGAGTGGTAATTGACGCCATAATAAAGCCGCTCGACCTGCCATAAGGGCGTGGTCAATTGGGCGATTTGTTCGGACAGGGCGGGGAAATCCCCGGCGCCATCGGCGTTATCGGCCACCAGCAGCAGGCGATTCTGCCAAGCCTGACCTGTAGCCAGGTTATCGTAAGCGATGATTTTGTCCACGAGCCGGTCGGCTTCTTCGGCACTTCCCACCGGCAGCCGTCCCACCATCAGATCGGGCACAGGGTCGGGGCCGAGCACGGCGGCAAACTGGTTTTCATCGGCCACTTCGCCCAGCCAGGGGTCGAGGTCGCGCAGAAACACGGGGAACAGCGGGTAACCCGTTCCCAGATAATTCAAGGGATCGACGTGGCCATCGCCGAAAAGCACCGCATAGGCCGGCGCCGGCGTGCGCCAGCGGGTGAGCGTAGTGGCCAGAAACGCGCGGATGGCATTCGGATCGGGCTGGCCGGCATTGAACTCGTCGTAGATGGCCTCCAGCGTGATGACCTTGGCGGCCAAACCTTGGCGGGCCCGGTGCGCCGCCAGGCGTTGGGCCGATGCTGCCAGGACCTCCGGGGTGATCACCAGGTAATCGGCCCGGTTGGTAGCGCTGCTCAACTCATCCATGGGCAGCACCCGTCTCACCTTGGGATGGCCTCGTCCTGCCTGGGTGGCAGCCTCATACTGGCGTTCAGGGGTGCCTTCTGCCGAGGGTCTCGGCGATATTCCGTCGACGAAACCCACCCGCTCGGCTTGCGGCTCGATTCGCAACCCGATAAGGGCAACCGGTCGCAAGGGATCGCTCACGTCCCAGACCTGTGTTGTCGCGTCCATACCCTCCAGCCAGATTTGCCAGGGGCCCGGCCAGTCCGGTCCAAAATGCAGACGGCCGGCCACGGCGGTCAGACGCCGCACACAGGTGATCTCGATCCAATCGAGGAAGACCATGTTCGTGGTCCCACCGACGCTTTCCACCTCGATCAAAAGCCGGTTCTCGCCGGTTTGCAAAAGCGCGTGGGGAAAATCGGCCTCATAGGTGAAGGCCGTCCGGCCTTTTAGGCTAAAGCTGCCGATGGGATAATCCTGAAGCCAGAGGTTCACCTGCACCGTACCTTCCTCCCGGCCGAACAGGCGCAGGCGTAACCGGGCGCCGACCGGGCCGTCTGCGATGGGCGGGAGCCGGAAGGTCAGGGTTTGGCGGCCCGGGCTATTGCGCTGTGGACGCAGGCTGGTCCAAAACCAGCGATCCGGCCGTCCTTGGGCATCCGGCGCGGCGAAATCGGAACGATAGAGTCGTTGTTCTTCCAGGTGGATGGTGTCCTGAAAGGTGGGCAGTACAGGAGCCGGATTGGATTCCACCATCCGTTGGGCCACACGCAGGCCGGGAGCGGTGCCTGCCACCAGGGCATAGATGGCCTCCGGGCTGTGTTCGGGCTTCCAGGGTGGGGCATAGAAGAGGAGGACATCGCCGGGATCGAAACGGCCGTCTTCCTCGCCCAGGATCAGCATGGGAAGGGGTTGTTGCTGACGGTAGAGCTGCCAGGTGCGCGGGTCGCTGCCGCTCATATCCACCCCGGCCTGCTTCAGGTCCTCGTAGGTGATTTCCTGGAGACCGGGTTGGACTACACTCAGGCGCACCCAACCACCGTTGCCGGCGGCCGGGATCGACCCGGCCAGGGGCCAGGCCGTTGCCGGGGGCAAGCGTCGCCAGCCACGGGCATCGGCGTAGTTGATGAGCAGGGAGCGATAAAGGGGCTCCCAGAGGGGATCGGGTGGTGGTGGGGTGGCCGTAAGCGGGCGATCGCTGCTCAGGGTCACCGTCAGCACCGGTGCAAAGCGCCATTGCCGACCGTCGGAGTCCAGATGGAGGGGGGTCAGACGCAGCCGCACGGCCCATTGGTGCCGCAACCAGAACGGATCCCCCTCCAAAGCGGCAGCCTGGGTGGCCGCAGCCTCCATGGCGCCTGCTTCGGGTTGCGGTAGCGCGATCGCCCCTTCGCTGTCGACGGCCACGATGGCGGGGTTGGCCTGGGCCGGCAAGGCGACGAGCACCGTATGCCCGCGACGGGCGTGGTCCGACAGACGAAAGCGCAGATCGGCCAGTTCATCGGGTCGATAGACCCGTTCACCATCGGTCAAGCGCGTGATGAGCTGTACCCGGATGTGTCCGGCTTCGACCCAAGCTGTCGCGCTGTAAAGCGGCTCCAGAGTGGGCGGCGTTGCGGTAGCCCGGACCGCCGACCCCGCTCCGAGGGTCAGTACGAGCAGGATGGCCAAGGCGAAGAAAGAACGCAGACGCTTCACACGGTCCTCCCGAATCAAAAAGGCCGGGGGATACCTGACCCACCGGCCTTTTGCGCTTGCCTTGTGCGGATGAGGATGTCAGGACTTGTCGTCGGCCAGCATGAGCGTGCGGGCGATGATGTCATCGTCTTCGTCTTCCGCATACCAGGTCTTTTTGGCCCGCTGTTTTTTGTGCTTGGCCGCGTTTTGCTGTTGGGCTCGCTTCAGGGCGATGGCAAAGGGAGTGGGTTCCGTAGGCTCCTCGTCAGCAGCCATGGTCTCGGTCGTCTCCGCCACAAGGGCCTCGATGTCGGCTTCCGGTGCGGGCTTGGTTTGACGAGCAGGGCGACGTCCGCGTCGGGACGATTTCTTGCCCGGACGCGGTTTTGCTTCGCTTTCGGCTTTGGGGGCCGGCGCTGGTTCGGGCGGAGGCGGGGGTAGCACAGCACGACGCGAGAGATCGATCTGGCCGCGGCGGCGGTTGACCTTGAGGACCTGAACCTCGATCTCGTCACCGACCTTAACGACATCGCCGGGATGCTTGACGTAGTTGTGGGCCAGCTCGCGGATGTGGACCATGCCGTCCTGGCCGACGCCGATATCCACGAACACGCCGTAGCTTTCGATACGGGTTACCTTGCCGGTGAGCACTTGACCTGGCTGGAGCGTGCGCAGGGTGATGGCGTCGGGCGGGATCAAGGTCAGGCTGATGCGATCTTTCTCTTTGTCCAGGTCTTTGATCCAGGCGGTGACTTCCTGCCCGACCTTGAGGACATCGGCCGGTTTCTTGATGCGTTTGGGGGAAATTTCGGAGACATGCGCCAAACCGTCGGTACCCACGCCGATATCAATGAAGGCGCCGAAGTCGGTCAAGCGTCGCACCCGGCCTTTGACTTCCTGGCCGATGGCCAGTTTGCGCACGATAGTCTTGGGTGGGATGACCTTGATCTCGGGCTTTTCGGGTGTAGCCGCGGCGCCAACGATATCGCTCACGTTTTGCTTCTCCTTCGGGATTCGAGGATGGGGGATGAATAAGCTGACTATGTATCATAAATCGTAAGGCAGAGGCCTGTCAAACAGAGTCAAGGTCCCAAAACCTTTGGGCAAAAAGCCGTATTGGGAATAGCAACTGCGCTCAGGCGAGCGGTCGGATCGGCTTCGGCCAATATGCCTGCGTTATCATGGACGGTGTTTATCCCTGGCTTATGTTCGGAATGGGTGCAACCCCGCGGCGACCCTCACCCCTCCCCCTGCCCTCCCCTCTTCCACTCGCCTACGACAACGGGCGAGGGGAGGGGATTGAGGGGGTCAACCTACCGGCTTGCCCCTCTCGCACCAACCCACTTTGGAACCGAGTCGTCGGCCATGCCGATAAGGCCGACGGCTCCGCCGGGCGGGAACGGCTCGCGCGAACCGAGAGCAGGCTCTTGCGAGCGCGGACCATACCGGCCGCGGTTCGGCAACGGACCGTCCGGCCAACACCGAGGCGAATACGCCTGCGCCGACTCAGGTTCCGGGAGGCCGATAAGCGGGTGTTTTGCGTGACGCTTCGTCGAGTTCTGCCGGCGTCAGCAGCACGGTGGTGGTCACTTTAACGGCCCCACTGGCGCTGATCGCCAGAGCCAGGGCAGCCATGCTGGCGTTGTCAGGGACATCGACGATGAGGTACACATCGGTGGCGCCGAAGGCGAAGTAGAAGCTCTCCAGGGTGCCCCCTACCGATGCGACCGCTTCGGCGGCGGCCGCCCGTCGGCTTGTGCCTCCTTCTTTGCGAAGGCCTTTGATGCCCTCACCGGTGTAATTTGCCTGTAACAGATACTTGGGCATGGGTTAGCTCCTGGGTGGTGAAAGCAGGTTACGGACGTTGCCGATCCCGTTCGCAACGAGCACCTCCGCTTGTCGGGGGAGGAGGAGTTGCCTTCAGGCGAATCAGGGCGTTACTCCCGGCCGCACAAACAAAAATGCGCTCCTCCTCGGAGCGCTCGTTTGTAAGGGGTGACCACCGGGGCTTGAACCCGAAACCTCCTGGGCCACAACCAGGTGCTCTGCCAATTGAGCTATGGTCACCATAACCGCTGCGAATGGAAGAGAGACCGGAGCGGAAGGGCCGGCCACTTACGCTCCGGTGGCTTTGGCTGGGGGACCAGGACTCGAACCTGAACTAGAGGATCCAAAGTCCCCTGTCCTGCCAATTAGACGATCCCCCACCGATTCCCAGTTTAGGCATGGTAACGACCGGGGAGAGAAAGGTGCCGAGGGCCAGACTTGAACTGGCGACACCGCAATTTTCAGTCGCGTGCTCTACCACCTGAGCTACCTCGGCGGGTCAGAACCGGCCTGCCGGTGACGAGAGCGGGCGATGAGATTCGAACTCACGACCTTTTCCTTGGCAAGGAAACGTTCTACCGCTGAACTACGCCCGCATGAAAAGCGATTCAAGGGTGAAGGCCACCGGCCTGCCCGGAGGTGGACCCGGTCGGATTCGAACCGACGATCTCCTCCGTGCAAGGGAGGCGCCTTCCCGCTAGGCCACGGGCCCGTTTCGGCAGCCAACCTCAGGATGCCGACGAGAGGACTCGAACCTCCACGACCTGGGGTCAACAGATCCTAAGTCTGTCGCGTCTGCCTGTTCCGCCACGTCGGCCTGGCGTTGGCGACCGCAGGGTTGCAAGGAGCTGCGAGCAGGAGTACTCCCGATTCTGTTCTAACCGTCATCTGTCTCACATGGTGTGGTGAAACCTGGCCTGCCGGGTGTGACCCGACTTCACCGGTTTCACTGCGACGAGACCGAATCACGGGGTTGACCATGACCCGGCCCACTCGCCTTGCTCCCGTTGCACGCTCGCCTAGCCGGCCGCATTGCTGCGCACCGCTGGTAGGCTCTTACCCTACCGTTTCAACCCTTACCCGCACCGATTCCTGGGGAGGAAATCGGCCGCTGGCGGGATTGCTTTCTGTTGCGGTTGTAGTCAACCGGCCGTTACCGGCCGGCTGCCCTCACTTGCTGTTTCGTGAGGCAACTTGGCCACGCTTGAGGGGTGGCCGGGAGTCGGGAAGTTCCTCTGCCGGCCTCAAGGCCGACAGCGACGGTTCTCTGCTCGCAGGGCCGTTGTCATCTCGTTTTGTTAATGTCCGATGACGATGAGGATTATAGCATTGGCTCCGGGGAGTGTCAAGACAGGTCGGGCCTGAAAATTCAGCGCGCCCTGGGGAAAACGGGACGACGAGCTGCGTCGTGTGCGCAACGGCTGCTCGTCGTGTCGGGTTGGACAGAGCCGGCCCTGGATGGGACCGGGCCTCCGGCCGGGGATGACTTCGCCGCCAAAAGGGTGGACAAATGGGGGCGACGTCCAATTGGGCGGTGTCGGGGGCTTTGCTATAATCCCAGCCGTTATGCGCGCGCTCGTCACCGGTGCTGCCGGTTTTGCGGCTACGCATCTGATCCAACATCTGCTGGCCGTTACCGACCTGCACATCATCGGCACCATCTATCGCCGTCAGCCTGAACGTGCCTACCCTGCCATGCGGGTGCACCTGGAACGGCTCGATCTGCGTGAGGAGGCGGCGGTGGCCGAAGTTCTCACTCGCTGGCGCCCCGATTTTATCTTCCATCTCGCCGCCCAGTCCTTTGTCCCCCTTTCCTGGCAGCATCCCTGGTCGACGTTCGAGCAAAATGTCCTCACCCAGATCAACCTGATCAAGGGCATGCTGGCCGCCCACCTGGACGCGCGACTGCTCGTGGTCAGTTCCGGTGAGGTCTACGGCGCCTTTGATCCCGCCGAGCTGCCGCTTGATGAAGACACCCCTTTGCGTCCTCTCTCGCCTTACGGCGTCAGTAAGGCCGCTCAGGATCTGCTGGGCTGGCAATATCACCGCAGCCATGGCTTATTCATCGTGCGGGTACGACCGTTCAATCACATCGGTCCCGGCCAAAATGAGCTGTTCGTGACGGCCAGTTTTGCCAAACAAATCGCCCTGATCGAAGCCGGTCGGCAAAAAGGTCCGCTGCTCCATGGCGCCTTGGAGCCCGAACGGGATTTTACCGATGTGCGCGATGTGGTACGCGCCTATTGGCTCGTTCTGAACCACGGCCGGCCCGGCGAGGTCTATAACATCGGCACCGGTCGCCGTATAAGCATCGGCACCGTGCTGGAAATGCTCAGGAACATGGCCCGTGTGCCCATCGCCACGGCTTATGACCCGGCCCTCACCCGACCTGCCGATATCCCCTGCATCGTCAGCGATCCCACCCGCCTTCGACAGGCCACCGGTTGGGAACCGCTTATCCCGCTGGAACAGTCGTTACGGGATATCCTCGACGACTGGCGTCATCGTATCCTTGTCTGACCGCTTTTTTAGGACTCACCTCCTATGCCTACTGCGCTCATTACCGGTATCACCGGCCAGGATGGTTCCTATCTGGCCGATTTCTTATTGGCCAAGGGGTATCGTGTTATCGGCGTCGTTCGCCGCAGCAGTACCGTCAATTTCGACCGTATCCAGCACATTCAGGATCAGATCGAGATCGTCCAGGGCGATTTGTTGGATCAGGGTAGCCTTGTCCAACTTCTCCAGGACTACCGGCCGGACGAAGTCTATAACCTGGCGGCCCAATCGTTTGTCCCGACCTCCTTCAATCAGCCGGTGCTGACGGGCGAGGTGACGGCACTGGGCGTCACGCGCATGCTCGAGGCCATTCGCATTGTGGACAAGCGCATCCGTTTCTACCAGGCCTCCAGCAGCGAGATGTTCGGCAAGGTCCAGGAAGTGCCGCAGACGGAGAAAACGCCTTTCCATCCCCGCAGTCCTTACGGGGTGGCCAAGGTCTACGGTCATTACATCACCGTCAATTATCGCGAGAGCTACAATTTGTTTGCCGTCTCGGGGATTCTGTTCAACCATGAGTCCCCGCGTCGGGGTCTGGAATTTTTGCCGCGCAAAGTGGCGCACGGTGTGGCCCGGATCAAATTGGGCCTGGCCAACGAGCTACGCCTGGGGAATCTGGAGGCCCGTCGTGATTGGGGCTATGCGCCCGATTACGTGCGGGGGATATGGCTCATGCTGCAGCAAGATAAGCCCGACGACTACGTATTGGCTACGGGCGAGACCCACAGTGTGCGCGAATTCGTCCAGATTGCGTTCGCACATGTGGGCTTGGACTGGGAGCAATACGTGGTTGTGGATCCCAAGTACTATCGCCCGGCCGAGGTTGACCTGCTCGTGGGTAATCCGGCCAAGGCCCGGCGTGTGCTCGGCTGGGAACCCACCGTGACCTTTGAACAATTGGTGCGGTTGATGGTGGATGCCGATCTGGCTCTCTTACAGGAAAAAGTCGCCACTACGCTTACCGCCCCCAATATCAACTGGTAGGCTCGCAACGATGACAGCAAAAATCACCTTTGGTACCGACGGCTGGCGCGGCAAAATTGCCGAGGATTACACCTTTGACAACGTGCGGCGTTGCACGCAAGGTTTTGCCGACTATCTGAAGCGCCTCTATAGCCCGGCGGAGGTGGCGCAGGGCGTCGTGGTCGGCGGCGATCGCCGTTTTGCTTCCGAGGACTTCTGTGCGGCCGTGGCCGAGGTGCTTGCGGCCAACGCCATTCCCGTCCACTTTGCCGGCGCCGGCACACCCACGCCGGTTATCGCCTATAGCGTGGTGGCACGCCAGGCCATCGGCGCCATCAACATCACGGCCAGCCACAATCCGCCTTCGGATAACGGCTTCAAGGTGCGCGATCGGCATGGCGGGGCCATCGATCCCGCCGGGCTCAAACAAATCGAGGCGGCCATTCCGCCTATCGAGGGCGTGCGCCGGATGCGGTTTGAGAAGGGGGTCGAACAGGGGCTGATCCGGCCTTTTGACCCGAATCCGGCCTACATCGCCCAGATCGAACGCCTGGTCGAGCTGGAGCCTATTCGCCGGGCCGGTCTGACCATCGTCGTGGACAGCATGTGGGGGAACGGCGCCGGCTGGTTGAGCCGCCTTTTGGATGGCGGCACGACGCGTGTGATCGAGATCCACGCCGAGCGCAATCCCATCTTCCCGGAGATGACGCGGCCGGAGCCGATCCCGCCCAATGTGAATGCCGGTCTGGCTGCCGGCGTGCGTTACGGAGCCGATTGTGTGTGCATCACCGACGGCGACGCCGATCGCTGCGGTCTGGGCGATGAAAACGGTCACTTCGTCGATCAGTTGCGGGTTTATGGCCTTCTGGCGATGTATCTACTCGATGTGCGTGGCCTGCGCGGGCCTATCGTCAAAACCCTGAGCACGACCTCGATGTTGGAAAAACTCGGGGCGCGTTTTGGTGTACCCGTCTACCAGACCGGGGTCGGCTTCAAGTACGTGGCCCCCAAGATGCTGGAAGTGGATGCCCTTATCGGCGGTGAGGAAAGCGGCGGTTATGCCTTTCGCGGCCATGTGCCCGAACGCGACGGCATCCTGGCCAATCTCTACCTGCTCGATCTGATGGTACGGACCGGGCTCAAGCCGACCCAATTGCTGGAGCGGCTGTTTGCCCTGGTCGGCGGGCCCCACTATTACGATCGTGTGGACACCCGGTTGGAGGACGAGGAAACCAAACGACGCGCCCAGGCCCTGCTCGACGCGGCGCAACCGGAGACCATCGGCGGCCTGCGGTGCACCGGCAAATTGACCGTGGACGGCTACAAGTTCGAGCTGGAGGACGGTGGCTGGCTGTTGATCCGCTTCAGCGGCACCGAACCGCTCATTCGGGTCTATTGTGAGACGCTTCACGCCGACCGGGTCCAGGCCATCCTGGCCGATGGCCGCCGCCTGGCCGGTCTTGCCTGAACGATGCTGGTTGATACCCATTGTCATCTGACGGCTGCCCAGTTCGATGCCGACCGCGAGGCGGTGATGGCAAGGGCGCAAGCGGCCGGGGTGATGGCCATGGTCACCATCGCCACCGATCTGAACGATGCCATGGCCGTGGTGACCCTGGCCGCTGCACAACCGGCCGTCTACGCCGCCGTGGGCATTCATCCCAACGAAGCGGCCCGGTTACCGCCGGATTGGCCGGAATCGCTGCGCGCCCTGGCCGGCCGGCCCAGGGTAGTGGCCATCGGCGAAATCGGGCTGGACTACTACTGGCGCCGGACTCCGGAGGACATCCAGAAGGGGGTCCTGCGCCGGCAGCTCGATCTGGCCGCCGAGCTGGGGCTGCCCGTTATTATTCACGATCGCGAAGCCCATGACGACCTGCGCCGCGAGCTGCAGGACTGGGTATGGCGACGGGTGCCGGGCACGCCTCTTGCTGCCCGGCCCTTTGTGGGCGTATTGCACAGCTTCTCCGGCGATCGGGCCATGGCCGAGGAGGCCCTGGCCTGGGGTTTTGTGTTGGGGGTGGCCGGCCTTGTGACCTTTCACAATGCCCGCGGCCTGCAGGCCCTTGTCCGCCATCTGCCGCCCGAGCGGGTGGTCGTGGAGACCGATTCGCCTTATCTGGCGCCTCATCCCTATCGCGGACGGCGCAACGAACCGGCCCATGTGGCTTTGGTGGCCGCCAAGCTGGCCAAACTTTGGGAACTGCCGGCCGCGCAGGTGGCGACCATGACGACGGCTACGGCCGACCGTCTCTTTGGGCTGGCGGCGACTCCCGACGAAGCCCTCCCGGACCATCACAAAACGGGCGACGGCGCCGAAGTCGAAAGCAACGCCGGGGCGCCGGGAACCCTGCCCGGGATGTCGTTCTCTCCTGTTCCTCCGCCGTGAGGCCTACCGCCATGACGTCTGCCGACCGTGCTGCCTTGATCGCCCGCAAGCAAGAGGTCATTGCCGCCCAAGAGCGCTTACGACGTGAGCTGGCCCGTCTTGAGGAACAACCCGGCCGACACGAGCGCCGTTGCCGGCAACTGCGGCGTCAGCTCGAGGCCCTCATGGCCGAAGAGTACCGCTTGCGGTTGGCCATTGACCGCGCGCGCTGAAACAGGCACCGGCCGCGCCAGGACCGTTGGTTACCCGTGCCGGATGGACTCGTCAACCCGCCGAGTGTTTAGCGCTCGACGCGGAAGGAAACCTCGGCGCGTACCCGATAGACATCCACCGCGTCGTCCTTCATGCGGATGTCGAACTCGGTGATGCCGATGCGGGTGATGCCGCGCAAGGTTTTCTGGGCTTCGAGGATGACGTTTCGAGCCGCTTCTTCCCAGCTGTTGGGCGATTCCCCAACCAGCGTGATAATTTTGACGACAGACATGTTGCACCTCCTTGTGCAACCGTTGCGAGCGCCGTTGCCGACGACATCTGCAGGCTTCGGAACGGACCGAGAGATAGGCCCGGTTCCTGGCGGCAGGATAACGCATACCCGGGGTGTTGTCAACGATATGCCCGTTGCTGTGGGGCCTCTCGGCTCCATGTGATCGCCATTCCTGGCCCATGTGTCTCGTATCAGGCTATGACCGCTGACGTTTTCTCCCTCAATCCGCTTTTGACCGCTTTTGCCGCCTCGCCTACCCTGGCCATCAACGAGAAGGTACAGGCGCTCTGGGCGCAAGGTCACGAGGTATATCATCTGGGCTTCGGGGAGTCGCGTTTTCCCCTGCATCCCCTCCTGGCCGAGGCGCTGGCCGCCCATGCCTGTCGCACGAGCTATTTGCCGGCGCAGGGGCTGCCCGAGCTGCGCGCGGCCGTAGCCGCGTTTTACCGTCGTCATTTCGACCTGGATGTCACACCCGAGCGGGTGATCGTGGGACCGGGGAGCAAACCGTTGCTTTTCGCCCTGATGCAGACCCTGGTCGGCGATGTGCTCTTACCCATCCCTTCCTGGGTGAGCTACGCGCCTCATGCCCGGATGAGCGGCAAGCGTGTCTTCCCGATTGCCACCGATCCGGCCGACGGTTATGCCCTGCAGGTTGAACAGGTGGCCGATACCCTGGTCAAGGCCCGCCGCGCCGGCGGCAACCCTCGGCTGCTTGTGCTCAACAGCCCTTGTAACCCCACCGGTCGCATGCTGACGCCGGAGCAGGTTGCGGCCCTGGCCGGCTTTTGCCGTCAGGAACGTCTGTTCATCCTCAGCGATGAGATCTATGCCCTCACCGCTCACGGCCATGTGCGCCATATCTCGCCGGCCTGTTTTTATCCCGAAGGAACGGCCGTGGTGGGTGGCCTGAGCAAGCATCTGTCTTTGGGGGGCTGGCGTCTGGGCGTGGCCGTGTTGCCACCCGGCGCAACCGGTCGCGGCCTCATGGAGGCCGTGCGCGCCGTGGCAGCCGAGGTCTGGTCGAGTCCGACGGCCCCCGTGCAATATGCCGCCGTCATTGCCTACGGCGAGGAGCCGACGATCTGGCAGTACATCCAGACGTGTACCCATCTGCATGCCCTGCGCACCCAATTGCTCTGGCGAGAGCTGACGGCTCTCGGTGTGGCTGCGGCCCGTCCCGATGGGGCTTTTTATGTGTTCGCCCAGTGCGATCGCTGGCGCCAGGCCCTGGCCCGCCGGGGGGTCACCACTTCGGTCGCACTGGCGGACTATCTGCTCGAGCACTATCGCCTGGCCGCTCTGCCCGGTTCTGCGTTTGGCGTCGCCGCCGACCATCTGGCGCTGCGTCTTTCCTCAAGCTATCTCGACATGGAAACGGACGAACGGGCGCAGAGGCTTCTGCAGGCCTATGCGAGTGTGGGCGAGGAGGCATGGCTGACGGCCGCCTATCATCCGGTCATGCACGCAGCGCTGGCCCGCTGGCGGTGCTTTGTAGCCGATCTTAACGACGAAGGCTGAGAGCGGCGGTCGTCTGTAGGGGCTTCGTCCTACGGCGGTGGCGCTGAAGTGGTTGCGGGCGCTATCGGTGTATAATGATAGCTTGCTATCCTCGCGTCCCCTTGCGAACGGACCCTGCAATATCCTGTTGTCTTTGCGGAGCAAAAACACCATGGCCAAAAGCAAAGTTGCCATTTTGCGCACCTCACCTCGCACGGTGTTGGCCGATTACCACCGGCTTATGAATCTGGCCGGCTATCAGGATGTTATCGCCAAAGATGCCGATACGGCCCTGAAGGTGAATATTTCCTGGCACTTCTTCTACCCCGGTAGCTCGACGACGCCCTGGCAGTTGGAGGGTGTCATCCGGGCCATGAAGCGGGATGGGTATGACCCCAACCTGATTCACGCCTGCCACAACCGCACCGTGGTCATCGATGCCCATTTGGGCGAACGGGAAAATAAACAGATCAACGTCATCCAGGCCCATGGGCTGCGCAACATCCATCTTTACGAAGGTGAAGAGTGGATTCCCATTCGTGATGCCGTGGGCAATCTGGCCGATAAGTTTCTCGTGCTCAACGATGTGTATCCCGGTGGTTTTTACATCCCCAAGCGTTTTATCGGCGAGAACATCATCCATCTGCCCACCGTGAAGACCCATATCTTCACGACAACCACCGGCGCGATGAAGAATGCGTTCGGCGGATTGCTCAACGAGCGACGGCACTGGACCCATCCCGTCATCCACGAGACGCTGGTGGATCTGCTCATGATTCAGCAGCACATCCACCGGGGCATTTTCGCCGTGATGGACGGTACCTTTGCCGGCGACGGCCCCGGTCCGCGGTGTATGATCCCTCATGTGAAAAACGTCATTCTGGCCTCGGCCGACCAGGTGGCCATTGATGCTATCGCTGCCAAACTGATGGGTCTGGACCCGCTTTCCATCAAATACATCCGCATCGCCCACGAAATGGGGTTGGGCTGCGGCGATCCCGATCAGATCGAAATCGTCGGCGATGAAGAGGTGGCCCACGAGAACTGGCATTTCGTGGGACCTTTCCGACAGATGACCTTTGCCAGCCGCATGCAGCACAAAATCTATTGGGGCCCGCTCAAGAAACCCATCGAGTGGTCGCTGAAAACCGTGTTGGCGCCCTGGAGCTACCTGGCCTCGGTGCTTTATCACGATACCTTCTGGTATCCCTTTATCGGCAAGCAGAAGATGCAGGCGGCGCTGGAGAGCGAATGGGGCCGACTTTTCCGCAATTGGGAGCGCCTACAGCCCGATGAGCTGGGTTTTCCCACCGTGGGCGAGGAGGCGCCGCAACTGCAACGGGTCGGTATGGCCGCCTTCTGGCGGTCATGGGGCATTTTGTGGACGGCGTTGGTCGAGGCGCCGGAACTGGCAGCGGCCCGACGGCGTCATCAAGACACGGCCGGCACGGCACCGGCGGGCAAGACGGCCGGTGCCGCCGCGCGTGCGCCGCTATGGCGCCTTTGGCCTTTTCTCCTGGCGTTGCCGGTCCTGCTGCTCCTGGCACGACGGCGCCGGCGCTGAGCGGAGAAGGATCGCCACACCCCGCCGACCCAAGTGTGGTATACTCTGATCAACCGTGTTTTTTGCTCAACCTTGGCTACCATGCTACGTAACCTGCTGACCAAAGTCGTCGGCGACCCCAACGAAAAAGAACTCAAACGGCTTCAGCCCATCGTGGCGGAGATCAACGCGCTGGAACCCGAATTCCGGCGCATGAGCGACGCCGAACTCGCTGCCCAGACGGCGCAATTCCGCCAGCATATCCGCGAAGAAACGGCGGAGTTGCGCCGAGAATTGGAGCGGCTGTATCTGGCGCGCGAGAAAGCCGACGATCCCGAGACGCTGGACAATCTCAAGCGCGAGATCGAAGCGGCCGATCGGGAACTCCGCGAGGCCGAAACCGACATTCTGAACGCCATTTTGCCACGTGCCTTTGCCGCCGTGCGCGAAGCCTCGGTGCGCACCCTGGGCCTGCGGCATTTCGATGTTCAGCTCATGGGTGGCATTGTCCTTCATCAGGGCAAAATCGCCGAGATGAAGACCGGCGAAGGCAAAACCCTTGTCGCCACCCTGCCTCTGTATCTCAATGCCCTGACCGGTCGGGGTGTCCATCTCGTCACGCCGAACGACTACCTTTCCAAATTCGGCGTGCAGTGGATGGGGCCCATTTACCATCTCCTGGGTGTTCGCGTGGCCGTTATCCAGAGCGGGGCCGGTAATCCCGATCAGGCTTCTTTCCTCTACGATCCCGACTATCCCAGCGAGGACGATCGCTATCGCAATCTGCGGCCGATCACGCGGTGGGAGGCCTACCAGGCCGATATCGTCTACGGCACCAACAACGAGTTCGGCTTTGACTACCTGCGCGACAATATGGCCGTCGACCTGAGTCAGATCGTGCAGCGCGAGCTGAACTACGCCATCGTTGACGAGATCGACAACATCCTCATCGACGAAGCCCGGACGCCGCTCATCATCTCCGGTCCGGCCCAGGAGTCGAGCGATCTCTACCGCCGTTTTGCCCAGATCGTGCCGCGATTGCGGGCGGAAGAGGATTATACGGTTGATGAAAAGGACCGCCTTGTCCTCTTGACCGAGGAGGGCTTGCGCAAGGTCGAGCGCATGCTCGGCATTCCCGCCAACAAAAGTTTGTATGACCCCGAATATGCCGAGATGGCGCCCTATCTCGACAACGCGCTGCGCGCTCAGGTCCTCTATAAGCGCGATCGCGACTATGTCGTCCAGAACAACGAAGTCATCATTGTGGATGAGTTCACGGGCCGTCTCATGTTCGGTCGGCGCTATGCCGAAGGTCTGCATCAGGCCATCGAGGCCAAAGAAGGCGTGCCCATCCGACGAGAAAACCTGACCCTGGCCACGATCACCTTTCAGAACTTTTTCCGCATGTACCACAAGCTGGCGGGTATGACGGGTACCGCCGCTACCGAACGGGAAGAGTTCGCACGGATCTACAACCTCGATGTGGTTGTCATTCCGACGAATGTGCCCGTGCAGCGCATTGACTATCCCGACGTTATCTACAAAACCCAACAGGCCAAGTTCAATGCCATCATCGAGGAAGTGGTCAAGGCACATCAGCGTGGTCAACCCGTCTTGCTGGGGACCAGCGCCATCGAGACCTCCGAGTATCTGTCGGCGCTGTTGAAACGTCGCGGGATCGAGCATAACGTCCTCAATGCCAAACATCACGAACGCGAGGCCGTGATCATCGCCCAGGCCGGTCGTCCCGGCGCCGTGACCATCGCCACGAACATGGCCGGTCGTGGGGTGGACATCCTTCTGGGAGGCAATCCGGAAAACCTGGCCCGCGAGGAACTGCGCAAGTCCGGCTTCGACCTCAATACCATCCGCGAAGCGGAGTGGAACGAGGCTGTGGACATGCTGCGCAAGGGCCAGGATCCCACCGTGCGCTTCGGCGATACCTGGGCCAAAGTCCTGGCCGAGCAGTGGCAGCGCACCAAGGCCGACGGTGAGAAAGTGCGGGCCGTGGGCGGTTTGTACGTGATCGGGTCCGAACGCCATGAAGCCCGGCGCATTGACAATCAGTTGCGCGGTCGCGCCGGACGCCAGGGCGATCCCGGTCAGTCGCGGTTTTTCCTCTCCCTTGAGGACGATCTGATGCGACGCTTCGGTGGTCAAACCCTGGCCAGCCTGATGGAACGGTTGGGGGTCGAAGAGGATGTGCCCATCGAGGCCGGTGTGGTCAGCCGGGCTATCGAGCAGGCGCAGACGCGGGTGGAGGGATACAACTTCGATCTGCGCAAGCACGTGCTCGAATACGATGACGTGGTCAACAAGCAGCGCAATGTCATCTACGAACAGCGCCGTCGCATCCTCGGTGAATCCAACCTGCGGCCCACCATCCTGGCCATGGTGCAGAAGCATATCGCCAACCTGGTCCAGACGTTCACCGCTGCCAAGTACGAAGAGGATTGGGACCTGGATGGCCTGCACCGCGCGATCAGCCGTATCATGCCGCTGCCCATCGAAGCGACGAGCAAGGCCTGGCGAGGCCTGAGTCGCGAGCAATTGACGGCGCACCTGCAGACCCTGGCCCAGGAGGCCTACGACCGCAAGGAAAAACGGTTGGGCAGCGAGACCATGCGTCAGATCGAGCGGTTGTTGATGCTACAGAGCATCGACCATCGCTGGGTGCGCCATCTGACCGACCTCGATATGCTGCGCGAAGGCATCGGTCTGCAGGCGGTGGCCCAGCAAGATCCGCTGGTGGCCTATAAGCGCGAGGCCTTTGCCATGTTTGCCGAATTGCTCGAGGCCATCGAAGAGGACGTGGTGAGCCGCATCTACCTGGTCGAGTTGGCGCCACAGCCGGTACGCCGACCCATGCGCGCCGTCCATGCCTCGGTGGACGGTGGTCGGCAAACGGCAGCGCCTGCATCCCGACGCGGGGCCACGTCCCAGTTGGGCCGCAATGACCCCTGTTGGTGTGGGAGCGGCAAGAAGTACAAGGACTGTCATCTGCGTAGCGACCGCAGCGGTCAGACGGCCGGTCAGCCTCAGACCGAGGCCACGCGGTCGCAGCCGGCGGCGATGGCCGCCACTTCCGGCGCCAAAACGCCGGCCGCCGGCAAATCCACCGGGGCCAAAGCGGCGACCAAAACCAAAAAGCGTCGCTGAACGCCCATGATTCTGCGCCACATCATCCGCCGTTTTCATCTGGAGATGCCTATCGCCATCCTGGCCGATGGGTACGCCCCCCTGTCCTTTCTCGCTGCCGAGCTGATCTTGGCGCTGGCGCCGTTCCTCCCCTGGGACGAGGAGCGGAGCAAGGCTCTAGCCCAACGCTGGCAGCTTGCGGGACCGGGGGACGGTCATCGGGAGGACGGTTTGTCAGCATAAATGCCTATGGCCCATCATCGTCCTTTTCTCGGCACGCAATTGGCACCTCGGCAGGGGCTGCCGGCCGGGTTGCTGGCCGGCCTGGGTATGTTAGGGGTTTGGGCCGGATTGGCCCAACTGGTCGGTCCCGGTGCCGACAGGCTCCTCGGCCTTATTGCCTCGACCCTGCCCGGTTTGGCCGTCGGAGAGGGGCCAGGAGCATGGTTCGCAGGTGTGTTGCTGCATCTGCTGGTCGCCGTCATCCTGGGCCTGCTCTTCGCAGCTTCTCTCGATCGCCTGAGCCGTCGGGAGACCCTGATCGTCTCTACCTTTTATGGTCTGACGATCTGGATAGTGGCTTCCTTTGTCGTCGGTCATTGGTTCAACGACCGGATTTTGGTTTTGCTACGCACTTGGTGGAGCTTGCTCGCCTGCCTGAGTTTTGGCTTTTTCCTGGGCCTGTATGCCGTGGCACGCGGGCAGCCTCTGCCCCAACTTTCACCGGATTAGTAGGGTGTATGAGCGAGCCTGCGAAATCGAAACGGATACCGCGTCGGCGACGTCGTGCCGAACGCCAGACGGCCAAGCCGACGGTCGAACCGGCAGCCCCGGCGTCGGCCCTGGCGGCCGTCGATGCGGCCGCTCCGGCGATAGCCAACACCGAGAAGGAGGAGACATCCTCTTCCCGCCGTCGGCGCAGTGAGCACCATCGGCAAGCCCGCTCGGTGCAGGCTGTCGAACCGGTTGCCGGTCCGGCGGCGTCGACGCCGCCGTCTCCCCCAGCCATGCCCGCAATCGGTCCCCTTAATCCCGACATCTTTATTTACACCTACGTCCTGCGGCCGCGCGCCCTGCTCGAGAACTATCAAAGCGGACCCGCTGTGAGTGAACGGATGCGCTTCGAGCAACAGGGGGACACCTGAGCGCGTTCGCGGCGGCCGGGTCGGAAAGGCAGCTATGGATTACCGTCGTTACCGCCGTCAGACCGAGAAGCAGCTGCTGGTGGCGGTGATAGGCGCCCTGCTCATCGTCGGCGGTGGCCTGATTTATCTTATCTACGGCCGGTGGGCGCTGCTCACCGGCCTGGCGTGTCTGGTGCCCGGCGCCGGTTTGCTTTTGTTCTTGTGGGGTCTGCTGACCTGGATCGAGCGCTGGATCGGGGAATAAGTGCCGTTCGTGCTTTTGCGTCGTACGGCGCGGGGATACGTAGCTTGAAGGTGCGCCGCCGGCAACTTTGGAACGGCTGTCGGTTTTGTGGTATCTTTGTTCATGATTGGAGTGCCTCCGGTTATTGTGTACTGTGATATTCTCTCTCACTTTACCGGTCTGGCACTCCAATTCAATGCTCACCCCAAAAAGGGCCAAAGTCCAGGGGGTGCCAAATTCATGGCGAGTTGGCACCCCTCACCGGGGAACGCAGTGGTCGGCCGTTCTAACCGGGGCCGGCAGCGTTGGGAAACAGGGCCGTAGCGAAAACGGCGCCGGTTCAGCCGCCCAGGCTGAAGGGCCAGGGCTGCGGGATGGCCAGGAACATCAGCGCCGAGGCCGCCAGCGCCAGGTTCTTCGTGAAGTTGACCATCTCCACCATCTTCATCTGTGGGTCCTGGACCGCCCAGAAGTTGTGCATCATGAAGGCGACGGGTACCAGGAAGACGACGATGAGGATGACACCGATGGTCGGCTGATAGCCGAGCAGGATGCTCAGACCACCCAGCAGCAACAACAGGCCGGTGCCGGCCACGGCCAGCTTGGGCGACGGCACGCCCTTGGAGCCGGCATAACCGGCCAACATGTTGAGATTGCGGAAGTGGTTGAAGGCGTTGAAGAGGTAGTACACGCCCAGCACGATGCGACCGATCAGAAAGGCAATGTCCATGTTGATACCTCCTGAAAGCGAAAGGGGATGATAACAAAGCAATCGATAGCAAAAGCAGCCGACCACTGCAGCGGCTGCCGGCCCGGCAAGTCAGGAAGGCAACGCCGTCTCGGCGCTAACGACCCTCTGCCCGGAAGCCGGGACAGACGCTTGCCCCAGCTCCCGGCGTATGACCGGGGCCACTTCCGTGCCGAAAAGCTCGATGGCGCGCAGCACCTTGTGATGGGGCAGCGTGCCCACTGAGATCTGCAGCAGGAAGCGGTCGTGGCCGAAGATCGCATGCTGGAAGAGGAGCTTCTCGATGACCTGCGCCGGGCTGCCGATGAAATTGGCTCCCCGCAGCGAGCAGGAGAAGTCGAACTGCTCGCGCGTCAGGGGCGGCCAGCCCCGCTCGCGGCCGATGCGATCCATCACCAGCTTGTAGGCCGGGAAGGCCGTGTGGGCCGCTTCTTGCGAGGTCGGGGCCAAAAAGCCATGGGAGGCAATGCCCAACTGCGGGGTGTGGCCATGGGCATGCGCCACCTGACGATAGAGCCGGGTGAGCGCGGCAAAGCGCTCCGGCATCCCGCCGATGATGGCGAGCATCAGGGGCAGGCCCAGCTCGCCGGTCCGCACCACCGACGCAGGTGTGCCGCCCACCGCCACCCACACCGGCAGCGGCTCCTGCAACGGCCGCGGGTAGACCGGCTGATCGCGCAGCGGCGGTCGGAAGCGGCCCGACCAGGTGACCCGTTCGGCGCTGCGCAGCCTGAGCAGCAGGTCGAGCTTCTCGGCGAAGAGGGCATCGTAGTCGCGCAGGTCGTAGCCGAAGAGCGGGAAGGACTCGATGAACGAGCCGCGGCCGGCCATGATCTCGGCGCGGCCGCCGGAGATCAGATCGAGGGTGGCAAACGCCTGGAAGACCCGCACCGGATCGTCGGAGCTGAGCACGGTCACGGCGCTGGTCAGGCGGATGCGCCGCGTGCGCGCGGCGGCTGCCGCCAGCACCACGGCCGGCGTCGAGACGACAAAATCGGGCCGGTGGTGCTCGCCCACGCCGAACACGTCCAGTCCCACCTGGTCGGCCAGCTCGATCTCCTCCAACAGACGGCGCAGGCGCTCGGCCGGGCTGATCCGTTGGCCTGTCTCGGCCTCGACCGTGCATTCGCCGAAGGTGTAGATGCCCAATTCCATGTGCGGGTCTCCTTCACGGTGTCGAAGAGCAGCTCAAATTGCAGGGGTAGCGGTTCAACCGCCGTAGAACCAACCGGTGTCCCACATGACCAGGGGCCTGACGTCGGGATGGCGCAGGCCGGCGTTGACCACCTCGGCCACGAAGACGGTGTGATCCCCACGGCGCACGGCATCCGTGACCCGCGCCTCAAACCAGGCCGGCAGGTCGAGCAACAGCGGCGCCGCCGTCTCCGGCCCGCGCTCGAAACGGTAGCCGTTGATGCGATCCCCTTCCACCTGAGAAGGGCGGAAAAAGGCCGAGGCGATCGCTTTCTGGTCGGCGCCCAGCACATTCACGGCAAAGGCGCCGCCACGTTGGATCAGCTCATGCAAGCGGCTGTCTGCCTTGACGCCGACCATAACCAGCGGCGGCGCAAAGGAGGCCTGCGACAGCCAGTTCACCGTGCCGGCGGCCAGCTCATCGCCGTCGGCTGCGGTAAGGATGTACAACCCGTAGGTGATCAACCGTAATGTCTTTTTCTTGATCTCGGGATCCATGCCGGTTCTCCTTGGTGCGTGCAAAAAGGGATGGCGTTCTAATTGCGGAGCAGCAAGATGGCCTCATCCTGTGCAGGCATCTTCTTCTACCCTTATGCCATAAGCTCGGCCCGCAGGCGCGCTTCCTCTTGCGCTGCCAGCGCCACCACCTCCGGCTGCACGGTCAGCACCACGCGATGGTGGGCCGGATCGCGCACCTGCCAGCCCAGTTCGTGGGGTTCCGGGCTCACGCCGTGACGGCGCAGATTGGCCAGCACCGCTTCCCGTGCGGCCTCGTCGGGCAGCGCCAGCGCGAACCAGCGCAAACCGGCTGCATCGGCCGGCGCCGGCGCCGCACCTTCGCCCTGCCAGGTGTTGAGGCCGATGTGATGATGATAGCCGTCCACCGAGACCATGCCCATGCGGAACAGCCGCATCAGCCCTTTGTTATCAAAGCCGAGGACATCGACGTAGAAACGCATGGCCGCCTCCAGGTTTCCCACATGCAGATGGACATGGCCCATGCGGGTCTGCGGCGGCATAGGCGCGGCCAGATCGTCGCCCGGATGCAAATGGCGGAAAAGCGCGGCCAGGTCCAGCGGCTCGCGGCCGTCGCTCCAGGTGCCGTCACGACGGCGGGCGTAGAAGCGGGCGCCGTCGACCACGAACTCGCCGTCTTCCGGCGACTCGCAGTACAACTCGATGCCGTTGCCTTCCGGGTCGTCCAGGTAGGTCGTCTTGGTCATGATGTGATCGGTGGGCGCGTTAGGATAACCGGCCTGGACCAACCGGCCGATGACGCGCGCCAGCTCGCGGCGGTCGGGCAACAGCAGGGCAAAGTGGTAGAGACCGCTCACCCCGCGATAGCGCCGCGCCGTGCGCTCCTCGTAGAGATAGAGCAGGTCGGGGCCGCCGGCGCCGAGGACGGCCAGGCCTTCGGTCTGACGATGCAGGCGCAGGCCCAGCAGCTTCTGGTAGAAATCCAGCAAGCGCGACAGGTCCCTGACGGTCAGCGCCACGGCGGCGGGGCGGGTTTGCGGATGCAGGTGAAACTTGGACATGGGGTATTCCTCTCGATGCAACAGCCACTTCTGCGCCCAGGCGGCCAGCGCATCCAGAATCGGCAAGAGCTCGCGACCCTTGGGCGTCAGCGCGTACTCGACATGACGGGCATTCTCGGGGTCCTCGCGACGCACGATCAGACCTTGCTGCTCTAAAAAGCGCAGCCGCTGCGTGAACGTCGTCGGGTTCACCTCGCCCACCAGGTCTTGCAGCTCGCAGTAACGCCGCGGCTCACGCAAATGGTGGATGATCTGCATGGTCCAGCGCGAGCCGAGCAGACGGGTTACGGCCGCAACAGGGCACGTGTGGGTCATGGCACTCCGGACTTTACTATGAAAAACGTAGCAATTGTCTGCTAAAAAGCGCTACGGCCAGGGGAGCGTCCGTAAAAACAGCACCAATACTATATAAAGCATAGTAAATAAGCTCTGTAAAAACGCTTACAATGGTCGCCCGCAGACCGATCATTGCCCACGCGGCGGAGTCCTCACCCCGGCCTTTCGGTTGCGTGCCGGATGCAGGCCGGGCCGTCAGCTCAGGGCGGCGGCCAGGGCCCGGATCCCTGCCGGGGTATCGCCCCGGAAATGGAACCGCAACAGACGACGCCCCTCATGACGCAGCGCCTCGCCGTCGCCCAGGGCCTGGGCCATGATGAGCGTGCCGAAGCTGAGGGTCGAGGCCGCCGAACCGGCCTCATCGGGGATGGGGACATCGTTCTGGGGGGTATCGGTCAACTGCAGAAAGAGCCCATGACCGGCATCGCCTTTGTGCAACTGACCGGTCGAATGGAGGAAACGCGGGCCGTAGCCCACCGTCGTGGCCAGACGGGTATACGCCTGCAGGCGACGCCGCAGCAAGGCCAGGGCGGCGTCGGCGGCCGGGTTGGGGGCGATGTAGGCCTGCACGGCGATGTAATCGCCGGGTTGGGCCTGTTGCAAAAACGCCTTGAGCAGCGCGGCGGCCCGACGAAAGCGACGACCATTGGCCGGAGCCTGGCCGAAAACCGTAATGTCGGAGTCGTGCAACAGCGGCTGCTCTGCCGGCAGTTGGCCGCTCTCCCGATAGGCGGCGACCATCTGGCGGGCGAGACGTTTGGCGCTCTCAACGTTGGGCTGGTCGAAGGGCTGAATGCCGAGCAGATGACCGGCAACGGCCGTGGCCATTTCCCACAGGAAGAACTGCCCGCCGAGGTCGTAGGGATCGCGCAGTTCCAGCCGGACCACCGGATGACCGGCCCGCCTCAGGCGGGCCAGGGCGGCGTCGTGTTCGGTTTCGCCGCGGAGCCGGATCTGGACGAAGACGCGGTCGGCGCCGTAATGGCGGGGGCTGCTGAGTTCCTCGCCGACCACCGGCAGAATGCCTTTCCCATCCTTGCCCGTGCTCTCGGCGATGAGCTGTTCGATCCAATCGTCGAAACCGGGCAAGGACGGGGAGAGCACCAGGGTCAGCTTGTCGCGGCCCTGTTTGGCCAGCTCGGCCATGATGGCGCCCAACAAGGCTGCCGGGTTGTGGTCGGTGCGGGTGCAGGCCGTTGCCGCTTCCCGGGCCCGGGCGAGCAGAAGACCGTTATCCACCCCCACAAGCGCCGCCGGCACGAGTCCGAAATAGGAGAGGGCCGAATAGCGGCCGCCGATGGTGGGGTCGTTTAGGAAGGTGTGGCGGAAGCCATAGCGTCGGGCCGTCTCGGCCAGGCCACTGTCCGGATCGGTGATGGCGACGAAATGGCGGCCGACGGCCTTGGCGCCGACCCGGTCTGCCGTCAGGTTGTAGAAATAGCGGAAGAAGGCAAAGGTCTCGACCGTGCCGCCCGATTTGGTCGCGACCACGTACAGGGTGTGGGCCGGGTCGAAGCGGGTCGCTTTGGCCAGAACGGCATCGGGATGGGTGCTATCCAGCACCTCCAGAGGGAGACCTTGGGCGGAGGTCTCGGGGCGCGGGCCGAAGGTGCGGGCAAAAACCTCCGGCGCCAGGCTCGAGCCGCCCATGCCCAGGAGCAACACCTGCCTGAAGCCCGCGGCCTTGATGTCCTCGGCAAAGGTCCGTAACGCGTCCACGGCGGCAACCATGCCGCCCGGCAGGTGCAACCAGCCCAGGCGATCGCCGATCTCGGTGGGGTCGGGTCGCCACACGGTGGGGTCATGGTCCCAGATGCGGCGGATGATCTGCCGGGTGTGTAGCTGCGCCAGGGCGGCGGCGACGGCGGGTTGATAGGCGCCCAAACGCGCCTGCAGGGTGAACACAGGAGTAGCCATGCGTAAGACCATAGGGAGCGATGGGGAGAGGGGGAGGCGAAAGGCGGCGTTGGGATCAGCTCAATCCGTAGACCGGGATGGCGGCGCCGTGAACGGCCCTGGCGCCGTCCGAAGCCAGGAAGAGGATAACATCGGCGATGGCGGCAGGCGCAACCCAGCGGCTGTGATCGGCCCCGGGCATGGCCTCCCGGTTCGACGGCGTGTCGATGGTGCCGGGCAACACGCAGTTGACGCGGATCCCGCGCGCTTTCAACTCGGCGGCCATGCTCTCGGTCAGGCGCACGACGGCGGCTTTGGAGGCGGCATAGGCGGCGTGATGGGCCGTACCGACCAGGGCAGCGCGAGCGGCCACGTTGACGATAACCCCGCGGCCGCGGGCAAGCATGGCCGGGATGACAGCCCGGCAGGGGATATAGACGGAACGGGCATTGAGGTTGATGAGAAAATCGAAGGTGTCCACCGGCGTTTCGTGCAAGGGCCGGCCCGCCCGGTAACCGCCGACCGTGTTGACGAGCACATCGATGCGCCCGAAATGGGCCAGCACCCGCTCGACCATCCCCTGCACTGCGGCCGGATCGGTCACATCCACGCCTGTTACCGGCAGATGGCCGGCCGCCGGGTTCAGCTCCGGCGCCAGGTTGGCCAGCCGCTCGACCGCACGGTCCACCGGAACCACATGGGCGCGCGCGGCGGCAAAGGCCAGCGCCGTGGTCAGACCCAAATTGCCGCCGGCACCGGTGACAATAACGACATGCTCACCGAAATCGTAGGTCGGAGATGCGGTCATCATGGTTCAAAGATGCTCCAGGCCGTAATAGGTCACCCCGAGGAGGGCGGCGCGAGGAGTGAGAATGACATGGACGGGCATGCGAATGAGCAAGCTGCTCATCCGGCCTTTGTGCAGGAAGGATTGCAGAAAGCGCTGGTGGGTGAGCGCCGGCAGGATCCGAGGCGGAATGCCGCCGCCCAGATACACCCCACCCAAGGCCCCCAGCTTCAGAGCCAGGTTGCCGGCCTCGGCGCCGAGGATGGAGACGAACATGTCCAGGGTCATGGCGCAGATTTCGGGCGGGGGCTGGCGTTGCAGCGCCGCCTGGATGATGACCGGCGTCGGATCCTCGGCCTGCCGCAGTTCGGCCGCCAGCCAGGCCGGCTCCTCGGCATAGCCGGTGTTGCGCAGAAAGGCGTAGATGTTCGGCAGCCCCGACCCCGAACAAAACCGCTCGTAGCTGACATGGTCCATCCGCTCCAGATAGTAACGGAGCAGCTCGATTTCAAGGGCATTGGTCGGTCCGAAATCGGCATGGCCGCCTTCGCTGGCATAGGCGTGGTAGCGCCGACCATCCCAGGTGAGATAGGCCTCGCCCAGGCCCGTGCCCGGGGCGATGACGGCAATGGTCCCGCCGGGCGTCGGTTCGCCGGCGTGTAGGGTGTGCAGGTCTTCGGCCTGCAGATGCGGAACCGCACAGGCCATGGCCTGCAGGTCGTTGAGCAGAGCCACGCTTTCGATGCCCAGGGTCTCCTGCAACCGTCCCACGCCGATCACCCAGGGTAGATTGGTAATGCGCGCCTGGCCGGCAATGACCGGTCCGGCCACCCCAAAACAGGCCCGATCGATGGGGTAGGTCAGGTCGGCCAGGAATTCGGTGATGATTTTTTCCAGACTGCTGTACTGAGTGCTGGCAAAGGTCCTTTCGACCAGGGGCCGGCGGGCCTCCTGGGCATCGGCAATGACGGCCAGGACCGTTTTCGTGCCGCCGATGTCGCCGACAAGAAGCATAAACCCTCCTGCAAAGGTCATGTCCGACGGCCCGCAATGGCCGTTGCCAACCGAAAATGAACTCGAAAGTCACTGCCCACGTGCCGACCGCAATCCGCTCCTGGGCCTACAGCGCGACGGGCCCGGGGAGGCCGATGGGCAACCGGCGCCCGGAGGCGGAGGGTCGAGCAGGTCATGACGGCTAGGGAAGAAACGGCTATCCAGGGTATGATAGCGGCAAGATCGGCCGATCCCATCCTCGCTCGGCGCCGTTTGCTGTCCATGACCACATCGACGTCGTTTCCACTTACCTGGCTGGACGAGCTGGACGTCCTGGCGGCAGCCTGGGCAGGTGGCGATAATGTCACGGCTCCGGCAGCCGAGGCCGCCCTTGCCCTGTGGCGGGCCCGCCTGCAGCGGCCGGCCGTTCCCGAAGAAGAATGGCTGGATGTGGTCACGCCGAGCGGTGAACCGTACGGCTGGTCGGCCCCGCGTTGGTTTTGCCATCTGGTCGGCCTGCGCCATCGCGTGGTGTACGTCTATCTGACCACGCCGCAGGGGCTGCTGGCCTTGCAGATGCGGGCCCACACCAAGCCGGAATGGCCTTCGCGGTTCGACACGACGGTCGCCGGGCATGTCAAGGCCGGTCGGACCTGGGAAGAGGGGGTGATGGCCGAAATCGAGGAGGAACTGGGCCTGGCGGCCATAACCCGCAAGCGCTGGCTGGCGAACGGTCGCTTGCAGCCGGTGGCGGGCTATGAACGCTACAGCGTGGACGAAGGTCTACCGCCTTATCGCAATCGCCAGGTCAACCGCATCTTTGCCGGCACGCTCACGGCCTGGGGGCTGGCCCATGTGGGTTTCGCCGACGGCGAAGTGGGGGGACTCTATCTGTGTCGGCCGGAAGAGGCGCAGCGCCTGGTAACGACGGGCTTCCTGGTGGCGCCGGGGTTGCAGCGGTCCTTTCCCTATTGGTGGGCCTGGTGGCTGGCGCAATCGGGTCAGACCGTACCGGCGGCGCCGTGAAGGGTGGGTCGGCGCCCGATATCCCGCCATGGGTTCAGGGCCATCTGTTGCGAACGGCGGTAGACGGCCACCAGATAGATGCTATCGGCAAGCAAGATGGCCATGTACAGAAAATCAAAGAGCCAGGCTGTGGGACGAATAACAAAGAAAGTCAGGGAAACTGCTAAAGTTCCTAATAATTTACATAAAGCGATGTAAAAGGATTGTCCTTCTAATCCTTGGCGTCGTAAAAACATATTGATAAAAAGAATGGACATAAGCAGATTTTGCCCATAAGCTGCGTATCTTCCCATCATGTCATTGAATTCGCGCGATATAAGCACTATCAGTAAGAAACTTGCCGTTAATGTTAGCAATATCGTAGGAATAAAAAATCGCTCCGGTAAATTCTGTATTGGTGGATCGCTACGCCAATACTTGAGAAATTGCCAAAATATGATACAATCCAAGATAAACCAGATATAATTGACGTATAATTGCGGTTTGGGATGAGGAAAGACAAAAGAGAATATGAACTCCCAACTGATATTGGCGCATAAAGCGACAAACGGCATGCCGTAAGTTTTATCCTGAAAACCGCGAATGATGATCAGGATGTAGGTCAATGACCAGAAAAAACCCGAAATAAGCAGGCCGATGACCATAGCGCTTACGAAAGGGCCGCACGCACGATAGGACCTGGGCTTAGATCGGCGGCCAGGGGTGGTTGCGACGCCGGGGATCGGGATGGGGAAAGTGACCGGCCGCGATCAGGGCATCCAGGCGTTGGTGGAAGGCGCGGATTTCGGCCGGGCTGAGGAGCGCAACCAGCCGAGCCTGGAGTTCGGTATCGTGACACAGGCGGACCGCCAGCTTCTGCAGATCGGCCAGCAAAGGGGCCGGGATCGGTTCACCGGCAAAATCCCAGATGACCGTGCGCAGCTTGGGCTCCACATGAAAACACAGGCCGTGATCGATAGACCACATCCGTCCCTGGGCATCGAGCAGGCAGTGGCCGGCTTTGCGGTCGGCGTTGTTGGTGATGACATCGAACAAAGCGATCCGGCGGAAGTCGTCGGCATGGCGGGGGAAGATGTTGAAGTAGTGCTGTTCGGGATCGCTTTCGATGTAGACCTGAACCGTCCCCGGTCCATAGGCTCCCTCGCGCAGGACCGTCGGTGGGATGAGCTCCCAGCCCAGGGCTTCGGCGACGAGATAGGCGGCGTACTCGCGCAGATAGAGGGTGCCGTTGGGAAAATCCCACAGCGGCCGTTCCCCGCGCCGGGGTTTGTACACGGCCGGCAGTTCCCGTCCCTCATAACAGGCGCGCACAAGCAGGGCGTAGTTTGAACTCCAGGGGATAACTCCCAACGGTTCCAGCTCGCCCTGGCCGAGGATTCGCAAAGCTGTGGCCGTATCCATAGAGCCGTACCCTCTCGTTATCGGTGATCCGACTCATTGGACGTAGAGCTTGCCGTGTCCGTTCGAGGGGGGACAGAAGTGCCCGCCGGGGTCCAGGGGCTGTCCACAAAGGGGGCAGCTCGGCCGACCGGCGGCCACCACTTGCAGGACATGATGCGCCAAGGCGCGAGCATGTTCCCGGGTGATGATGAATCGAGCCAATTCCGGTTGTTCCCCACGCTCGACCAATTCCTGAACGACGATGACGATGACATCCTCGTCTTCATCATAGCCGACGCCCAGTTGGGCAACCCGCCAGGCCGGGACAATGGGATGGATCAGGTCAAAATCCACCGGTTCATCGGGATCCGCCGTGGGGCGTTGGAAGACCTCGGCGATCTGATCGAGCAGCGAGAGCAAGCCCTCGCCCAGCGCGCGCATCTGCTCTTTCTCGCAGATCATGGTCACGAGTTCCAGGCCGCGACCGGCCTGGAGGAAAAAGGTCCGGCGACCCGGTTCACCGATGGTACCCACCGTGAGATGGTCGGCGGGGTTGAAGTCGAACGCAAAATCAGGCATGCGGATCGGGAGGGGCAGAGGGTTCGGAAGGCGGTTCGGACGGTGGTTCCAGCCGGCCGGTATCGTTGATGCAGAGGACACGCGGGCCCCAGGGACCAAAGCGGACCATGCTGACCGAGCCCGGCGCAATGTGCAGGCGTTGGAACAGGTCGAGGGGAGCACCCAGGAAACAGCTCAGGGCTGCCCGAATCGGGTCGGCATGGCTACAGACCACGACCGGCTGCCGGGGATGGGCAGCCGCGATCTCGTGCAGGGCTTCCACGGCCCGCTGCTGCATGGCGCGTAAGCTCTCACCGCCGGGAAAGCGGACAAAGCTGGGGGTGATTTGAACCAGCTTCCACAGCTCGGTTTGGGTCAGCTCGTCGATGGCCTGACCCTGCCATTCGCCGTAGTCGCTTTCGAGCAGACCGTCATGGGTGCGGACGGGCAGGCCATGGGGCGTGGCGATGATCGCGGCCGTTTCGTAGCATCGTTCGAGGGGCGAGCTGTAGACGGCGGCAAGGGGCCATGAAGCCAGACGGAGGGCCAGACGGCGGGCCTGCTCGCGGCCGACTTCGTTGAGATGAATGCCCGGCAGACGACCGGCCAGGCGGCGGGCCTTGATGAGGTCGTTTTCGCCGTGGCGAACGAGGAGCAGCGTGGCCGACACCCTTCAGAGACTCGTCATCAACCGGCGAATACGTTCCACGGCCCGTTCGAGGTCGCTCATGGCCGTAGCAATGGAGAAACGCACATGGCCCTCGCCGGCTTGTCCGAATTCGATGCCGGGGGTGCAGGCGATATCGGCGCGTTCGAGGAGGATATCGGCGATGGTCATGGCGCTGGGGCTGAGGCCGGGGAAGCGGACAAACAGGTAAAAAGCGCCTTGAGGCCGGTCACATTCGACGCCGGGAATGGCATTCAGGGCCGCGACCATAAAATCGCGGCGGGCCTTATAGGCCAGGCGCATGGCCTCGACCTCCTCTTGCAGGCCGTTGAGGGCCGCTGCCCCGGCCACCATGGTAAACGAAGCGGCGGAGGTGACGGTCTGGCTCTGGTAATTGGCGGCCAGATCGATGATCGCCGCCGGGCCGGCTGCCCAACCCAAGCGCCAGCCTGTCATGGCGTAGGCTTTGGAGTGGCCGTTGATCACCACCGTGCGCGCGGCCATGTCGGGAAGGGCGGCCAGGCAGATGTGCTCGCCCTCGAAGATGAGCTTCTCGTAGATTTCGTCGGAGATGACGTACAGGTCATGGGCCAGGGCCACTTCGCGAATGGCCTCGGCCTCGGCCCGGGTGAGGACACGACCGGTGGGGTTGTTGGGCGAGTTGACCAGGATGGCTTTGGTGGCCGGCGTGATGGCCTGGGCAATGCGTTCGGCCGTAATGGTAAAACCATCGGCCGCATCGAGGGGCACGGTGACAGGACGGGCGCCCACGAGCAGGGTCATGGGCACGTAGGAAACCCAGTAGGGTTCGAAGATGATCACCTCATCGCCGGGGTTGCAGAGGGCAGCCAGAACGGCATAGATGAGGAATTTGGCGCCAGGCCCCACCAGCACCTGGGTGTTCGGGTCGACCTGGACGCCGTTTTCGCGCGCAAGCTTGGCAGCAATGGCCTTGCGCAGGGCCGGCGTCCCCCGTGAGGGAGGATAATGGGTATCGCCGCTACGGATGGCCTGAAAGGCGGCTTCCTGGACGGCCAGAGGGGTATCGAAATCGGGATCGCCCCCGGCCAACGAAATGATATCCCGGCCCGCGGCTTTGAGGGCTTTGGCTTTATCGTTGATGGCGATGGTCGCCGAAGGGGGAATGCTGCTGAGCAGGGTGGAGAGCGGTTTCATGGTGAGCAGAAACGGGGATGGGGCACAGGTTATGGCCGACGATTAGCCTCGTATTGTAACCGGGAACGGCGAATGGAGAAAAGCGGGCCGGACGGAGTGGGGTCTAAGGACACGGGCCGGGATCGCGGCAGGTTTCGGCCAGGGCTTTCTGCAACATGCCGGCATCGCGGTTGCGGACAAACTCGGCCACGGCGGTCGTCAGGGCCGCCCGCCAGAGCGAATCCGCCGTGACACCGTGGGTCAGGCTGCCTACAAGGGTGTGCGTTTGCCAATCGCGCAGGGCCGCACGGCTATAGGCATCGTACGGCGTGGGGTCGGCATCTCGTCGCGGCGAAAGCGAGTGACGTCGTGGGTTCAAGGCATCCTGTCCGGCCTGCGAGCCCACCGTCGTCAACCAGGCGATGGCCTCACGGCGATGGGGACCCACACTCGCCAGGACAAATCCTTCCACCGCAAACAAAAAGACCCCCTCGGTGCCCGGCATCGGCATCCAGCCGATGGGACCGTGCGGTTGCAGGCTTGATTCCGCCAGGGCACTCCGCACCTCGTCGCCGGCGACCAGAAAGGCGGTCTGGCCTGCCAGGAGCGAGGCGGCCGTTTCCGACCAGGAGCGTTCGGCGATATCGGCGTAGTTCAGCAACTGGTTGAAGCGATCGATGGCGGCGCCGACGCCGGGATCGGCCCAATCGCCCCGGCCCGTTACCAGGTTGCGATACCCCTCAGGACCGATTTGGGCCAACAAGAGGGTCTCCAACAGGTGCAGGGCCGTTTCGGGAGCGCCCAGGGCCAGGGGCTTGTCCAGCCCGGCGGCCTTGAGGGCTTCGAGATCGGCAAGCCAGGTGTCGAAGTCGGTGGGTACGACGCCGCTCACCGTAGCCAGCAGGTCGGCGCGATACCACAGCAGGTTAAGACGCCGGACGGCTACCGGTACGACATACAGGTTCTCGTCCACACCGAGGTAGGTCAGCAGATCCGCCGGCAGAGCCTGGGTCCATCCCTGGCGGACGAAAAGGAAATTGAGCGGTTCGATGAGACCGGCTTCGGCATAGCCGGCGATCAGGTCACGGCTACTGGGACCCTGCCAGCTATCCGGACTATCGCCGGCCTGGAGGCGGAAGCGCACGGCGGCCGCCACCTCTTCGGCACTGCTGCCGGGTCGGGACGAATGGATGAAGGTGATATCGGGGTGCATGGCGCTAAAAACCGCCACCAGCGCGGCAAGCGCTTCGGCATCGGCCCCACTCGTCCAGGTCGTAAACACATCGACCTGAGAGGGACCGGCAGGGGTCGGGGTCGGGGAGGGCGGTGAGGGGGTGGGTTCCAGGACGAAACCGGTACAAGCGCTCAGCCCGATGGCGAAGACGGCCCCTATTCGCACGATGCGCACCGATAACGACCGCAACAAGCCTGGCATGATGGCGATAGCCTAGCGCAAGGCGACGCTTCTGTCAAACGATGTTGAGTGCCGATCGGCGCCGGGCCTGGAGTGTTGCGCGATTGGAAATCGGCCTTGTTGGGCGCTATGCGCCGGGCGTCGGCCTGCGCCGACGCACCCGGTCGGCGCCGGGCCTGGGGAGCTTCGAGTCATCGACCGTTGTACCGATGGGCATGGTATACTTTTGTTCCCCGATCGTGTTCTGTAGCATCTGCACCATTGTATGGTCCGTCTGTGCGCCTATTTCGGTTATGGCCTCCTCGCCCTCCTCGTGCTCGCCGGCCTCGGCGGCTGCACCCTACCCCCACCGCCTGTAGCGCCTGTCGCAACCCCCGCCCTCGGCCTGGACATGGCATTGCGGCAGACGCTCGCCCAGGCCGACATCGGACCGTTAGACTCCGGTCCGGTACCCGATCCGGCGCAAGTTGAGCTGGGCCGGATGCTGTTCTTCGACAAAGAACTCAGCGGCAACCGAGATATCGCCTGCGCCACTTGTCATCATCCCACTTTGGCCACCGGTGACGGTCTGTCCCTCTCCATCGGCACGGGGGGCTTCGGTCTGGGGCCGCAGCGACGGCGAGGCGCCATGCGCATGCTCATCCCTCGCAACGCGCCCGACCTGTTCAATCGGGGTTCACCGGAATGGCACACCTTGTTTTGGGATGGCCGCGTGATGGGCACACCCCACGAGGGCTTTACCCATCCCATCGAGTTTACCCAAACCCTCCCCGGCGGTCTTGAGCATCTTCTGGCGGCTCAGGCCATGTTTCCGGTAACCTCGCGGGCCGAGATGCGCGGGGAACCTCGCGATCTCGATGTCTACGGGCAGGAAAACGAAGTGGCGGCTACCGGCGAGAAGGACCTTCAAAGCGTCTGGCAGGCGCTGATGAAGCGACTGCTGGCCATCCCCGCATACCGTCGGCTCTTCGCCACGGCCTATCCCGATGTGCCGATGGAGGCCCTGGGCTTCCAACACGCCGCCAATGCTCTGGCCGCCTTTCAGATTGCCGCCTTTACCCTGCTCAATAGCCCCTGGGACCGCTACTTGGCCGGCGATGACGAGGCCCTGGCGCCGGCGGCCAAGCGGGGCGCGTTGTTGTTCTACGGCAAGGCCCGCTGTAGCCTTTGCCACAGCGGCAATCTGTTGACCGATCAGCGGTTCCACAACATCGGCGTACCCCAATTCGGACCGGGCAAAGGTCGCCAAAACGCCTTTGTTGACTACGGCCGTGCCCGCGAGACGGGAAAACCCGAAGATCGCTTCGCTTTTCGCACGCCGCCCCTGCGCAACGTCGCCCTGACCGGCCCCTGGATGCACAACGGCGCCTATTTCACCCTGGAAGCTGCCGTGCGCCATCATCTCGACCCGCGACGCGCCCTGGCCGAATACGACTATTCGCAACTGGCTCCCGAAATCCGCAGCGAACTCCATCTGCGTCCGCGCAGGCTGATGGACGAGGTGGCCGCCGGGATCGATCCCCTCTTGGCCGAACCTATCGAGCTCGACGAGGCCGAACTGGCCGACCTGCTGGCCTTTTTGGAGGCCCTCACCGACCCGGCGGCCACCCAACTTGAGCACCTGATCCCGGAAGCCGTACCCAGTGGCCTTCCCGTGCACGACGGCCCCGACGGTCCTACCCTTTTCCGCGATGTGAGTCAGGCCGCCGGCATAACGGCCAAGCACACCCAAAACTTCCAGATGACCGGTCAGGCCTGGGGCGATTACGACAACGACGGGTGGCTTGACCTGTATGTCACCGACAACGTCGGCCCCAACACCCTCTATCACAACGAGGGCGATGGCACGTTCAGCGTGGCGCCTATCAGCGCCCAGGTCGCCCTGCCCGAGCATAAAAGCGGTGGCGCCACCTTTGCCGATTACGACAACGACGGCTGGCCCGATCTGCTGGTCCTCGGCCGCGAGGAGGACGTGCTCTTCCGCAATGACCGGGGTCGCGGGTTTGTGGATGTGACGGCTCAGGCCGGCATCAGCGACCCCTACCACAGCAAGAGCGCTTCCTGGGCCGATTACGATGGGGACGGCTGGTTGGACCTTTACGTGGCCAACTGGTCGTGTCTGCCTCGTTGCGCCCGTTCCTCCGGCTTCACCGGCGATCCCGACCGGCTGTATCACAACAACGGCGACGGCACCTTCAGCGATGTCAGCCATCTCCTCGGCTCCCACACCTACGGTGGCGGCTTTATTGCCCGCTGGCTGGATTACGACAACGACGGCGATCAGGACATCTACCTGGTCAACGATGAATTCATCCAACCGGCCGGCAACAAGCTCTTCCGCAACGACGGGCCCGGCTGCGGCGGGTGGTGTTTCACCGAGATCGCGGCGGCGGTCGGGGCCGATACCAGCGTGATGGGTATGGGCGTGGCCGCCGACGACTGGGATGGCGACGGCGATTTCGATCTGTACTTCACGAATGCCGGCAAGATGGTGCTGTTGGAGAATCGGGATGGCCGTTTTGGCGATGTGGCCGAGGCTGCCGGCGTGGCCCTTTCCGACCGTGCCGTGGGCTGGGGTGTGGTTAGTTTCGATTACGATAACGACGGCGATCGCGACCTCTACGTGGCCCTGATGAAAGGGACCGGCATCAGCGCCTTCAACCCGCTGTTCCGCAACGACGGTCGCGGTCGCTTTAGCGATGTCGGCCACCGTAGCGGCGCCGACGACCCCGGTGCCGGCATGGGCGTCGCTGCCGCCGATTACGATGCCGATGGCCGGGTGGATCTGGTCCTGGGCAACTACAATCAGGACTACCGCCTGCTCCGCAACGAGACCCCGATACCGGAGGGCTTTCATTGGCTGGGCCTCAAGCTGATCGGCGGGGGTCCGGTCAATCGCGATGCCGTGGGCACGCGCGTCGTGGTGACGACCGACGATGGCCGCCGCCAGGTCCAGGAGGTTCACAACGGCACCGGCCTGGGCGGCGGCGATATGTTGACCCTGCACTTCGGACTGGGCCGAGCCGTGGTGCGCCGCCTCGACATCCGTTGGCCCAACGGGGTCACTCAGGTCCTCACCGCGGCACCGGTGGATCGGTATCTGACCCTCGTGTACGAACATCCGTAGCGACTCGCCCGGCCCAGGCGCCGGGAAACGGCGCCGTGGGGCGCAGCGATCGAACCGTCAAGTTCCAAGACGACGCCAACGGGCGGGCAGATGGTTTTTGACCACGCCCTGCACCCGTTTTCCCCAACCCAGGCCGAAGCCATCGCCGCAGACGAGCACCCAACCGTCAGGGCCGGGAGCGGGAAACGCTTCCCCGCGCCGAAACGCCCGCAGTTCCGGCGAATCTAAAGGCAGATCCAGACGACCTGCGTTGCGTGGGGGCAAGGCTGCCAAGGCCAGGGCATGATCGGGGACGAAGGAATCCCGGTGCTGGCGTCCGGCCCGCAGTCCGATCCGTCGGGGCTGTAGGGGCCGCCAGAACTCCGGCGCCACGGGCGCCAGATGCCAGGTGTCCTCCTCGCGCAGCCAGCCTGCGGTCGGGAAGGGAACGGCGAAATTCGCCTCCCACAAGGAGCGCAGCAACGGTGGTAGCCCCCGTGACATCGGTACAGGCCGTAAGGAGCGGTTGGGCGCCGAGGGGCCTTCCCGTTGCAACAGGGCAAAGCAATGCCCTTCGCCCACCGTACGATGCGGCCAGATCCGCACGCAGCGTTCCAGGGGCAGACCGGCGGCCAGTTCCGGCTCGATCCAATCGGGCCGGCCGGGATCGAAACCGGGCAACGCCGGCGGCGCCACGAGGATGAACTCGCGATGGTCGCGCAGAAAGTGGGCGATGACGGCCTCGTTTTCCTCCGGGGCAAAGGTGCAGGTGGCATAAAGCAGCCGACCGCCGGGGCGGACAAGGGCTGCGGCATCGGCGAGAAGGCGGCGCTGGCGCCGGGCACAGCCGGCTACCGTCGCCGGACTCCATTCCCGCCGGGCCGCCGGTGTTTTGCGGAACATGCCCTCGCCCGAACAAGGCGCATCCACAAGCACCCGGTCGAACAGGCCCGGCCAACGTGCGGCTAGATCGGCCGCTGTGGCGGTGGTGACCAGAAAACGGGTGATGCCGGCGCGTTCCAGGTTGTCAACCAGGGCTGCCGCACGGCCCGGCACCGCCTCATTGGCCACGAGCAGGCCCTGATCGGCCATGCGGGCGGCCAAATGAGTGGTCTTACCGCCCGGAGCGGCGCACAAATCGAGGACCAGCTCACCGGGTTGCGGGTCCAGCAGGATGGCGGCGGCCATGGCGCTGGGATCCTGAAGATAGTACAGACCGGCGGCATGATAGGGGTGATGGCCCGGCAGTGGTTCGGCAGCGGCCACGACGATAAAGCCCTCGTCACACCAAGGGACCGGCTGCAGAAGCCAGGGCACGCGGCTGCATAGCGCTTCCGGCGTTATCTTCAGCCTGTTGACGCGCAGGCCCAGACGCGGAGGTTCCTCCAGGCTGGCCCGAAAGGCAGGCGCTTCCGGGCCCAGCCAGGCTTCCATCCGGGCCAGGAAGCGCGTCGGTAAGGGGACGGTCATGGCAGGATTGTAGCATCCATCGTCCCAACTGGCATGACGGCGCCATCACAGGGTAGAATAACGGCAGATTCATTGCGATGGCATCCATTTCCATGCTACCGACAACCATCACTTCCGTGGACACGCTGCAAGCGGCGTTGCAGGACCGGTGCTATATCGCCGACCGTAGTCTGGCCGTGGCCATCTATCTTGCCCTCAAATTGCGCAAGCCCCTTTTCCTGGAAGGTGAGGCCGGGGTTGGCAAGACGGAGGTGGCCAAGGTCCTGGCGGCCGTGCTCGAGCGGCCTCTCATCCGCCTGCAATGCTACGAGGGTCTCGATGTCAACACGGCCGTATACGAATGGAACTACGCCCGTCAGATCCTCTACATTCGCCTGCTCGAGGCCGGCCGTCAAGCGCAAGGCGATCTGCACCTGGCCGATCTGTTCGGGCCGGAGTTTTTGCTCAAACGGCCCATCCTGCAAGCCCTCGACGGCAGCGGCGGGCAGGCGCCGGTCCTGCTCATCGACGAAATCGATCGCGCCGACGAGGAATTCGAGGCCTTTTTGTTGGAGGTCCTCTCCGATTTCCAGGTGACCATCCCCGAAATCGGTACCCTGCGGGCGGCCGAACCGCCCATTGTCGTCATCACCTCGAACCGCACCCGCGAGGTCCACGACGCCCTCAAACGGCGCTGTCTCTACCACTGGCTTGACTACCCGACCTTTGCCCGCGAATGCGCCATCGTGCGCGCTCGCGTGCCGCAAGCCCCTGCCCATCTGACCGAAGCGGTTGTCCGTTTTGTGCAGCGGTTACGGCAAGAGGACCTGTATAAAAAGCCAGGTGTGGCCGAAACCCTGGATTGGATGGAGGCTCTCATGGCCCTTGACCAAGAAGCGCTGGACGAAGCGGTCGTGTTGGAGACGCTAGGGGTCCTGCTCAAGTACCAAGACGATATCGCTTACGTAGCGGCAGGCCGGCTGAAGGCACTGTTGAGCTGACCATGTCCCTCGCAACCGGGATTGCCTTTGTGACCGGAGCCAACGGTTTTCTCGGTGCCACCTTGGTGCGACATCTGGTAGTGGCCGGTTGGCAGGTGCGCTGTTTGCTCCGTCCGGGCGCCGACGTTATGACGTTACAGGACCTGCCCTTTGCGCGCATCGAGGGCGATCTGTGCCATCCGGAAAGCTATCGCCACGCCTTGGCCGGATGCGCCGCGTTGTTTCACCTGGCGGCGCTTTACACCCATGACCCTCGGCATGAAGCCGAGATGATGCGAGTCAACGGCGAAGGAACCCGGATGGTGCTGGAGGCCGGTCTCGATGCCGGCGTTGCCCGCATGGTCTACGTCGGCACCATCGGCGTGATCGGACAGCCGACGGATGGGAGCCTGGCGACGGAAGACACGCCTTTCAACCTCCCGCAGCCCAGCGCCTATGTGCGCAGTAAGCTGGCCGGAGAACGGCAGGCGCTGGCCCTGGCGGCAGCCGGCGCGCCGGTGGTTGTCGTTCATCCGGTGGCCATGCTCGGGGCCGGCGACTGGCGACCGACGGCGAGCGGTCGCCGTGTCTTGGCCGTTTTGTGCGGCCGTGTGCCGCCCTATCCCCCCGGCGGCATCAACTGGGCCCCGGTTGACGATGTGGCGCACGGGCTCATCCTGGCGGCAGAGCGAGGCGTGCCCGGCCGCCGTTACATCCTGGGCCATGCCCAGGGGAACCTGGACCGCCAGGCCTTTATCGACCTCATCGGCGCGGCCGCACGGCGTCGGGGTCTTTCGTTTCCCGGACTCGGTGTGCGCCGAACCCTGCGCAACCGACTGGCGAGCCTGCGCCGACACCGAGTGGCCGAACGCACGGCTGCCGAAGGGGGGCCGGAACGCCTGACCTGCAATCCGGCCCGGGCGATCGCCGAGTTGGGGATGCCTCAATCGAGTCTGGCGGCGGCAGCCGCAGCCGCCGTGGATTGGTATTACCATCATCCTACCATCCTTGCCCGTTTTTGCGCCTCCTAGGGCCGCAGCGGCCGGGGGCATTGCCGATTCTCGGTGTTTAGGATTATGATGAACGGCGTGGCCATCCTGCAACTCATCGTCGGTCTGATCCTGCTCATCCTCGGTGCGGAGCTGTTGGTGCGCGGGGCTTCACGGTTGGCCGCGGCCATCGGCATCTCACCGCTTGTCATCGGTCTGACCGTGGTCGCCTTCGGCACGAGTTCCCCGGAGCTGGCCGTCAGCCTGGTTTCGGCCTGGACCGGTCAGGCGGATATCGCCGTCGGCAATGTCGTCGGCAGCAATATCTTCAACATCCTGGTCATCATCGGTCTTTCGGCCCTTATCGTGCCGCTGACCGTGGCGCAGCAGTTGGTCCGGCTGGATGTCCCGCTCCTGATCGGGGTTTCTCTGCTGACCTTTCTGCTCAGTCGCGATGGCCTTATCGGCCGCGGAGAGGGGCTTATCCTGTTCGGTCTTTTGATCGCCTACCTGGTGTTTTTGGCCCGCTTCAGCCCGCGCGAATCGGTCGAGGTCCAGGCCGAATATGCTCAGGAGTTCGGCGATAGTCGTTTCAAGGGGCCCCTGCAATACGTCTCCTACTTTGTCCTGGTCGGGCTCGGTCTGATCCTGCTCGTGGTTGGCTCACGCTGGCTGGTGGCCGGTGCGGTTGCCGTGGCGCGTCTTTTGGGCGTGAGTGAGCTGGTTATCGGCCTCACCATCATTGCCGGCGGCACATCGTTGCCCGAAGTCGCCACCTCGGTGGTGGCGGCTCTGCGCAAGGAGCGGGATATCGCCGTGGGGAATGCGGTGGGGAGCAATCTGTTCAACCTGCTGGCCGTCCTCGGCCTTGCGGCCCTGGTGGCGCCGCGGGGTGTTGCCGTTGCGCAGGCGGCTCTTGTTTTCGATCTGCCGGTGATGATCGCCGTCGCCGTGGCGACCTTACCCGTTTTCTTTACGGGCTATCGCATTGCCCGTTGGGAAGGGGCTTTGTTCCTGGCCTATTATGCGGCGTATCTGCTCTACATAGGACTTGACGCTCTCCAGCACGAGACGTTGGGTCCCTATCGTGCGGTTATGCTGGGGTTTGTGCTGCCGTTGACGGCCATCACGCTGGGGATCTTGGTCCTCCGCGAATGGCAGATGATACGGCGCCGTGTCCTGCCGGGCGCTACCGAGACCCCTGACTGATCCTCGACGATGGCGTGTTTGTGGTTTGGTTCATCTTGTTCGCTCTCTTGCAGGCCGATCGATGGCCGGATAAGCAAGGATCAAGGCGTGGAGGATGACTTCGATCCTCCAGGTTCTAGGTATCCGCCGTTTTGAGCAACGCGAAAAGGAGTTTCCACGATGCATGCCGACATCAAACTCGGCCGGATATGGGGTATTCCTATCGGTCTGCACGTCAGTTGGTTTCTCATTTTTGTCCTGGTGACGTGGTCGCTTGCCCTGGGCTATTTCCCCAACGAATACCCTTCGCTACCTCGAGGCGCCTACTGGCTGCTGGGGGTAGTGACGAGTATTCTTTTCTTCGCTTCGGTTTTGCTGCATGAACTGGGCCATTCGGTGCTGGCGCTGCGGAATGGGGTGCCCGTTCGTGGCATTTCCTTGTTTATCTTCGGGGGTGTGGCCCAAATCGGGCGGGAGCCACCCACGCCAGGGGCCGAGTTTCGTATAGCTATTGCGGGACCGTTAGCCAGCGCGGCTTTGGCCGCCGCTTTCGCCGTGCTGTGGTGGTTGGACCGGGCCATTCCCTATCTAGCCGCGCCCAGCATCTGGTTGGCGCGCATCAATCTGCTCCTGGCCGTGTTCAACCTGATCCCCGGTTTTCCCCTGGATGGAGGCCGCGTTCTGCGCGCCCTGGTCTGGCAGTGGACGGGAAGCTATCATCGGGCGACCTACATCGCTTCCCTGAGCGGGCAAATCGTCGCCTTCGGCTTCATCGGCATCGGGGTGATCACCATCCTCGGCGGCAATCTCTTCAACGGGCTTTGGCTCATCTTCATCGGCTGGTTCTTGCAAAACGCGGCGGCCGCCGCCTATGCCCAGATCAACCTGGAGACCCAACTGCGTGGGGTTAGGGTGGGTCAGCTCATGCGCAGCAGCTATCCGCGCGTAACGGCGCAAACGTCTCTTCAGGAGCTGATCGAGGATCAAATCTTGCGCAGCGGCGAGCGCTGTTTCATGGTGGCCGATGACGGCAACCTTTTGGGTATGCTGGGCCTGCGCGATATCACGGCCGTGCCCAAGATGGCCTGGCCGCATACCACGGTAGCGCAGGTCATGGTCCCGCTGGAACGGCTGGTCTGGGTCGAACCGGAAACGGAGCTGATCGAGGCGCTTCATCTCATGGACGAGAAGCAGGTGGCCCAATTGCCGGTCGTGCTGGCCAACCGCGTGCTCGGTCTCCTCTCGCGCGAGCAGATTTTGCACTATATCCGTACCCGCAGCGAGTTGAAGATCTAAGGCGTTGGCCAACGGCATATAGTTCGCTAATATCGCGCTAAGCTTCGGCTAACGGCGCGGGCTTATTCTCAGGGTAAATTCGGGTGCAGACGCCGGCAAGCGTCTGCCATCCCCTGCAAGGAGGAAAGCGATTTACCATGCGTTTCGACCGGTTGACCCAAAAAGCGCAGGAAGCCCTGCTGGAAGCCCAAAACCTGGCTCAGGAATACGATCATCCTACCGTCGATCCGGAACATCTGTTGTTGGCTTTGGTCACTCAGGAAGGCGGCGTGGTGCCCTCGGTGCTCAATCGCATCGGCATCGATGGCAACGCCCTCGCGGGTCTGTTGACCCAGGCGCTGGGCCGCAAGCCGCGCGCAACCGGCGCCACGCGCCAGATCGGCCTCAGCCGGGAAGTGAGCCTTCTGCTGGAAGAGGCCGAGGCCATCGCTGAGAGCATGAAGGACGATTACACCTCGACCGAACACCTGCTCATGGCCATGGCGTCGCCTAAGGCGCCGGCCGGAATCCGCGAGCTGCTGGCGCGGGTGGGAGTGGATTACAACGCCATCGTCCAGGCCCTGGCGACCATTCGCGGGAGTCAGCGTGTGACCAGTCCCACACCGGAAGCCCAATACGAGGCTCTGGCCAAATACGGCCGCGACCTCACGGCCGAGGCGCGTAAGGGCAAGCTCGACCCCGTCATCGGGCGCGATGAGGAGATCCGCCGCGTGATTCAGATTCTAAGTCGGCGCACCAAGAACAACCCGGTCCTGATCGGCGAACCGGGCGTCGGCAAAACGGCCATCGTGGAAGGGCTGGCGCAGCGCATCGTCAAAGGCGATGTGCCCAGCACGCTCAAGGATAAGCGCGTGATCGCCCTCGACCTGGGTGCCTTGTTGGCTGGCACCAAGTATCGCGGCGAGTTTGAGGAGCGGCTGAAGGCCGTTCTCCAGGAAATCACGGCGGCCGAAGGCAAAATCATCCTCTTCATCGACGAGATGCACACCCTCGTCGGCGCCGGCGCCGCCGAAGGCGCCATGGATGCCAGCAACATGCTCAAACCCATGCTGGCCCGCGGCGAACTCCATGCCATCGGCGCCACCACCCTCGACGAATATCGCAAGCATATCGAGAAGGACGCTGCCCTGGAACGCCGCTTCCAGCCCGTCTTTGTCGATGAACCGACCGTCGAGGAGACGATCAGCATTCTGCGCGGGCTCAAGGAACGCTACGAAGTGCACCACGGTGTGCGCATCACCGACGCGGCCGTCATCGCCGCGGCCACGCTAAGCCATCGCTACATCAGCGACCGTTATCTGCCCGATAAGGCCATCGACCTGATCGATGAGGCGGCCAGCCGTCTGCGCATCCAGATCGACTCCAAACCGCAGGAACTGGACGAGATCGATCGCGACATCATGCAGCTCGAGATCGAGCGCGAGGCCCTGCGCAAGGAGAAGGACCCCGCCAGCAAAGAGCGGCTGCAGGCCCTGGAGAAGGAACTGTCCGAACTCAAGGCGAAATCGACCGAGCTGACGGCCCGTTGGCAGGCCGAGCAGGAGGCCATCCGCCGGGTCCGCAGCATCAAAGAACAGATTGACCAGATCCGGGTGCAGATCGAAGAAGCCGAACGCAACTACGATCTGCAAAAAGCGGCCGAGTTGAAGTACGGCCGGCTGCGCCAGGCCGAGATGGAGTTGGCCCAGGCCGAAGCCCGGCTGCGCGAGTTGCAGGCGGCCGGCGCTCTGCTCAAAGAGGAGGTGGATGCCGAAGAGGTGGCCGAGGTGGTCAGCAAATGGACCGGTATCCCCGTCAGCCGCTTGCTGGAAGGCGAAATCGAAAAGCTCATCCATATGGAAGAGCGCCTGCATCAACGCGTTGTCGGGCAGGACCATGCCGTGCGGGCGGTTTCGGCGGCGATCCGACGGGCGCGCGCCGGTTTGCAGGACCCCAACCGGCCGCTTGGTTCGTTCATCTTCCTGGGTCCGACCGGCGTGGGTAAGACCGAGCTGGCCCGCGCCCTGGCCGAGTTCCTCTTTGATGACGAGCATAACCGGGTGCGCATCGACATGAGCGAGTATCAGGAACGCCACACGGTGGCCCGTCTCATCGGCGCTCCGCCGGGTTATGTGGGCTACGAGGAAGGTGGCCAGCTCACCGAGGCCGTTCGCCGTCGGCCTTACAGCGTCGTGCTCTTCGATGAGATCGAAAAGGCCCACCCCGAGGTTTTCAACGTCCTGCTGCAGGTCCTCGATGACGGGCGCCTCACCGACGGGCACGGTCGCACGGTGGATTTCCGCAACACGGTCATCATCATGACCAGCAACATCGGCAGTCAGTATCTGCTCGACGTAGTCGGCAACCAGGAGGAAGTCGAGCGCCGGGTCATGGAGGCCCTGCGGGCCGCCTTCCGGCCTGAATTCCTCAACCGCATTGACGAGATCGTCATCTTCCATGCCCTCCAGCGCGAACACCTCTATCAGATCGTCGAGATCCAGCTCCGGCGTTTGCGCCGCCTGTTGGCCGAACGTCGCATCACCCTGGAAGTGACCCAGGCGGCCAAGGAGCTGCTGATCGCCGAAGGTTACAATCCCGCCTTTGGTGCCCGACCCCTCAAACGGGTGATCCAGCGGCGGCTGCAAGACCCCCTGGCCCTCGACATCCTGCGCGGGGAGATCCGCGATGGCGACCATGTCATTGCCGATCGCGGCGGTGACGAAATCGTCTTTACGGTGGCCGTGCCGGAACCCGAAACGATGGCCGTATGATGGCTGCATCGCCCCCGGAAAAGGATGCCAACGCCTTGTTGGCATCCTTTTTTTATGATAACCAGCGTTTACGACGCTTATAATGCTTTACTTGGCGATACGATTTTCGTTCGCCTAAGGCACTAAGACCCAAATAAAACTCGCGAACATCGGCGTTTTCGCGCAAATCGGCGGGATACCCTTCTAAGACAATACGTCCGTTTTCCATGATATAGGCGTAATTGGCCACCTTTAATGCCATATTAGCGTTCTGTTCGACCAGAAGGATGGTCGTTTGTTGCTCTTGATTGATGCGTTTGATAATGTTGAAAATCTCAAGAACAAGCAAAGGGGCCAAACCCAGCGAGGGCTCATCCAACATCATCAGCTTCGGTTCGGCCATCAGGGCGCGGCCGATGGCCAGCATTTGCTGCTCACCTCCCGAGAGATAGCCTGCCTTCTGCCGTCGTCGCTCCTGCAGCCGCGGGAAGTAGTGATAGACCATCTCCATGCGCGTCGCCAGGCGAGAGGCGGGAGCGGTGTAGGCTCCGGCGATCAGGTTTTCCTCGACGGTCAGGTGCTCGAAGACGCGTCGCCCTTCCATGACCTGAAAAATGCCCATGCGCACGATTTCATCGGCATCCTTGCGCTGAATGGCCTGCCCCATGAACTCGATGCTGCCGTCGGTCACCTCGCCGTTCTCGGGTTTGAGGAGGCCGGAAATGGCCTTGAGGGTGGTGGATTTTCCGGCCCCGTTGGCGCCCAACAGGGCGACGATCTGGCCCTGGGGCACCTGGAGCGACATCCCCTTCAGGACCAGGATGACCTTGTTGTAGATGACCTCGATATTGTTCAGCGTCAACATAGCCGCCTTCTCTGGGCGTGGGGGAGGGCGACGTCATCCCTCCCCCACAGATGGTTACGGTGTAGCCGAGATGTAGTCGCTCACCTGGACCCATTTGCCGTTCTCCACCTTGAACATGCGCAGAGCGTTGTTGCCCTTGTGGCTGGTGGGTGAGAAGGAAATGGGTGCGGTGACACCGCCGGTGTCGAAGTTCTGGATGGATTCGAGGCCGCCGCGGATGTTCTCGCCGGTCACGGGCTTGCCCTGCTGGATGGTGCGCCGGATGCCCTCGGTCATGACGGCCATGGTCCACCAGCCCTGGCTATAGTGGAGCCCTTTGGCCTCCAGACTGGAGCCCTTGCTCTTCAACCACTCGTCGGGGTCCTTATGACCCGGCACGGGCGATGTGGGCGGGGTGAAGGGAAGGGCGCCGAACACACCCTCGGCTGCCGCTCCGGCCAGATTGATCAGGATCTCATCCGCACACCAGTTGAGCAGGATGAATTGCATGCTGTTCTTGTAGCCCTGATCGGCCGCGTTCTTCAGCAAAACGGCAGCCGGACTCGAAACCGTGTGGACGATGACGTAATTGGCGCCGAATTGCTGAATCTGGGCCAATTCGGCTACGTAGTCGGTCGCTCCGCGCGGCATGGGCAGGCTGGTGAAGCCGATGCCGTTGGCGTCGGCAAAGGCCTTGGCATCCTCCAGCGGCGATTGCCCGAAGGGACTATCGTGATGAATGACGGCCACCTTTGGCTTCCCGCTGTTGCCCTTCGCCGCCCAGTCATCCGCCGCCCAGCGGAGGGCAATGATGGCCTGGTCGGAATAGGTGGTGCCGATCAGGAAGTTGTAGGGCGCCTCGTCCATCTTGGTCAGGGCTGCCGAATAGGAGGCCGACATGAAGGGGATTTTGTCCTCGGCGATTCTGGGCCGCAGGGCTTCGGTATCGCCGGTACCCCAACCCATAAAGGCCACCACTCCCTCGCCGACAAACTGGCTGTAGAGGGCTTCGGCCTGGTCCACCTTGTAGGCATAGTCGGCCGAGACCAGGTCAATGGGATGGCCCTCCACACCGCCTTTGCTGTTGAGCCATTCGACAAAACCTTTGACGCCTTCGCTATAGGGCGTGCCGACATCGGCCGTGGCCCCGGTCAAGTCGAAGATGGCGCCGACCTTGACCGGCTCTTGCGGCCGGACGGCTTCGGTCGCCGCCGGGGCTTGCGGCGCAGGACCGGCGCAGGCACTTAGTATCAGCACCGCGAACAACACGAATGGGATGATCAGTTGGCGACGCGACATGGGATATCCTCCTAACCAAAAAGCAAATAGAAGAAAAAAATCGGAAATCAATCTAAAATTTTAAGAAATCTTATCACCTCCCTTAATAGCTAAAAGGCCACAAACGGAAGTAATTTTTGATGTCTCTCCAGATCTTATTCAGCCCTTCTGGTTCAAAAATCAGAAATAAGATGATTACCAAGCCGAATGCTGCTAACTGGAAAAAGGGGATTAACCCTTCGACGATAGGAAATGTACCTTTGAGCGCCCGTCCCAGATTGGTCAACAAAGCCGGCAGAAGGGTCATAAAAGCCGCGCCGAAATACGAACCGGTGACCGAACCCAGCCCGCCGATGATGATCATGGCCAGGTAGGTGACCGAGACATCCATGGTAAAACGTTCCCAGGTCACGATGGTGCGGTAATGGGCCGTCAGGGCGCCGGCCAGACCGACGAAAAAGGAGGAAATGGCAAAGGCCAGGAGCTTGTACTTGAACAGGTCGACGCCCATGACCGAGGCGGCAATGTCCTGGTCGCGAATGGCAATGAAGGCACGGCCAAAACGGCTGCGGAAGAGGTTGACGGTAAGGAGGGTGACCAAAGCGGCACAGCCCCAGATGACCCAGTAGAAGTTGAAATCGGTGTTGACCCGTCGGCCGAACAGGGTCGGCGCCGGAACGACCAGGGCCTCGACCCCACCGGTCACGGCTTTCCAATGGGTGACCACCCACAAGATGATGACCTGGGCGGCCAGCGTGGCAATGGCCAGGTACAGACCTTTCAGGCGCAGCGAAGGGATTCCGAAGACCATCCCCACCAAGGCCGTCATCAGGCAGGCGATAGGCGTCGATAGCCACCAGGGCACACCGTAGCGGGCGGTCAGGATGCCGGCGGTATACGCTCCCACGGCTAGAAAGCCCCCCTGGCCCAGGCTGATCTGGCCGGTGTAACCGACCAGGATATTGAGACCGATGGCCCCGATGACGGCAATCCCGACCTGATTGGCCAGATTGAGGTAGTAACGGCTGGCCAGGAAGGGGAAGATCAAGGCCAGGACGATGACCAGGACCAGGCGGATTTTCTGCGCCGGAGTGCGGCGCAACGCCATATCCTGCTCGTAGGTTGTGTGGTAAATGCCCGAGACCATGTCCGCCTCCTCCTAGACCCGTTCGATGATCTCCTGGCCGAAAAGGCCATAGGGCCGTACCATCAAAATGGCAACCAAGATGATGAACGGCAAGACCTGATTCAATCCCTGACCGATATAGCCTCCGGTGTAGGTTTCCAAAAGGCCGATGATCAGGCCCCCCAGGATGGCGCCGGGGATGGAATCAAGACCGCCGAGGATGACCACAGGGAAGACGCGCAGGCCGAAATTGGCCAGTTCAGGCCCGACACCGACGATGTTGGCCACCAAAGCCCCGGCGATGGCGGCGCTGATGGCGGCAATCGACCAGGCCCAGGCAAAGATGCGCTTGACGCTGATGCCCATACTCAGAGCGGCCGGCTGGTCATCGGCCGCCGCCCGCATGGCAATGCCGGCACGCGAGCGCTGGAAAAAGAGGGTGAGGAGGGCTAACATCGCAAAGGCAATGCCCAGCGCCCACAGCCGGTCGACACCGACAACGGCACCGAAGAGGTTGACCGGATAGCTGGGGATGAAAGGCGGAAAGCTGCGGGGAAGATTCCCCCAAATCATGCTGACCACGGCCCGCAACAAACTGCTGAGCCCGATGGTGACCATGATGATGGAGATAATCGGTTCCCCGATGAGGGGGCGTAACACGAAACGCTCGACCAGCACACCCAACGCGATGGCCATCAGCGCCGTCATGGCCATGCCCAGGGTCCAATGCAACCCGAATTGCACCACCATGGCATAGGTGATGTAGGCGCCGACGAGGAGAAACTCACCCTGGGCAAAGTTGATCACATCACTGGCCTTGTAGATGAGCACAAAGCCCAAGGCCGCCAGGGCCAGAATGGCGCCGTTGGTCAAGCCGGTCACCGTCAGTTGCACAAAAAGGTCCATACCTTACTCCTTGCCGTCAAGGGATTCGATGGCCAGGCGGGTCTGAATCCGGGCCGTGCGGCCGTCCTGATAGGTGATGGTCGTCTCCACATCAATATGCGAGGCGTAACTGTACAGAGCCGAGATGATATCGGCATATCGTTGGGCAATAAGCCGGCGCCGCACCTTGCGGGTGCGCGTCAACTCGGCATCGTCGGCATCCAGCTCCTTATGGAGCAAAAGGAAACGGCGCAAGCGGGCCGCCGGGGGCAGATCGGCATTCGCCTGTTCAACGTACCTGCGGATCAGAGCATAGACTTGCGGTTTTTGGGCTAAATCGGTATAGGTCGTATAGGCGATTTGGTGTTTTTCCGCCCATTTGCCAACATTGGCAAAATCAATATTGATTATGGCCGTAACAAAAGGCCAATCTCCACCGAAGACAACGGCTTCCTTGATATAAGGACTGAATTTCAGTTTATTCTCGATGAATTGGGGGCTGAATTTGGTGCCATCATGGAGGGTCATGACGTCTTTGACCCGGTCAATCACGACGAGATGGCCGTCTTCATCGAAATAACCGGCGTCTCCGGAATGGAGCCAACCGTCCCGTAGGGCTTCGGCCGTGGCCTCGGGATTGCGGTAGTAACCGAGCATCACCGCCGGCGAACGCATGAGGATCTCACCGCTTTCGTCAATACGGACTTCGGTTTCGGGGATGGGAGTCCCCACCGTCTGGAATTTGATGTCGCCGTCGCGATGGACGACAGCAATGCCGTTGATCTCGGTCTGACCGTAAATCTGCTTGAGGTTGACGCCCAGGGCGTGGAAGAAGCGGAACACATCCGGCCCCAAAGCCGCACCGCCCGTATAGGCCCGTTTGAGGTGACGTAGGCCCAACTGGTCTTTGATGGGCTGAAAGACAAGCCAGTCGGCCAGAACGTAGAGCAACCGCAACCCGAACCCGGCTTTCTCCTTCCGAAAGCGCACATCGGCCATCCGATAGCCGATGTCGATGGCCCACCGGTAGGCCTGCTGCTTGAGCCAGGTGGCATCTTCGATTTTGACCTGGACCTGGCTGACCAGGTTTTCCCAGATGCGCGGCGGACTGAACATGACCCGGGGCCCGATCTCACGCAGGTCGTGCTGAACGGTCTCCGGCTCTTCGGGGAAATTGACGGTAAAGCCCACCTGCATGCCGCAGGACATGACCATCATCTGCTCGCCGATCCAGGCCAGCGGCAAAAAGGAGACAAACTCGTCTTGGGGGGTCAGGGGATCGACTTTCATCAGATTGCGGCCCATGCTCAGCATGGAACGATGGGTGAGCATGGCCAGCTTGGGATTGGCGGTCGTGCCGGAGGTGGTGGAGAGGATGGCGATATCGTCGCCTTTGCCCTGCGCCAGGCGTTCTTCAAACCAACCGGGATGCTCCTGTTCGTAGCGGCGTCCTTTCTCCTCGACTACCGGAAAGTAGAGCAGAAAATCCTCGCTGTAATGGCGCAAGCCTTTCGGGTCATAATAGATGACTTTTTGCACTCCGTGGAGCTGGGGCCACATTTCCAGGATTTTGTCCACCTGCTCTTGATCCTCCACGACGATAAAGGTCACATCGGCGTGGTTGAGGATGTACACGATTTCGTGGACCACCGAATCCTGGTAGATGCCTACCGATTTGGCGCCAACAGCCTGCGCCGCCAGTTCGGCGATGAGCCATTCCGGGCGATTATCCCCGATGATGGCGACGGTGTGTTCGGGTTGCAGCCCCAGACTCACCAATCCTAAAGCGAAGTACTTGACATGCTCGTAATACTCGCGCCAGGTTAGGGTCTGCCAGATGCCGTATAAGCGCTCGCGCAGGGCGGCTTTCGTCGGTGTGTTTTGGGCGTGGGCGTAGAGGAGTTGAGGGAATGTTTCGGCCATAGGCAAACCGTAACGGAAACGGCCCGCAGCCGGGGCCTTGTCCTTAGTGGAAGGGCGAGGCCGAATGTTCCTCGCCCAGGTAAGCATCGATCACATCGGGATTGCTCCGTATTTCGTCCGGACTGCCTTCGGCAATCTTCTGGCCGAAGTTGAGCACGGCCACCCGGTCGCTGATATCCATGACGACACCCATATCATGCTCGATCAAGACCAGGGTCACCCCATGCTCTTCGTTGATATCGAGGATGAAGCGGGCGATATCTTCTTTTTCTTCGGTGTTCATCCCGGCCATGGGTTCATCCAACAGGAGAATGGACGGCCGTAGGGCCAAAGCCCGTCCCAATTCCACCCGCTTTTGCAGGCCGTAGGGGAGTTCGGCCACCGTTTTATGACGAATCGCTTGGATCTCCAACAACTCGATGATGTCTTCCACAAAGCGCCGAAAACGCATTTGTTCGCGCTGCGCCGGTCCCCAATAGACCATGCTGGCCAATAAATGGCTGCGCATGTGGATATGCGCGCCGGCCAGCAGGTTGTCGAGCACCGTCATATGCCGGAACAATTCGATATTCTGAAAGGAGCGGGCCACCCCTAAGCGGGCGATTTCGTGCGGCTTAAGGCGGGTTAGATCGTGTTCGGCCCCGTTCTGATAGAGCAGGATGCGGCCCCGTTGCGGGCGGTATAAGCCGCTGATGCAGTTGAGCAAACTGGTTTTACCGGCGCCGTTGGGCCCGATAACGGCAAAAATCTCCCCCTGGTTTATCTGGAGGCTGACTCCGACCAGAGCCGTTACCCCGCCAAAGGTCAGCCGGATGTTTTCGATGCGCAGTTGCACATCGCCTGGGGCTAAGGTCGCCCTGTTGAGAGGACTCTGAAAGCCACGCTGCATAGCCCTTTCTCCATATGATGGTTCCGACACTATAACGCAGTCGGCGCTAACAAAGCGTTAACGGCGGCGTTAAGGGGATGTCGTTTTGTCGGCAATCCCCAACGAAACGCAGGAAGACTCGAACGGTTGAACGTTTGCCGACTCCGGGAACCGCCCTGGAAAGCCTACGACACATCCGTTTTTCGTTTCCTGTCTCCTCAAGGTACGGAATGTAGCGTATCGGCAATCTCCGGCAGAAAAACAGACCCTCCCGAAGGCGTAGATAAGGAGTGGAAGCCTCCTGTCCCTTGTCACGGCTGCCGGAGTGATTTATACTCCCATAAGATGCTTTGCCTACCGGCCGCCCCTTGCCAGGGCATGCTTTATGGAAATCCTTCGAATCATCGCCTCCCTTCGCCCTTTTGTGCAGAGACCAGGGACGCGCAGGTCTACCTCGGGTTTTGCCCGCCTTTCGGCGCAGCAATTGGCCGAGCGACTTTGCCTGTTGCGGTGGTTGACGGCGCCGCTGGTCTTTATCCTGGCGGCCCTTCATGAATGGGCGGGTCGGAGTCTGGCTTTTTATGTACCCTTGCCCTGGCGCGCGTTTACCGAGTTGGCCGTCTTTGGGCTAACCGGGAGCATCGTGACCTGGTTGGGGTTGAGCTGGTTGGCCGCCGCCATCGGGCGCTATGCCACTGCCGAAGCGCAACTGCGTAAGGTCTATACCGAATTGGAGACCAGTCACCAGCAGTTGCTTCGCCTTCAGGATTGGGGCCAACGCATTGCGACCGCCGAAAACGAAGAGGCCATTCTGGAATTGGCCGCACAGGCGCCTTTGCAACTGACCGAGGCACGCGCAACGTCCATTGTGACCTTCGATCCGGAAAAGAACCGGCTCAAGTTGGACATGGCCTGGGGTCTGAGTGAACGCTATTTGCACCGTCTTCGCGCCCAACTGGAGCAAGGCATTGACGCCGATCGTTGCCGTAATTGCACGGCGCTGAAAACCCAGGTCAAGGCCGATTGCCCCCTTTTCGTAGGCGTTCGTGAACTTGCCCAAGCCGAGGGGATCGGCTCGATGGCTTGTCTTCCTTTGAGCCATAACCGGGAACGTGTGGGCATTCTTTCGGCCTACTTTTCTTCGAGCGAGGGACCCCCGTCGGACCAGGTGCAGCTGCTCAACATCCTGGGAGGCGCTATCGTGGCGATGCTGGAGAGCGCTCGCCTCCGTACCCGCCAGATCCGGACCCTTTATGCCCTGGATCAGGCGACCACGATAAGCCATACCTTGGGACAATTTACCGGCCAGGTTCTGGACATTCTGCTGAGCGGATGGGAGGCCACGGTAGGCGGAGTGTTCTTCTATCAACCCGAAACCCAAACCTGGACATGTCAGGCGACCCGTGGGTTGGACTCGGATTGGAATCACCCCTTTTATCAACTGGCGCTGGATTTGGTCCACCAGGCTCAGGTTCGGGGTGTACCGGTCTTTATGGAGGAAACGGCCATAGCACAACAACACGGCTTGCTCTCGGCGGTGGCTATTCCTCTCGTGATCGAAAGCCGTGTGATGGGGGCGATCTTCCTGGGTGCGCATCGCCATCATGCTTTCCACGAAGGCCAACTCGATCTGTTGCGCACCGTTGCCCATCAGACTGCCCTGGCCATCCACCAGGCCCAGCTTTACGAACGTCTGGAACAAATGGGGATTCTGGAGGAACGGTATCGCCTGGCCCGGGAGATCCATGATGGCCTGGCCCAGACCCTCTCCTATGTGAGTTTGCAGACCGAGCGCTTGCAGACCTTGCTGGCCGGCGGGCGCCTTGAAGCCGCTCAAGACGAGCTGAGCGAGTTGCGCCGGACCGTGCGCGCGGCTTACATCGATGCCCGCGAAGCCATCGATGGACTGCGGCTCAACGTGGAAAAAACGGAAGATTTCGTCGAACGTCTATGCACCTATGTGGGGGAATTCGGTCGCCAAAGCGGCCTCACCGTCCTCTGCACCGTCGAATCGCCCACACCTTACGCTCCCGACCCCGTCACCAGCCTGCATCTATTGCGCATCGTCCAGGAAGCGCTGACCAATGTCCGCAAACACGCGGGGGCAACACAGGTTTGGGTCAATCTGCGCTCCGCCGAGCAGGAATGGGAATTGAGTATCACCGATAACGGCCGTGGGTTTCCCGTCCCCTCGGTGCCTGCGCATCGGCGTAGCCATGGTCTGGCCATTATGCGTGAGCGTGCGCAGGCCATCGGTGGAAGTCTGACCATTGCCACCGGCCCAGGACAGGGAACACGGGTCATTGTCCGCATCCCGTACGAGCGTAAAGGATGATCCGGGTTGTCCTGGTTGACGATCACCATTTGTTCCGCGAGGCATTGAGCCGCTTGTTGGCCGATGCGCCGGATATGCATGTCCTGGCCGGTTACAGCCGCGGGGAGGACCTTCTGCCCCAGGTTCAGGCCCTGCGGCCCGATGTGGTGTTGATGGATGTGAGTATGCCCGGCCTGGGCGGAGTCGAGACAACCCGACGCCTGCGCCAGCTTTATCCGGCAGCCCGGATTGTGATGTTGACCGTTTCCGAGCAGGAAGAGGATCTTCTCGCCGCCCTTCAGGCCGGAGCCCGTGGGTATATCCTGAAAAACAGTACCGGCGGCGAGTTGATCGAGACGATCCGTCGTGTCTATGCCGGCGAAGCCGTCCTGAGCCCGCCGATGATGGTCAAATTCGTCGAGGCTGTTGCCGGTTCGGCCATGGCCCAGACCCCCTCTCGGTCTCGCGAGGAACCGCTCACCGCCCGCGAGATGGAGATCCTGCGCTGGGTAGCCCGCGGGTTGAGCAATAAGGAAATCGGCGCGCGGTTAGGGCTCTCGCCCCACACGGTCAAGGCCCATCTGCGCAGCATTCTCGACAAACTGCATTTGCGCAGTCGCGCCGAAGCGGCGGCCTGGGCGGTCAGCCACGATCTCCTGAACGATCGCCATCCTCGGTCCTGAGTCGAACGGAGGGGCGTTGCGGGGTAGGCGTGTTATGCCGGGGTGGGGCACCGCAAACGGGGGTGTCCCGGCGAGAGAGCGCCGGGCAATGATATGACCCAAAGCAGGGGGTGCCAAACCGGGAAAGCGCCCTACCGGATTAATCCTTATGGGGAAGGAGGGCGAAGACTTTTGTTAGCCTTTTGGGGTATCGAATTGTGCCTATAAGAACGAAGACAAATTCGGGTATATAGCTTACACTGATGAGCGATATGCCTACCCGCGTTCTCCTCGTCGGCCACGGTTTGTTACTCGAAGGGTTGTGCCGACTCCTTGCCGAAACGGACAGCCTCAGCATCGTGGCGACGGTGGACAACTGGTCCAAAGCGCAGAAGTGGTTGGCCTGCCAGACGGTCGATGTGGTCCTTGTCGTTACCGAGATCCCTTTGTTCGCCATGAGTCTACCGTCGGTCCCGGACGGGGCCGACAGAGTAACCCGAGTCGTTTGCCTGACGATGAGCGCCAATGACCTGACCATCTACACTCCCCAGGTCATTCGCAATGTCCGTCGCGAGGAGCTGGTACGGGTGTTGACCGAAGAAGGCTCCTTTGCCGGGAACAAGGCCTGATGAAACGGTACCTGGTCTATGCTCTGAGCGGTATCGTCTTCCTTTTTGTGTTGGCCGTTTTTGCGTTTGTCCTTTGGCAACCCATTCAGGTGTTACCCCGCATTCGTCTGGCGCCCGCTTTCGCTTTGCTTGACCAGGATGGACATTGGCTCAGCAACGAAGACCTGCGTGGCCGGATTGTCCTCTACACCTTCACCCATTCCCGCTGTTTGCCTCCCTGTCCCCAAACGGCCATGACCTTGAAGGCCGTCCAGGAGCGGCTTCGGCAACAAGACCTGGGAGGGGTTCCCATCACCCTGGTGACCCTTTCCTTCGACCCGGTCCACGATACCCCGGCGGTGCTCAAAGCCTATGCCCGGCAGCTTGAAGTCGATGAACGTCAGTGGCGTTTTGTCACCGGCTCCGATCCCAACCGCCTCAAAACCATTATCGGCGAGGGTTTTGCGGTGTATTATCAGGCGCGGCCGGATGGCAGTTTTGCCTTCGATCCGGTTTACATCCTCGTGGATGGGTGGGGCATCGTGCGCGGGGAATATCGATATCGCACGCTAACCCCCGATGTGGATCGGATCGTACGCCATATCGGCGTGTTGGCCCAGGAGATCCGCCGCAGCCGCGGCGCTGCCCGTCTGGCCTACGAGGCCGCCCATCTTTTCCTCTGCTACGCTCCCTAGGGAATACCGGGAACGTTCCGCCTATGGTTCGGACCGCCGTCTTGCTCGTTCTAACCTTGTTCGTGATCGGTGTGGCCGGTTGTTGGCGTCCCTATACCTTTCACGGCATGGTTATGCAATCACCCCAGCCGGCGCCCGATTTCACGTTGATGACCCACCAGGGGCAACCACTACGCCTGAGCGATCTGCGCGGTCGTGTGGTGGTGTTGTATTTCGGCTACACCTTTTGTCCGGATGTCTGTCCGGCTACGCTTAGCGAATGGGCTAAAGTGATGCGACTCCTGGGCGATAAAGCCGATCAGGTGCAGTTGCTGATGATCACGGTCGATCCGGAACGGGATACGCCTGCCAAAATGGCGGATTATGTGCGTCATTTCGATCCGCGCTTTATCGGACTGAGCGGTTCAGTCGATGAGATCGCCCGTATTGCTACGCTATACGGTATTTATTATCGCAAAAACGAACAAGAAGGTAAGGATTATCTAGTTGATCATACTGCCACACAAACAGTAATAGATAAAGACGGATATATCAAGTTAATCTTTCCGTTTGGTGCTACTTTTGATGAGATTTTTGCGGATTTGCGATACATGCTACGATAGATTTTTATCAAGGAGGTAAAAGCATGCGACATCTCTCGTTTCTGTTTATTATCGCTGTATTTATCTTGTCGGGACTAAGCGCCTGCCAACGAGCCGGTGCTAAAACCATCGTTCTGGAGGAGGTTTGGGGTCGTCCTTCCCCAAAAGCCGCCGAAAACGGTGCCATTTACATGCGTATCCGTAACACGGGCAAGCAGCCCGACCGCCTGGTCGGCGCCGAATCGCCTGCCTGTGGTATGACCGAGCTGCATGAAACCGTTATGGATGCCCAAGGGGTTATGACGATGCAGCCCGTCGGGAGCATCCCCGTCCCGGCCGGCGGGGAGGTGGAACTCAAGGTGGGTGGCTTGCATGTGATGTGTATGCACAAACGCGAGGCTTTTCAACCGGGAGCGCGCATCCCGTTAACACTTCATTTCGAGAAGGCGGGCGCTATCACCCTCGAGGTGGAAATCCGCCAACAGTAGCACAGGAGGTCCGTTATGAGTCGAGAATCCAAGCAACCATCCGAGTATCCTAAGCCGGTCGGCACCATAGCCTTGATGGTGCTCTTCTTTCTCCTCATCCTCATTTTGTGGGGGACCGTCTATCTGACGTTGCTTGAGCGAGGTGTAACCCGATGAGTAGCCATGTCAGACCCCAACTCCACGTGGATGTCTACGAAAAGCGTTGGCTCTTGATGAGCGTGGGCCTGCTCGTTTTGTTTGTCATCGCCATTAGCCTTAGCAGCTTTGCGTATGGCATCCAGGTTCCTTCTCCCGAAATGCGGGTGGACCCGAATACGGTGGCTCAGGAAGGCCCATGGGCCCAACCGGGTCTGCGCGAGCTGGCCCCCGGCAAGTACGAAGCCTATATGCTGGCCCAAACATGGGCCTTTTTGCCCAACACGATCACCGTTAAGGCCGGTTCCAGCATCACCCTCTACATCACCAGCAAGGATGTTCAGCACGGTTTCCAACTGGAAGGAACCAATGTCAATCTGATGGTCTTACCCGGCCAAGTATCGAAACTGACGGCGACGTTCAGGCAACCGGGGGAGTATCGTTTTATCTGTCATGAGTACTGCGGTGTGGGCCATCACATCATGTTCGGTAAAGTCGTAGTCGAACCGTAGAGACGAAGGAGGAAAACCATGAACGAGAAAGCCTATGCTTCCGACGATAAGATAGCCGCCTGGCATATCGGCATTGCCCTCGTGGCCCTGGCTTTGGGTTCCTGGTTTGGTCCCTTGCAGGCTTGGGAACATGCCAAGGTCAACTTGTATTCCTATCTGGCCCCCGGGATCCAGAGCTATTACCAGGGGCTGACCCTCCATGCCGTGCTAAATGCCCTGGTATGGACGACCTTTTTCATCACAGGCTTTTTCACCTACATCGTTCCCCGTAGCCTGCAGCGCCCCCTGCGCTATCCATGGTTGAACAAGCTGGCGCTGATCGTCATGGTCGTAGGGTTGGTCATGGCGGCCATTCCCCTGTTGCTCAATCTGGCTACGGTCCTCTACACCTTCTATCCGCCCCTGAAGGCCAATCCGTTCTTCTACATTGGCCTGACCCTGGTGGTGGTAGGGTCGTGGATCGTGGGCTATAACCTCTACTTCACCTATGGGGCCTGGCGCCGCGACAACCCCGGTGTGCGCACGCCGTTCCTGGCCTTTGGCGCCCTGATCACGATGGTCATGTGGCAGATCGCCACGCTTGGGGTAGCGGCCGAAATGTTGGGTATGCTCATCCCCTGGTCGTTGGGCCTGATCCAGGGCACCGATCCCCAATTGGCACGGACCTTCTTCTGGTTCACAGGCCATCCCCTTGTGTACTTCTGGCTGTTGCCGGCCTATCTCTCCTGGTATGGAATGCTGCCCAAACAGGCCGGGGGCAAGATGTTCAGCGATGCCCTGGCCCGGCTGGGGTTCTGGCTGTTCTTGCTGCTCTCGGTGCCATTGGGCTTCCACCATCAGTATGTAGACCCCGGTGTGCCGGCGGGCTGGAAGTTCATCCATGCCGTTCTCACCTATTCGGTGGCTTTTCCCAGCCTGATGACGGCGTTTACCGTCGTGGCTTCGCTGGAGATAGGGGGTCGGGCCCGGGGTGGTAAAGGGCTGTTCGGCTGGATCTTCAAGCTGCCCTGGAAGGATCCCTCCTATGCCGCCCAGAATCTGGCCATGATCATCTTTGCTTTTGGCGGCATCGGCGGTCTGACCAATGCCTCGTACAGCGTCAATCTGGTGGTGCACAACACGAGTTGGGTGGCCGGCCATTTCCATCTCACCGTAGGGACGGCCGTCACCCTGACCTTCATGGGCATCACCTACTGGCTGTTGCCCAAGATGACGGGCAAAGAGCTGTGGAACCGCAAGCTGGCCCTGGTGCAAAGCTGGCTGTGGTTTTTCGGTATGATCCTCCTGGGGAACGGTCTGCACATTCTCGGTCTGCGCTTCGGCGTGCCGCGACGTACCATGTTGGGCGCGGCGCCCTATGCTTCGCCGGAATGGACGCCCTTCCTGATCGAGGTAGCCATTGGCGGTACGCTCCTCTTCCTAAGCCTCCTCGCCTACTTTATCAACGTGCTCGGTACCGTCTTCGCCTCACGGCCGTTGAGCAAGCCGGTGGAAATGCCGGTTGCCGAGGCGGTGAGCGAGCCACAACTGACTCCGATCTGGCTGGATCGGTGGGTGCCTTGGCTGGCAGGGACAGCCGTTTTGATCGCGCTGGCCTATGGTCCCATGTTGGTTCAGTTGATCGGCCAGGCGCAACTCACGTCACCCGGTTTTAAGGTGTGGTGAACGGACATGCGAAGTCGGGCATCTCCTGCCGAGGTGCCCGCTTCGCGGCTTTCTCGAACTCCCCTCTTCTCTCAAAAACAGGTAAACTACGATGAAGCCACGCGCTTTTCTCCTCGTTGTTATTCTTTTGGTATTCGCTCTGGCTGCCTGCGGCGGTGGTCAACAAGCCGGTGGTGGTTCGTCGGCCGAACAAGGTAAGGCGCTCTTCAATCAGGCCACGCTTGGGTCTAACTCGGCTCCGGGGTGCGGCACCTGTCATTCCCTGGAGCCGGATAAGGTGATCGTCGGCCCTTCTCTGGCGCATATCGCCACGAGGGCAGCGACGGCCGTACCGGGCATGTCGGCCGAAGCGTTTTTGCGCGACTCCATTGTGAATCCGAATGCCCACGTGGCTGCAGGATTCACGGCAGGGGTTATGTATCAGTATTATGGCCGGGATCTGAGCGAACAACAAATTAACGATCTGGTGGCCTTCCTGCTCACATTGCAATAAGCCATCACGACCTTATTGCGCTCTGCCCTGGCTCTCGAACCGGGCCTGAGAGCCGGGGCTTTCTTATGGCAAGGAGGAGGAATGCCTGCTCGCTATACGGTCAAAGTCCCCCAGGTTGACGATTGGCGCGCCCAGATCAAATGCCAACAGGCCTGCCCGGTGCATACCGATGCCCGCGGTTACGTCACGGCCATTGCCCGGGGGGAGTGGGAATTGGGCTATGAGATGGCCCACGACCCCAACCCACTTTCGACCATCTGTGGACGCATCTGTGGGGCCCCCTGTGAGAAAGCTTGCCGGCGGGGTGTCATCGGTCCGGATTACGAACCCGTCGCCATTCGACCGCTTAAGCGCTTATTGAGCGAGCGTTACGGCCCGGAAGCACAACAGCATCTGCCGGGTGTTTCTGCGCAGCCTCCTGGGTTTATTCCGCTGGAGGACGTTGCGTTCGGGCCTTATCCGACCCCACCGCCCGAACGACGAACCCTGCCCGGCGAGGGTCCTGAAATGACCTATGCTCGGGTCCGCTGGTCCCGGACGAATCTGATGGCCCTGGCCGCGACTCCCGGTCGTAAACAGGGCCGCGTCGCCGTCATCGGCGCCGGACCGTCGAGTCTGACTGTGGCCCACGATCTGGCTTTGTTGGGGCATAAGGTCGTCATCTACGAGGCCGGCCCCAAGGCCGGAGGGATGATCCGCTACGGAGTGCCCATCTATCGGATCGACCAACAGGCCTTGGAAGCCGAGATCGAGAGCATTCTCGCTCTGGGCGTGGAAATTCATTACAATACCCCTATCGGCCGTGAGCTCACCCTGGCCGACCTACGACGGCAATATGATGCCGTGTATCTGGGCTTGGGGTTGATGGAAGGACGACGCCTGAACATCGAGGGGGCCGATCTCGATGGGGTGATAACGGCCGTCGATCTGCTGCTCAATTACAACCTGGGTTACCGGGTGCAGTTAGGAAGGCGGGTCATCGTGGTGGGTGGCGGGGATGTGGCTATGGATGCCGCCCGCACGGCCTTGCGCCTGGGGCAGCTCACCGCCGCCCAGGCCGGGGCCCTGGCCGAAAGCGAAGCCCGTGCCGAAGAGGAAGCCGATGCCGTGCACGCCGCCCTGGATGTGGCCCGAACGGCTTTACGTCTGGGGGTGGCCGATGTGCTCCTCATCGCGCTGGAATCGTGGGAAGAACTGCCCGCTTCCCGTTTTGAGATCGAAGAGGCTCTGGAGGAAGGCATTCAAATCTTCCCACGGTTGGGGCCGAACCGCATTCTGGGCGAACAAGGCCGGGTGCGCGGCCTGGAGGTTATCGAGGTGGCTTCGGTTTTCGATGAGCAGGGGCGCTTCAACCCCAAGTTCAAACCCGGTACCGAGCACGTTTTAGAATGCGATACCGTTATCCTGGCCATCGGCCAAAAAGCCAATCTGGAGGCCCTCGGCGGCGCCGCCGACATCGCCATCACCCCGCGAGGGCTGGTCCAGGTCGATCCCGAAACGCTGCAGACGACCGCCCCCGACGTCTTCGCCGGCGGTGATGTCGCCTTTGGGCCTCGCCTGATCATCCACGCCGTACGCGACGGGCATCTTGCGGCCCTGGGCATCGATCGCTATCTGCAAGGGAAACCTTATCGGGTGGAGACCACCGTCCACTGGACACCGCTGCCGGGGCATACCATGTTCCCCGATTGGACCAAAAAGCCGCGCACCCGGGTCCCCTCCCTGCCCGTGGAACGGCGCACGGGTATCTCCGTCATCGAATTGGGGTATTCACCGGAAGAAGGTCAGGAGCAAGGTTCCCGCTGTCTGGAATGCAGTGTCAATACCATCTTCGACGGCAGCAAATGCATCCTCTGTAACGGTTGTGTCGATGTGTGCCCCTGGAACTGCCTCAAAATCGTGCGTATTGACCAGATGAGCGGGGATGCTTTGCTGGACCAGGTGGTCGCCGCCCATCTGGGGGCACCCATCCATGCCTGGGCCGACGAGGTGGTCCCGACGGTGGCCGCCATGCTCAAAGACGACGAAGCCTGTACCCGTTGTGCGCTGTGTGCCAAACGGTGCCCTACCGGTGCCATCACCATGGAGGCCTTTCGGTTCGAAGAACGTATCCTCGTTTCTGCTTGAGGGCTAGCGTATGTTGGCATGGATCACCCGTTCTCGTGTATGGCGTTCGTTCTTTCGCCATGGCTGGCCGGATAATCCCCTCGACCGGTCGTTGGTGATGACGACGAACCTCTTCTTTCACCTTCATCCGGTCAAGGTAAGTCGCCGGAGCTTGAACTGGCGCTATTCCTTGGGTCTGGGTTTGCTCGCCGCCATCCTCTTCATCGAACTGACCTTCACCGGGGTGCTGCTGATGTTTTACTATGTGCCCAGTGTGGAGCGGGCTTACACGTACATCCTCACTTTGCAGACGGTGGTTCCCTTTGGCCAGCTGTTGCGGAACATGCACCGTTGGGGTGCTCATCTGATGGTTCTGGTCGTGGTTTTGCACATGGCTCGCGTGTTCTATACGGGCGCCTACAAACCCCCGCGCGAGTTCAACTGGGTGGTCGGGGTTTTTCTCTTGCTGTTGACCCTGGGCGCCAGCTTCACGGGCTATCTGCTGCCCTGGGATCAACTGGCCTATTGGGCCATCACCGTAGGGACCAGCGTGGCCGGTTACGCGCCCGTCTTGGGTCCTACCCTCAAAACCTTTTTGCTCGGCGGCCCCGAAGTCGGTCAGGAATCCCTGACCCGTTTCTATGCACTGCACATTATGCTCATCCCGACGGCCATTCTCCTCCTCACGTCCTTGCATATCTGGCGGGTGCGTAAGGATGGAGGACTGGCAGCCAATGAGGCGAAAGAGGACGACAAGCGATGACCGCGACACCCTCACGTCCAACCCAACGCCCCATTGCGTCCTTTGCCCGTTCCTCGGGCAAAACCTACACGTTGGTGGAGCTCGTCCACGGCGCTCCTCCCCACATGATCGATCACGGCCCGGAAGATACCGTTTTTGCCTTTCCGGTGGTGGCCCTGATCGAGTTGCTGCTTAGCCTGGGGGTCACCGTTGTCTTGTTGCTGATGTCGTTGGCCCTGGATGCCCCCTTGGAGGCCATTGCCAACCCTAACCAGACCACCGACCCGGCCAAGGCCCCCTGGTACTTTATGGGCCTCCAGGAGATGCTGGAACACGGGCATCCGACCTTGATGGCCGTTATTATCCCGAGCGTGCTTGTCCTTTTTGTCCTCGCCATTCCGTATCTCGATAACGATCGGGAAGGGGCCGGGCGTTGGTTTACCTCGGCGCGCGGGAAACGGATAACGGCTCTGGCCGCGCTTTATACCCTGATCGTGATGCCGGCTTTCATCCTCCTGGACAACCGCTTTCCCCCGCGCGAGCTCTTACGGGATGTGGTTCCGGCGCTGGTAGCCCAGGCCCTTATCCCCGCCGTGGTGCTGGCGCTGATTGTTCTGCTTCCGGTGGTCATCCTGAGACGATTTCATCCGGATGTCCGGGAAGTCCTGCTGCTGTTGTTTACCATCCTCTTGGTGTCGGCCGTCATTTTCACCGTCACCGGCTTCCTCTTTCGCGGCCCGGGGTTCAAACTCTATTGGCCCTGGAACATGCCGGGAGGCTATAACCCCTTCCAACATCTCTGAAGCCTGAGAAAGCTATGACAACGCCTACCTCTCGTGGATCGCGTCCCCGCCTCCTAAGCCGTCGGCAATTTTGGGGTCTTTCCTGGGCAGGTGCCTTGACCGTTTTGCTGGGCCAGGCCGTGGTTACCCTGCTCAACTTTTTGCGTCCGGTCACAACCGGTGGCTTCGGCGGTCTGGTCTATGCCGGCAGGGTCGAAGAATTTGCCATCAACAGCGTCAATCGCGTTCTCCAGGGGCGTTTTTACATCGTCCGCACCGAGGATGGCTTCTTGGCTTTATGGCAGAAGTGTACCCATTTGGGTTGCGCCGTCCCCTGGGTTGAGGAGGAGCAACGCTTTCATTGCCCCTGCCATGGGTCCCTGTTCAACCGGGTAGGGGAAGTCATCGGCGGACCGGCCCCGCGGCCGTTGGATACCTTCCCGATCACCATCCGCAAAGGCGAGGTTTGGGTGGATACGGGCAAACCTACGACGCGCGGTCGTTTCGACCCTTCCCAAGTGACAGGGGCCTGAAGGAGGCCAACATGTCCGACCGCGAGCGTTACACCACCCATGTCCTCGTCGGGCTCGTCCTCACCGTGCTGCTGATTATCGGCCTGGCTTATGCTACCTGGGGTGAAGCCGCCCGCCTGGAGCGGGCGGCCGCCGCGTTTACGGCCGAACGGGTCCAGCGCGGTCGGCTGATCTACGAACAGCAATGCGCCAATTGTCATGGCGCCCAGGGCGAAGGGGGTATGGGACCGGCCTTGAATAACCGGACACTACTCAAAAATACCCTGGACAGCGTGTTCTTCTCCATCATTCGCTCGGGGGTGCCGAACACGCAGATGCCGGCCTGGAGTGTGGATTACGGAGGACCGCTCACCGATGAAGAGGTGCGCGACCTGGTCGCCTTTATCCGGGCCTGGGAACCGACGGCGCCGGAAGTGACACCGGTAACGTTTCAACCCGACCCGGTGCGCGGGGCCCTCTTGTTCGCCAACACCTGTGCCATCTGTCACGGTGAGAACGGGAGCGGCGGCACGGCTCCCGCCCTGAACAATCCCGAACGGTTACAGGCGCTGGACAACGATTGGTATCGCAATGTCATCCGGTATGGCCGACCGGCCAAAGGGATGCCTACCTGGGGGACCATTCTCGCTCCCGGCCAGATCGAAGACGTGATCGCGCTGATTGATACTTGGCGCGCCGGGGGCACCGTTCAGCCCATCTTCAACGTGACCGAGCTGCTCGATAGCGCGCTGTTTGCCTTGGCTCAGGAGGATCGCGACAGTGCCTTGCTTCACATCGAGCGGGCGCTCGGCGTGGTTCAGGGCCCCGGGGTGGATGTGTTGCGCAATGTGGCCGTTTTGCTCGAACAGGACGACCGTGCCGGCGCCCAAGCGGCCTTGCAGGCTTTGCGCCAACAATGGCCACTGGGCGATCCTACGGCCGGCGCCGCCGTATACAGCACCTATTGCGCTCCCTGTCATGGCGTGCAAGGTGAAGGCGGTATTGGCAAAGCGTTGCGTGACAACGCCTTTATCCAGGGGCAGACGAACGCCGACCTGGTCGATTTTCTGCTCGTCGGACGACCGGGCACGGCCATGGCCGGTTTCAAGGACCGCCTCAACGAAACCCAACTGGCCGACGTGATCGCTTTCTTGCGCCTGTGGCAGTCCGCCCAATAAGCTCGGGTGTGGGCGCGCCGGCCTTATCCTTCCTCCGAGGCCGGTGTGTTGGGCCCGCGCAAGGGTAAACCGGGAATGACCACGGCTCCGCTCCGCTCGTAGGCGGCCTGTCCCTGCGCCTGGCGCAGCTCGTCGATCATGCCCAGTTCCTCGAAAATCGTCGTGGCCCGGAAATGGCAATCCACCGCCCAGGCCAGTTGACCGGCGCGGTCGTAGAGCCGTCGCAAGGCCAGGTACACGCGGGCCAGGTCCGGCCGGGCCCGGATGGCGCGCAAAAGGTGCATGGCGCCGAGCAGATCGCGCTCGATCTGAGACCAGACCGGCTGGGGCTGGAGGACGCCGATCTCGGCCAGAAGGCGTAAGGCCATGGCCATGGCCCAGCGATTGTTGGCCTCGGTGGCCTCCCGGTGCGCCCGCCGCGCTTCGTGTTGCGCCCGCTCGAGCTGTCGGGCCAGAAGAGAGGCTTCGGCCAGGAACAACCGCGGCACATAGTGCAGCACGCGATGGTCGTGTTCTTCGGCCCATCTTGTGGTCATCGTCAATAAGCGCAGGCCTTCGGCGCCGGCCCCGCGGTGGGCCAGCGCCAACCCACGCAGACTGAGGGCCATGTAGGTCGGCGGACTCAATTCCTCAGGTGACAGCTCGGGTATAGGTGCCAGTGCCTCCAGAGCGGCCTCCCAATCATGGCGGGCAGCCTGGATCATCCCCCATTGCATGTGGGCGAAAAAGGTCGTGGGATGGGTTTCTCCGTGTTGAGTCCGGGCCAGCTCGACCCCGCGCTGTGCCGTGCTCAAGGCGCGCTCCCACGCGCCCACCCGGGCGTAGGCCACGCCCAAATAGCCCAAGACAATGGGCAAATCCGGCGGTAGAGGCATTTGCAGGATATCATGCCGCTCTTCATGGCGATGGACATAGCGCAGCAAATAGGCAATGGCATCATCAAAGGCGGCCAGGGCGATGCTCACCCGACCGAGCATGCGCAGAGCGGCCGAAAGTAAATCCAAATCCTCTTGTTCTTCGGCCACGCGCAGGGCGCGGCGGGCATAGTCACCGGCCATGGCCGGTTGTCCGCGCAGCCAGAAGCATTGCGCCGCCCGCCGAAAGATGGCTCCCAAACGGCTTTCTTCCCCCAGCGTGTGGGCGAGATGCTCGGTCTCGCTCAAGATGGCAATGGCCCGGCCCAGGTTCCCGCTGAAGGCGTAGGCCTGGGCCAATTGCAGATTGAGCTCAATCCGCTGCGCCTGCGGCATCGGACTGCCCATCTGGCCCAGCAGGTTGACGGCCTGCAGACCGAATTGCCGCGCCTCATGATAGGAGCGCATCTGCAAGGCCTGTTCCCCGGCGCGGGTGAGATAGGGAAGCGCCTGCCACGGCCGATCGCTGCGGGTATAGTGATAGGCCAGAGTGGCCGGCTCCACCGGGAAAAGACTGCGCTCGAGGACCTCGGCGATACGGCCATGGATATACTCGCGCCGGGCACGACTGAGGCTGTTGTAGGCCACCTGGCGTATCTTATCATGGCGGAAATCGTAACCCTGACGCACTTCATGAATAAGGCCCCGCTGCTCCCAGCTTTCCAGTTCGGCGATCAGCTCCTCGCGCGGACGGTCCAGGATGCTGTGCAGCAAAGCGAGCGAAAACGGCCGTCCGATCGCGGCCGCCACAGCCAATGCCTCACGACCGGCCGGGGATAAACGTTCGATCCGCGCCTGCAGCACCTCCTGGATCGATGTGGTCAGCAACGGCAGACGACCCTCAGGCCGACTCTCTTGCAAGGCTTTGACCGTCTCGATGATGAAGAACGGGTTGCCCTCCGTCTCCCGGTAGAGCCGCTGACGAAAGATGGCATCCGTCGGCATGGCCGGCACCACATGCACGGCCAGACGGACCGTGTCCTCGGGGCTTAAGGGAGGGAGAGTAAAGCTCAGGGCCAGATGACTGCGTTCGATTAACCGCAGCAAGGGTTGCCGATCGGAAGGCAAATCTTCGCGCCGATAAAGCCCCAAGACGAGCAAGGGCACCGTGGTCAATTGGCGTGTCAGGCCGACCAGCCACTCCCAGGTCAGGGTGTCGGCCCAATGGAGGTCATCGAGAACGAGATGAAGGGGTGGTTCGACCCGATTACTGAGGGCCAGGAAAAACTGGATCAAGGCCTCGCGCAGCGTCTGTGCATCCGGTGTGGTGGGAAACGCCAGATAAGGAAAGAGGGATTGGAAACGCGGCAAAAAGGCCAGTAGGGGGGCCAACCAGGGCGGTGCCTGCGGCCGCAGCGCCAGCAGGAACTCGGAGACCAGGGGGCTCTCCTCCAACGCCTGGCGCAACGGCGCCAGGACGTGCATGCTCTCCAATTCATAGCAGACGCTTTGCAGAACCGGGACCTGCGGATGACGGGCCAGGTACTCATGCACCAGGCGGGTCTTGCCGATCCCGGCCTCGCCTGCCAGAAGAATCAGCTGTCCTTGGCCTTGTCGGGCTTCCTCATAGCGTTGCTCGAGCAACGCCAACTCCTGTTGACGGTCGACCAGCGGCACCGCTACCGGTAACCGCGGTGGCGGAGCAGAACGGCGGATGACCACAGCCGGTAGCGTTTCGACCGTAGGATAGACCTCCCCACGTTGGAGGGATTGGAAGAGTGCCTGGGTCTCCGGCAGGGGTTCGGCTCCGATTTCCTCGGCCAAAACCCGCACCAATTGCTGATATTCGGCCAAAGCCCGTGCGCGCTCACCTTGTAAAGCATAGAGGGTCATCAGGCGACGGCGGGCCTGTTCATCCAACGGTTCCAGAGCAACCCACTTCTGCGCCAGAGGGATGGCTTCCCCTATCCGACCGGTATGGACCAGGGCCTGGGTCAGACGGTCCAGGGTATGCAGATAAAGGCGTCGCAGACGGTCGCGTTCAGGTTGGCACCAGTCCTCATACAGGTCCTCGAGGAGATCGCCCCGATAGAGCTGGACGGCCTGCAAGGCTTCATCGATGCCGGCCTCAGGACGTACGCCGTGGGCAAAGGCTTCGATATCCAGCCACAGCCGCACCCGGGGATGAAAGGCAAGGGTCGAACCGATGCTGACGATCCATTCCTCCTGGCTTTCCAGGGGCATAAGGACCTGGCGCAGATGATGCAGATACTGGCGCAGGTTGCGCCGTGCCGCGCTTTCGGTGGTCCGGGGCCACAACACAAACGCCAGACGTCGCCGATCGACCGCCTCGTGATGGTGCAAAAGGAGATAGGCCAGGAGGGCCCGCGTTGTCGGTGAACCCAGATCGAGGGGGCGTCCCTGGGGGTCGAAGACGGTCAGCGTACCGAATAACCAGGCCCGCAACTCCATGTCAGCCCATAGGATAACGCATCCGTTGGCCGCCGATCAGGTGCAGGTGCAAATGGAACACGACCTGACCCGCATGAGGTCCGGTGTTGATGATCAGGCGATAGCCTGTGGTGGCGATGCCCTCCTGGGCGGCCAGCCGTTTGGCCGTCAACAGCAGATGACCAAGAACCGCTTCATCGGCTTCTTCGACGTCGTTGACCGAAGCGATGTGTTTGTTGGGAACGATGAGGATGTGCACCGGGGCTACCGGGCGGATGTCCCGAAAGGCACTCACCCGCTCATCCTGATAGAGCATTTCCGACTGGACGGTGCCGGCGATGATCTGACAGAAGATGCAATCGGATGACATACGGTTAGCTCCTTCTGAGGGAATACGGAGACATCGGAGATGAAGGGTTTGCCCATGATTATCCCATTGGCATCGAGGAAGGGCAACCTCGGACGAAACGAGAACGGGCTATGGCCCTCACCCCTCCCCTGCCCTCCCCTCTCCCACTCGCCTGCGGCGACGGGAGAGGGGACAGAGGGGTGAGGGGAGAGCAAGGGGCAACTCGTTGGCACAAAGTCCGAACATGAGCCTTGCCGGTTTTGAGACGGGGATCGACAATAAAGATCGCATCGGGGATCAGGGCTATCTTGACATTGCAACCGGTTGCGGTTAGAATCGGCTCATCTGCAAGCGGTTGCAAGGACAGGGCCATGGCCTCGCCTATGCTGTCGAGGTAGCCTCGTCTACCGCTTTCGGTCGCTCTTATCGACGCAGTCTGTCGTGGTCTGTTTTTATCGGAGCGCTTGTTGAAGAACGCAGTTATGCCCACCATTCGCGATGTGGCCGTTCGGGCCGGAGTCCATCCCAGTACGGTGAGTCGGGTTCTCTCAGGCAAACCGTATATCAGCCAGGCTACACGCGAACGCGTTCTGGAAGCCGCCGAAGCGCTTGGCTTTCAGCCCAACGCCATCGCCCGTTCGCTGACGCTGCAGCGCACGAACATGCTTGCCATCGTTGTCCCCCATGTTTTCGATGGCTATTTTGACGATAGTTTCTTCCCCCAGGTGATGCGAGGCCTATTACAGGTGGCTTATAAGTACGGCTATCGGGTTCTGGTGGGCGGCAGCGGCGGTCATATGGATGAAGTCACCCAGTTGTACGATATCGTTGGGTCACGTCAGGCCGATGGGGTGATCATCCTCAGCTACCGCCTGGATGTGGATGTCATCGGCGCCTTACTCGAGTTCAATATCCCCTTCGTCGTTATCGGTCGCCCCGATATCCCTGCGGCCGAAGTCGCCTTTGTCGAATCCCAAGATCGCCATTACACGGCCGAGGTGATCCGCTACCTGATCCGCCTCGGCCATCGGCGCATTGCCTTTGTCGGCGGCGACCCCGATGTGGCCGTTACCGTTGAGCGCCTGCTCGGCTATCAAACCGCGCTGGCCGAGGCCGGCATCGAACCGTTGCCGGAATGGGTCGATTATGGCTTTTTTGCCGAGGATGGCGGTTATCAGGCCGTCCAGCGCATGATACGCCTGGGAGTGCGGGCGCCGACTGCTTATTACGCGGCCAACGATCTTATGGCCCTGGGGATTTTGCGGGCTTTGCGCGAACGGCATATCCCTGTTCCCGAAGCCGTTTCCGTGGTGGGCACCAATGGATCTCTGGCCGCAGCCCATGCTCATCCTGCCTTAACGACCCTCTATGTACCCTATGCCGAAATGACGGCAAGGGCCGCGTCTATCCTTATTCGCAGCATTCAAACAGGAGAAAAGCCTCGCGAACAGAGTCAGGTCGAATGTCAACTTATCATCCGGACCTCTACCGGTCCCGCCCCCACCGATTAGCCCTTGCTTTTCGTTCTCAGTTTGCTCCAAAGGAGGCAGAAGATGTTTCGCCGAACCTACCCGGTTCTCCTCATGCTCGTGATGGTCGCCATGGTGTTGGCATCCTGCGCCGGCGCCACGCCGACCCCCGTCCCGCCCACACCAACCCCCGTTCCCGCCACACCGACTCCTGTCCCCCCGACCCCCACTCCCGCTCCCCCCACGCCGACCCCTGTTCCGCCGACTCCGACCCCAGCGCCCCCTGCCGTCACCTTGAAGGTCTGGGCCGATAACACCCGCGCCCCGGCGCTTCAGGCCGTGGCTGCCGCCTTTGAGGCCCAATACGGCGTCAAGTTGGAGATCAGCGAGATCGGTTTCGGCGATATCCGCGATAACGTGAAGCGCGCCGCCCCTGCCGGCGAAGGGCCTGACATCTTCATCGGCGCCCATGACTGGGTAGGCGAACTCTACACAAACGGCATTCTGGCCGAGATCGACCTGGGCGATAAGGCCAAGGATTTCTTCCCGGCCGCCCTCGACATGTTCCGCTACGAGGGCAAGCTGGTGGCCATGCCTTACGCAACCGAAAACATCGCCTTCTTCTACAATCCCGACCTGGTGAGCCAGGTGCCGGCCACCTGGGATGAGGTGAAGACCCTGGCGAAAGAGCTGCAGGACACCGGCAAGGCCAAGTACGGATTCTGCCGCCAGCAGGGCGATCCCTATCACTTCTATCCCATCCAGACGGCCTTCGGAGGTTATGTCTTCGGTCTCAATCCCGATGGCACCTGGAACCCCAGCGACATCGGCGTGGGTAACGAGGGCTCCATCGCCGCGGCGCAGTGGCTGGCCGATATGGTTGCCCAGGGCAGCGTCGTCAAGGACATGGACTGGGACACCTACCATGTAGCCTTTGAGACCGGCGAATGCGCCATGATGATCACCGGTCCCTGGGCCCTGACCCGCATGCGCGATGCCGGGGCCAAGTATGAGATCGCGGCCTTCCCCGAGGGGCCGGCCGGTCCCAGCCAACCCTTCCTCGGCGGTCAGGGCTTCTTCGTCAGCGCCTTCAGCCAGAACGTGCTCCTGGCCCAGGCCTTCCTGACCGAGTTCATGGCGACCGAAGAGGCGATGCGTCAGTTGTTCCAGGCCGACCCGCGGCCTTCGGCCCTCCTGGCCGTGCGCAACAACCCCGGCGATCCCGATATGGAGAAGTTCGGCGTGGCCGGCGCCAATGCCGTCCCCATGCCCAACATTCCGCAAATGTCGGCCGTTTGGGGTCCGTGGGGCGATGCGCTCGTTCTGATCCAGCAGGGTGCGGCCACGCCGGAAGAGGCGATGACCAACGCCCAGCAGCAGATCGAGACGGCTCTGCAAGGTTCCTGAGCTTTGTCGCAACGAGAGGGGGCTTATATGCCCCCTCTCGGCTTTTTAGCCTCCACTCATACCTGAGAGAACAGAAACAGATTTGTCGTGAGCTTCCCAGGTCAGTTCTCTGGATTGGGAAACGTAC
>JBBINH010000006.1:0-98470 GCA_037443945.1 Caldilineales bacterium
GGATCGTCAGTGTGCCGCTATTGTAGATGCCGCCGCCGTATTCCCCAGCACTGTTGCCTGAGATCGTGCTGTTTTGGATCGTCAGTATGCCCCTGTTGTAGATGCCGCCACCATCAGCCACGGAGCTTTGCACCTTCCCGTTGGCAACCGTCAGATTCTTCAGCGTCAGCTCCGCGCCTGCGCCCACGACGAGCACCGCCACGAAGTTACCCCCGCTGATGGTGATCGTCTGCCCGCTGCCGTCAATGGTCAGCTTCTCCGCTGTGCTCGTAGTCACGATATCCAACTGCAAACTGAGTACGATCGTCCCGCTCACGCTGAAGGTGATGGTGTCGTCGCCATCACTCCCGTCACCGCAGTCGTTGCTGGCAACCTCATTGTTCGCCGCCCGTATCGCCTCGCGCAGGGTGCAAGCGCCATCACCGTCCTCGTTGTCGGCCGTGGTATTGACGATAAAGGTCGTTCCTGCCCTCGCCGGCAGCGCCCACACCCCCAGCAGCGCCGACACAACCAGCAGGCCGAGAAACCACAACCAAAAGCGTTGCATGCTGCTCTACCTCCTATCAAATCAGGCCCAGAGGTGGCAGAGCGAAAGCCAATCTCGGCCTCCAAAGCGCCGGCACAGGCTGAAACCCGCCTCGGCCCTGTTCACCGCCGGATGAGAACGTTATGCCCCTCCCTGCCGCCGAGGGCGCCCCTGCCGTGGAGACCCCCGTCGGCAGATGGCAAGGATGGATTGCGGCGTTTACTACCACAAAAAAAAACCGCCATGTCAAATGCCGCTTTCTACCCCCTATCCCCTCCATCCGCCGCCGCAGGCATGCGAACACGGAATCGAAAATCCCACCACGCCGTCCCTTGTCTCTCGTCATGTACCCGCCTGTCCGCTACCGGGCACCGATGGCACATCAGCCTCCACAGGCATGTTGGCCCGGACATCGGCCTGTGCCGACCGAAAGCCGCAGATCGACGGCCGACGCCTGCAGTCGGCACGAAGGCCGTTCCATCTTCGCCGACAGCGCCATGTGGGTGGCAAAGTCCGGACGTGTTTCCTTAGGGCTGAAACTTGTACCCCACCCCCCGCACCGTGACAAAGTAACGCGGGTTCGCCGGATCGTCCTCCAGTTTCTGGCGCAACCGGTGCATGTGCACATCCACCGTGCGGTCGTAATCCACTTCGCTGTCATAGCCCCACACCGCCTCCAGAATTTGATCGCGCGTAAGGGGCCGATCGGGATGACTGAGCAGATAGTGCAGCAGACGGAACTCGGTGGGAGTCAGGTCCAGAGGGCGACCCGCCTTGCTGGCGACAAGGCGTTCGGGATCGACTTCGAGGGTGCCAAACTGCAGCTTGTGCCCACGAACGGCTCCGCTCAATTCGCCGTAGGCGCGACGGAGTTGGGCGCGAATGCGCGAGATGACCTCACGCAGGCTGTAGGGCTTGACGATGTAGTCGTCGGCACCCAGCTCCAGCCCCAGGACTTTGTCCACCTCCTCGTCACGGGCCGTCAGCATCAGAATGGGCTGGCGATGACCGGCGGCACGCAGTTGACGACAGACATCGAAACCGCTGATGTCGGGAAGGCGGATGTCAAGCAGAATGAGATCGGGGGCCTCACGGTGGGCCATTTCCAGCGCCTGTCGGCCGGTTTTGGCCCACAGGACCTGAAAACCCTCGCTGCTCAGCGCGTATTCCAGGCCCCGGGCCACCGCGCGCTCATCTTCGACGATGAGAATACGGGCCGCAGACACGGGTGAGCTACTCCACGGCGATCAGATAGTGGTAATAGGGCTGGTCGCCGGCCAGCATCTCGATCACGCGATCGGGATAACGCGCCGCCAGGTCGGCACGCAACGCCTCGGCCTGGGCCGGCGTCACCGGCCGGCCGTAGTACAGGGTGAAAATCTCGGCTTCGCCCTCCGGGTCCATACGCTCTAACAAGCGGTATACCGCTGCCTCCGGCGTGGCCTCGCAACACACCAGTTCGCCCGCGTACAGGCCGATGATATCCCCCGGTCTCACCTCGGTCTCGTGCCAACGGGCCTCCCGCACGGCCGTCGTCACCTCGCCCGTCTTGACCGCCTGCGCCGCACGGGTCATATTGGCGACGTTTTGCGCTATGGACGCATGGGGATTGAAGGCCAGCATGGCCGCAATCCCCTGGGGCGGCGAGTGTGTCTCCACGGTGTGAATGCGCTTCCGGCACAGCTCGGCTGCCTGACGGGCGGCCAGGACGATGTTTTTGTTGTTGGGTAGGATGATCACCTCCTCACCGGGCAGCTTCGCGGCGGCCTGGGCCAGCTCCTCGGCCGAGGGGTTCATGGTCTGACCCCCGCTGACAAAGGCACATACGCCCAAACTGGCAAAAACCCGCCGCAGCCCTTCGCCGGACACCACCACGACCACGGGAGGGCACTCCGACCCATACGAAGAGACGTCCGACAAGGCCACAGCCGGCCCGCCGGTCGCGTCCTCGTGCCATCGCCCCTGGCGTCGTAGCGTCTGCAGGGTCATGTTCTCGAGGACGATGTCATCGAGTTGACCCAACGAGGCGCCTAAGGAAAGAAAAGGTCCCGGATCCCGGCCGTGGACGTGGACCTTGATGACCGAGCCCGTCCGTCCCACCACCACACTCTCACCGCCCAATTCCAGCAGCCGCGTGCGGATGACCGCTTCGTCCACCTGGGCCCCGTAGATGAGGTACTGGATATCATAGCCCCACTCCTCTTGGGCGAACCCGGAAAGATCGGGCTGCGGCAGGACCAGCTCCGCCGGGCTTATCTCGCCCATCGCCACCTGATCGGGCGCCGGCACCCGTTCGCCGCCGAGATAGCGGTTCATCCCCTCCAGCAGATAGCAGAGGCCCTGTCCTCCGGCATCCACCACGCCGGCCTGCCTGAGCACAGGCAACAGATTGGGCGTATTGGCCAGCGCCTGCTGCGCCTTGTGGGTGATGGTGCGAAAGATAAAGCGGATATCATCGCTGAGGGTGGCGGCGTGCCCACCGGCCTCGCTGATCTCGCGGATCACGGTCAGGATGGTGCCTTCGACGGGCTTAAGCACCCCCTTGTAGGCGGTCTCTCTGGCCCGATGGAGGGCAGCAACCAGGGTGGCCGCATCGATCTCCCCGTAACCGCGCAGATGCTCGGCCAGACCGCGCAACATCTGGGAGAGGATGACACCGCTGTTGCCGCGCGCCCCGCGCACGGCGCCGCTGGCCAGACTGTGCGCCACCAGCTCGGCAGACGCATCATCGGGAAGGCTATCGGCTTCGGGATCGACCTGCAGGGCCTCCAGAGCCGCCTTCCAGGCGGCCTGCATGGTCAGCACCATGTTCGTGCCTGTGTCCCCGTCGGGTACCGGAAACACATTGAGGGCGTTAACGATATGGCCGTGTTGCTTGAGCCAGGCGAAGCCGGCGCCGATCATGGCCAAAAGATCGGCGCCGTTGAGACGACGAATGGGTTGATCGTGGGGATGTTTGGGCGCAATTTCGACCACAGCCATGAGCGTAACAAGACAAACTCAGGACGAAAAGGCGTACATCGGTCCCGAACGGAGACCGCCGCCACGGTAACACAAGACGGTTTGCACGACTGCCACATCGGTTTGGCAAATCGCGGCGGCTATGATACCATAAGCTTGTGCTCCCGACGATGGCGGTGCCGTCAGGGCGGGGGCTCTTTTTTGGCCGATGGCCATGTCCTCGGCATTTACCGTTCTTATCCCTGTCATGGAGTCGTCTTATGTCGAAATGCGCCATTTGCGGCAAAGGCCCCCAATTCGGCAACCACGTCAGCTTTTCGCAGCGTCATGTCAAGCGCCGCTGGCATATCAACGTCCAGAAGCGTCGTCTGGTGATCGACGGCCGGGTGCGTGAGCTGCGGGTGTGCACCAATTGCCTCAAAACGCTGACCAAGGTGGCGGGTTGATCGCAACGCCAATCCGCAGCAGAGATTGGCGTTGCGATCGGGGAAAACCATGCGGACAGGCCGATAGGGTTGCCGGGTAAACGGAAGCGTCATCCCTCTGCCGGTTGGCGAACCTAACGGGAGGATCCCTGCAGCTGCGCCACCAGGTCAATATAGGCCTGCATGGCCGTCTCGCGGCCCATCCCCTTCAACGCCGCCCAGGCATCGAACTTGGCCCGGCCGATCGGATCGGTCAGACCGGGACGTTTGCCGGTAGCATCGCCGGTTGTCGCCTGTTTGTAAAGGGCATACAAGCGCAACAGGGTTTCGTTGTTCGGGCGTTTGGCCAGGTTTTGGACGGCCGCCGCTGCGGCCTGGAAACGGGTTTCGAGATCGCTCATCGGTCTTTATCCTCGCCCACAGAGGCCCGGCTGCCGCCGGCGCCGGCTTGTAGGGCCTGCAGATAACGCTCCGGCACCTGCACGGTGACGACTTCCCCGCGCACGCAGACCTCGCCAGCGGCCAGGAGCGTCACGCTGACGACCACCTTACGGCCTTTGATCTCGCGCACACGGCCACGCAAAGTCAACGGCACCCCCAACGGCGTCGGTTTCAGGTAGTCGACATGGAGCGAAGCCGTCAGAAAGCGCAGGGGAGGTTCCGTATCCATGGCCCGCCCCTCGGCCCGATAGGCTGCGGCTGCCGCCGTCCCCGTGGCATGGCAATCGACCAGAGAGGCCAACAGCCCGCCGTACACGAAGCCGGGAATGGCAATGTGATACGGTTGCGGGGTGAACACGGCCACGGTCTCGTCACCATCCCAGTAGCTTTTGAGCTGATGGCCGTGGGGATTAAGGCGGCCGCAACCGTAACACTGGGCCAGATAATCGGGATAATAGTCCTGAATCGCTGGCGCGGTCATCGGCTCTTTCAGGCTTAGGTGTAGCGTCCCCCGCGCAGGCGGGCCTGCAATTCGGCCAGCCGGGCTTCGTCGCCGCTGGCAGCGAGACGGGCCTGCTCCGGCCAGCTAGTGGGGTCAAGGAACGGAAGCCCGGCCTCGCGCAGGATATCTTGGAGACGTTCGACCGGGGTCTCGGCCAGTTGGGCAAACGTGTGGATGCCGGCCGCCTCCAGCACCGCCGCCACCTTGGGACCGATGCCTTCGAGACGGGTCAGGTCATCCGCAGGCGTGGGTGCGGCGGTCGGGACCGGCTCCGCGTGGGGCTCCGGCTCCGCTTGTTTGGCAGGCCGACGCCGCAACCACCATCCGATCAGCAGGAAGAGAACAATGAGGATCAGCAACCAGAGCCACCAGGGCAGCCCTCCCTGCCGCGCCTGCAACACACCGGGTAAAGTCAGTGACATCGAAGCCAGCGAACGGTCCTCCATAAGGTCCTCCTTTTGAGAGCGATAAAGTCCGTACGGAAACATGGATCAGGGCATAACAGCCTTCCGACCTCCACAGACGGCCGGAAGCGCTCGTCCTACCCGGTTTTCCCGGATGGACATGATGAGTGGCAATAGACCGTTGTATTATTACCATTCCTAACTATAAAGCGTGCAAACCTCGGCTTTGGACGATCAAGCTCAAGACAACAGTTCTCCCTCATCCTACTCCAAAAGGGCAAAGGCACCAAATGGGCCGCAAGCCTGTTTACGGAACGATGGGCGCTTCGAGAGGGGGTTGCGTTCGCATCCGTTGCCGCTCAGCGCGAACGGCGTCTACCACGGCCCGCGTAGGAATGACGCCGGCGGTTCTCGGCGCCACGACGACCGCCCTGGGAACGTGGCTCCTCACGGGAGCGGGCCGGATTGACGACCAACTCGCGCTCGGACAGGACGTAGCCGTTGAACAGACTTATCGCCTTCTGGGCCTCGCTCACCGTGCTCATCTCCACAAAGGCGAAGCCCCGGGATTGTCCGGTCGCCCGATCGGTGATGATGACCACCGATTCGACCGTTCCGGCCCGGGTGAACAGGGCTGCCAGTTCGTCTTCGGTGGTGGAATAGGGTAAATTACCGACAAAGAGCTTAACTCCCATGGGTCAGGCCACCTCCAAGGGGCCGCAAACCATGCACAACCGGCCTGACTCGTGGCCTGCCGGTAGTCAAACGACACCGAACAACCGTGTCTTATGCCAAAGTATACCACAGATGCCCATCATCAAGGTCCAGCCATGATCTCGCTGATCATCACGACGCTCAACGAAGGCCCGGCCATCCGGCGCTTGCTCGATAGCATCCTGGCGCAGAGCTTGCCGCCTGACGAAGTCGTTATCGTGGACGGCGGTTCGACCGATAACACGGTGGCCCAGATCGAAAGCTATGCCGATCGTCTGCCTCTGCGTCTGCTGATCGTCCCCGGTGCCAACATCGCGCAGGGCCGTAATCGGGCCATCGCCGCCGCGCAAGGGGATATCCTGGCCGTGACCGATGCCGGCACCCGCTTGGAACCGACCTGGCTGGAGGCGATCACCCGGCCGCTGCGTCAAAATCCGGATGTTATGGCCGTGGCCGGTTTTTTTGTGCCCGACCCGCATACGGCCTTCGAAGTGGCCATGGGCGCCACCGTGTTGCCCACGCTGGCCGAGATCGACCCGGCCACCTTTTTGCCCTCCAGCCGTTCCCTGGCCGTGCGCCGCACCGCCTGGGAGGCTGCCGGGGGGTATCCGGAATGGTTGGACTACTGCGAAGACCTCATCTTCGATTTCAATCTGCGCAGGCTGTACGGTTCTTTTGCCTGGGCGCCCCAGGCCATTGCCCATTTTCGTCCGCGCGGGTCGCTGTCGGCCTTTTTCCGGCAGTATTACCGCTACAGCCGCGGGGATGGCAAAGCCGATCTCTGGCGACGGCGGCATGCCGTTCGCTACACCACCTATCTGATAGCCACACCGCTCCTCCTCGGCCTGGGCCGGTGGCTCCACCCGGCTTTTTGGCTGTTGTGGCTGTGCGGTTTTGCCGCCTACTGTGTCACCCCTTACCGGCGTCTGCGGGCCGCCTGGCAGCGGCCGTTGGCCGACGGCCGTTATCTCGACGCCGTCGCCAAGCTCTACACGCTGGCCCTGGTCCCGATCATCCGGGTTACCGGTGATGTCGCCAAAATGGTAGGCTATCCGGTAGGCGTGGCCTGGCGCCTGCGACATCGACGCCGGACCCGACCCCTGGCGGAAAGGGCCGGGCCCGGGCGAAGCTGACTCACGGGTTGTACGTGGCGAAGACAAACCGACGACCGTCCCTGGTAAAGGCGATCACCTGATAGGGTTCGGGAGCACGATCCGGCACCTCCATGCCCGGCGAACCGATAGGCATACCGGGCACGGCCAGACCGATCACATCCGGTCGTTCCCGCAATAATCGCTCGACGTCGGCCACCGGAACATGACCCTCGAGCACGTAGCCATCCACGATGGCTGTGTGGCATGACCGGAGCTCCGGCGGGATTTGCCAACGGTCCTTCAGCGCAGTCAAGTCGGACGAAACTTCGATGTCCTGGACGGCATAACCGTTGTCCCGCATGTAAGCTACCCAGTCGCCACAACACCCTCAGGTGGCGGGACGATAGACCAGGACGGTGCGGGCAGAGGCCGGGGATTGGCCCGTCGGCGAGGCCTGACAGGCCCCGATCAGGCCTATCAGGACCCATAACAAGCCCATCAAGAGCAGGCGCTTGTGCATAGAAACTCCTTTGGCGAACGAAGAGGGTATCCCCGGCGCAGGAAAGGCAATCCAGGGACTTAGGCTGACGGCTGCGTTACGAGCAGCCTGCAACCGGGGCCAGAGCCACCGATCCGTCCTGGCCGAGCAGACGACCGACCTGTTCCCGCAAGCGGGCGGCTTCAACCAGGCCGTGGTTGATCGCCACCACCCGCCGATCGGCAGCCAGCACCACGGTGGAAGGAACGGTGAAAATGCCGAAATGGCGTGCCAGGTCCTGGTAGGCAACGGCATCGATGGTGCAGACGTGCACGGCCTCGCCCCATTCCGCCTCCAGGCGCCGCAGAATAGGGGTCTGTCGCAGCCGACACTGACCACAGGTAGAGGTGGTGAAGTAGAGCACGGCCGGTACCGGCCGCAGGTTCAACTCGACCAGACAGGCGGGTCCCGGCAGCCGGTTCAAGGCGACCAGATGTCGGCGCCGGTAAACACGGCCCAGGGCCACGGCGCCCCAGGCCAACAGAAGCAACACAACCACCAGGATAAGCCGTTCGAGCATGGTCAACAGAACGTTCAAGACCACCAGGACAACTGCAGCCGAATGCCCCGTCGCGCCAGTTGGTAGAAGATAAAGCAGCCCAGGCAAAAGCCAAAGGCCAGGTTAATGCCGGCCAGGGCGACGACGAGGCCGGTCAAGACCCAACCGATCAGGGGCGCCTGCAGGAAAAAGGCCACCGTCGCCAGCAGCAGGAAAATCCCACCCAGACCCTGGGCAAAGAGATGAGGTGGCAGTTCATCGGGGACGAGCTGCGGCTTAAGCAAGCCCGCAGGTTTGAGGAGGTGGCTGTAAACGAGCTTGAACAGCCCGGCACGCGGGAGCAGGGTACCGATCAGCATCACTGCCGCCACGAAGGCCACAAGCCAGGGCTGATTGAGGACGAAGGCCAACAGGTTGACGAGGATAATGCCGGCTTGATTGACCTTGAGGGCTGTTTGATCGACTTGATGAACGGATGGCTTGGCCATGTGCTGTCATCTTGGAGAGGAGAAAAGGAAAACGGCTAATCGAACAAACCCAAGCTGATGTACTTGGCCCCGCCATCCGGCAACACGGTGACGACGACCCCACGCTCGAGGGTGCGGGCCAGCTCCAGGGCCGCGTGGACGGCGGCACCGGCGCTGAGGCCGACGAACAACCCTTCTTCGCGCACCAGCCGACGGGCCATCGCCAACGCCGCCTCGGCTTCGACCCGAAACTCACCGTCCTTGAGCCCGGGGTCATAGATGCCGGGGACGATGGCCGTCGCCATGTGCTTGAGACCCTCGATGACTTCCAATTCGTTCGCGGGCTCGACCGTGTACAGGCGGATGGCCGGGTTCAACTCCTTCAGCCGCCGACCGACGCCGACAAATGTGCCGCTGGTGCCGATACCGGCCACGAAGTGAGTGACCCGGCCGCGGGTCTGCTGCCAAATTTCGACGGCGGTGCCGTAGTAGTGGGCTTTCCAGTTCTCGTCGTTGTCGTACTGGTTGGGATAGTAGTAGCGGTCGGGATGGGCGGCCACCAGTTCGCGCACCAGACGGATGGCGCCATCCGAACCCTCCAACGGGTCGCTGAAGATGAGTTCGGCGCCGTAGGCGCGGGCGAGTTGCTTGCGTTCGACGGTGACATTGGCAGGCATGACCAGGGTCACCCGATAGCCCTTCGCTGCGCCCACAAGCGCGTAGCCGATGCCCGTGTTGCCGCTGGTGGCGTCGATGATGGTTTTGGCGGGCGTCAGCTCCCCGCGCCATTCGGCCTGTTCGATCATCCGCAGCGCCGGCCGATCCTTGATCGAGCCGCCGGGATTGAACCACTCGGCTTTGACATACACGCTAACCCCCGGCCGCAGTCCGGCCGTCACCTTCTCCAGTTTGAGCAACGGTGTGTTGCCGATCTGCGCCAAAATGGCCGGCCGTCGCGGACGACGCCAGCGGTCGGGAGCAGGGGTGAGAACACGGGCAGGAGTCGCCATAATCCAACGTCCATTCTCGTGAGAGCGGTGGGGGCCAAACAAGCTCGCCCCCACCGTCGGAAAATCAGAAAGCGTTATTTCTCGATAGGAACACCGACAACGTTGCCGTATTCGGTCCAGGAACCGTCGTAATTGCGCACATTGGGATAACCCAACAGGTAAGTCAGAACAAACCAGGTGTGGCTGCTGCGCTCACCGATGCGACAATAGGCGATGATGTTCTGGTCGGGGCTGAGGCCGGCCTCGCCTTCGTAGATGGCCTTCAGCTCCTCCACGGATTTGAAGGTGCCGTCCTCGTTCACCGCCCGTGCCCAGGGGACATTGCGGGCGCCCTTGATGTGACCTCCACGCAGCGCCCCTTCCTGGGGATAGTTGGGCATGTGCAACAGCTCACCCCGATATTCCTGGGGCGATCGCACATCCACCAACGGCAGCCCCGCCGCCTGATGGGCCAAGACCTGCGAGAGGAAGGCGCGGATCTTGTAGTCCTGGCGCTGGGGGGCATGATAGGTCGCCGGCGGGAAGCTGGGGACCTCTTTGGTCAGCTCCCGGCCTTCGGCGATCCACTTCTGGCGGCCGCCGTTCATCACGGCTGCCTTCGTGTGACCGAAAAGCTGAAAAACCCAGAAGGCATAGCAGGCCCACCAGTTGTTCTTGTCGCCGTAGAAGACGACGAAGGTGTCGTTGCTGATGCCGTGCTTGCTGCAGAGCGCTTCAAACTGCTTGAGACCGATATAATCGCGGATCACCGGGTCGTTGAGATCGTTGACCCAGTCGATCTTCACGGCATTGCGAATATGGCCGGTATCGTAGAGGAGCACATCCTCGTTCGACTCCACCAGACGCACATTGGGATCATCGAGGTGTGCGGCCACCCAATCGGTAGAAACCAGCACTTCGGGATGGGCATATTCAGCCATAGCGAAAAAACCTCCTTGCAGAAGGGTGTGGAAGCGAACATCAAGGCAAGACCCTGGCGGGATAAACCGGCTAGCGAGCCTGACCCTGTGGCGCCACGGCCGCAGGGACCGCGGGCAGGGGCATGCTGATAGCCGCCGTAGGCGTGGGTAGGGTCGCCACGCCGCAGAATTGTTCGTAGTCGATCAGTTCGGTGATGGTCGGATGCTCGCCGCACAACGGGCAGGTTGGGTCACGACGCACATGGAGGGTACGGAAGCTCTGCTCCAGGGCATCGTACATAAGCAGACGCCCCACCAGGGGCCGACCGATCCCGGTGATGAGCTTGATCGCCTCCACCGCCTGGATCGAGCCGATAATACCGGGCAATACGCCCAGCACGCCGGCTTCGGCACAGCTCGGCACCTCACCCGGCGGCGGCGGATCGGGATAAAGGCAGCGATAGCACGGCCCGCCCGCGATGGCGCGCGCCGGATCGGCCGGCTGATACACCGTCACCTGGCCCTCAAACATGAAGATGGAGGCATCCACCAGCGGAATGCCCAGGAGATGGCAGGCATCGTTGACCAGATAGCGGGTGGGGAAGTTGTCGGAACCGTTCAGCACCACATCGTAGCCCCGCAGGATGTCAAAGGCATTGGCCGCCGTCAGAGGCTGGCGATAACCGATGACCTCGACATCCGGGTTGAGGTCCTTGAGACGCTGGGTGGCCGATTCCACCTTGGGCACACCGATGGTGGACTCGCCGTGCAGGATCTGCCGCTGGAGATTGGTGCGGTCCACGTTGTCGTAATCGACAATGCCGATGACTCCCACCCCGGCCGCAGCCAGGTAGAGGGCAGCCGGTGAACCCAAACCACCGGCGCCGACGATAAGCACGCGGGCATCCAGGAGCCGGAGTTGCCCCTCTTCTCCCAGCTCGGGCAGGATAAGATGCCGAGCATAGCGCTCATGCTGATCGGCCCGCAAGGCGCGAGGCATCTTAAAGGGCAGCCCGGCGTTAACCCAGCCGCTGAAGCCCCCGCGCATCGAGATGACGTTCTCGTAGCCCAGCTCGTGCAGGTTGTGGGCGGCCAACAGGCTGCGGGTGCCGCCGGCGCAATAGAGGACGATGGGGGCCTGACGATCGGGCTGAAGGAATTCGATCTGCAGCTCCAGAAAACTACGGCTGATATGACGGGCGCCGGGCACATGCCCTTGCAGCCACTCCTCTTCTTCACGGATATCGATCACGGTGAGCGCGAGATCGTGCTGCATCCGCTCATACACCTCGCGCGGGGAAAGTTCGGGCACCTCGGCGCGCAGCCGGGCCAGAAACTGATCACGCGATAGATAACTCATAGCACTGAAAATCCTCCTGCCATGGCCGGCACGATCGAGATGGTGTCATCGGGCTTCACCGGCGTGGCCAATCCCTGCAGGGTGCGGATTTCCTCCTCGTTGACGAAGATGTTGATGAAACGCTTGACCTGGCCGTTGCTGTCGAACAAGCGCTCCCCGAAGCCGGGATAGCTCCGGTCCAGAGCGGCCAGGATCTCGCCAACGGTTGCGCCCTCGATGGTAAGCCGAGATTGATTGCCGGTAAGCCGACGCAGGGTGGTGGGAATGAAAACGGTGGACATAGCGAATAACAGGTGAGGAACGAATGGGAAGGAAAATGCGGTGAGACCATAAAAAAACTCACCGCCGAAGGAGCGGTGAGTTTGCAGACGAATCAGGCACAAGTTTTGCGCAATCGTCAGACGATCACGCTTATAGAGTTAGGCAAGGAAAACCATGACTGCAGCAACGCGACTCACCGCTCGAGGCCGGACGCGCGGGGCAGTCGCGCAGGGGAAGTTCCCCCGCACGCGACTACGCCCGCCCCGTACAGGAGCAGGTGAAACCCATCCAACGCTGCGCGTTGCGAATCATGGTCCCAAGTTTAGAACATAGCCGGCACCATGTCAAGAAAGCCGGATCACGAAGCGAGACGGCTTCTTGAAGTTTGGAGTGGCCGAACAGCATCAGGCTGAGCGGCGCGCGGCTTTTCGCGCGTCCGCTCCGGCGAGTCGTTAGGCGTAAGGTTTCATCAGCCCTATACCGTCTCGAATTGCGAACTTTTAAGCCTTTCGACCGGAACGCGCTTGCTCAAACCGAGGATCTCAATACACGCGCATACGACTCATCGAGCGTGGTGCCATCGAGTGCCAGACTCCCGCGGCGCTGCACCACACAAGGTTGAACTTCCGCCCACAACGTCATACCATCCGACTGACAGCGTAAGAGTAGACGCGTGTAGGCGTCATGCGCTGGCCTATCACCGGCAGCCGTCGGATGCGACTTGGCGGTTTCAACGTTGCCGAACACTCTCTGAGCCGCGACCAGAAAGTGAAGGGAGTCCAATTCATCGCACCTGGCTGGGTTCATACCCCAAGTTTACATGAGTCGTGCTGAACTGCGTAACCGTCTCGGTTCCAAAGGGTGTTGGGACGAGAGGAGCCTTCTGCGGAGCGGCCTGGGCGAGCCAAACGCCAACGGCACCCCGGCCCGCTGCCGACAAACCCCCGGCCTCTCGCTCCGCCGCACCTACCCACAGCCCCAGACGCTCAACCGCATCAGTCTCGGCCATGAAATGCGGCCCCGGGTAATTGCCTACCCGGCTGCCCGTCACCGTGCACCGATTACAAATCGGCCTCCCTGAGCCCGTTGTGCCGGGCGTCGGCCCACACCGACGCGACCGGCCGGCGCAGGCCGACCGGAGGCCGAAGGCCTGTGAAGGACGACTTCAGTCGGTACGTAGGCAGTTACGACCCCAATGCAAAAACCGCTGAGCAGCCCGCCGGTTTGCCACAAGACCGCATCACGGTTGGCGGACGGCCGGCGAAGCAAGCCCCCGGCTCCCTTCGGCGCTGCCCTCTTCGGCGCCGAGCACAAACACATCCAGAACCACGCTATCGTCACCCGTCTTCAGCGGCAGACGTTCGCCCGTACCCTCATCGTAGAAACCGGTGATCAACCGATAGGGGCCGGCCGACAGTGTGGCCGGCAACGGCAGGACGAATGCCGTGCTCACCACAGCGCCCGACGGCCAGCGATCGCTGGGGAACGCTCCCCAAACCGGATAGGCGTCGGCCTGGGCGACGACGGCGTTGGCCGGATCGAGAAGCTGGTTGAACACCTTCCAGTTGCGGCCGATGGAACCGGTAGCCCGCCAGTACAAGGCCAGGCGCAGGAAACGGCCCGGTCGGGGCGATGGCGGGCTGAGCGTGTAGCCGATCAGGTCGATACCGTCGGCAAAAGCGGCCGTCAGCGCTCGCGCCGGCCGCGTCACGGCGGTCGGGCGGCTCCGCCAGGCCTGCACACGGACGTAGGTCGTCCCGGCGAAAACCCGGTCCACATAGAGATGGGCATGGGTCTCCAGCCAGGCGCGGATGAAGCCGTTGGGATCGTTGACCGTATCGTAACCGCGCAACTGCCAGACCGTATCAAAAGCGGCGAAAAGCGCCTCCAGCCGCGCCGCCGTCTCCGCAGCCGAAATGGCATAGAAATCGCTGGCCGGATCGCCCCAACCGATGCCGGGATCGCCGTCGACATGACCCGTCAACACCACCACCGGCCCCTCGCCCACGGCTGCAGACGGGGGCGGAAAGGCACTCAAGCGCCCTAACCAGCCGATCGACTCCGGCCAATAGACCACCAACGCCGGGTAGAGATACCCGGCATTGACCAAAATGGCATCCTGCGGCCCGACCTGTGCCGCCAGAAAGGCCACGGCCCCACGCAGATCGTCGGCCGCCTCCAGCGTGAAACGCCGGGTGAAAAAGCGGTACAAACTGAGGCCGTCCACGAGCACGATCGCCGTCAACAGCACCCAGGTCAGCCCTCGACGCCAACCCCGGCCGATGCCGACCGCACCTTGCCGAACCGACTTGCCGGCCAGCGCCAGCAGCCCGGCGGCGACAAGCACGGGGTAGGCGCCGCTGTAGAGCGCCGCATAGCGCACGTGATACAGCGGCGTCAGCGTTAGCGAGGCCAGAACGATGAGCAGCAGCGGGCCGATCAGACTCGTCAGCAACAGCCCGGTTCCGCCCCGTCGACCGGGTGCCAACCGGTCGGGCAGAGCCCAGGCCGCCAACGCCAGCCCCCAGCCCAGCAAGCCCCACGGCCACCACGGCCTCGGCTCCAGGGATTGACCGGCCAGAAGGGCCACGCCGACCTCGTTGACCACGGTCACCACCAGGCTGAGGGCATCGGTAACCTGACGCCAGGGTGGTACGGGCGGGTCGAGAGCCTGGCGCCAGGCATGGGGCAACCAGGGAGCATACAGGACGATCACTCCCACCTGGACCGCCAGCCAGCGCCCCAGGCGGCGCGGCTGCCGGGCCAGCCAGGCCAGGACGAACAGATTGAGCGCCACCAGGGCAAAAGCGCTGTAGTACAACGTCCACAGGCTGAGCGCCGCCAAAACGGCATAGGCCATCGGCCACATCCACCCCCGGCCACCCTTTCGTAAAAAGCGCCCAATGACGATCAGCAGAAGCAACAACCAAAACGCCCCCAACGTGTACATCCGCACTTCCTGGCTGTACCACACCCCCAACGGGCTAAGCGCCGCCAACAACGCCGCCACCAGCCCCACCTGCGGCCTGTAGAACCACAACCCCAGATGGGCTGCGAGCGCCACATGGAGCAGGCCAAACCACAACGACAGGAAGGCCAGGGCAAATTCGCTCCCGCCGGCCAGCAGACGCCAGCCGTGGAGCAGGGCGTAGTAAAGCGGAGGATGGATGTCGCGGGCCGTATGCGCCCACATGGCCGGCAACGTCTTGCTCGCCAACAGGGCGCTGACGGTCTCATCGTACCACAGGCTATCGGCGCCCAGGCGATAGAGCCGCAGGGCGAAGCCGACCATCAGGATGACCAACAGCAACGCACGCTGGCGGACGGTGAAACGGCTCATGGAGCAAGTGTACACAAAAGGGCCGCCGAAAGGAATTGACCATCCCAACCGGCAGGCGATCGGCAGCGCCCCCACAGCCCGGCGGGTCGAACCGTTTTACAATGGCGCTGTTACCGGCCCGATGGGTATGGTGGCCAAGCAGACCGGCAAGCCCCCTCATCGCGAGTTCCTCGGTGTCATTTATGACCTCCGCCACCACGAAACCGACCGTTGTGGTCTATTGCCACGACCTCTACTTTAGCCTGCGCATTCAGGACGTGATCGAAAAACTCGGCGGCCGCATGCAGGCCGTCACCTCGGCGGCCGATCTGGCCGAGGGTCTGGCCGCTGCGCCGGTGCTGGCCCTGATCGAAGTCGGACCGGGCGGGCAGGGCGATTGGGTCCACGCCGTGCACTATGCCCGCAAGTTCACCCGGGGCGTGCCCATCATCGCCTTTGCCGCCCACGTCGACACGGCCGCCCACGAGGCAGCCCGTGCGGCCGGCTGCGATTATGTCTGGAGCAAAAAGCGCTTTATGGCCGAACTACCGACCGTCGTGGCGCGCCACCTGACGCCACCAACCGATCGGGAAGGCTGCGCCGATACCCCCAACGAGCTTGTCCAGGAAGGGGTGCGGCTCTTCAATGCCGGCCTCTATTACCCCTGCCATGATGCGCTGGAAAAAGCCTGGGTGGCCGAACTACGGCCCTGTCGTGACCTGTACCAGGGCATCCTCCAACTCGCCATTGCCCTTCACCACATCGAACAACACAACTTCGCCGGCGCCGACAAGATGTTCCGGCGAGCGCTGACCAAATTGCAGCGTCTACCTGCCCGTTGTCAGGGTTTTGACGTGGCCGACCTGCTTACCACCGTCCGCCGCTTGCATCAAACCTTGCAGGAGCTCGGTCCGGAGCGCATCGCTACGTTTCCGCGGGCGCTGTTTCCAACCCTCACCTGGCAGGCAAGCCGGTAGCGACACCTGCGGCCACGATCGTCGTCTCGTCGGTCTCGGGAGGGACAAAACGATAGCCCACCCCGGCTTCGGTGAGAAGGTAGATAGGCTCCTGGGGAGAGGGTTCGATCTTGCGACGAACGCGATTGACCAATCCCTTGACCAAATGGCGATCGCCCTGGCCGCTGTAGCCCCACACCGCCTCGACCAGGGCTTCCGGCGTGAACACCCGTCCCGGCCGGCTGAGAAGGGTGGCCAGCAACCGGTATTCAAGGGTCGAAAGCCGGAAGACGCCGTTCGGTAGGGTGATGGCCTGGGTTTCGGGATCGAGCAAGGGATGAGGCGCAGGCATGGCCGGGGCGGCCACCGCTATCCGGGTGAGGGCCAGGGCCTGTACCGCCAGCAAACGCAGGTCATAGGGTTTGGTCACGACCAGGGTGGCCCCACGCTGGTAGAGCTCCAGCAGGATTTCCTCGCTCGTGGGAGGGCAGAGCAGGATCAACGGGGCCGAAGTGAGGGTGCGCAGATCGCGCAGGCGGTTGACGGCCGTCGCCGGCCCGTCCACATCCGCCAGCAACACCGAAACATCGCCGATCTGATGGGCATCGGGCGGCGGTGTGTGGCGGACGATGCCGCGCAAACCCACCTGGCGGAGCGCCACCGTCAGCAGCTCCGCCAGGCGCTGTTCATCACAGAGGATCAGGGCCTGCATGCCCGCTTACCTGCCTGTCAGGGTTCTAAAACGATTGTAGAAGCAAACCCAGGCCAGGGCAAGTTGGCACCCATGGGCATTCGCCAGGGTGCTCCGACCGCTCGGATCGTCGAGATGGCCCTCTGCGGGCGTGCACGCACCCGGTGCGAGGGTTAGAAGTCCTCTTCCTCTTCCTCCTCTTCCTCCCAGTCCTCTTCTTCCTCCCAATCCTCCTCTTCCTCGTCCCAATCGTCAAACTCCTCCTCTTCCTCGTCGTCAGACCAGAACGTAAACGCGTCGCCGGGTGCGCCGCATTCAGGGCAGCGACTGGGCCGATTGCGCAGGGTGCCCCGGCGGGTGTAGCCGCATTCGTCGCATTCCCACTCGCCGGTAACGGTCGAAGCCGAAGGGCTTCGGCGCGAGTACGTGACCATAGATAGCTACTCCTTCAGAAACAGGTGCTGATTCCGGAACGGTTCTACGGCGAAGGGAGAAACAGATACCCTTAACCGAACGCCCGTATCCTAGCAACGATGAGTTACAAAAAGGTTACAACCCCTGTACGAAGGTGGTTCAAAGGATACCCGGCCAGTATCAAACCGGTCACGCTATTTTTTGGCCTGATCCTTGCTCATGTGGCAGAGCTTGTACTTTTTGCCGCTACCACACCAGCAAGGGTCATTGCGGCCCCAGCGCGCCAGCACTTCCGGAGCCGGTTTCGATTGGGAGCTAAACCACTTCAACATACGAACAAGTCCTCCGAGAACGGAATAAGGATAACGGCCTCATGGGCCGGGTGCAAACAGGCGGACTGTATGCCAAAACCGACAGAAGTGCAAATAGCCACACCCCAGTAGAGGGCTTTTTTTCCCGCAGCTCAGGGCAACCAGGCGGGCAAACGCGCCGGCGCCGCCAGCACGTGCAGGACGCCTGTGGCCACCTCGAGCACCCAGACCTCGGGTTCGGCTGCGGGCCTGGCGATGGCAAAACGCTGGCCCGCCAGCCGGCGACCGTCCGGTGACCAAAGGGGCAGGCTGTAATGAAAGGTCGGATCGGCCGTGAGCGGGCGGGCTTCCCTACCGTCGGGTCGCACCAACCAGACCTGAGCCCCCCCTGCCGTCGTCGCCGGGGAACGGGTGAGGACAATCCGGCTGCCATCCGGCGACCAGGCGGGCGCGCTGTCCTCCATCCCGGCCGTGGGAGCGTCCAGGCGTCCGGTTGTCAGGTCAAGATGCATGAAACGCGGCCGATAGCCCTCCTCTTCGTTGCCAACGGTGATGAAGCTAAAGATCCTACCGTCCGGGCTCCAACTGCCGGGTTCGCCGCTTTCGCCGGGTATCCAAAGATGACGTCCGTCGTCGAAGCGATACAGGTGCAAACCCTCGCCGGGCTCGACAAAACTCAACCAGGCGCCATCCGACGAAAAACGCGGGGCAAACGCCTGGAGATCGCCGGCAAACACGGCCGTGGTGGCACCGGTATCCGGATGCAACCACCACAACCGCACGTCCTCGAAGGCGCGACGACGTTCGTAAACGGCCAGCTTGGCCCGTGGAGACCATAGCGGACCGCTGCAACGTTCCTGCGGACAGGCCAAGACGAGTTGCGGTTCGCTCCCGTCGAGGCGCAGACGCCATAGATCGCTGCCGCCGTCGGGGCGCAGGGCGGTGAACAGCACATCCTCCCGGTGGGGGGCCACGCCGTAATCCCAGATGCCCTCGACAGTTGCCGTCAGCGTGATCGGCCGCCCGGTGCTCAGATTGAACAGCACGAGCTGCTCATGGCCCTGGGCATCGGGCGCCAGATAGAGCAAGCGTAGCGGTCGTGTGCGAAAATGCCAGGAGACCCGTTCGGCGCCGGCAACGGGCAGGGTCACGGTGACGCGATATAGGGTATCGGCAGCGAGTGGCGTCGCCGGTCGGAAGATGAGCGTGTTTCCTTCCTGATACCAGGTGCCGGGTACAGGCGGCTCGATCTGGGGCGGCGGCGGCCAGGCCCTCGGCGGTGCCTTCAGGCTCAGGCGCAATTCCGCCCATACCGGCACGGCCATGGCGCCGTCGGGCGGTTCCAGGGCCACAAGGCCAGACGTCGGCGGCAAACAGCCGACCAAAACCAGGGCCGTTAACAGAGCGAAAAGAGAACCAGCGCGCACGTACAAAGCCGGAGCATAACCGCCATGCCTCCTATGGGTTTCTGCGGATGCGACCAAACCCCAGGAGGCTGAACACGCTCCCAGTCTAGCACCAACGCCGAGAAAGCGAAAGGACCAGGGGACGGCAAAGCGTTTGTGAACTTCTAGGCGTACGTCGCCGGCCCTCCGCACCTTCTTTGCTTCTGCCTGCGAACGTGGTATCCTACACTCATAACGCAACGCGTCATGAGGTGGCATGATGGCCGATTCCGCTTTTACCTTCCGCACGGCCAAAGGCCGGCGTATTTGGGTGCGCCCCCTGCGCGCCGGCGATGCCCCGCATCTCGTGGCCATTTTCCAGGCGCTCAGCCCTCAGAGCCGCTATCTGCGCTTCCATGAACCTCTGGAAGCGCCCGACCCGGCCCTGGTGGAGACCCGCGCCCGCGAGATCGTCGAGACAACCCTGCGTCACGGCCGCGGTTGGTTGGCTTTTGCCCGTCGCCATAACCGCCGGGTGCCCATCGGTGGTGTGCGCTGGCTACGCGTGCCGCCGTCAACATCCGACGAGCCCCCAGGAGCCGAGATCGCCGTGACGGTATGCGATGCCTTCCAGGGACAGGGCATCGGTCGCGCGCTGCTCCGTCTGGCCGTGCGCGATGCTCATGCTGCCGGCATTCGGCGGCTGTTGGCCGTCGTGCACGGTTCCAACCGGGCGGTCATGCACCTCCTGGCCCAGGCGCCGGTACCGCTGCGCCAATCCGTTTATGCCGGGGAGGTGTATATCGAAGCCGATCTCGGCAACGATGAACTGCTCGCCTCCCTGACCGAGAGCACAGACGGCCCTTTGCTGCGGCCGCCATAACCCTGCCGAAACCCCGACATCGGGCACGATCTCAATCCGGCGGCGCCTCCCCGCTTATTGCCGGTGGTTCCGCCCGCCGCCGTCGCCAGCCGTGGACGGAGACATGATGCCAGATCACAAGGCTGATGGCGGCTACAACGATGCTGAGAAGGGCCAACCAGCGCATCATCTCGGGAATACCCAACCAGTCGGCCACCGAGGCCGCCACCAGCAGGGGGATCATGCCCACCAGATTCGTCAGCATGAACTGCGCCGTAAAGACACGACCGCGCAAAACGGCCGGCGTCAGATGCTGAATCGTGGTTTGGGCGATGGTGATGACGGCATAGAGGGCAAAACCGACCACCAAAGCCGTCAGGGAGACCATGGTGGTCAGAGGAAGCAGCCGTTCCGGGTAGACATCGAAAATGGGAATGCGCAGGTGGCTGTAGTCACGGCTGATGAAGCTCAAATGGGCAAAGCCGGCGGCGGTCAGACAGAGCATGACCAGCTGCAGCCACTGTTGCGGCAGGCGATGCCCCCAACGTCCCAGGAACACCATGGCCAGGAACATCCCCAGACCGGCCGGAGCAAAGACAAAAACGGCATCTTCGGGCTTGAGCCCCAAGACACGGGCGCTGAATCCGGGGGCAATCATGGCCAGGATCATGACCAGCGTCGCCACCAGAACGAGCTGGAGCATGCCGACCCCTACCAACGGGTGGGTGATGATGAAATGCCAGCCCTCGCGCAGCTCGCGTGCCAGTTCTTGCCCCGCCGAAGCCGCCGTAATCCGGCGCATCCGCCGCCCCTTATCCCGCGGCAAGAACAGGTCCAGGATAAAGGCGAGCAGATAAAACAACCCCATGACCACAAAAGCGCCGCCTACGCCCAACGCCTTGACCGTCAGAGGCGCCACCACGATCAGGCCGACAATCTGCGAGACCCCCATGGTGATGTTGAAGAGGGAATTGGCCGGCATAAGCCGCTCTTCACCCACGACCAGCGGGATTTTGGCCATAACCGCCGGGTTGTTGAAAACACCGATGGCCGAAGAGACGAAGGTAATCAGATACACGGCCCAGAGCAGGGTCGGGCCGTCTAGCATGGCCAGTGCAGGCAGATAGGCAAAGGCCAGAAGGCTGCGGCTGCAATTCGAAACCGCTATGATCCACTTTTTGGGCAAACGGTCGATGACGGCAGCCGAGAAAAACGAGAGCAAGACCGGCGGCAGGCTGAAAGCGACGATCATAAGACCGATATGGACGCTGCGTCCGGTCAGGCGCTCGATGAGCACAAGCTGGACAAAATGGATGCCGTTGAGCGCCGTCAACGCCAACAATTGCGAGAGCCAGATGTAGCGAAAAGCCCGTATGGCGAGGACGGGTCGAAAACCGGTACGAGGGGATGAGGGCATGGTCAGGGCCTTTTAGCGGGCCGAAGACAGAGGAGAGGCCGTAGGGTCGGAGCTTGTGTCGGTCTCGGCGGCCGGTGTGGCTTCCGCTGCCGCCACACGGACAAAGCGCTTCACGGCCCTGCGGAATTGATCCCGAGGCATGAGCAAACGCCGCTTACAGGTCAGACACACAAGACCGATATCGGCGCCGGTGCGCACGACCTCCCACTCCCATCCGCCGCAGGCATGGGCTTTGCGCAACCGAACGATATCACCGATATGAACGACAAAAAAGGACATCGATCAACCATCGCAGGGGCGAAAACGGCGAACAAGCAGCCACTTGCTTCCAATGCACCGACGACAAGGCCTAAACCGACGGTAATGATAGGCGAAAACGGCTTGATGTCCAAATGGCATGGCGCGAGGGAAGGGTTTAGCGGCCTGTTACGGCAAACGTCGCCGGGAGGGCTGTGAGCGTAAAAGGAGAGGCCGCGGGCTACGCTCTTGCCACAACGACCCAGAGGGAGGCGAAGGCGCTGCGGCAGGAGGCGTCCTCGTTTTTTGTCTTTTACCTCTGCCTCGCGGAAAATGACCGCATGCAACGCGCCGAACTGATTGCCTACCTGGACACATTGCTCAACATCGCTGCCGTTCCCGACTACGGCCCCCAGGGTCTCCAGGTCGAGGGCCGGGCCGAAATCCACCGGGTGGCGGCCGCCGTCGATGTGGCGCCTGCGGCCATCGACGGCGCCCTCGCCGCCGGTGCCGATCTGCTCATCGTCCATCATGGTCTTTTTTGGGGCGAGCCACGACGCCTTGTCGGTGCTTTTGGCCACAAAGTCCGCCGTCTCCTGACGGCCGATCTCAATCTCTATGCCGCCCATCTGGCGTTGGACCTGCATCCCACCTTGGGCAACAATGCCGAGCTTTGCCGCCTGTTAGGCCTGCGGCCCACAGGCACCTATTTCCCCTACAAAGGCGTGGATGTGGGCCTGATCGGGGAACCGATGGCGCCCATCACCTTTACCGACCTGGTGAGCGCTTTCACGGCGGCGCTGCAACCGCCTTTGCGGGTGGCCGCCTTTGGTCCGGAATCGGTCAAACGGGTTGCCGTGTGTTCCGGCGATGCGGGTCGTAGCCTGGAAGCCGCCCAGGCCTGCGGCTGCGACACCCTGGTGACCGGCGAGACGGATTACACCGTGGCCCATCTGGCCGAGGAGTTAGGGATGAACGTGCTCTACGGTGGGCATTATGTCACCGAAACGCTGGGGGTACAGGCCCTGGCGCGGCATCTTCAGGACCGGTTCGGCCTGCCCTGGGTCTTTGTGGATGTGCCCGTCGGTCTGTAGTCGGGAGGGATAACCGGTACCGTGAAACTCGATGTCGCCTTGCAAGCCGATAGCCTGAGCCAAATCGCCGCTACGGCTGCGGCCGCCGAGGGAATGGGGTTCGACTGTCTGTGGGCTGCGGAAACCCGCCATGACCCCTTCCTGCAACTGGTCGTCGCTGCCAACTTCACCACCACCCTGCGCTTGGGCACCGCCGTAGCCGTGGCCTTTGCCCGCAGTCCCATGCACACGGCTTATGTCGCCTGGGACCTGGCCCGCTACAGTGAGGGGCGTTTTATCCTCGGCCTGGGTACGCAAATTCAGGCCCATATCGAGCGCCGTTTTGCCATGCCCTGGAGTGCACCGGCCCCGCGGTTGCGCGAATACATCTTGGCCCTGCGCCATATCTGGGATGTGTGGCAACATGGCGGACGGCTCCATTTCCGCGGGGAGTTCTACAAACTGACCCTGATGGCTCCCTTCTTCGATCCCGGCCCCATCGCCCACCCCACCATCCCCATCTACATCGCCGGCGTCAATCGCCACCTGTGCGAGCTGGCAGGCGAGCTGTGCGATGGCTTCCATGTCCATCCTTTCCACACGGTAGCCTATCTGGCCGAATGCATTCGGCCCTGGATCGAAGCCGGCGCCAGGCGGGCCGGGCGGCGTTTGGATCAGATCGAACTCAGCGCCACGGTCTTTGTCGTGGTGGGCGATAGCGAATCCGAACGTCAGGCCTGCCGGGAGCTGGTGCGTCAGCAGCTCAGCTTTTATGCCTCGACCCCTTCGTATCGGCCGGTGCTCGACCGTCATGGCTGGGGAGCCGTAGGCGAGCAGTTGGGCCGGTTGGCCGTGCGCCAGCGCTGGGCAGAAATGCCGAGCCTGATCGACGACGACATGATCGCCGCCTTTGCCGTCGAAGGCACCTGGGAGGAAATCGGCCCTCGCCTGCGTCAACGCTACCAGGACTTGCTCGACCGGATCACCCTCTATCTGCCCTTTGTGCCCGGCGAGCGCGATGAAGCTTGGCGTCGGCTTGTGCATACCTGGCGCCGATAAGAACCCGATCGGGCTATCGTGGTTTCGTTTCGGCGGCCGGTGCCGGTTGGGTATAGGCATCGACCTGGAAAACAAACGCCTGGGTTTGCGGGTCGTCGTAGATGCTGGTATCGGCCTGGGCTTTGAGGGCAACGTGGGTCAAAAAGGCCTCGGGCTCGGGAATGTGTTCCCACACCTGGGGCAAAAGCAGCCCCCGCTGCCAGCCGCGCACGATCAACACCCCATCCCGGCCGGGTTGCACCCGACGGGCCAGATCGGCCAGCCCGCGAAAGGGCACCGGCTGCAACGGCGTCAGCACCGAAACCTCGATGGCCAGGTCGGGTAGCTCCTCCGGCGTAAGCGGAGGGAAACGCGGGTCATAAAGGGCGGCGTTGCGGGCATTGGCGGCGACATCGAGGGCCAGCGGTTGCCGGGCCTCGATGCTGCCGATGCAGCCGCGCAAACGGCCGGCGACGTGCAGGGTGACAAAGCTGGCCCCGGGTTGCAGAAGTCGGGGCGGCAGGCCTCGTCGTGAGGGCTTCCAGGTACGTCCCTCTGCTGCCGCCACGACGGCCCGACGGGCGATGTTCAGCAGAACGGCGGCCTCTTCCGAGGTCAGGCGGGCCGTCGTGGCGTCGGAAGTGACGGTAGAAACGGTCATGGCAACCTCCCTCTCGGCGGGCCCTATGCCCTGCTGCGTTCGGTATAGGCGACGGCGCCATAGCCGACAACCCGCTGTCGGTCCCCGGCCGTATCTCCCGAATTGCGATAATCCAGCAGATAGGGTCGCCAGCCCAGGCGTTGGGCCACAAGCATAAGCGTCAGGATAGGGAGCAGACCACACGCCTCACCCCGGCCGACGGCCGCAACATCCCCGGCCACGACGGCCTGCAAAAAAGCCGTATCCAGCCGACGCGCCGTGTCGTAGGGATGATAGTGGCTGAGGTCGGAGCTGACCACCACCAGAGCCGTGGCTTCGGCGGCCAGTCGTTCGGCCAGGATGGCAGCCACCCGATCCGGATCGACCGTGCCGAAAAGCAGGGGCACCAGGCGAAAGCGCTCATCGCCAAGGACCTGCAAGAAGGGCACTTCCACCTCCAGGCTGTGTTCGGGGACATGCGCTTCATCATCGTAATGGATCGGTCCCTTGGCCTCGACGAGCTCGGCCACCACGTCGGTAGCCACCGGGGCCTCGCCCAGGGGCGTGCGCATGGCCCGAAAGGTGCCGGCAGCCACCCCACGCACGGGCACAAAATGCGCCGGACCCAGCAGGTAGATGGTGCGATCCGTCAGATCGGGCAAGGCCCGAAAGCTGTAACCTGCCACCGGTCCCGAGTAGATATAGCCGGCATGGGGAGCGATGACCGCGCGCACGGTCTCCGACCATGCCGGCACCCGGGCTGCGGCCAGATACTCGGCAATCTGGCTGCGCAGCCCTTGCGGTTGCGCCGGATAGAACATCCCTGCCACCGCCGGCCGACGCACCGAGGATGGTGGCACCTGCACGGGATAGGGTCTCATGATGGGCCTCCTGACCCGAAGAAGGACAAAGCCGCCAACGGGGGAAGATACGTCGGCAGGTCAGGGGATAACCAGCACAGGCACGCGAGCGCCGCTGAGGACTTGCTGACTTACGCTACCCAGCAGTCGCTCACGCACCTGGGTACGGTTGCGACTGCCGATGAGGATGAGATCGGCGCCGATGCGCTCGGCTTCGGTCAGGATCACCTCGGCCGGAGCTCCCTCAATGGCTTCGCCGATGGCCTCGATGTTCGCCTCCTGCAGAAAAGCCCGCGCATCCTGCACCACCTCTGCCGCCACGCGACGATAGGCTTCGGCCAATTCGGCATAGCCTTCATTGGCAGCATAATGGGAGGGCAACTGATAAGCGTGGACGATGTACAGCGTTGCGCGCTCCAGTTTGCCGAAATGGAGCAGGTACATCAGCAAGCGTTCGGTTGCGGCCGAACCGTCTATGGCTGCCAGAACGGTCTTGAACATATCGGCAGGTCACCGACAAACGCAACGAGGACGAAAAAGCACCCTGAACGCGACAAGGCGGAGCGACGGCGCAACGGTTGCCGTTTGCTTGTGTTCTTAGCATAACACAAAAGCCGCGTTTCGTGTCGATCGATTTTCCGGGCGATGGCGCCGGACCCAGACCGGCCTCAGCGTCCGGATTTTTTCGCTCTCAGACCGGATAGACCTATGACTGCGACAACCGTGCTTCTGATTCCCGGCGACGGCATCGGCGCCGAAGTGATCCCCCTCGCCGGCCGGGTGCTGGCTTTGCTGGCGCCCGATCTCGAATTTGTCCAGGCCGAAGCCGGCTGGACCTGTTTCCGCCGTCAGGGCGAGGCCTTGCCGGCATCGACCCTGGAATTGGCCCGCCGGGCCGACGCCATCCTGTTCGGCGCCGTTCAATCCCCCTCGGAAGATGTGCCCGGCTACAAAAGCCCCATCCTCACCCTGCGCCGCGAGCTGGACCTGTGGGCCAATCTGCGCCCGGCGCGCAGTTTGCCCGGCTGTCAACCCGAATTCGACCTGCTGATCGTGCGCGAGAACAGCGAGGATCTGTACGTGGGTCGCGAACGGGCCATTCCCGGCGGTTTCGTGGCCGAACGGGTCATCACCGCGGCGGCCAGCCGGCGTATCGCCGAACTGGCCTGCACCCAGGCCCTGCACCATGCGGCCCGCACCGGACGCCGGCCTCATCTCACCATTGTGCACAAGGCCAATGTGCTCAAGAAAACCGACGGTCTGTTTCGCACGAGTTGCCTGGAGGTGGCGGCGCGTTTTCCCACCCTCCAGGTGGATGAGATGCTGGTGGATGCGGCGGCCATGTGGCTGGTGCGTGAGCCCGGTCGTTTCGATGTCATCGTCACGACCAATCTGTTCGGGGATATCCTCTCCGATTTGACCGCCGGGCTGGCCGGGGGTCTGGGTCTGGCGCCTTCGGCCAATCTCGGCTCCGGCCGTGTGGCCCTGTTCGAGCCGGTCCACGGCTCGGCGCCCGATATCGCCGGCCGCGGCATTGCCAACCCGCTCGCCACGTTGCGTTGTGTGGTCATGTTGTTGCACCATTTAGGACGCGACGAACCGGCCCGCCGTCTCGAGGCCGCCATTGACACCGTTATCGCCAACGGGCCTTACCCACCCGATCTGGGCGGCCGCGCCACCACCCAGGAGGTGGTGGATGCCGTGCGGCGCCACGCCCTGGCCTGAAGGACGGCCCGACGGCGATGCGGCGTTGCCATTGCTCCTCATCCTCGTCGGACGCGTTGTTATGGCTATGCCCATCCTCTATCTGGCCCGCCACGCCACACCGGATTGGGAACGCAAGGACATCCCCTACGATGTCCCGCCCGGTCCGCCTCTGATTCCCCAGGGCGAGGAAGAGGCCGCCCAACTGGCCGCCTGGCTGGCCTCTCGCAACCTGGCCCGCGTCATCACCTCACCCCTGCTGCGCGCCCAGCAAACGGCGGCCATCGTGGCCGAACGCCTGGGTCTGCCCCTGACCGTGGTCCCCGAGCTGGCCGAGAAGCGTCGGGATGAAACCAGCGAAGAGGTCACCATGCGCATGGCGCGCTTTTATCGCCATTGGCTGCACAACGGCGCCGAGACCGTTCTGGCGGTTTCGCATGGTTTTCCCATCGAGATGCTGCTGCGGACGCTGGGCATGCCCGCAGGCGAGCTGGCGCAATGGCGCGGGCGCTTCGACCACAACAACCCGGTCCCCTGCGCCGGCGTCTGGCAGATCGAACCGGTAGGCGCCATGCCCTTGTGTGCCCTGGCTTTTATACCGCAACGCTGAGCCTTATCCTAACCGTTATGGCGACCACCGAACCCCTCCTTCCCGCCGGTTTTGCCTTTGCCGGCCTGGCCTGCGGCATCAAGGCCAACGGCCGCCCCGATCTGGCCCTGGTCTTCAGCGAGGTTCCGGCTACAGCGGCCGGGGTCTTCACGCAAAATCGTTTTGCCGCCGCGCCGGTGCAATTCGACCGTCAGGTTCTGACCGTCAACCCCACGGGCATCCACGCCATCTTGATCAACAGCGGCAATGCCAACGCCGTGACCGGCGCGGCCGGCCTGGCCGCCGCGCGGCGCAGCGCCGAGGCCCTGGAGGCCACCTTCGGCCTGCCGCCGTGGTCCACTCTGGTGATGTCCACCGGCGTCATCGGCCAGCCCTTCCCTGTGGAACGCATCGAGGCGGCGCTGCCGGCGCTCTACCGGGCCTTGCGTCCCGATGGCGAAGGCCTGCGGGCGGCGGCCGAAGCCATCATGACCACAGACACCCGCCCCAAGATGGCCTGGGTGGAGGGCCGCGTGGCCGATGCGGTGGTGCGGGTGGCCGGTATCGCCAAAGGCGCCGGCATGATCCACCCACGCATGGCAACCATGCTGGCCGCCATCGTCACCGACGCCGAGTTGACGGCAGCCGCGCTACAACAGGCCCTCAACCAGGCGGTGGCCCACTCCTTCAACCGCATCAGCGTCGACGGCGATACGAGCACAAACGACACGGTGCTCGTGCTCGCCAACGGGCTGGCCGGTCATCCGCTTCTGGAGGAGACCTCCGGCCCCGACTTCGAGGCCTTTGTTGCCCTGCTGACCGAGGTCTGCACCCAACTCGCCCAGGCCATCGTGCGCGACGGCGAAGGCGCCACCAAGTTCGTCACCATCCGGGTGACAGGCCTGGATACGGATGCAGAGGCCCATCGCGTGGCCAACGCCATCGCCATCTCGCCGCTGGTGAAAACGGCCATCTACGGGGGCGATGCCAATTGGGGCCGTATTCTCATGGCGGCCGGCAACAGCGGTGTGGCTTTTGCTCCCGAAGCCGCCGAGCTGTGGATCAGCGGCGGGACCGCTCCCCAGACCATGCTGCCCCCCCTGCAACTGGTGGCGGCCGGCGCGCCGTTGCCCTTTGCCGAGTCCGAATCGGCCCGGCGTTTTGCCCAACCCGAACTGCTCATCGACCTGCGTCTGGGCACCGGGCCGGGTCAGGCCGTCGTGTGGACCTGTGACCTGAGCCACGCGTACGTGACGATCAACGGCAGCTACCGCACCTGAGCCCGGACCCTATGCCGGCGCCAACAAACCCGCCACCAGCGGCTCGAAACGGGCGGTGAAGTGACGGAGCACAGGCGGTTCGTACACCATGCGCACCCCGCGTATGCGCGGGGCCAGCGCGCGCACATGGATGAGGACCTCGGCCAGGTAGTCCACATGGCTTTGGGTGTATACCCGTCGGGGAAAGGCCAGGCGCACGAGTTCCATGGCCGCCGGGGCTTCGGAACCGTCGGGCCGACGGCCGAACATGACGGTGTCGATGGGCACCGAGCGCACCCCACCCTCCAGATACAAGACCAGCGCCAAAGCCCAGGCCGGGTATTCATACCAGGGCACATGGGGCAGCATGGCGCGAGCATCGAGGTAAATGGCATGGCCGCCCGTGGGCAAGACCAGAGGGATGTCGTTGTGCATGCAGATCTCGCCCAGGTACTCCACCGAGCGAATCCGATAGCGCAGATAATCTTCGTCGAGGACCTCACGCAACCCCACGGCGATGGCTTCCAGATCGTAACCGGCCAGGCCCCCGTAGGTGGGAAAGCCCTCGCTGAGGATGAGCAGGTTCTTGCACCGTTGGGCCAGTTCGTCATCGTTGAGCGCCAGAAAACCACCGATGTTGGCCAGACCGTCCTTTTTGGCGCTCATGGTACAGCCGTCCACATAGCTGAACATCTCGCGGGCGATTTCCAGAGGCGTCTTCTCGGCATAGCCCGGCTCGCGCAGCTTGATGAACCAGGCGTTTTCGGCAAAGCGGCAGGCATCCAGGAAGAGCGGCACACCGTAACGGTTGCAAATGGCTCTGGCCTCGCGAATGTTGGCCATGCTTACGGGTTGTCCGCCGCCGGAGTTGTTCGTCACCGTGATCATGACCAGAGGCACGCAGCCGGGATGGTCGCGCAAGACCCTCTCTAGGGCCTCCAAATCCATGTTGCCCTTGAAGGGATGGTAGCGCTGGGGCTCCCGGCTTTCGGGGATGGGCAGATCGAGGGCCTGGGCCTTGCGATATTCGACATTGGCCCGGGTGGTGTCGAAGTGGGTGTTGTTGGGCACGATGTCGCCGGGCTTGAGCATGGCGCCGAACAGGATGCGTTCGGCCGCGCGGCCCTGATGGGTGGGGATGACATGTTTCAGACCCGTAATGTCACGCACGGCCGCCTCGAAACGGTAGAAGGAGCTGGCACCGGCGTAGCTTTCGTCGCCCATCATCATGCCGGCCCATTGCCGGGAGGACATGGCGCCCGTCCCGGAATCGGTGAGCAGGTCGATAAGCACGTCTTCGGCCCTGAGGAGGAACAGGTTATAGCCGGCGGCGGCCAGGGCCGCGACCCGCTGTTCACGCGTCGTACGGCGGATCGGCTCCACCGTTTTGATGCGAAAGGGTTCGATGATGGTCTTGAAGGTCATAGCGACTACCCCCACGGTGGTGGATCGGGCAGGAAATCGGGGAATTCCGGATGCTCAGAGGCCTTATGCAGCAACGGCGTGGTCTTGGTGGACGGCAACGGTTCGCCCCGCAGCCAGCGCCGGGCCGCCAGGGGCAGATCGGCCAGCGGCCCACGGTGAACGGTGCAGGGAGGCAACGATTCCAGGAACAGCCGACCGTAGGCTTTGGTGAGGATGCGCCGGTCGAGAATGACACAGATACCCCGGTCGGTGCTGGCACGGATCAGCCGACCGAAACCCTGGCGCAGATGGAGGATGGCTTCGGGTACCGAGTAGTTGTAGAAGGGCGATTCGATGGTTTCGGAACGGGCGGAGACGATGGGGTCGCTGGGGACGGCAAAGGGGAGCCGGGCGATGACCAGCGCACTGAGGGCCTCACCCTGGACGTCCACCCCCTCCCAAAAGCTGCGGGTGCCGAAGATGACGGCGCGCTCGCTGCGGCGGAATTCCTCCAGCAGTTGCCGGCGCGATCCCCCTTCACCCTGTACGTAGAGCGCAAGCCCCGCCTCCTCCAGATAAGGGCGAAGAGCCTCGGCCGTCCGCTGCAACTGAGCATAGGAGGTAAACAGCGCCATCAAGCGGCCCTCGGTGGCCAGACTCAATTCCAGAATGGCCTGTTGGACTTTGCTCTCGTACGGGCTGGCCTGATCGGGTTGGTCGGGTTCGGGTATATCGGTGGGGAGATAGAGCAGGGCGTTGGCCTGATAGTCAAAGGGGCTGGGCAAGGCAAGCTCATCGGCCATCTCGATGTTGAGCCGACTGCGCAGATAGGCGAAGCTGTTCGTGGTGCGCAGGGTCGCCGACGTGAGGATAACGGTGTCGTTCGTCCCAAAAATCGTTTTCTGGATGAGATCGCCCACATGAAGGGGGGCACTATTGAGCGAAATGAATGTCTCGCCCTTATCGCTGTAACGCAGCCAGTAGATGGTATTGGCATCGGGTGTGAAAATGGCCGTTTGGAACAGTTTGTAGACGGCGCCCAGGTTACGCAGGGCGGCATCCAGGTCGTTGACGAGTTCGTCGAGGCCGGTGATGGGATAGTTGCTCAGATCGAGCAGGGCATTGCGCAGTTGCGAGAGCTTGTCGAGAAACTCACCGAAGGGCAGGATGAGATTATCGCCGGTGATCTCGACATCCACCCAGGCTGCCTGTACCCGCTCCTTTTTGGTGATGCGGAGCAGGACATCGTAGTTGTTGATCACCTCGTCATGGTTGGCTCGGCCCCGGCGCCGGTTACCCAGACGATCCCGAACATAACGGGCCATGGCGTCCAGACAATCGGCCATCCGGTCTTCAAGGGTGATTGCCGCACGGGCCAGGAACTCGGTCAGGGCAAGGACGGGGGCGGCCCGCTCCCACGGACAGGCATTCCGGACGGCGGTGGCCACATCGGCCAGCCGCCCTACGGCCCGCTCCTCGACTTCGACCGGGGCCAGCTCGCGCAGATAGGCGGTGAAAGTGGGCAAATCGACCTCAAGGGTATAGGCCTTGGTGGCCGCTTCCTCCAGGTGGTGGGCCTCATCCACGATCACGTGCTGATAGAACGGCAGAACACGGTTCTCGACGGCGATATCGGCCAGGAGAAGGGCATGATTGACGATAATAACATGGGCGGCTTCGGCCCGGGCGCGAGCCCGATAGAAGAAACAGGGCTGCCGGCGCCCCTCAACGCAGTGTTTGAATGAACAGGTGGCGCTATCGGCGCAGATCCGCTGCCACACGGCCCGCTCGCGGCTATTGGCCAGGGTGATCTCGCTCTGATCGCCGGTGGTTGTGGTCTCCAACCAGACGAGAACGCGGGCGATCACGCTGAGTTCAATGGGATCGAGGTCAGGCCGGGCCATAAGCTGCTCCAACCGGCGCGGGCACAGGTAGTTGCTGCGCCCTTTCAACAGGGCGACCTGAAAATCGAAGGGCAGGACGTTGTGCAGATCGGGTAGGTCCTTGTGGAAGAGCTGGTCTTGCAGGTTGATGGTGTTGCTGCTGACGACCACGCGCTGACCGGTTTGCACGGCCCAGGCTAGGGCAGGGATGAGGTAGGCCACCGATTTGCCCGTGCCGGTGCCGGCCTCGACGAGGAGATGGCGTTTTTCATTGAAGGCACGGGCGACGGCCCGTAGCATCTCGACCTGAGGCGGCCGGTGCTCGTAACGGGCGAAGGCCTGGGCAAAGCGCCCGTCGGGTTCCAGCATGGCCGCCAGGGCATCCACATCCAGAGGTTGAGGCCGTTCTTTCGGTTCCAGAGGCGACGGCATGACCCACGGGGCCGGTTCCGGGCGGACGGGTCGCCGTTCGGTCCATCGCCGTGCGGCCAGGTGCTCGGCTTCCTGGAAGATCGGACGCAGACTCCAGTCGGAGCGGGCCGCCAGGCGATTGATCTGCTGGAGCACGGGAAGCGGCAAGGCGACCGCCCGCTCCAACAAGGCCAGGAAGACGTGCATGGTCGTTTCGGCATCGGGCAGCGCGCGATGGGTCTGCGCAATGGGAATGCCGAGATGGGCCGCCAAGCGTTCCAGCTTGTAACTGCCCAACTGAGGCAGCAGGATCAAGGCCAGTTCCCAGGTATCGACAATGGCGTTGTGGTTGTAAAGGCCGCCGGCCTTGAGAAAGGCCACATCGAAGCCGATGTTATGGCCCACCAGAGTAGCATTGCCTACAAAGCGCCGAAACAAGGGTGCCACGTGGGCCAAAAACGGCGCGCGGTCGGCCTCTTCCTGATCGATCCCGGTGAGGCGCCGGATGGCGGCCGGGATAGGGCGGCCGGGATTGACCACCTGGGAAAAGGTCTCCAGGATCTCGCCGTTGCGAAAGCGCACGGCGCCCAACTCGAGAATGGCGTCGCGATCGGGATTCAGACCCGTGGTTTCCAGGTCCACGGCGACATAGACTTGGCCCATGACGAAAGCGCACGGAGAAAAGGGATAGGAACGATCGGCGGAACGGAAAGTATACCACGGCGGGCAACGCCGTCCCTGCTGCCGCTCCTTGCCAAAGGGGCTATCGGTTCAGACCTTGAGCGCCGCAAGTCACAACAACCGGGGCCGCCAAGGCACCGGGCAGCCGGCACTCACAGGTTGTCTTGATAGCGCGATTCCTCCAACTGTCGGCGCCGCCGTTCCTCAGCCGTCATGGCGGGCTCGGCCGCCGCCGGTGCCGCCCAACGCTGCTCGGCCGCGGCCAGCTCCGCCGCCGAGGCCGCACCTACCAGGCTCCAGCGCCCACAATGGGGACAGCGTTCGAACTTGCGCATGCCCACATTGGGCGCCCACCAATGCCGGGCGAAGGGTCGACCACAATGGGGACAAATGGCCCCACCCGCCAGCCCATAGCCGCGACCGCGACGATGCCCGCGACGTCGTTCCACCAGCACGCTGAGCAGCACAAAAAGCGCGCCCAGGGCCAGAAGCGGTCCGGCGATCCGCCAGGCCGTCTGCCAGCCCTCGGCAGGGGCGACAAAGGTCCGTTCGAGCACGTTGGCCCGGAGTTGACGGCCATCGGCCGTGAATCCGAAAGCGGTCAGCCGATGGGGTCCCAGGGGATAATCGCCGGTGCGAAACCGATAACGAAAAGGCGGTTCGGTGTCCTCGCCGATGAGGCGGTCGTCGACAAAGAACTGCACCCGCACAACCTCCGGCGGCGCCTCGACATGCATGCTGAACAGCCCTTCGATGCGACCGGCCGGCCCACCGTAGCCCCAATCGCGGCGCAGCGAAAGCCGCAAAGTCGGCTCCTGGCCCTGACCATAACCGGGCCCAAGGAACACGAACAGCAGCACCGTTACAAGCCCCAGGAGACGGACTCGATGAGGATGGGTCATAAGCCTAGCTCCAGCGCGTGAGAATGGTCTCCCGGTCGAACACACGTATGGCCACCCAGGCCAGGCCGAGATCGAGGGCCAGGACGATGACGGCGCCGACGATAACGGCCGTTTGGCTCAGATAGAACCAGCCGATGAGCTGTCCCAAGAAGATAAACAGGAGGGGAAAGACGATCAGCGAGGTGATCTGTTGGGCCACGCGCGGGTCGTTGCTGCGGGCGGAGACCATAATGGCCAGATTGACCGAAAGCAAGGCCAATAACGGACCCAGCACGAACACGGCCAGCAACCAGCGCAACTCCAGCAAACGGGTAAAGGCCAGCGCATCCCGCACCAACAGACGGGCGCCCACGAGGAAGAGGCCGAAGGCCAGCCAGGTCGCCAGCACGGCAGGGATGGTGGCAGCCAGATTCTTGCCCAGCAACAGTTCCTCTGTCCGGATGGGCGTTGCCAGCAAAGGCTCCAGCGTGCGCTGAGTTTTCTCGCCGACGATGCTGTAGGGGGCGAGCGTGGCCGGAATGATGAGCGGGACCATCATGAACAGGAGCAGGAATTGGCTGGCGATAAAGACCTGCATACAGGCACCGCTGCCGAGTCCTTCGCACAACTGGGCCATCTGGGGCGGCAATTCGGTTGTCATGATATCGGTGGTCCCCTCGTAATCCCCCGTTGCCCAGAGGATGACCAGAGGCAAGGCGACAAAGGTCAGGGGTAGGAAAAAGACCGTCAAGAGGACATAGGTGTTTTTATACAGCTCGGCCCACTCTTTGCGGATCAGGGTCACAACGGCCATCATGTTCATAAGGACTTGGCGAAAACGGAGGATTTAGGTAGTATTCAGCCGAAGCGTATGCGTTTACTGACGTTTCTGGCCCGCTCTTTTGCCTGGCAACCCTACAGCCAAACCCTGCCCGAGGCGGGGCCGGCTACGGCCGGCGCCGTGACCGAGGCGGTGGTGGCGTTTATCCAGGTCGAAGCCAGCGACAAGACCTATCGGGAAAGCGTCTTTCGTCAGGCGCTCAAACATCTGAAATGGCTGGCCAACAAACGCGGGATGAGGAGCATCGTTTTGCATACGTTCACACATCTGGGGGGAGAGAACGCCGACCCGGCTTTTGCCCAACATCTGCTGAACGACCTGGCGGCGAGGCTGACGGCCACCGGCTATCAAGTGGCCATAACCCCTTTTGGCTGGTTTTGCTCCTGGCAGCTCGATGTGTACGGCGAAAGCCTGGCCAAGGTGTATAAGGCCATCGGTCCAGGTCCGGCCGCGCAAGAAACGACGGAGGGATAAGCGATCTCAACTGCGGTCGCGGCGGCCGGTGCTCATCTCCTCGGTCAGGAGCTGATGATAGGCACTCAGCCACTCGGCCATCTGGCTGTAGCTTCGGCGCTGCTGTTCCTGCGTCTGGCGCTCGTACCAGGCACTCATGCGGCTCAGGATCTCGTTGGCCACCCGTTCGGGCTGAGGTACGAAGCGGAAACGAATCTCACCGTCCTGGGCAGCTGTTTGGATAATGACATCGCCGAAATCGAATAGAAAGGCCAACGGGTTAGGGCGTCGGAAATCAACGTTTTGCACCTTTTCCATGCTGGTCGTGTCGCGTTTTTCATCAAAAAAGAGCGGCTTCTTTTCGGTATGTTCAATTATATCATCTGTTACAACATAGACATCATTAATCCAATCCGTCCAATTCCACCACAACCAGAAGGCCGATACGCAAAAAAGAATTACAAATATGATGAATAATATAATGTTGATCGGTATTATGATATCTGACAAAAAAACGGCAATAATCAGCAAAACAACAGAAAAAAGCAAAAACATCAAAGGCAGCAGAATAGAGACCAAAAGGCCCAGCCAGTGCTTGCGCCAGACCAGACGATGGCCTTGCTCCTCGCGCAGACCGCCGCTGAGCCACCGTTGGAGACGCCGTCGCCAGGCGGGAGAAGGTGGCGAGAAAGGCAAGGTTGCGGTATCCGGCAAGGCGCGTCTTTCGATACGTTCCTCCAGACCGAGATGAAGGGTATCCTGCAAATGACGGCGAATCATGTCCTGGTTTTCGCTGCGGGCGCCGGCTTTGGCTCTTTTCATTTCGTCCTTGATAAGCCTTTCGACATATTGGGGATTGGCCACAAAACCGAAGCGGATTTGTCCTTTGGTGGCAGCCGTACGGATGATCAGGTCACCGTAGTCGAAAAGCTTACCCCAAAACTTTTGCGCAAAGCTCAGGTCTTGGATTTTGTCCAGTGGTGCTGTGGTGCGTTGTTCGCGCAGTAAGATGACCTTCTCCTGGTGGACGACGCGACGGGAGGTCACAACGTAGTAATCGTTGAGATAGTCAACGACGATCCAGAGGGCGACCAGAGTCAGCAGGGCAGTCGCTCCTAGGAACAAAACCCACTCGAGAGGATCGGGAAACACCAGTTGCAGAACGGCCGTGAGCAACAGCAAGACCACAAAGGCAAGCACAAGCCCGGAAATATTGCGCAACAGCACAATCCAGTGCCGCCGACGTTTCAAAAGGACGGCCTCATCTTGCTCCTGCCAGCTAAATAGACGACGCAAGCCCTGGTAGCGTCGACGCAGGTCATCGTTCAGGTTCAAACGGTCGATCACATCGGGATAGGCGGTGAGAAAGAGGGCAAAATCTCGGCGATGGATCCGCAACCAGTCGCTGGCCTCCAGGGTGGTGACATCGGCTTCGGCCAAAGCACCCAGTAAAAGCGAGGCCTCGCCAAAAGCAGCGCCCGGCTCCAGGGTTTGTGATGTCCGCAATGGCGGTTGCCCGTCTCCCTCCTGCTCACGCAACGCCCGGCCGCGCACGAGGATGTAGTAATACTCATCCTGGATGCCCTGGCGCACAATGAGACGATACGGCTGCTTGTAGTGCACCTGCATGGTGTAGCCGGCCAGGCGGGCGATTTTATCGGGCTCGAGGCGTTGGAACAGGGGAGCGCGCCGCAGGACTTGCTCGACCTCAATGGGATCGCGTTGCCACCAATCCTGAGGATGGCGCCGGGCCAGTGTCCGCATGTCCTCGGCCGGGATGACGTAGAGATAGCATCGCGTTTCGGTCACAGCGCGGGCACTGCGTGGGGTTTGATTGATGACAGAACGATCGCCGAACACCGTACCGGCGCTGATCCAGTAGGTGCGACGGCGTTGTTGGCTTTCCAAGCGCACCCGTCCCTGACGCAAGACGAAAATCCGATCGGCAGGCTCGCCGAGGTTATACAAGACGGTATCGGCCGGTGTATGGTGGATTTCGACGATGTCGCTCAGCCATCGGATCTCCAGATCGGTGAGAGGGGCAAAATAGGGCGTTGCCCGGAGATTGCCGATCACCTCGCTGCGATCAAGCTGATTGGCCAACTGGGGATAGGTGTTGCGCAGGTGGATGAGGACCTGGCGGTCGATCGCCAGCACTTCGGTTACCTGGGTGGTCTTGGCGGTGCCTAACTGACCTTCGGGTGCGTCCAGCTCCATGCGTCCCAACACCTGACCCGCTCTTACCTTCCGCACCAGGGGTTGAGCACCGGGTTCCTCACGGCGTAGCTCGACTTCGCCGGAGAGGACGAGGAGAAGACGGTCAACCGGGCTATCCTGGGTGAATAACGTCGTCCCCTTACGGATCGGCGGTGGTTTATGCACGGCAGGAGAAATGCGCCGCAGCACATCCGGGCTCATATCCCGGAATATGGCGAAACGGGCCAACTCGGCGCTATAGTCGTTCATGGATGGCCGCCACAAGCGAAAAAGAGGTGCCGATAGAGGCAGTATAAACCCGGTCGGCGCCGTCGTCAACGTCATTGCGGAGGTCAGGCCGGACGGCCACAAGGGCAAACAGCGCCCCGTGCACCAAAACCCACCACGGCAGGGCCACACAGGCAAGTCGGCGCCATGGGCGACGAGTCCCCCGGCGCATGGCGTCGCCGCCCCCAAAACGAGGTCCGGCCGCTCCGTGCGATCCGGGTCGGGCGGGGTGGCGATGGTATAATCGGTCCATACCATCCTGCTCCGGAGCAAGACGCACGACCATGTCCCGACTGAGCACGGACGAAGTCCGCTATGTAGCCGAACTGGCCCGCCTGGAGCTAACCCCGGCCGAGATCGAAGCCTTTGCCGCGCAGCTCTCCGCCGTCCTGGAATACGCGGCCGCCTTACAGCAGGTGGATACCGAACACGTGCCACCCACGACTTCGGTTTTGCCCCTGTGCAACGTCATGCGCGCCGATGAACCGGAGCCGAGTCTGGCGGTAGACGAGGCGCTGGCCAATGCACCCGACCGCCAAGACGGCTATTTCCGCGTGCGTGCCGTCCTCGAGCCCGGCCAGTAACGTCTCCACCATCACCGTCTCGCCCCTATCATGACCGATCTCACCGCTCTGACCATCCACGAAGCCCACGACCTTTTACGAAGCCGTCAGATCACGGCCGTCGAACTGACCCAGGCCTATCTAGACCGGATCGCCGCTTGCGACGTGCAGGTCAGGGCCTATCTGCATGTGGCGCCCGAGCTGGCCCTGGCCCAGGCCGCCGAAGCCGACCGACGCCGTGCCGCCGGTGAAGATCATCCGCTCTTGGGGATGCCACTGGCCATCAAAGACATGATCACGGTGCGCGGGATGCCCACCACGGCCGGGTCGCGCATCCTGGCAGGCTTTATGCCACCTTACGAGGCTACGGCCATTGCCCGCCTGCGGCGGTGTGGCGCCGTGTTTTTGGGCAAGACCAACCTGGACGAATTCGCCATGGGCTGGAGCACGGAGAACTCGGCCTTCTTCCCCTCGCGCAACCCCTACGACCTGCAACGGGTGCCGGGCGGTTCGAGTGGAGGTTCGGCGGCCGCCGTCGCGGCCGATGAGGCCATCGCCGCCCTGGGCACGGATACCGGCGGCAGCGTGCGTCAGCCGGCCTCGTGGACGAATACGGTGGGGCTGCGCCCGACTTACGGTCGTATCTCCCGCTGGGGCGTTGTGGCCTTTGCCTCCTCCCTTGACCAAATCGGCCCTATGACCAAAGATGTGCGGGATGCCGCCATCGTCTTGGGGGCCATGGCCGGCCATGACCCTCGCGACAGCACCACGCTGCCCGATCCGGTGCCCGATTACACGGCTGCCCTGAGCGAGGATATCCGCGGGCTGCGGCTGGGCCTGCCGCGCGAATACTTTGTCGCCGGCCTCCATCCCGGTATCGAGCGTACCATCCTGGCCGCCGTCGAGGTGCTCAGGGGACTGGGCGCCAGGGTCGAGGAGGTATCGTTGCCGAATACGTCCTACGGCATGCCCGTCTACTATCTGGTGGCCACAGCCGAACTGAGCGCCAATCTGGCCCGTTACGACGGTGTGCGCTACGGCTACAGCGCCGGGGCCGCCACCATGGCGGACAACTACCGGCAAACTCGTGGTCGCGGCTTTGGCACCGAGGTCAAACGGCGCATCATTCTGGGCACCTATGCGCTTTCGGCCGGCTATTACGATGCTTACTACCTCAAAGCGCAAAAAGTACGCACCCTTATCCGCCGCGATTTCGCGGCGGTCTTCGCCCGGTATGATGCGCTGATCGCGCCGGTAGTGCCGCTTTTGCCTTTCCGAATCGGGCAAGCGCCGAGCGATCCGGTCGAACTCTATCTCAGCGATGTGCTCACCTTGCCCACGGCACTCGCCGGCGTCCCTTGCCTTTCGGTCCCGGCCGGGTTTGTGGAGGAGGAAGGGCGGCTTTTGCCGGTGGGCTTGCAGATCATCGGCCGGCCGTTGGACGAAGCCGGCGTCCTGCGCCTGGCCTATGCCTTTGAGCAGGCCACCCACTACCGCCGGGTGCGGCCTCCTCTGGAAGCGATCGCCGAACGGCCAAAGGAGCCGTAAAGCCCTCTAGGTCAGGGCTACCAAAGCCAGGAGACTGACGAGAGCACCGATCAACCAGCCCACAACGACATCGGCCAGAAAGTGAATCCCCAGCGCCACCCGCGCCCAAATGCAGAGGAGGGAAACGGCCCAGAACCAAGGGCTCAGGCCGGGGAAAATCCAGGCGCCGAGTACGGGGAGGGTGCCCATGCGGGTGGCATGGCCGCTGGGGAAGGCATGGCGATCGTAGGAACGGCTGTAAAAGCCCTTGACCTCGGCCGGCCGTGGCCGTTTGAGGGTGAACTTGATGCTGTAGGTAACGACGGCAGCGGCCAGCGAGGCCCCTACCCAAAGCACGATCTGGCGACGGACCGGTTCGGGAAACCACACGATGCCGGCCGCCCATAGCGCAAACCACAGAGGCCCATCCCCGAAATGGGCGGCTACGGTGGCCAGGCGACGCAGCCGGGGCCGTTTGTCGACGCGCAAACGCCCGCTGAGCCGCACATCCCAGGCGACCAGGCGTTGTCGCCACGCGCTCATGCCCGCGCCCCCACCAGCTGCCGCACCATCTCCAGTTGGTGGGGCTTATCCACATCCATGCCGATATCGGCATAGGGCGAGCGGATCGCCCGGGTTTTGCATTGCATCAGCCGCGAAGCCACGGCCTCGGCGTCGGCGATACTCAGACGGCGGAAGAGAAATTTGAGTACAGTGCGAAAGCCTGCCAGGCGCACCTGCTGGAAGGCGCTCTTGCGCCGGGCCAGCAATTCGCGCACCAGCGGCTCGTTGTTGTGGGCGATTGCGGCGCGGACCATGAACAGATCGCCGCCGCAAAAACGGCCCTCACGCACCGGGACATAGGAGCGCGCCGCGCCGGGGAACTGGCCCTCCATGACCTTTTGTTCGACGATCGAGTAGAAGAAATCGCCATCTTGCGCTTCGCAGGCGGCCACGAACCAAGCCACCGTTTCCGGTCGGAGGAGCGGGATATCGGCCGAGGCGATCAGAAAACGGTCGAGATGGGGTTCCACCGCTTGCAGGGCCCGCATGCCGGCCATGATGTTGTCGAAATGGCGGGCTTGATTGGGCACATAAAGCACATCCACCCCGAAATCGACACCGTCTTCGGGGCTCATGCCGACGATAGCGATGCGCCCTACACGACGACTGCGTTGCAGAGCATCTACAACCCACCAGACCATGGGCTTGCCGCCGACATCGAGCAGGGCCTTGCGCTCGGCCCCCATGGCTGCGGCCAGAGGATCGGGTTTTTCATGAGAGTAGCCGGCCAGAACAACAGCAGGATAGGTCTGCATCATAACTCCACCAAAAAGCAGCAAAAGACGGGATGACAGCGTCATTATAGTGGAAAATCGTCCTCCTTCGTCAACCCTGTCCTTCAGGCGTTGACATGTGGGCGCGAACTGGGCCATACCGGCTCTTGGGTTTATAATGCTTGGTACCTCTCACCGGGTACACAAGGCGTCCTTTCCGCTCGTATCCCTCCTTCGGTTATCCCTCAGGTCTGTCCATGACGTCGCCCGTTGACGAAATCAAAGAGCGTCTGGACATCGTCGAGTTCATCGGCAGCTATATCCCGTTGCACAAGGCAGGCCGTACCTACAAGGCTCTGTGTCCTTTCCATGCCGAAAAAACGCCGTCTTTTGTCGTCTATCCCGAACAGGGACGTTGGTATTGCTACGGTGCCTGCAACACCGGCGGCGATATCATCACCTTTGTCCAGAAGAAGGAAAACCTGGATTTTCGCGGCGCGCTGGAGCTGTTGGCCCGCCGAGCCGGGGTGGATCTGGAGCGCTACGGCCATCCGGAAAGGGCCGAACCCCGCAACCGGCTGCGCGAGGCCTTAGATCGGGCCGCCGAATTTTATCACTACCACCTGCGGCACACGCCTGCCGGCGCCATGGCGTATGACTATCTCCGGAACCGCGGCCTTGGCGATGCCATCATCGAGGCCTTTCAACTCGGCTACGCCCCGGATAGCTGGGACGCCGTCCTGACCTATCTGCGCGACCGCGGCTTTTCGCTGGAGGAGTTAGAAACCGCCGGATTGGTGGTGCGCAGGGATGACGGCGGCGCCTATGACCGCTTCCGGAGGCGTATCATGATCCCGATTCGCGATCAGCAGGGCCGCGTGATCGGATTCGGAGGCCGTCTTGTGGGCGCCGGCGAGCCCAAATACCTCAACTCGCCCCAAACGCCTTTGTTCGACAAAAGTTCGGCCCTTTTCGGCCTCGATCGTGCCCGGCCGGCCATTCAGGCGGCCCAACAGGTGGTGTTGGTCGAAGGGTATATGGACGTGATCAGCGCTCACCAGGCCGGTTTTGCCAACGTGGTAGCCACCCTGGGCACGGCCGTCACGGCCACACACCTCAAGCGTCTGATCCGGTATACCCGTACCTTTGTCTTCGCCCTCGACGCCGATGCGGCCGGCATCGGCGCAACCGTGCGTGGTCTACAGACGGCCCGTGCCGCCCTGGCCGTGCGCGAACCGGTCTTGACGGCCGGGGGAGACGTGCGCTTTGAGACCCGCCTGCCGGTCGTGATCAAGATCGCAGCCCTGCCACCGGGCCGGGACCCCGACGACATCCTCCGGCAAGACCCGACGGCCTGGGCGCAGATCATCGCGGCCGCCGAGCCTTTGCTCGATTTCTATTTCGCTGCGGCCCTGCGCCAGGCCGATCGGAGTACGGCCCACGGCAAGGCGCGCTTGGTGGCCGAATTGCTGCCGGCCGTGTCCGAACTCGAGGATCCCATCGAGCGCAGGCACTACATCGGCCGACTGGCGACGTTGGTCGGGGTCACCGAACGCGAGATCGACCGCGAGCTGGAGAACCTGGCCCGTCGCCGGAGAGCTGCCCGCCCCGCCGAGACGATAAGCCCGGTGCCCCCTACCGTCACAGGCTCGACGGCGGATCGGGTAAGGACAGGCCTGGTCACCCTCTCTGAGACAACGGATCGCATGGCGCTCCATCTGTTGGCCCATCTCCTAAGTCGGCCCGACCTGCTCCCCTGGCTCGATCGCGAACTGGCGACCATGCAGTTCGATCCCATCAGCGGCGACGACTTCAGCGATGCCGCCCATCGCGCCCTGTTTGACGCCTGGCAAGAATCCCTGTACAGTGAAGCTGCTTCGTTGCCGGACTCCTTCGCAAGCCATCTGGACCCTGCTTTGCAACCCTTGCTCGTTACGGTTCAAAAACTCGGCGGTAGCCTGGCATCTCTACGCGAAGAGCAACGACGCAAAGACCTGGTTGATACCCTTTTACGGCTTCGTCGCCGACGCTTGCAGGCCTACTGTCGCGACCTCGAGCTTCTGATCCGGAGCGCCGAAAAGGTCGAAGACGAACGATTGCAGTTGGGTAGCCGGTTGGTAGCGGCCACCCAGCAACAGAAGGCCATCGAGCGAGCCCTCCAGGCCCGATCCCACACCGATCGTTGGCTACAAGCCAAGCAACGTTATCCCTGGTAGCATTCCTGCCTTCCACCTATGACGCTTCCACGTTCTTCATTCGATGCCGAAGCCTACGAGGATTTCGATACCGACGCTTACCTCGTCGAGGAAGAGGAACGCGACGAGGAAGAAGCGTTTCTCGAGGAAGAGGATATCGAGCCGAGCGAAGACTTCGATGAGGAATTGGTGGATATCCCCGTCCTCGAGCTGGAAGACGAAGAAGACACCGGCCTGATCCCCTACATCGCGCGCGATGAAGACCTGGAAGCCGAGGTCGAGGCCGAGGTCGGTCTGCCTCTCGACCGGATCGTTGACGATACCAGCATCACCGATCCGGTCCGGCAGTATCTGCGCGAGATCGGACAGCACCCCTTGCTGACACCGGAGCAGGAGATCGCCGTGGCCAAACGGATTCGCGCCGGTCAGGAGGCCGAAGCCGAACTGCGCAGCCGCGCCGCCGCAGCCGGCATGAGCAAAGAGGAGTATCTGGCCACGTTGCCTCCGGAAGAACGCAAGCGCATCGAAGACACCATCGCCGACGGGCTGGCTGCCCAGAACGAACTGAGCCGCAGCAATCTGCGTCTGGTCGTTAGCGTGGCCAAACGCTACATCGGCCGCGGCATGAGTTTGCTCGACCTCATCCAGGAAGGCAATCTCGGGCTTCTGCGCGCGGTGGAGAAATTTGACTATCGCCTTGGCTTCAAATTCAGCACCTATGCCACCTGGTGGATCCGCCAGTCTATCAGTCGTGCCATTGCCGATCAGGCCCGCACCATCCGCATTCCCGTCCACATGGTGGAGACCATCAACCGCCTGCTGCGGGTACAACGACGCCTGACCCAGGAGCTGGGGCGCGAGCCGACGCCGGAGGAAATCGCCGTCGAAATGGATTTCATCGAACCGGAAGAGGAACGGCTGGCCATTCGAGAGGCCCTGTTTGCCGGCCGACCTCTCGACCCGGTCCAGAAGCGCACCCTCAAGCGGGCGGCGGCGAAGGTCCGGCGCATCATGCGCGTCTCCCAGGAACCGATGTCGCTGGAGATGCCGGTGGGCAACGAAGAGAACAGCTCCCTGGGCGACTTTATCGAGGACGACAGTCTGCCGCCGCCGGCCGATGCCGCCTCGCAACAGCTCCTGCGCGAGCAAATGCAGGAAATCCTCGAACAACTCAGCGAACGCGAACGCAAGGTGCTGGAGATGCGCTTCGGCCTGATGGACGGCACCAGCCATACCCTGGAAGAAGTCGGACAGGAATTCGGCGTGACCCGCGAGCGGATTCGCCAGATCGAAGCCAAGGCCCTGCGCAAATTGCGGCACCCCATCCGTAGCCGCAAATTGCGCGATTATCTGAGTTGAGGGCGGTGGGGCCGGCGTCACCACCGGGCCAGGTCACAGGAGATACAGGCCGGACCCCACAAGGCCTGTCGCCTTGAAAGCAACAGGACGGCTCAATAGGGCATCCCCAAAAGAAGCGCTGCGGTTTTGCTACGGAAGCCCGATATCACCGGGGGCCTGTCGCCTTGAAAGCAACAGGACGGCACCACAGGGCATGTCCTGACCCAACGGGTACCCCGCGGTTTCGCCATGGCAGCCCGATATCCTCGGATGGCGAAACCGCCCCCCATTCGTCGGCCACCGCAGCCCCACGCCGTTGCCCCACCATCGGGTACAATCGTGCCCCTATAACGGCCCGGCCTCTGTAACCGCCTATGGGTCGACCGAAGTCACCCGTCATAGGCCTCCGACATAACGGGCTTAGGGAAGCCGATTTGCCCTCGGCGCGCGATGACAGGCAGCCGGTAGTCATTACGGGCTCACTTCTCGGTCCGGTTGAAGCCACAATCCCATTGCTCCTGGCGCCAGGACCTACTTATGGCAAATCCGGCCACGGCCGCCGGCATTGAGATGGACGGCATAGCGCTGACCACCGGCAACGACGATTACCCGATAGCCGGGCGTCACCACCTGGGCATAAAACATGCCCGGTTGCGGACATCCCAGCGAGGCGTCGGGCCAATTGACCTCCTCAACCGACTCGACGGCGATGGCATCGGGGCTGAGTCCCAGCTCGGTGCTCACAATCCGGACGGCGGCCTGGGCCGGTAACGTGGCAGAGAGACTACCGGCCGGTTCGGACGGGGTAGGGGATGATGGGGTCATGATAGGAAGGATAGCGGGCGTACCGGCAGGCGAGGGCGTGATCGGGGTAGACGCCGGCAAGATAGGGGCAGAAGGCGGAGGCGCGCAGGCGACGAGACCGATGCCCGCAAAGAGCAGCAACATCCGAAACGGTTTTGGCCATCGCCGGAACGAAGGCACAGAGCATAGGTGGAGTGGCATATATCACCGCCATGGGTGAGACGCGGGCGATTCAGAAAAGGGCCTGCAGAAGGATTCGCTCGAGGATGTTAAGGAGGATAATGACGATCATCGGCGAAAAATCAAGACCGCCGATAGGCGGTATGATCCGACGCGCCGGCGCCAAGATGGGTTCGGTGATCTGATCGAGAATCCGCACAATCGGATGGTAAGGGTCAATCCGTATCCAACTGATCAGGATACGGATAATGATAGCCCAGGTGAGAATGGTGAAAAAGAGACGAATAAAAACAAAGAGAAACGAAGTCACAGGTATTTCCCCTTTCAAGACGTCAGTTTGGCCTCGGCGGCGTCGCCCAACTCGACCGAACGACGGTAGGCCGCAAAAATGGCCTTGGAGAGAATGGTCCGAAAGCCGCCCTTTTCCAGCTCATACAGGGCCGCCGCCGACGTCCCGCCCGGCGACGTCACCATGTTGCGCAGGGTCGCCGGATGCCGGTTCATCTCCCTGACCACGGTCAGCGAGCCTTCGATGGTCTGCAAGACGAGTTGCTCGGCGATGTGGCGGGCAAAGCCCATGTGCACCCCGGCATCGATCAGCGCTTCGATGAACAGGAACACATAGGCGGGCCCGGTGCCACTTAGGGCCGTAGCCATATCCAGATACTCCTCTTCCTCCACCCAGATTTCCTTGCCCAGGGCCTGGAGGATCTGCTGCGCCTGCATGCGTTGCTTTTCGGTGACATGAGGGGTGCAGGTCCACACCGTCATGCCGGCACCGAACTGGCCGGGCGTATTGGGCATCGAACGCACCACGGCGGCATGTTGCAGGCCGTGGGTGAGGACTTTGATGCGGGCGCCGGCAACGATGGAGAGCACCAAGGCCGTCGGAGCCAGGTCGAGATGGATCTCCTCCATGACCTTGTTGAGCACCTGCGGCTTGATGCTGAGCACCAGGATGTCGGCCTCGCGCGTGGCCGCACGGTTATCACACGTGACGCGCACGCCGTAAAGCCGTTGCAACTCCTCACAGCGCTCGGGCCGCGGTTCGGAAACGATGAGCTGAGCGGGCTGGACCAGGCCACGCTTGAGAATGCCTTTGATCATGGCCTCGCCCATGTTGCCGCCACCGATAAAGGCGATCGTCGTCTCGGTGAACATAAGCTATTGGCTCGGGAGGTTAGCAGATGAGGATCGGCTGAAAACAGGATAACGGTCTTCTCAGCGACGTGGTCCGAAAATGGCCGTACCCACGCGAACAAGGGTGGCCCCTTCGGCAATGGCGACCTCAAAATCATCGCTCATGCCGATGCTAAGTTGGGACCAATCCGCCTCAGGATACTCCTGGATCAGCGCGTCGCGCAAGCGCCGCAACGCTCGAAAATAAGGACGGGCCTTTTCCGGGTCCGGATCCCAGGGTGGAATGGTCATCAACCCATGACTGCGCAGACCGGGCAGGCTTAGCAGCTCCGGGAGGGCCTGACGCAGCGCATCGGGACCGAAGCCGGCCTTGGTCGCCTCGCCGGAGATGTTGACCTCGAAGAGGACATCGAGGACACGTCCCTGGGCCTGGGCCAGCTCGCTCAGTTTGCGCGCGATCTTGAGCCGGTCGATGCTGTGGATGAGAACGGGTTGACAGGCCAAAGCGATCGCGGCCTTACGACTTTGCACGGTGCCGATGAGATGAAGGCGCATCCCGGCCAGTTCGGGTTGGGTGCGATCGCCGTACTTGGCCCAGGCTTCTTCCGGCCGATTTTCGCCGATATCGTACTGACCGGCCGCAATGGCCGCGGCGGCGTAGGCGGGGGGATGCGTCTTGGTCACGGCCACCAGGGTAACGGCCGCCGGGTCACGGCCGGCCTGCAGGGCTGCCCGGGCCATGCGCTCGCGCACCCGTTCCAGATTGGCCGCAATGGGCGGTAACGATGGTGAGGACATGCGGACCCTTCAACGGTCGGTGAGCATGATGAAGGCGCCAAAACGCCCGGAACGGCCGCCATCCCCCCGGTGGGAGAAAAACAGATCACGGCGACAGGCCGTGCACAGTCCGGCGATCTCGATATGGCGGACTCCGGCCTCGCGCAACTGCTCGGCATTGGCTTGCCAGAGGTCCAGATAGGCCTTATCCGGGTGCGCGGTGGGGAGCAACAGGCCATCGGTCTGACGATGACCGGCGCGAATCGCTGCGATCACATCGGCGCCGACTTCATAACAGCAAGGGCCGATGGCCGGCCCAATCCCGGCGATCAGATCGACGGGATGGCTGCCGAAAGCCTCGACCATAGCCCGTACCGTCGCCTCGGCGCAGCGGGCCGCCGTGCCTCGCCAACCGGCATGGGCGATCCCACAGGCATGACGCACAGGGTCGTAAAGCAGGATAGGGGTGCAATCGGCATAGCGTTGGACCAACGGCACGAAGGGCGTAGCCGTAATCAGGGCATCGGCCTGGCCCAAACTGCCTCCGCGATGGTCGGCATCGGCCACCAAAACCCGGTTGCCGTGGACTTGCCAGGTTGTGGTCAGGTCCTGGCGACGCAGACCAAAGGCGGCGGCCCAGAGCCGGTAATTGGTTTCCACATGCTCGCGGCTATCGCCCACCGTCCAACCCAGGTTCAAACTGGCCCATGGGGCCGGACTGACACCACCCAGCCGGGTCAGCACGGCGTGGCGCAGGCCCGGGTGGCTATCCAAACCGGAAAAGGTGAAGTAGGGGATGGGACGATGGTTGTGGAAGCGCATGTCTACCCCTCGGCATAGCCATAAGGATGTGTGCTGTGCCAACGCCAGTCGGTCTCGATGATCTCGCGCAGGCCGTAGCGCGGTTCCCAACCCAGTACCTGCCGGGCGCGCGTGTTGTCGGCCCAGATTTGGGTGGCATCGCCGGGACGGCGAGGACCGATCTTGACCTCAAAATCACGGCCCACAACCGCCCGGACCATGTTGACGACTTCCAGGTTGCTCACCCCACGGCCCGTACCCAGGTTGAAGGCCATGCTTTCCCCACCGGCCCATAGATACTCGAGGGCGGCGATATGAGCCGTGGCCAGGTCGTCGACGTGGATGTAGTCGCGGATGCAGGTACCATCCGGAGTGGGGTAGTCGGCGCCGTTGATGAAAAACACCTCGCGCTGGCCGAGCAGGTATTCCATCAAGCGAGGAATAAGGCGGCTGGCAGGCTTATAGGCATCGCCGATGCTGCCGTCCAAACTGGCGCCAGCCGCGTTGAAGTAGCGTAAGGGGGTGAACCGGATACCTTTGGTGCGATCGTACCATTCCATGACTTCTTCGGCCATGCGCTTAGAGGCGCCGTACACGCTTTCGGGTTTGTAAGGCTCGTCTTCGCTTACGGGCAACCGCTCCGGGGTGCCGTAGACGGCGCAGGTACTGGAGAAAACCAGATACCGCACGCCGGCCGCCACCATGGCCTCCAGCAAATTGACGCAACCCTGGACGTTGTTGTGGAAGTACTTGCCCGGCTGTTCCATGGATTCGCCGACTTCGATGTAGGCGGCGAAGTGGATCACACCGGCAATGTCGGGATAGGCGCGAAAGACGGCCTGGATGGCCTCCGGATCGAGCAGATCGCCCACGATCACAGGCGCGTTGCGAACGGCGGCGCGATGGCCTTTGACCAGGTTATCGAAAACGACCACACCGTAGCCCTGGCGTTGCAGTGCGCGGACGGTGTGGCTGCCGATATACCCACAGCCACCGGTAACCAAAATCGTGCGAGACAAGGCCATGCTCCAGAGCAAGGGGATGAAATGCTCCGATTATACACCAGTCCCACGACGCTACGGCCCTTTTCCAAAGATCCCCGGAGGCTCGCAAAGCATCGCCGGCGAACGCCTTCCCTCACCCGGCCCCCCGACCGTGCGCCGCCTACACGAGCAGGGGGATGGGGGTAGCGTTGGGCGCAGGCGGCGCCGTTGTCCGTCGTGACGGCACACCCCCCTGGAAGCGAAAGGCCCAGGCCTCGTCGCAAGCGCCACAGGTCAAACAACCGGCGCTATCGGGCGGACAATGGGGGCCAACCTGGGCGCGAGCGGCCAACCGCCATTCGTAGTGGAAGAAGGCATCGCGAACGCCGCTGCCAACAATCGCCCAGGGAGACACGTCCAGCGGATGACGCGCGCCCAGGAACTCCTCCCGCGTCAGGCCATGCCGGGCCATGGTCTCCCAAAAGGCGGCTACGCTGAGCTGAGGCAGATCGAGCAAGACGGCGGCCAGCCGGCGATCCCCACGCGCCAGGACGCCCTGAACCGCCATCCAGGCCGGCGAATCGGCCCGCACGGCGACCTGGAGTCGCCCCATGTGCTTCTGGATATAAGCCTGACGCTGCTGGAGCGTCTTCTCATCGGTCATGGCCATCCATTGGAAGGGCGTATGGGCTTTGGGCACAAAGGGCGTGGCGTTGATGGCCATACGCCGTTTGAAGATGCTGCGGGCTTTGACCACAAACGCCACCAAGGCCTCGATGTCTTCCTGGGTCTCCGTGGGATGGCCGATCATAAAGTAGAACTTGAGCTGAGGAAAGCCCAGCCTTTGGGCCCATTCCACGGCCTCTAAGAGCTGAGCTTCGCTCTGGGTCTTGCTGATCACATCCCGCAGCCGTTGGGATCCGGCTTCCGGGGCGATGGTCAGGGTTTGCGTGCCCCCCGCCCGCATGGCCTTGAGCAACGGTACCGAGATGGGGTCCACCCGCATCGAGGAGACGCTGATGGCCGCCCCACGTTCGGCCAGCGCAGTGGCCAGTTCATCGATTTGGGTATGGTCGGAAACGGCCGCCGAAACCAGGCCGATGCGCCGGCCATGGCGCAACCCCGCTTCGGCCCATTCCAGCAGGCGTTCCAGGGGTTGTTCACGTGGCGGACGATAGACATATCCGGCCAGACAGAAGCGACAACCGCGGCCGCAACCACGCGCAATCTCGATGAGATGCATCTCCCCGAATTCGGTTTCGGGGGTATAGAGGCTGCTCACAGGCGGATACCGTTCGAGATCGCGCACCCATAACCGTTCGATACGCCGCCGGGGCGGGGTCTGCTCGGCAATAGGGGGGACCAGCGCCGGCACATATACACCGGGAATGCGGTCCAGGGCGGCCAACAACTCGGCCCGCGGGGCCTGGATGGCCTCACGCCAGAGCGCCACCAACGTGTCGAGTACTTCCTCGCCCTCGCCGATCACGATGGCATCGAAAAACGGGGCCAGGGGTTCCGGGTTCATCGTCACGCCGGGGCCGCCGGCGATGAGCAGGGGCCATGTCTCGTCGCGATCCCGCGCCAGTGGTGGGAAACCGGCCTGGCGCAACATGGCTACAACATGGAAGTAATCCATCTCGAAGGAGATGGTAAAAGCCCACACGGCAAATTCGTCCATCCGGCGTCCGGATTCCAGACTGAGGAGCGGTTTGCCCGCCGCAGCCGCGGCTTTGTCCCAAAAGACCCGTTCACAAACCACATCGGGATGGGCGTTGAGGCGCCGATAGAGAATCTGCAGCGCCAGCGAACTCATGCCGACGTAGTAGGTGTTGGGAAAGGCAAGGGCAACAGGCAACCGACCGCCCCAGTCTTTGTAGACCGTGCCGGTTTCACGACTCAACAAGGTAGCAAAAGGCGAGCGACTCATGCGACGTTCGAAGGTGGGAAGGTATCAACGGGCCGACATGCCAACAAAGACTATAGCACCCGCGTGAGACTCAGCTCAAGACCGCTGTCGAGCAAGGCCGCTTCCGGGCCGAGGATGACGACATGACCGGCCGTCCTGAAGCCGTGGAGCACATCGGCCAGAGCACGAAAATCGGCCACCGTGGTGGTCAACACCTCTTCGCGCATCTGCTGGCGAAACGACTCGCTCTCGCCCAACAGGTGGCGTTGCATCGCCACCCAGCCTTTGGCGTCGGGCAACAGATAGGCATCCATCTGTCCGATGACGCCGATAATGGCCCGGGTCAGTTCTTCGTCGCCGAGATCGATGTGGGCGAGAACGTCGGCCGTTTCGTCGTACACCGCCAGGGTGGCGGCTATTTGGGGGTCGCGATACGAAACGAAATGGAGCACCCCGGAACGGTGGTCGAACTGACAGGAAACACCATACGCGCCGCCCTGCATGCGCACCCGTTCCCATAGCCGGCCCAGGCGCAGGTAATTGAGGATCACATGGATGGAGCCATGCAGACGATGGCCCAGCGCATAGAGATCGGCAGCCTTGCCCACGTAGTTGACCTGACCGGGCAGGATCAGCCCTTCGGCCGACGGCGCCGACGGCAACGGCCAGGACGCGGGTTCGGCAGGAGTGGTCGGCAATTCGTCGAGGAGCGCCTGGAGCTGGGGCTGCACTTGCGACCAGTTCGTTTCGTCCAGGGTGACGTTCGCCACCATGGCCTGACGGGTCACGAGAAGACGACGCAGGGTCTCCAACCGCTCATACACGGTCGGCCAGTCGGTCTCGATGGCGGCGGCCAGACGGCGCAAGAAGAGCAGGTAGTTCACACCATTCATCTGTTCAGCGGCCCAGCCGGCAATGTGAAAATGCCCGGCCAAACGCCCGGCCACCACAGCGGAACCGGCCGGCAACAAGCCGGCTTCCTGGTTCGCTTTCTCCTCGAGGACGATCTGCCGCAAGCGCTCACGGTCGTCCAGATGCGCGCTCAACAGCACATCGCGCAGAATGGCAAGCAGCTCGCCGGTTTGCGGGACCATGGCTTTGCCGCGCAAGAAAAGCCAGGCACAGGGTTGTCCGTCTGCGCGTCGCATACCCGTGAACAAGGTCGGAACGATGCCGCCGGTGTGCATCCCGATCCGTTGGGTCAGAGCGACCAGGTCCTGATCGCCGGCTCCGGTCTCCAAAAGACCACGGGCCAATATGGGGAGGTAGGGCAAGGCGTCCGGCGGGACTGCCCGCAGGTTGAAGCCGAGATCGAGATAACAAATGCCGTTCGTGAAGAGATCGTGGTAGAGGATGGGCACGCCGCGATAATCGAGCTCGACCAGGGGCAGACGTTTGTTGGTGCGGTCCAGATCGCTCAGACGCAACCGCGGGATGGCGGCGAGGGCTTCCGGTGGATCGGGCGTCTCCTGCCACCGGCGCCGAGCCTCGTTCTGACGACGCAGGTCTTCCCAGGCGGTCGGGGTCAGGGTAGCCCGGACCGCCTCCAATCGCGCCTGTTCCTGCGCTTCCCACGCGGCTGCCAGATTCGGATCGGGCAGCAGCAGGAGCGTCGTACGATGGGGGTTGTCCAGCAAATAGCGACGGATAAGCGTCTCGAAATAGCGCGGGGTTGCGGCCACGGCCTGGCGCAGACGTTCCCAGGGTTCGGCAAAGGCGATCCGGGCTATGGGATCGGCGCCGTAGATCCAGGCAGGCAAACCGCGCCCCAGAAGGGCCAGCCCACGCGGAAAGCCACCCGTGTTGTATTCGCGCAGTTGGAATTCCACCGTGTGCAGCGAGGCCGCCACCGTGCGCGGATCGATGCCCTGGGTGGCTAAGGTCTCCAGGGTAGTGAGGACGAGCTGCTCGACGGCCGGCCCATTGGCTTCTTCCACGCCTTTCAGACCGGTGGAAAAAATCGGGTGGGCCAGATCGTCCACCAATCCCAGGCCGGTGATGTCTTCGCCCAGACCGGAATCGCTCAGGGCCTTGCGCAAAGGCGACGCCGGTGTGCCGATCAGGATGTGGCTCAGAACATTCAAGGCCAATATTGCCTCCGGGTCCTCGGTTGGCGGCAACGCCCAATTGACGGTCACGTAGGTTTGCGCTTCTTCGCCGGGCACATAAGGTCGGCGCAACTGCTGCGGGGCCGCGAAAACGCGCTGCTGCAGGGAGAGCGGCGGGAGAGGAGCCGGCGGGGGATAGGCCGCAGCCGCCTCGCGCAACCAGGCATCCATCCGGGCCAATCGCGCCTCCGGCGGGTCGTCACCGTAGAAGAAGAGAAGCGCCCGCGCCGGATGGTAGTAGGTCCGATGAAAGGCCAGCAACCGTTCGTAGGTCAGGTCGGGGATATGACGTGGGTCGCCGCCGGAATCATAGCCGTACACCGTATCGGGAAGCAAGGTCGTCAGGACGGCGGTCTGCAGCAAGTCTTCGGGCGAGCTATAGGCGCCCTTCATCTCGTTATAGACCACACCGCTATAACGCAGATGTCCGTCCTGGGGTTCGTAATGCCATCCTTCCTGGGCAAAACTTTCCGGCGTAAGCAGTGGGAAAAAGACAGCATCGAGATAGACTTCGATCAAATTGTAAAAATCTTGCAGGTTCTGACTGGCTACCGGATAAATCGTTCTATCAGGATAAGTAAAGGCATTTAGAAATGTTCGCAACGATCCTTGCAAAAGCTCCTTAAACGGCTCTTTAACCCGATAGCGTCTTGATCCACACAGAACGGCATGTTCCAGGATGTGAGCAACGCCGCTATTGTCTTGGGGAAACGTGCGGAATGTAATGGCAAAACATTTGTTTTCGTCGTCGTTGCTCAACGAGAGGAGTTCGGCGCCGGTGGCAACGTGCCGATAGAGACGGGCCAAGGTTTTGAGCTCGGGGATCGAGCGTTCGCGCACAAGTTGGAAGCCGTGGATAAGGGTCATGGTCATCGATCTGGTGGTTGGGGATTTTATTGCCGTAATTCAATCAGCCCGGCCTGGATGGCTGCCAACACCGCCTGGGTCCGATTAGGCTGTTTCAATTTGGCCATAATATTCTTGGCATGGCTGCGCACGGTCTCTTCGCCGATGTGTAATTGTGCCGCAATCTGTTTATACGTGTTGGGTGTTGCCATCCATTCCAGGATTTCCCGTTCGCGCGGGGTCAACAACACGGGGGGAGTGCTTTTCGGCTTGTCATGGACGCGGGCAAGAACTTTTTTCAACACCTCGGGATGCAGGTAGGCTTCGCCGCGCACGACAGCACGTATGGCTTCTACCAAACCGGCCGGTTCGATATGCTTGAGCACGTAGCCCTCAACCCCCATGGCCAATAAATCAAACAAGCAATTATCGGTCATTGTGCCTGTCAAGATGATGATCTTGATTTCGGGATTCGATTTGCGTAGGGCGACCGCCATGGCCTGACCGTCCATTTCCGGCATGATCAAATCGATCAGGGCAACGTGGGGGTGCAGGTACTGCGCCGCTTGGAGCCCGTCGTAACCGTTTGCGGCTTCGCCCACCACTTCAAAGTCAGGCTCCAGACGCAAGACCATCGCCAGACCTTTGCGCACGATGGCATGATCATCCACGATAAGAAGACGAATCGGAGCAGACATCTTATCGGCGGTGGATGGGAAGGGTAACGGTTATGGAGGTGCCTGCGCCCAGACGGCTTTGGATATGGCACTGGCCACCCAGGGCCTGAGCGCGTTCCTGGATACCTCGCAAACCGAAATGCTCACGGTTGCGGCTACGCGCCAAAACCAGATCGGGATCGAATCCTTGTCCTTTATCCGTCACGACCAGGCAGACCCGATCTTCCGTTATGGTCAGGGATAACGTTGCCGCATTGGTACCGGAATGGCGGGCGGCGTTGGTCAAGGCCTCCTGGGCTATGCGGTAGAGGGTGCGCCGCAGGCCTGGGGGCAAATCGTTGAAGTCACCGTAATGCTCGAAGACAATCTCAAAGGGACGCAAAGAACAGGCGGTCACATAGCTGCGCAGATCGGATTCGAAGAGTTCGAGGGTAAGGGTAGAAGGCCACATGTCGAGAATAGACTGGCGAACTTCATTATGGGTATTGCTCGCCAGAGCGCGCAATTCAATCAATTCCTCTTTCACCTTATCAACATGTTCGGGAAGCATGGTGATACAAGCATCGAGGGAATAAACGATACCGAAGAGGGATTGGGCAACCGTATCATGAAGCTCACGGGCAATGCGATTGCGCTCTGTTTCCACCGCCAGACGGCGGGCACGGTCAATGCACAAAATAATGGTGCCAAGGGCAATAACAGCCTGATTTGCCACTAACTCCAGTATTTCCTGACGTTCGCCGCCGAATTTCTCGTCCATATCCAATTCGACGAGCAAGACCCCCACCGCATGCTCTCGCAACCAAAGGGGGTATACATACCAGCGACGGCTCCTAAGCCAAGTATTGAGTTGAGGATGACTTATAACCAGCTCTTCCGATGTCGTGATGAAAGGCCGGTTATGGAGAATCGCCCGGCATAGTTCGCCGTTTTCCTCATGCAAAGGTAGCGACTCCACGGCGGGAAAAGACGATTGATTAGAAGAAAACATCCAATTCTCCAGCTCTTCATGAATGGGATCGACTAGTGCCATAAGCACGCTGGGAAACCCCAACCGCTCCGTGATCATGTCGAGAAGACACTTTTGCATAGAGCCGATATCAAGCGAAGCTTGCAGAACAGTGATCAATTCGTGGATAATGCGCAATTTGCGGTATGTAGCGATAAGGTTTTTATGCTTGGTAGCGAGTTCATCACGCGCTAACACGAGCTCGTCATGAGCTTGTTTGATTTTTTGCAATAATACGGCAGGATAAGCAAGCAACACAGGTAATAGCCAGATAATCGCTAAATGTGTGATAAGTGTGATACTATCCGTTGGAGGCAGTTCATGCGCACGATGGGCCCAAAAATCGGCCACAAAATACAGAAACGTGAAAAAGATCGCCGATATCACCGCACCACGCACGTGAAAGAAAAAAGCACTTGCCAGCAACGGACTAAGAGAAAAGAGATAATAAGGACTATAGGAACCACCACTGATAAAGAGAACAAATGCGCCAAAAATCAGATCAATTCCTATAATAATCGGATATTTTATTATTAATTGATTGATGTGGCGAACAAATAAAGAAACAAATAAATTAACAAAAATAATGAATAGAAAAATCCGTAAATTTGACAAAAAAGTAGCTATTTGCGTCTCGTCGGATGGCACAAAAAGTGCCAAAGCCGCCACCAACAAAGAGAACCAACGAAACGTTACCAGAAAAAGGAAAACACGACCGGAGTTGAAAAGGGCTTCGAGCTTTGCAAACATGGCACCGGGAAGCGAGCGCAAATCCCCCCCGAGGGGGAGGCAAATCCCCCCCAGGGGGAATAGTCGGCGAGTCGCAAGCACTTATACTTCTTAATTGTAAAGTAATCCGCTCAAGGAGGCCTAAAATGGACATCAAAGAAGACTTGGTTCTTGATTGCACCGGTCTGCTTTGTCCGTTGCCTGTTGTGAAGACCTCGAAGGCCATCAAATCCCTTCAGATCGGGCAAGTCCTGAAAATGATCGCCACGGATCCGGGAGCGCCGCCCGATATGGAAGCCTGGAGCCGCCAGACAGGCAACGCCTTGCTTCTCTCCCTGCAGGAAGGAGATAAATTCGTTTTTTACATCCGTCGTTTGAAGTAATAGGAGGCTACGATGGCCCGATCCGATCCGAACGCCCCGAAGCGACTTGCCCTTATCGCTTCGAAGGGCACCCTTGATTGGGCTTATCCCCCGTTTATTCTCGCCACGGCTGCCGGTGCCATGGGGTGGGAGGTGGGCGTCTTCTTCACCTTCTACGGGCTACTGTTGCTGAAACCGAAAATCACCGCTGCTGTAAGCCCGCTGGGCAATCCGGCCATGCCGATGAAGATGCCGTTTGGGCCCGGTGGTTTTCAGCAGATCAACTGGCCCATTCCGCAATTGGTGATGGCCAATGTACCCGGTTTCAATGCCCTGGCGACCACGCTGATGAAGCAAACGTTCGAGAACAAAGGGGTAGCCACCATTGAGGAATTACGCCAAATGGCCATTGATCTTGATGTTCGTTTGATCGGCTGTCAGATGACCATGGATGTCTTTGGCTTCAGGCGCGAGGACTTCATTCCGGAATGCGAGATCGGCGGAGCTGCCACCTTCCTCGAATACGCCGCCGATGCTGATGTCCAACTGTTTATCTGAATTTCATTCAAGAGTAAGCGAGCAATATGTGGAAAACTAACGATCCCGATATCAAGAAGATTCTTTATGTCCAAACACATGGTGAAAAAGATCCGGAACGCACGGCCACTCCCTTTTTTCTGGCCACGGCCGCTGCCGCGATGGATAACGAAGTGGCCATCTATTTCACGATGAACGGCCCTCAGTGCGTGGCAAAAGGGAATGGTGAGAAAATTATCATCCCTCGCAAAAACGGTGGAGGCAAGCCACTGGCCTATTTTATCAATCAGGCGCGTGAAGCCGGGGTGCGCTTTCTTGTCTGTCAACCTTCGCTCGATCTGCATGGCTATACCATGGAGGATATGATCGAAGGCGTGGAAATGATCGGAGGTGCAGCTTTTAACGATATGGCCTGCCATGCGGATGCTATAATCGCATTTTAGGAATGACATCACAAGTCATTTTTGTCAATAGTTGCATCATTCTATCGGATTTATATTATAAGATCGAAGAACATCTATGGTTGCGTATAAATGACGATAAGAGTATAACTCTCGGCTTTACAGATGTGGCCCAAACTACCGCCGGCAGGATACTGATCGTAAGTTTTCGTCCTGTCAACGCTTATTACAAACAGGGTAAAGCCATCGCCATCGTTGAAAGTGCCAAATGGCTTGGCCCCGTGCGGGCCCCGATGAGCGGAACTCTGGTCGCCGTCAACGAGATGTTGCTCACCGATGCCGGACTGATTAACCGTAGCCCCTACAAAAAAGGTTGGATTGCCCGCTTTCAACCCGATGATCTGACAGCAGGCTTACAAGCGTTCGTAACCGGAGAGGAAGCGGCGCGTGCTTACGAGATGTTGATGAAACGTCGAAATCTGGATGATTGTGTCCACTGCGAAGGCTATGAGTTCCCCGATGATTGAAGTTCGTGTATTCACTCATCCCACCTGCACCACCTGTCCCAACGCTATCCGGATGGTGCAACGCCTGGTCGAACAAGACCCTCAGGTACGTATGGAGCTCGTCAGCCTCGCCACGGCCAGAGGCCGTGAGATGGCAAAGGCGCTGAACGTCCTCTCCGTACCGACCGTTTTTGTCAACGGAACTCGTTTCGTCGGGGTACCGGCATGGAACGAGCTTCTTGAGGCGGTAAGGCGTGAAAAGGCTGTTTTAGCAAAGGAATAGAATCAATCATTACTACGCTCCGTTTATTCCGGGAGTTCGTATGCCTACAACGAGCGAAAATTGGAATCCAGGTAAGGCTGTCAATCGCCATCCGGAAGTCTCTTATGAGGAGAAAGAGCGCCTTTTCCTGGAGGTCAAAAACGATCCGCGTTACGAAGACTTCCTCTACGGGTGCTATGAGTGCGGCATTTGCGTCTCTGCCTGTCCATCGGCGCGCTTTTATGACTATTCCCCGCGCGTCATCGCCCAATCCATGGCGCGTGAGGACGTCGAGCGGGTGTACGACATCATCGCCGAGGACATTTGGAATTGCGCCCAATGCTTCTCCTGTGTCCGTTGCCCGCGCGGGAACAACCCGGGCGGATTGGTCACATTGCTACGCGAGGTGGCGGTCAGGAACGGCCTGCAAGAAACCCGCGATGTTCTGCAAGGGTATAGCCGCGTCATTTACAAAGTGATGCTCAAAGGCAACCAGGTTTCACCGGATATGCTGCAACCCGACTTCTTCCCCGATTGGGGCCCCTGGGTGCAGAGTTTCTCGGCCAACATGCCAGTATGGCGCAAGGCGATCCCGGTAGATAGCCTCCGTGGCGTTACGGATGCGGCCTGGAAGACCGATCGGAAAACCCTTCTTGAGCTTTATACCATCTGGTTTGAAACAGGGAACATGGATATTATCAAGGAAATCGACGAAGGTCTCTATGATCTGTTAGCTGAGGTAATGGAGGAAGAACTGGAAGAAGGATAAAGAAGCGGCCCATTTCCTGCCGTTTTCCTCGCTTAAGCAACAAGGAGGTCTTATGCTTATCACCGTTGAAGAAATTCTGGAGCGAAAAGCGCATCCTGTTATCCGTGACCCCGAACAGGCACCGACGCATGACATTCATGAAGCCCTGCACGAATTGGAGAGCAAAGGCGAAATCATTCTCCTTCGCGTACCGGAACCTTATGTCGAAGTGACCACGAAGTTCGGGCGCACCAAGAAAATTCCCATCGAACACACCTGGCATCATAAATCGTGCGGTCAGTGCGGGCATATCCCCGGCTATACCTCTTCCATTTTCTGGTTGCACCGTCAGTTTAATCTCGATTACGTCGATCCCACGGATCAAACCTCCTGCACAGGGTGGAACTACTACGCCTCGGCCACTTCGAACGCGGCTGCCCAGGCTGCCGTGATGTGTCGTAACTTTGCCGCCGCCTACGAAACCGGATATTACCCTCTGATCCATTGTGGCACCTCCTACGGCCATTACAAGGAAGTGCGGGAGCAACTCGTCCACCATAAGGAGCTGCGCGACGAGGTTCGCCGCATTCTCGCCAAATTGGGGAAGCCGCTGGTCATCCCCGAAGAAATCGTCCACTACAGCGAGTGGGTGCATGTGATGCGCCATCAATTCGCCGCGAACCAGCGGGTAGATATGAGCGCTATCACGGCTACCGTGCATCCGGCCTGCCACTACTACAAGATTGTTGTCGAAGATGCGATCTACGATCCCGAAATCTACGGCGGGCAGCGCACGGCGACGGTGACCGCCCTGCTGGAAGCGCTCGGCATCAAGGTAGCCGATTATTCCACCTGGTTCGATTGTTGCGGGTTCGGCTTCCGTCACGTGCTGGTGCAACGCGACTTCACCCGCTCCTTTGCCGTTCTGCGCAAGATCGAGACGATGAAGAACGAGGTCAATCCGGATCTGACGGTGACACACGACACCGGCTGTGTGACGACTTTGGATAAGAGCCAGTTTGCGGCGAAAGCCCATGAGCGGAAGGTGGGTGTTCCCGTCCTTTCCGATGCCCAAGTGGCGGCGTTGGCCATGGGTGCTCATCCTTTCCGCGTGGTCCAGCTCCACTGGCACTCCACGGATTGGCGTCCTCTGCTGAATAAACTGGGTATTGATTGGGAGCTGTACTGGGACGAATTCGAAGAGGACCTGGAACAAATACGCGCCGGTAAAAAGGCGGGAATCACCTGGGAAGACGCCGATCGACCTGTGATCAACGTCTAAGCGCCAATCCGAGCCGAGAGGGGGTGGCAGAAAGGCAAGACCTTCTGCCGCCCCAAAAGCAGATGGCGGTACGAGGTTGGATAGCCCTGCGTTTTTGTATGCCCTTCGTTTTGCCATTCCTAAATTCCGGAAAGAGGAGAAAGGAAGCCTATGTCATCCCCCAAAATCTTGGTCATCGGAGGCGGCCCGGCCGGTCTCGAGGCTGCCCGGTCGGCAGCCGAATTGGGCGGGGAAGTGATCCTTCTCGAAAAGCGCGACCGTCTTGGCGGTGCTCCCGACCGTGAAGGGTACGCCAAACTCACCCATCACTGGCGGGATGCCTCCGAAGTGATCGGAAACCTTGTCAATGCCGTTGTGAGTAATCCGCACATTCAGGTGAAATGCCAAGCGGAGGTCAAAAAGGCATCGGGAAGCGCCGGTAATTTTACAATTGAGGTCGAAAGCAACGAGATTACCGAAACCATCCATGCTGGCGCCGTGATTATAGCGACGGGTTTTCAGCATTTCGACCCCGGGAGAGCTACCCAATACTACAACTATTACTCATTTCCCGATGTTATCACGTTGACCGATCTGGAAAAAATGCTCAAGGACCATCACGTTGTGCGTCCCTCCAACGGTCAACCACCAAAGCGGATCGCCTTTATTCAATGCGTCGGTTCACGTGATCGCCAGCTCGGCAACGAATACTGCTCGAAAGTGTGTTGTGGCGTTGCCAGCAAACAAGCCGTTGAACTGCGTGAGCAGTTACCCGATAGCAAAGTGATGATCTTCTACATCGATATGCGGATGTACGGCTATTGGGAAAACGAAATCTACTGGGTCGCACAGGAAAAATACAAGGTCAATTATGTCAAAGGCGTTATCAGCGAGGTGCTCAAAAAGGGCGATCAATTGCTCATCCGCGGAGAAGACACCACAATGGGACGCCCGATGGAGGTAACGATGGACATGGTAGTCCTGTCCGTCGGCATGGAACCCAGCGCAGGTACACGCACCATGGCCCAGCTCTTTGGAATCAAGCAAAATAAATACGGCTTTATCGAAGCGGGCGGTGAAAACGGCATCGATCCGGTCGCCACCTCCGTGCCCGGCATCTTTGTCGTCGGCGCCGCCGCAGGACCCGCCGATCTCGACGATGCGATCTCCTCGGCCGGCTTGGCGGCGGCACGAGCGGTAGCTTTGACGCGGCGCATGCGGGTATAAGCCGATATCGCCACCGAAAGACGCCAACGCCCTATGAACCTGCTCTGGCAACGCCAAAGTCATATCATCAAGCAAAAAACAGGACCTGACGATCCCGAATTGCAAGCGAGCTTGCAAGAAGCGCTGGCCCAAGTTTCGCCCCAGGATGTGATCGCCATCGCCGATGAACTGGCAGAACGCCATGAGCGTCTCTTTGCCGGTCTGCGCGAGGACTTGGCCCCTCTGACTTCCTCCTTTGCCGAGCTGGCAGCGGCTGTCACCTACACCAAAGCCCATGCGCGAACCCTCATCCAGTACTTCAGCCATACTGATTGGCGTCCATTCTCAGCCTTGTTCTTCGGCCCGGCTCCCGTTCCTGAGCGGATAACCACCTTCGTCGCCGAGGTCAACGGCCTGGACACCCGGCTGGCACTCGAACTGGCCACCGGACTTTTGCACAACACCTTCCCCACCACCTGTTGGCTGTGGACACGCTGGTTGTGGGATGCGACAACCGGTACAGGCATTCTCCCGTTACTGGCCGGGAGCACGCATAATCTCCGTGCCGGGGATCTGGCGGACGGTTACACCCGTGTGGGAGCCGTCACGGCGATGAGTATGAAATTCGGCGAAGGGACCGGCTTGTTTGTCGAGGAGCTGATCGGCGACGAACGGCGTGCCCCTTTTGCGAACAGCGCCTTTCTGGCCTGTGCGTACAGTGTGTATCTGTACGGCACAACCAGTTGGCGGCTGAGCCGCGAATTCAACGCGTTGTTGCCAACCCTGCCCAATATGGCCAGACGGCTGTTGGGCTTGCGCAAGCAGGGGATGTGACCTGGACGCCATCCCCAACCATGCTGTTTCCCCCGGCGACCCTTTTTGTGCAGGAGACACCTTCTTATGACGGTCAAATACGAAAAAGCAGTTGCCATTGAGAAAGAGAGCGTCATTGTCGATGGCGTAGACATTTCGGGCCCCTGGAATCGCATGTTCGAGCAGCGGGTGATCTTTGAATACACGCCTGAACGCATTGAAGAAATTGCCTCAATTCCGGGAGCCGAATCCTTTGCGTATTGCTATCAGTGCGCCAAGTGCGTTCCCGTCTGTCCGGTAGACGTCGTTGGCAATTACGGACCTCGCAAGCTGTATCGCTATGTCCAGACCGGTATGGACCTGAGCCAGGCGCCCGAGCTGTGGCTCTGCACCACCTGCGCCAACTGTCTGCGCGTGTGCCCTAAAGAAGTGAACATGGTCCATATCATGCCTGCCGTGCGAGAGCAGGCCATCCTGGACGGCAAGTTCGTCCCTCCGGAACTGCAACAGGCCTTCGAGAACACCGCCAAATTCGGCAATCCTCTGGGGCAGCCGCAACGGAAACGCGATGCCTGGGTGTCAAAGGCGGGTGTGCCTGTACCGATTATCAAGGATGTGGGTCGCCCTGTCGCCGTGTTATGGTATGTCGGCTCGTACCCGTCCTATCACCCGCGTGGGATGGATGCCGCCTGCGCCGCGGCGCGTATCTTCAACGCTCTAGGCATCGACTTCGCCATTCTCGGCAAGGAAGAAAAAGATGATGGCGACTCGCAGCGTCTGGCCGGCGAGAAGGGTCTCTTTGAAGCGCTGGCCGAATACAACATTGCCACCTTCAACAAATACGAATGGGACGAAATGGTGGTGACAGGCCCCCACGAGTTGAACGCCTTCAAGAAGGTGTATCCCCAGTACGGCTTCCGGCGCCCCGTTGTCCATTACACCACCTTTCTCGTCCGTTATCTTGACCGCCTGAAACCGCTGCTCAAGTACCCGGTCAACAAGAAAGTGACCTTCCACGATCCCTGCTACCTGGGACGTCACGACGGCGAGTACGAAGCCCCGCGCCGGCTCCTAGAGGCCATTCCCGGCCTGGAGCTGGTCGAGATGGGACGCAACCGGGAAAACGGTTATTGCTGCGGTGGCGGTGGTGGCGGTATGTGGCTGGATTCCTTTACGACCAACCACACCACCATGCGGTTATCGGAGAAGCGGGTCATGGAAGCCGCCGCCACAGGAGCAGACGTGCTGGCCGTATGTTGCCCCTTCGAAGTCTCGCGCTTCGAGGATGCGGTCAAGAGCACGGGGAATGACCATCTGCTTGTCCGCGATATTCTGGAATTGCTGGATGCCTCCATGCGAGGCAGTCCCTAACCGACCCGACTTGGAGTCGACAACCCTTTTGACCCTGGCGGGAGAGCGCCGATTATGAACATTATCGTCCCCATCAAGCAGGTCCCCAATCTCACCGACGAACTGGAGATCAACGACGAAGGTACCGACCTCGCCCACGATATGGTGCAATACGTGCTCAACGAGTTCGACGAGCACGCACTGGAAGAGGCTGTGCTGATTAAGGAGAGCATCGGCGGCACCGTAACCGTCATCGGCGTGGATACGACCGGCGAACTGGACGGCATTTTGCACCTTGCCCTCGCCAAAGGGGCCGACAAGGCGATGAAAATCACCGGCGATTTTACGCCCGGTACCCCCTCCCACGTCCAAGCGCAGCTCATCGCCGATGCCATTCGGACTCTGGCGCCCGATATCGTGCTCACCGGCGTTCAGGCTGCCGACGACCGCGATGGCCAGATCGGACCGATGCTCGCCGCGCATCTGAACCTGCCTTATGTGGGGGTGGTGACGGGTGTGAGCATCACCGATGGCCAAGCCATCGTTCACAAAGAGTATGCCGGCGGTGTGATGGCCGAATTCATCGTAGCGTTGCCGATGGTCGTCGGCGTGCAAGCGGCGCATCGGCCGCCACGCTACGCGCCTGTGAGCAAGATCCGCCAGATCGCCAAAACGGCACGTATTGAAGCCCTCGCAGGCGTTGAGACCGCCCAGGCAGGTTCCACCGTGCGGCGCATGTTCAAACCCGAAGCTGCCGGTCATGCCGAAATGTGGGACGGCACCCCCGACGAGATCGCCGAGAAAATCGCCGATTTGCTCGCCGAGAAGGGATTACTCAAACGGACCCTCTAAAACCCCATCCTTTAGCAAGGAATTCCGTTATGAGCAACGACATTTTCGTTCTCGCCGAACATTTCAAAGGCCAAGTGGCCGATATCACCTACGAAATGACCGGTAAAGCCAGGCAACTGGCAACAGCGCTCGGTGGTCAGACGGTGGGCGTCTTATTGGGCAACGACATGGCAACCCTGGCCGCCTCGATCGGGGCCGATCGGGTGCTGTATGTGAACGATCCGGCGCTGACCCACTTCAACCCCGAAGCCTACGGTCGCGTGCTTCACGCCCTGATCCAGAAGCACAACCCACGCGTGATGATGATCGGTAGCACCTCGATGGGGATGGACCTTGCCGCCGCGCTGTCCATCACGACCGGTTTACCGCTCATTGCCTACGTGACCGCTCTCGACGTTGAAGAGGGAACGCTTGTGGCCACATCGCAAATCTATGGCGGCAAGATCCAGGCGGAAGCCATCCCCGATGGCGAAGCTTGCATCATCTCCTGCCTGGCGGGCGCCTTCCCGGCCGAGGCAGGCCGTGTCGAAACAGGCCAGAGAGCTGTAGAGACGATCCCGTCCCCTGTGCCCCTGGATGACCTGAGGGTCCGGTTCGTGCAACTGATCGAACCGGCCGGTGGCGATGTGGACATCACCCAGCAGGCCATTTTGGTTTCGATCGGCCGCGGCATCGGCGGCGCCGAGAACGTCGAGCTGGCCCAGGAACTGGCCGAAGCGCTGGGCGGGGCCGTGTCGGCCTCGCGTCCGGTCACCGATGCCGGCTGGCTGCCCAAGACGCGGCAGGTGGGCAAGTCGGGCCTGACCGTCAAACCGAAAGTGTATCTGGCCCTCGGCATCTCCGGTGCGCCGGAACATCTGGAAGGCATGCGCAACTCCGAACTCATCATTGCCATCAACACCGACCCTAAAGCGCCTATCTTTGATGTCGCCCACTACGGCGCCACCTGCGACATGCTGGACTTGATGCCGGCCTTGACAGAAGCCATTAAGGCAAGACAGGCGGCCTAGCCGGTCCTGCCGTTATGAGGCCCGTTTTTTCCCGGTCCTGGACCGGTGCCGGTATAAACGCCCGTTTCCTCGAGGAATAGCCTCTATGCTATCCACACCCGAGCTGATCGCTTTTCTTCTGCTGCTGGTTGCCAGCACGGCGATCACCGCCGGCGGCTTCTTCAACATCTACCGGATTATCCGCCGCGGACGGCCGGCTCCGCCGCGCCGGAACCTGCTCCGCCGCGTTGTGATGACCTTGATTCGCGTCGGCTTGCAGCAGACCATCTTCCGGGCCCGACCGTGGCTCAGCCTTTTCCATGCCTTTATCTTCTTCGGGTTCAGTTACTACTTCCTCGTCAACGTCAATGACGTTCTGGAGGGCATCCTGCCGGGATATTCAACCGCCGAGATCGCGACCGGCCCCCTCGGCCTCCTCAATCTGATCGCCGATGTGCTGAGCGTGCTCACCTTGACGGGCATGGTCGTCTTCCTGGTCAGGCGCTTTATCGCCCGCGATAAACGTCTGACCTTCAATCCAAACGTGCTTCTTCACCCCCGGGTGGCTGCCGGTGGTATCCAGCTCGATTCGGCCATCGTCGGTGGCTTCATCCTGTTGCACGTCGGCTCGCGTTTCCTCGGTCAGGCGTTGCGGTTAGCCGAAAGGGACGTGGCTAACCCCATGCAGCCCTTCGCCACCCTGGTGTCGTATGCCTTTGTCGGCCTACCCGACGGCGTGCTCACGGGCCTCACCCATGTCGCCTGGTGGCTAGCCGTTGGGCTTATCCTCGTCTTCCTGCCCTACTTCGTCATCAGCAAGCACATCCACTTGATGATGGCGCCGCTCAATCTGGCGCTGGCCAAGCCGTCCCCGCGCGGGTGCCTGGACCCGGCCGTGCCGCCGAACGCGTCGCCGGAGGTTGCGCCCGGGGCGGCTCGGCTGGAAGACCTGGCCTGGCCGCGATTGCTGGATGCCTATGCCTGCATCATGTGCAATCGTTGTCAGGATGTTTGTCCGGCGCACAACTCGATGCGCCCCCTCAGCCCGGCGGCGTTGGAGATCAACAAGCGTTACTGGCTGAATGCCAACTTCCGCCGTTTCGCCAATGGCGCTTCCTCGCCGCCGTTGACCGAATTCGCCATCGGCCCCGAAGCGGTGTGGTCGTGTACGACCTGCTTTGCCTGTGTGCGTGTGTGCCCGGTCGGCAACGAACCCATGGCCGATATCGTGGATATTCGCCGCCGCCTGATCAACGATGGCGCCGAACTCGATAGCGGCATCCAAGCAACTCTGGAGAAAATCGGCAAAACGGGCAACGCCTTCGGACAGCCGGCCCGCACACGGGCCCGGTGGACGCAAACCGGGCTTGACTTCAAGATCAAAGATGCTCGCAAAGAACCGGTGGACTTTTTGTGGTTCGTCGGCGACACCGCCTCCTTCGACGCACGCGTCCAGGAAATCACGCGGACGGTGGCACGCGTGTTGCATCATGCCGGCGTGGATTTCGGAATCCTATACGAAGCCGAACGCAACTCCGGCAACGACGTGCGTCGTGTCGGCGAAGAGGGCTTGTTCGAGCAACTGGTCGAGCAAAACATGACGGCTCTCAACAAAGCGCAATTCCGCTCTATCCTGACCACCGATCCGCACTCGTTGAACACGCTGCGCAACGAATACCCCCAATTCGGCGGCCATTTTGACGTAAGACACTACACGGCCGTTCTCCTTGAGCTGTTTACCGAAGGGAAATTAACCGTCCGGCGCCAACTCTCCCATTACAAAGTCACCTACCACGACCCGTGCTATCTCGGCCGCTACAACGGCGGCTATGCTCCGCCACGCCAACTGCTCGCTTTGCTCGGCGTCGAATTTTACGAGATGCCGCGCAACTGCGAAAATTCCTACTGCTGCGGCGCCGGCGGCGGCCAGATCTGGATGAGCACGACACCACCCGGCGAACGCCCTGCCGAGAACCGCATCAAAGAGGCATTGTCCGTGCTGGCGCAATCACCCAACGACAAAAAGGCGTTGTTTATTGTCGCCTGCCCGAAGGATATGATTATGTACTCCGACGCCGTGAAGACGACGGGCAGTGACGGCCAGATCGAAGTCCGGGACCTCATCCAACTGGTGGCCGAAGCCGTGGGTGTGATCAAGGAGCCGATCCCACAGGCCGTCTCGCCATCCCTCGACGAACCGAGAAATCGTCGCGTATAATGGATCTCGTGTTCTTATGTCCCTATTGTCGCTTCAGCGGTAAACGCGCCGAAGTCCACCATCACCTGGCCGAGCAGCACGGTGATGCGTTACAGACACGGATTGACGCGATCACAGGACACACGTTTTATATCGTTACCTGTCCCCTTTGTGGGGCAAGTCATGAGCAGATCATGCGCAAAGCCCGTTATGATCCCCGGTTTGTCGCGGAATACGGGCGGGAAATTCGCCTGGTCGCTTTCGATCTTCTTCTGTATCACCTCCAAGGTGAACACGGTTTGCCCTCACCTTCCACTCCTCTTTCTGAGGGTGAGGACGGTAACGGCTAAGGAGCATCACCATGGCCATTGTGCGCGGGTGTATCATCCCTGAAGACCGCTATTACTGGGTCGAGAAACATGTTTGGGCCATGCCCGAACCGGACGGCACGGTCAAAATCGGTATTACCGATGTCGCCCAGAAACTGGCCAGAGGCATTGTCAACGTCACGCCGAGGGACGTGGGGCGCTCTATCCAAAAAGGCAAAAGTGCCGGCACCCTCGAAAGCGGCAAATGGGTAGGGCCTGTCACCTCGCCGATCACAGGCACGATTGTGGAAGTCAATGAAGCGGCCAAAGCGAAACCATCGCTTATCAACGAGGATCCCTACGACGCCGGTTGGTTTGTCAAAATCAAGCCCGCCGATTGGGCCGGCGAAAGCGCCTCGTTGCTGACGGGCGAAGCGGCGGTAGCAGCGTACCAGAAGCTCATGGAAGCGCAGAATCTCCATTTCGACTGACCTTCACCCGGAAGAAGCCATGATCTTTTACGGCTGCGACATCCCCGAAGACTTGCTTTACGATGTCGAACGGGACGTCTGGATCCGTTTTGAGGGTGACATCGCTACGCTTGGCATGACCGATGTCGCGCAAACGCGCTGCGGCAAAATCGCCGCCATCAGTTTCCGGCCCGTGGGCAAAAGGGTGGCCCAGGGTAAACCGTTGGCCACCATCGAATCGGCCAAGTGGGTGGGACCGTTCCCCGCGCCGTTTGCCTGCGAGATCGTGGCTACAAACGAAGAAGGCTTCGCGCGCAACCGACTCATGGTCAACACAGAACCGTATACGGTAGGCTGGCTGGTGAAAGTGCGACCTCTCAATTGGGAAGCCGAACATGGTCACCTGGTCACAGGCGCCGAAGCGGTGGAACGCTACAAAGAGCGTATCAAAACGTTGAACGTCAAATGTTTTCGCTGCGTTGATAGCACAAAGGAGTAAAGACATGGCTCCCCAAATTCGTTTACTATACATGGAAGGCGTGTCCCCGCTGCGCTCGCAAACCGTCTACCATGCCGTTGGCTACGCGATGCAGCCGGACACGCCGAACACCATCATTCTGGTCTCGCCCAATGCGCCCTATGTGAGCATCGGCTATCATCAGGATATCCAAAAAGAAGTGGATTTAGACTACTGTGCGCAACACAATCTGCCCGTCTATCGTCGCGAAGTAGGTGGTGGCGCCGTGTATCTGGACAGCGGTCAGTTGTTCACACAATGGATCTTTCACAAAGAAGATTTGCCCGCTTCGCTCGAAGAGCGCTTCGCCTTTTACATCGACCCAATCGTGCAAACCTACCGAGAACTCGGCATTCCCGCCGAGTATCGCCCTATCAATGATATCCACGTCAAGGGCAAGAAAATCGGTGGCACCGGTGCGGCACAGATGGGGATGGCCGAGGTCCTGGTCGGCAGCTTGATGTTCACCTTTGATAAGAAAACCATGGCGCAAGTTCTGAAAGTGCCTTCGGAGAAAATGCGGGATAAGGTTTTTGAATCCCTTGAAGCCTACATGACCACCATGACCGAACAACTCGGCTTTACACCCGACCGCGCCATGGTCAAAGACCTGTACTTGCAAAAGGTTTCCGAAGCCTTTGGCGGTGCGGAAATCTACGAGGGCGAATGGACACCGGCCGAAGAAGCCATGGCCCAGGAAATCGATGCCCGTTTCACTTCCAATGAGTGGCTGTATCAAAAAGGGCGTTTGCAACAGCCCGCTCTCCGAATCCATCAAGATGTGTATCTTGCCGAAGCCGCGTTCAAGGCACGCGGTGGGTTGATTCGGGTTATCGCCCGGCTACGCGAAGGACGTATCGATGATGTGGCCATTTCGGGCGATTTCACCCTCCTGCCTGTTTTCGCCCTCGGGGCGCTGGAGCAGTCCTTGCGAGGCCTTGCCGCAACACCCGAAACGCTCAAAGCCAAGATCGAGGAAGCATACTACCGCCTCCACATCCAATCGCCCGGCGTCACGCCTGCCGATTTTACGACGGCTATCATGAACGCGGTCATGTCGCAGCAACCGGCCTAGCCGCCCCATTGCTAACATCGGTTTCGGATCTTTTCGCAAAGAGCCGCGCCCAAAAGTCGAGACCGGAGTTGCCGGCATGGCAAGAACAGGGTGACCAGAAGCCTCGCCCCGCCGGACGGTTCGCCGCCTGCCGGCGCGGGCAAGGCTTGCGTCGACAGGTGTGGGATACTCGGCCGAGAAACGCCGGAGAGGCTTTCTTTCAGGCTGTGTTCCGTCGCGCCACGTTTATGGCAGGCGCAACAAAGGCGGTTTGGCCCGCCACAATACCCCAATCGCTCGGCGGAAGCTTGTCAAGTCGGTCGCAAACGAGTTGACCGAAGACGAATTTTGCAAACGTTAGCGGGTTATAAAGAGAATAAAGCCTTGCCGTTTGCTCACGACCCCCTTTTCGTCCCCGCGCTCTTTCACCGCTTATGTCCGACTTTCTCGCCCAACCGACCCCCTGGAGTTTGCACGATCTCTTTCCGGCGTTGACCGGCCCTGAGATCGAGAACGCCTTCGCCACCCTGGAAGCCGAGGTGAGCGCTTTCGAGCGCGTGCGCGCTCGGCTCGAACCCGGTATCGCCGTCGAGACCTTGGCGGCGATTATCCGTCAGTTGGAAGCCATCAACCGTCTGGCCCACCGACTCTATGCCTTTGCCGGCCTCAGCTTCGCCGCCAACACCCAGGACCAGGCGGCCCAGACCCTGCTTGCCCGGGTCCAGCAGTTCATGGCCCGACTGAGCAATCGTACCCTCTTTTTCACCCTATGGTGGAAAAGCCTGGACGATGTCGAGGCCAACCGCCTGTTGGCCGGCATCGATGCCCATACCCCGGCGCCTGTCTCCTATTGGCTGGAGGAAATGCGCCATTTCAAACCGCATACCCTCTCCGAGCCGGAGGAAAAAATCATCAACCTGAAGAACGTTACCGGCGTGGCGGCCCTGCACACCCTCTACGATGCCATCACCAATCGGTATGTCTTCAAGATAACCGTAGACGGTGTCGAAAAGGAGCTGACCCGCGGCGAATTGATGACACTGGTGCGCAGTCCCGATCCCGATCTGCGGGCGCGCGCCTACGAGGAACAGCTGCGGGTCTACGGCCAGGATGGCCCCATCCTGGGTCAGATGTATCAGACCCTGGTGCGGGATTGGTACAACGAACAGGTCGAGCTACGCTATTTCGCCAGCCCCATCGCCGCCCGCAACCTGCAGAACGACATCCCCGACGAGGTGGTCGATACCCTGCTGGCCGTGGCCGAAGCCAATGCCCCCGTGTTCCAACGCTTCTTTCGTCTGAAGGCGCGGCTGCTGGGGATGGATCGGTTGCGCCGCTACGACATCTACGCCCCTGTAACGGCCACAGCCGAAAAATCCTACCGTTTTGCCGAGGCGACCGGTATGGTGCTGGAGGCTTTTGCCGACTTTGACCCGCAGATGGCCGAGCTGGCACGCCGGGTCTTTGTCGAACAACGGGTCGATGCCGAGGTGCGCAAGGGCAAGCGCAGCGGCGCCTTTTGCTGGCCGGTAACCCCCGAGCTGACGCCATGGGTCCTGCTCAACTATCAGGGCAAGGCCAGCGACGTGGCCACCATGGCCCATGAGCTGGGCCACGCCATTCACAGCCTGATGGCCTCCCACCATAGCCTCTTTACCTTCCATGCCTCCCTACCCCTGGCGGAGACGGCCTCGACCTTTGGCGAAATGCTCCTCATCGATCGCTTGCTGGCCGAGGAGCCAGACCCGGCCGTGCGACGGGATATCCTTTTCCGTCAGGTGGACGATGCCTACGCCACCATCATGCGCCAGGCCTTTTTCGCCCTGTTCGAGCGTCAGGCCCATGCCATGGTCCAGGCCAATGCCTCGGTGGACGACTTGGCCGCAGCCTATCTGGACAACCTGCGCACCCAGTTCGGCGACAGCGTCAGTCTATCCGACTCGTTCCGTTGGGAGTGGGTGTCCATCCCTCACATTTACCACACGCCCTTTTATGTCTATGCCTATGCCTTTGGGCAGATGCTCGTCCTGGCCCTATACCGCCGCTACAAAGAGGAGGGGGATAGCTTCAAGCCCCGCTATCTCGGCATCCTGGCAGCGGGAGGGTCGGATGCACCGCTGCGCATCCTCGATGCGGCCGGCATCGACATTCGTCGTCGGGAATTCTGGCAGGGTGGCTTTGACATCATCGCCGCCATGATCGACCAACTCGAAGCGCTTTGAACGACCGGGAACGACACAGACAAACCCCCTTTGCTCTACCGGCAGAGCCGTGCTACACTTTGACCTGCCTGTGGGAGAGACAACCTCCTTACACAACGTCTGCACATGAGCCGTGCCGAGAAAATGGGGTCTGGCTAATAGAAACGCGTCAAAACTCTGTTTATGATGATAGGTATCCTGTCGCCCATGGTGATCGCTTGTGACAACGCACGCCCTGCAACGACGCATCTGTGCCCGTCTTCCCACACGCGCCGGTCTCTTCCACATCTATCTCTACACCGGGGGAGATGACGGGAAGGAACATCTGGCCCTGGTCCATGGTCAGGTTGCCGATGCCGAGGATGTCTTGGTGCGTGTCCATTCCGAATGTTGTACGGGCGATGTCTTCGGCTCGCTTCGTTGTGATTGCGGTGAACAGTTGCACCAGGCCTTGCATCGCCTTGCCGCCGCCGAATGTGGGGTTCTCATCTACCTGCGCCAGGAAGGTCGCGGGATCGGCCTTTTGGACAAGTTGCGCGCCTACAACCTCCAGGACGCAGGGTACGACACGGTGGATGCCAATCTCCTGCTGGGTCATCAGGTCGATGAACGCGATTATCACGTGGCCGCCCTCATCCTTCAGGACTTGGGCGTCCGCTCGATTCGGCTGTTGACCAACAACCCCCACAAAATCCGGCGCTTACAGGAATTGGGCATCATCGTCAGCGCCCGTGTCCCCATGAACGTAGCGGTCACGACCGAAAACGCCCGCTATTTGCAGACCAAAGCCCTGCGCATGAACCACCTTTTGTCCTTGCCCGATTTGAGCGAAGCGAGTCGCCCTCGGGATGGAATCCCCAAGCGCCGTTCTGCCCGCCCACAACCACCCGGCGTCTGACGAGGCTTTGACGGAGCTTTTCGCCCGGCTGCATAGCGCCCAGCCCACCTGGCGGCCGTTTGTCACCCTCAGCTACGCCCAGAGTCTGGACGGCAGCATCGCCCTGACCGCGGACACCCGTCTCGACCTGAGCAGTCCTCCGGCCCTGGTCTTTACCCATCGCCTGCGCAGCGCCCACGATGCCATTCTGGTGGGCATCGGCACCGTCTTGGCCGATAACCCTCGCCTGACCGTGCGCCTCTGGGAAGGGCCACAACCGCAACCGGTGGTCCTGGATAGCCGCTTGCGCCTGCCCGTCACGGCGGCCCTGTGGCAACACCCGCGGCCGCCTTGGTTGGCCGCGGCCGTCGATGCCGATCCGGCCCGCTGCGAAGCCTTGATCGCCCGGGGCGCGCGCGTGTTGCGATTGCCTCGGGCCTCTGACGGCAGACTCGATCTGACCGCCTTGCTGACGCACCTGGCCGCGTTGGGCATCCGCCGCCTGATGGTCGAGGGCGGTAGCTGCGTCATCACCGCCTTTCTGGCCGCGCGCCTGGTCGACCTGGTGGCCATAACGGTGGCACCCTACCTGATCGGCGGTCTGCGCGGGGTCCAGTTCCTCGGTCAAAACCCCCAGGCGCCGTTGCTCGCCCTGACGCAACCCCGCTGGGCGCAGCTCGGCCCCGACCTGGTGGTGTGGGGCATGCTTCCGACGAACGGCGCTCCCTCGCCCTCACCGTGATCAGCGTGATGGTGGCGCAAGCCCTCTACATGACCGGCCCGCGCACGGTCGCATGGCGTCCCGAGCCCTTGCCGACGCTCCAACCCGGCCAGGTCCTGGTGCAAACCTTGCTTTCGGCCATCAGCGCCGGCACCGAACTGCTGATTTACCGGGGCGAGGCGCCCACCGAACTGGCTGCCGATGCCACCCTGCCCGCCCTCCAAGGCAACCTGAGCTTCCCGCTCCGCTACGGCTATGCCTGTGTGGGCCGCGTGGTGGCAACCGCTTCGGACCTCCTTACCCCCGGTGCGCTTGTCTTCGCCTTTCATCCCCACCAGACCCACTTTGTAGCTGCGCCGGCCGAGTTGATCCCAATCCCGACCACGCTGGACCCGGCCGATGCGGTTTTTCTGCCCAACCTGGAGACGGCGGTCAATTTCCTCCACGACGGCGCCCCGTTGCTCGGTGAAAAGGTCGTCGTCCTGGGCCAGGGGATCGTGGGGCTGCTGACGACGGCTTTGCTGGCGCGTACGGCGCCGGCAGCACTCCTGGTCCTCGACCGCTATCCTCTCCGGCGTCAAACGGCGTTGCGCCTGGGGGCTACCGCCGCCTTCGATCCGGCCGCGCCTGACCTGGACGCGCAAATGGCGCCATGGCTGGGCGCGGAAGGCGCCGATCTGGTCTATGAGCTTTCCGGCCGGCCGGAGGCCCTCAATCTGGCCCTGAGCCTGGCCGGATTCGGCGCCCGTGTCATCATCGGCTCGTGGTATGGCCGCAAAACCGCTCCCCTCGACCTGGGCGGCCGCTTCCATCGTAGCCGCATCCACCTTCTCGCCAGCCAGGTGAGCACGATCGCCCCCGGACTTGCGGCCCGCTGGAACAAAGCGCGACGTCTGGGCCTGGCCCTGGAGCTGGCCGCCAGGCTGCGGCCTTCGCAGCTGATCAGCCACCGCTTTCCTTATGCCGAAGCCGCCGACGCCTTTGCTCTGCTCGATCGGCGGCCGGAAACGGCCCTGCAGGTGGTGTTGACCTATGAAGAGGCTCCGCCGGTCGGCGGCGTCGGAGGCGAAGACGCGGTTGACCGCGAACGGCGATAACGCCGCACCAGCCACCCGAAAACCCCGCCCACGACCACAAACGGCAACGCCAGCGGCAGCCAGAAGAGGAGCACCCCAATAAGCCCATTGGCCATCGCCCGGATGACGATCTGCAGCCGCCCGACGGCAGCCTGGGCGGCGGGAGCGGGATCCCAGGGTGGGATGGGCGTCGGCGTCGGTGTCGGCGTGACGGTGGGTGTCGGCGTCGGCGTTGGCGTGGGGGTAGGCGTAGGCCGCTCTTCCTGGACAAAGACGGTGATGAGGCTGTAGGTTGCGCGCTGTTGCAAGTAGTTCATCCGGCCCTTGATCTGCTCGATTTGCTGTTCGACCTCGCTCAGTTGCTGATTGATCTTGAGCGCCTCCTCGGCGTTCCGTGCTTGATCGAGAAAGCGGCGAATCCGGTCCGCCGTTGCTTCCAGGTTGCGCAGCCGCGCCTCCAGATCGACAAATTCCTCGCTCACATCCTGACCGGTGACGGTTTCGTTATGGACGCGCAAGGCCAGACGCCGGATTTGGTCCAATGCCGCCTCGAAATGCTCGGCCAACACGGCGATTTGCACCGTTGCGTAGTGGTAGCCGGCCTCTTCGCGCATCTGACTGCTGAGCACATAGCCGCCATACGTTACGGCCAGAGTGGCCAGACGGTCCACGGTAGTCGGTGTGTTCGCCACCACAAGATCAAATTCGGCGTTCTTGATGACCATGCGTTGGCCAACCGGCAAGCTCGCAGGCAAGGATAACCGCCCGGCCGGCGGCGCTGAGACGGCGCCCTCCCCGCCCCGGCCCTCCACGAACGGAGCCGGTGTCGGCTTCACCAGCTCTGTCACCCTCTCGACAACCTCTGCCGTCACAACCGGAGGCGGCTCGGGCGGGGGCATGGTGGGGATGGCCGCTTGCGTGCGCCCATCCTCCTTCGGCGGTGATTCGAGCGCGGCCGGCGCGAAAACCCGAGGTTGCGGCGCCGCGCAGGCCGTCATCCCCAGAAGAAAGACGGCCATCAGCCCTAAACGGACAAAGGTAAGGACCATAAGTCGCTCCGACGCGGAACCGTGCTGCCGAACTTCGTCTACCGGGAAGACGCCGATAGACCGATAGAGGTTCCGGCCCGCCTTTGCGGATTGCGTGTGATGCCTCCTGGACGACATGGGATACGTCCCCCGCTGCGCAACGACGCCTGCGAGCCTGACCGGATGTCTCGCAAACTCGAACGTGGGTACGTTTTCCGGCCCATGGCCCTTGCGAAGCATCCAAAATCCGTTCGCGGTCTTCGCAAGGTGCGGACGTGTAGGCTATACTGAAGTCAGTCCGGCCGATTGCTTTGCGAAAGCGGTCGTTCCGGTATCGGCTCCCTTCTGTTTTTGGCTGCGAGTGTGAAACCATGAGCACCGATAAACTGGCCTTCATTCGCGCCGAACTCGACCGACTGGCCGCCGATCATCTTCTCATCACCATTCGCACCGTGGCCTCGCCGGCGGATGCTTGGATGATCGTGGACGGGCGGCGTGTGCTCAACTTCTGCACGAACAACTACCTGGGTCTGGCGAACCATCCCCGGCTCAAGCAGGCGGCGCAAGAGGCCGTAGAGCGATGGGGTGTAGGGCCGGCTGCCGTGCGTACCATTGCCGGCACCACCACCCTCCACCTCGAGCTGGAGCGGCGTCTGGCTGCCTTCAAAGGCGTCGAGGACGCGCTTTTCGTCCAAAGCGGTTTCAACGCCAACCAGGCCGTCATCCCACCCCTGGTCGGCAAAGAGGACGTCATCTTCTCCGACCGGCTCAACCATGCCTCCATTATCGATGGCTGCCGCCTTTCCGGTGCCCAAATCATCGTCTACGAGCATGGCGACCCGGAAGATGCCGAAGCCAAAATCCGTGAGCATCTCCCCCGTTACCGCCGGGGCTTGCTTGTCACCGATGGGGTCTTCAGCATGGACGGCGACATCGCCCCGCTGGACCGGTTGTACGCCATCGCCGAGCGCTACGGCGTGCTGACGATGGTGGATGATGCCCACGGCGAAGGCGTTTTGGGGCGCGGAGGCCGCGGCATTGTCGATCATTTTGGGCTCCATGGCAAATTCGATATCGAGATCGGCACCCTCTCCAAGGCCTTCGGCGTGGTTGGCGGGGTGATTGCCGGCAAAAAACTCATCATCGATTACATTCGCCAGAAAGCGCGACCGTTTCTCTTCTCTTCGGCCACCACGCCGGCCGATACGGCCGCCTGTCTGGCCGCAGTCGAACTGTTAGAGGCCAGCGAGGAGCGGGTACAGCGGCTGTGGGAGAATACCCACTATCTGCGCCAGGCCCTGCAGCAGCTCGGCTTCAATACCGGCCGCAGCCAAACCCCCATCCTGCCCATCCTGTTGGGCGACGCCGCTTTGGCGCAACAGTTCAGCCGCCGTCTCTTCGAGGAGGGGGTTTTCGCCATGGCCATCGGCTATCCCACGGTGCCGCGCGGCCAGGCGCGTATCCGTGTCATGAATACCGCTGCCCACACCCGTGCCGACCTGGATTTCGGCATCGCAGCTTTTGCCAAAGTCGGACGGGAACTGGGAGTCATTGCCTGACGCTTCGCCGCAGGTTTCTGTAGCTCAGAATCGGCGCCCTGCAAGTCGCTCCGACCGCCCGTCTCTTCGACCCTTTGGCCGCTAAACCCGCAGGAGGTAACTGCCTACATAGCAACTGAAGTCGTCCGTCACAGGCCTTCGGCCTCCGGTCGGCCTGCACCGACCCGGTCGCGTCGGCGTGGGCCGACGCCCGGCACAATAGGCTCAGGGAGGCCGATTCTCAAGCGGCGCACTGTGGCGGACAGCCTCATTACCGCAGGAAACCGAATCGTTCCGTCCCTTTTTTCCATTCCCTTATTGAGAGCGTTACGATGAGCGAACGTCCCGACCGCAACCTGGCCCTTGAACTCGTGCGTGTGACCGAGGCGGCAGCCCTGGCCGCCGGCCGTTGGATGGGACGCGGCGACAAAAACGCCGCCGACCAGGCCGCCGTCGATGCCATGCGGAAAGTCCTGAGCACCATTGCCATGGACGGTGTCATCGTCATCGGCGAGGGCGAAAAAGACCAGGCCCCCATGCTCTACAACGGCGAACGGTTAGGCATGGCCGACCAGCCCAAGGTGGATATCGCCGTCGACCCCATCGACGGCACCCGCCTGACGGCCGAGGGCAACAACGGCGCCCTCTCTGTGATCGCTTTGGCCGAACGTGGCTCGATGTACTATCCCCACCATCTCGTGTATATGGACAAAATCGCCGTCGGGCCGGAGTGTCGCGGGGTTGTGGACATCAACGCACCGCCGGCCGAAAATCTGCAACGGATCGCCCGGGCCCTCAAGCGGGACGTGAACGACCTCACGGTCATGATCCTGAACCGCCCCCGCCATGCCGATTTGATCGCGGCCGTGCGCAAGGCCGGCGCCCGCATCCGCCTGATCAGCGATGGCGATGTGGCCGGCGCCATTGCTGCGGCCATGCCCGAATCGGGCATTGAGGTGCTCATGGGGATTGGCGGCTCGCCCGAGGCCGTCATTGCGGCGGCGGCGCTGAAATGCCTGGGTGGCGAAATCCAATGCAAACCCTGGCCTCGGGACGAAGACGAGCGGCGTCGGGCCATCGAAATAGGCCTTGACCTCGATAAAGTCCTCAAAACCGACGACCTGGTACAGGGCGACAACGTCTTCTTTGCGGCCACAGGGATCACGAACGGCGAACTCTTGCGGGGCGTGCGCTATTTCGGTGGCGGCGCCGTCACGCATAGCATCGTCATGCGGTCTCGTTCCGGCACCCTGCGCCTGATCACGGCCACCCATCGCCTGGACAAGCTCATGCGCTACAGCGTTGTCGACTACGGCTAGCCCGGATGAGTGCCATGGTCCAACGTCTGGGCATCGTCGATCTGGGTTCGAATACAACCCGGTTGGTTATTTACGAATACGAACCGGGCTATCGCTTTCGCCTGGCCGATGAGGTACGCGAGATCGTGCGGTTGCGCGAAGGCATGGGCGAGACGAACATCCTGCGCGCGGCCGCCATCAAACGCGCCCTCAATGCCCTGCGCATGTTCCATGCCCTGTGTCGCGCCATGAACGTAGCCGATGTGACCGTGGTGGCCACGAGTGCCGTGCGCGACAGCGCCAACAGCGCCCCGCTCCTGGCCCGGGCGCAGGCCGAGACCGGCTGGCCGCTGCGGGTGCTTTCGGGCGAGGAAGAGGGCTACTACGGCGCCCTCGGCGCCATCAACTCGACCGGTCTGTGCGAAGGCTATGTCCTCGACCTTGGCGGCGGCAGCGTGCAGGTCACCGAAGTGCGACAAGGGCTGCCGGGGCGAAGCGTCAGCCTGCCTTTAGGCGCCTTACGCCTGACCGAGTTGTTCCTGGGCAGCGATCAGGTGAAGCCGGAGCGGGTGGCCCGCTTGCTGGCCTATGTACAACAGCAGCTGGCCGATCTGGACTGGTTTCGAGCCCAACCCGGCGATAGCCTTGTCGCCATCGGCGGCACCATCCGCAATCTGGCCCAGATCGACCAGGCGCAACGGCAACTGCCTCTGGACACCGTGCAGGGCTACACCCTGAAGGCGGCTGCCATCCACGAATTGGCCGACCGTCTCTGGCGGCTTTCGCTCAAGCGGCGGCTGACCGTGCCGGGCATGCAGGACGATCGCGCCGATATCATCCACGCCGGCGCCCTTGTGTACAGCGCCCTCTTACGACACAGCGGCTTTGACGAACTGACCGTCACCCGCCAGGGCCTGCGCGAAGGGGTGTTTTACGAACGGTTCCTGGCCGATCAGGAGCAACCCATCTTTGCCGACCTGCGCCGTTTCAGCGTGCTCAACCTGGCCCGTTGCTTCGGCGCCGACCACGTCCACAGCCATCACGTTGCCCATCTGGCTCTGCGGCTGTTCGACGAGCTCGCTGCAGCCCACCGCCTCGACCCGGCATATCGCCAGCTCCTGTGGGCCGCAGGTCTTCTGCACGACATCGGCACCACCATCGACTATCAGTACCATCACCTCCACTCGGCCTACATCGTCCTGGCCCACGACCTGCCCGGCTACACCCCGCGCGAACTGGCCCTCATTGCCCTCCTGTGTCGTTACCATCGCAGCCGGGGTACGCCCAAGGCCGGCGAACTGAGCCCCCTCCTCACGGCGGCCGATGAGCACGCTCTGAAACCGCTGGCCGGGATGCTGCGCCTGGCCGAGTATCTGGAACGCGGGCGCCATCAGGTCATCCGCGATGTGCGCTGCCATCTCGATCCGGGCCAGCATTGGCTGCAGATCGAAGCCCTGGCCGCAGGCAATGCGGCTATGGAACTCTGGGATGCCGGCCGCAACACCGATGTCCTGGCCGAGGCCCTGGGGGTCACCGTCGAATTGGTCGAGGGGATATGGCCGGACGCCAGAACGGCCGCCGTGGCTGCTGCACCGGCGCCCACCGGCTAGAACCGCCGGCGACCGTGCCGATAAGCCCTGGCCGACTCCCCCCAATCCTGCTCAGAGATCGCCCAGGTGGCTGCAATCACCCCACGTTTCCAGCAGCCAGCCGTCCTCCTGATAAACAAAGACATTGAGCGCCGTGTGACGGACGGTAAACCGTCGCGAACGCGCCAGCGGCAGGCCCAACACGTGACGGAGTAAACTTGCCAACACGCCGCCGTGGGTCACAACGAGCACGGTAGCCCCGGCGTGATGCGCTTTCATCTCCTCGAACCAGGCCACCGAGCGCTCGTGGAGCTGCCGCAGACTTTCGCCGCCGGGCATGACATAGTCGGGATCCAGACTCTGATGCCGCGCCCAATCCTCCGGGTAGGAGGCGGCGATCTCCTCGGCGCTCAGGCTCTGGAAGATGCCGTAGTGACGCTCGCGCAGGCGGGCGTCCTGATGAATGACATGCCCCGTGTGGGCGGCGATGCGTTCGGCCGTGTGGCGGGCGCGGCCCAGGTCACTGCTGTAGAGATAATCGATCGGCCACGTCGCCAGGCGCCGCCCCAAAGCCTCGGCCTGGGCAATGCCACGGGCGGTCAACGAGCCGTCGAGCTGCCCCTGCCAGCGCCCCCTGGCATTCTCGACGGTCTCCCCGTGGCGAACGACCAGAAAAACCGTACACCCGGTAGAAGCCACGGCGGAAACAGGAAGGCCCATAAGCAGAAGCAGGGAAACCTCGTTTTGGAGCTTTAGCGCGCTGCAGAGGTATCCTCGTGAACCGCAATGACTTTGCGGTTTCCGTACATTCTTTCGTAATACTCGCGAAACTCACCCTCTTTGAGGGGGCGCCACCACCATTCGTTGTCGCGATACCAGCGCACGGTGCGGCGGATGGCGGCCTCGCAGTCGTGCCGGGGTTCCCAGCCCAAGCTCCGGATTTTGCTGATGTCCAGGGCATAGCGCCGGTCATGACCGGGCCGATCCTCGACATGACGGATCAGACTGGTCGGTGCGCCCAGCTCGTCGAGCAAGATGGACACCATGGTGAGGTTTTCGATCTCCTGACCGCTGCCGATGTTGTAGATCTCCCCCGGCTGCCCGCGGTGGAGCACGAGGTCAATGGCCTCGCAATGGTCCCCCACCCATTGATAGTCGCGCATCTGGCGGCCATCGCCGTAAACCGGCAACGGCTTGCCCTCCAGAGCATTGGTGACAAACAGCGGCACCACCTTTTCGGGGTACTGATACGGCCCGATGTTATTTGAGCCGCGGGTGATGGTCACCGGCAGGCCGTAGGTTGTCCAATAGGCCAGGGTGAGCAGATCGGCGCCGGCCTTGCTGGCGGCATAGGGACTGCGCGGGGCGACCGGATCGGTCTCGGTCGCATAACGGCCGGGCGGGATGTGGCCGTAAACCTCGTCGGTCGAAATTTGATGATATCGTTCTACCCGATGCCGTCGCGCGGCTTCCAGCAGCACATACGTACCCACAACATCGGTTTGAATAAACGCGCCGGGGTTCAGAATCGAACGATCGACATGGGTTTCTGCGGCGAAGTTGACGATCGTATCGATCTCATAATCGCACATGGTTTTTTCAACCATGGCAGCATCACAAATATCTCCCCTAACAAAGGCGTAACGCGGATCGTTGCTAATATCGGCCAAATTGGTCAGATTACCCGCATAAGTCAATTTATCATAGACGACAACACGATAATCAGGGTAATTCTTTAGCAAGTAACGCACAAAATTTGAGCCTATAAAACCGGCGCCACCGGTGATAAGGAAGTTACGCATAACGCATCAAATAAAATAATCACTAAACAGAGGGGGTAGTAAGCGATGATGTGCTATCGAGTAGATCGAAGCTACGGCTGAGAGTGAGAGAGGGAACCCGGCGGAACACAGGCAGCAAGTCCTCGTCGCCGGACACAAGAGGGAGCTGGCGCTCCCGTTCATCGGGAGCCGCTGCCGCCAGCAGAAAAGGGACATCGCCCCGCTCGAAAAGCAACGCGCCGGCTGCCGCGATCTCCTCACGGGCCTGCTCGAGCCGGCGCTCCATGGCCGGTAGGACTTGACGGGCGAGATGTTCGGCAAAGGCCGAACCCTGCTGGGCATGTCCGGCATGATAGGCCGGACAAAAACGTTCGGCCCAAAACTGTTCGGCCAGGCGGAAGGCCGGCGAAAGCAGATCGGCATACACCGTCACATCGAGCGTCGCCCCCAGGCACTCGCTGCGCACCATGGCCATGACCTGTACCGGCCGCAGGTCGAAATAGGCGCCGGGGTCGAAATGCTGCCAGTGGCGGTAAGCGGTGGGTAGTCGATGCAAACGCTCGGCGAGCAGGGCCACGGCATCGGCCAAACGGTTGTAACGCTGCGCGTGGCGGCCGTACACAGGCACGCGATAGGCCGGCACCAGCGGTGCCTGGAGCAACAAACGGGCAGTACTCCGGCAGGGCCATACCCGTTCCGGTGCGGTCAGAGCGGCGATAAGCGCGGGCAGCGAGCAGGGCACAGGTCAAATCAGTCCTAACCGCGAGTGGTCGCCTAACGTCAACTTGAGCACACGCGGACGCAGTTGCGAATGGCTTAGCTCCACATACCGCCCGATAAGGCTATCGGCGATGCGTGTGCTGACGTTGACGATGCGGCAGTGTTCTAGGATCAGGCTGTGCTCGATCTCGGCGTTTTCGATCAGGCAATCGTGGTAAATCGAGGTGAAGGGGCCGATGTAGCTGTTGATAATGCGGGTGCGTTCACCGATAATGGTCGGACCGCGCACCACGCTGTTGATGATCTCGGCACCGGCCTCGACCGTCACCCGTTCATCCACGTGGGAGTCCCTATCGACAAAACCGGCAATGGAAGGCGTGAGTTCCTCCAGGACCTTGCTGTTGGCGGCCAGCATGTCAACGGGTTTCCCGGTGTCGATCCACCACCCGCGATGGATGTACGGGCGCACCCGATAACCCTGGTCCACCAGCCACTGGATGGCGTCGGTGATTTCCAATTCCCCCCGCCAGGAGGGTTGGATTTGGCGCACGGCCTGATGGATGTGATGGTCGAACATGTAAATACCCACCAAGGCCAGATTACTGCGCGGTTCCCGGGGCTTTTCGACCAAGCGTTTGATGCTCTGGTCGGGATTGAGTTCGGCCACGCCGTAATGTTGCGGCTCTTCGACGGGCGTAAGCACGATCTGGCAATGGACATCCGAGTTTTCGAACTCCCGGATCAGGCCGCCGATGCCACCCTGGATAACGTTATCGCCCAGGAACATGACAAAGCGTTCTTCGCCCAGGAATTCGCGGGCGATAAGCACGCAATGGGCCAGGCCCAGAGGGGCTTCCTGGGGGATGTAGGTGATCTGCGCCTGCCAGCGCCGACCGTTGCCGACGGCATCTTGCACCCGGCGACCGTTTTCGTCCTTGCCGATGACGATGCCGATGTCGGTGATACCGGCATCGCGCACGGCTTCGATGACGCGAAACAGCACGGGCTTATTGGCCACAGGGATAAGTTGTTTGGCATTCGTGTAGGTGAGCGGGTACAGGCGCGAGCCTTTCCCGCCGCTGAGGATGAGGGCTTTCATAAACCTGCACGGGCGGAAGCGAGGAGTTCCAGGGTCGATAGGATTCCCGCAGTGCGATGGTTTGAGCACGGCCATCGCCTGCGGTCGCGGGCGATGAAGGGACGTTCAGTTTTGGCCATAGACACCGTAAGCGCCGGTGTCCACGGCGGCGTTGGTAAGCACGGCACCGATGAGACGGGCATTGACCTTGGCGAGGAGGTCGCGCGCCCGCCGGGCATGTTCGCGGCGGGTCTGCCCGGCGCTGACAACCAGCAAGACGCCGTCCACCCGGGTGGCCAGCACCACGGCATCGGTCACGACAATGACCGGAGGGGCATCGAGCAAGACCAGATCGGCCTCGGCCACGAGTTGGTCCAGGAGGGCCTTCATCCGCGCCGAGGCCAGCAGATCGGCCGGGTTTGGCGGCAACGGCCCACTCGTCATCACCCGCAGATTGGGTATGGCTGTGTTTTGTAGAGGCAGCGGCGCTTCGGGATTGAGAATGGCCGTTGTCACACCGGCGTTGTTGCTGAGGCCGAACAAGTCATGAAGACGCGGACGGCGCAGATCGCTGTCGAGCAGAACCACGCGTTTGCCGGTCTGAGCGTGGATGATGCCCAAATTGGCCAGGGTGGTCGATTTGCCTTCGTCGGGAGCCGGGCTGGTCACCAACAGCGTGCGCAGGGGATGGTCCAGGCTGGAGAATTCCAGATTGGTGCGCAGACTGCGGTAAGCCTCGGCCTGAGGCGAACGGGCATCGGCAAGGGTGATCAAAGGGGAAGTCATGGGCGTCTCTCACGTCTGGGGCAGGGCGCGACGGACACGGGCCAGGCGGGCCGGACGGGCCGGAGCGCCGGTTCCGGGCGGAATAGCGCCGAGCACACTCAGACCCAACACCCGTTCGACGTCCTCGGGGGTGCGCAAGATGTCCGCCTCCAGCCATTCCAGCAACACAATGATCAATGCCCCGGCCAGCGCACCCAGCAGCAAGCCCACCAGCAGATTCACACGCAAATTGGGCCGCCACAGAGGCGCATCGCGGGCATTGTCCACGATGGAGACATCGATCCGATCGCGCTTGTCTTGCTGTTGATTCCAGGCTTCGCGCTCATCGACAAAAATCTGCGCCATCGTCTGCACGATGGTGATGGCCGTGCGCGGGTCGGCGTCCTTGGCCACAATCTCGATCAGGAAGCGGTCCGGTTCGGGGTTGGCCTCGACTTCGGCCAGGAGCTCGTAGGAGTTCATATCGAGTTGGGCCTGATCGATCACCCGTTGGGCCATGCGGTGGGTCAGAAGCTGGGTCTGGAAATTGCGCAGCAGGTCTTTGGTCGAATTGCTCAAACCCCAATCGGCGCGGGCGGGCACCACGCTGACCAGAATACGGGCGCGGTAGATGGGCTGTTGGAAGCGGCTGAAGCCAAAGGCGGCAACGGCCGCCACGATAGCCGTTAACAGAAGGATCCAACCGCGACGGCGAAGGATACGAACATAGGCCTGGATTTCCATGGCAAAACTCCTTACAAAACGTACCAAACCCGGAGCGGACCGGGTAGGATGGTTCTCATTCTATCACAGAAGGACCCCATGCCCTGCAAAGTGGTTCCCCACGGCAAGACAGAACCGCGGACCATGGCGCCCTAACGCCGGGGGATTTCGCCGAGCACGGGAATGCCCAGGGCCTCCAGATGGCCCCGCTCGTGCACGCGGTCATCGAGATACTCCCATAAGAAGGCCAGGAGAACCCCTGCCACCAACGCCAGGAACAAACGTAAGGGCAGGTCCAGGCGTTGGCGTAGGCTCGGTCCCACCGGGGCAACCGAATTGCGATTGACCAGGGCCACGGCCCCGCGTTCCGCCAGCAAGCGCGGCATAAAGAGATGACCGGCCTCGGCCATGGTGGCGATGACGGCATCGGCGATGGCCTCGAGCTGGGTCGGGTCGGAGCCTACCACCGTCACCTGCAGGATGCGATGGAGTTTACCGGTTTGGGTGGAACCCTGGATGACGCCCGGTGCCACGACGATGTGGCGGTCGGCCAGCCGTCGGGATACCTCGGCGGCGAATTCGGAGCCTTTGACGATCTCGGCGAAATCATCGATCAGATACTCCGAGGCCAGGGCCGTGTAATAGCCATCGTAATCGTAATGCTCGCCCGTTGCCAGAGGGCGAACACCCACACTGAAGGCCATGCTGAGGGCATAGGTGGGCGGCCGGGGCTGCCAGGGCCGGGTCGTGAGCAGACTCAGCGCCAGGGTGAGCAGCACAAGGGCCGTCGGGATCCACCGACGTCGACGCAGGATGCCGAGGTAAATGCGCAATTCCATCGTGCGCCAAGTGTGAGCCATGACGCGATGGCTGTCAAATTCGCCGACCGCCATAAAGCAGGCCGGGGCGAGGAGCCGAGCCGACACCCGGTCAGGCTCGGTTTTGACGGCAAGCGCTTATTCTATCACCACGCAGCCTGCGCCTAACAAACGCTCCAGATCGGCCAGCAGGGCCGGACAATAGCCGGTGGTATCGTTGGGGAAGGTGCATTCGAACTCATCGCCCAGCCGGATGACAAAGCGATCCTGCCCCGGATAGCGCCGCAGGGTCTGCACGACTTCGGTCAGGCGACGGCTATCTTCTTCCCCACGGCCCCGGCGCACAAAATGGATGCGCAACCGTCGCGGGGTCATGGACGGCGCCGTGCGCACCGCTGCCTGACCGTTGTCGGCTCTCCAAGACGGTTGCCACTCCGATGGCGCACCTTCCAACCACGGTTCCTCCTCGGCGTCGTCCGCCAGGTACATCAACGCCGGTTCCGTCATCTCCGCCAGCGCAGCAGGCGGGGGATAGGCCAGATCCGGGGTTGCGCTTAGACTCTGGGCCGGTGTCGCATAGCTAAAACTATCGGTGATCTGTTCGGCGATCACACCGACCCGGTCCTGGCGTACATCCACCTTGCCCCGCACCAACACGACCGCGCCCTCCTGCAACAGCTCCGCCGGGGTGGCCGCCAGGACTTTGGGAAAAACGGTGACATCGCACTTGCCCTGCAGATCCTCCAGGGTCAGAAAGGCCATAGGCTCGCCGCCCTTGGTTTGCAACCGGCGTATACCGGCGATCATCCCGGCCAGAGTCACCATCTTACCCTTGAGGGCCGGCGACAGTTCGTTGCACAGACAGGTGACCACACGCCGATAGTCGGCCGTCACCCGACGCAAGGGATGGTCGGAGACATACACGCCCAGCAATTCCTTTTCCCAATCGAGCTTTTGCTTGGGCGAGACCGGCTCGACATCGGGTGGGGGATCGAAGAGCGAGTCCACCACGGGCCGGGTACCACCCAGATCGGCCAGATCGAACAAGCTGGCCTGACCGATGGCCCGCGCCTCCCACACGCGCGCCGAAAGGGTCATCATGCGATCGAGTACGGCCAGAGCGGTAGCCCGATCGCAGAGGGTGTCAAAGGCGCCGACCTTGATCAGGCATTCCAGAACCCGCTTGTTGAGCAAACGCAGGTCCACCCGGCGACAAAAATCCTCTAACGACGTGAAGGGACCACCCTCCTCCCGTGCCCGCAAGATGGCGGCAATGGCGCCCTCGCCCACGTTTTTGATGGCGCCCAGCCCGTAGCGAATGGCGGCACGTGGCGGTACGGGGAAGGGATAGCGCAATTGCGGGTCGCGTTCGGCCGGAGGAGCGTTGGCAGGAAGCTGTTGCAGGGTGAAATCCATGCCGCTTTCGTTGATATCGGGGGGCAAAACCTGAATGCCCATCCGTCGGCATTCGTGGATGGTCGTGACGACTTTGTCCGTCTTCTCTCGTTCCACCAGCAACAGCGCGGCCATGTACTCGAGGGGATAATGGGCTTTGAGAAAGGCCGTCTGCACGGTGATCAGGGCGTAATCGGCGCCATGGGCTTTGGGAAAACCATAACGGGCGAAGGCCTCGATGTCGTCGAAGATCTGGTTCATCGTGGCTTCGTCGATGCCCCGGGCCAGCGCGCCTTTGACCATCTGGCTGCGGTGTTTGAGCAGCTCTTTTTCCTTCTTTTTGGCCACGGCCTTACGCATGAAATCGGCCTCCGAAGCCGTGTAACCGGCTAAATCCGTAGCCACGCGCATGATCTGCTCTTGATAGACGATGATGCCATAGGTTTCGGCCAGGATGGGCTCCAACAAGGGGTGATGGTAACGCACCTCTTCCTGACCGTGCATACGGCGGATGAAATTCGGGATGTACTCCAGCGGACCGGGCCGATAAAGAGAGACCACGGCCATGATGTGTTGGAAACGGGTGGGGCGCATCTCCGTCAGGATGCGCCGCATCCCCGGACTTTCCACCTGAAAGATGCCGGTCACTTCGCCGCTGGAAAGGAGTTTGTAGGCCTCGGGGTCATCGGCCGGAATGGTTTGCAAGGTGTAGGTAACGCCATGCCGTTCCTTGATCAACCGTGCCGCCTCACGCATGATGGTCAGCGTGGCCAGGCCCAGGAAATCCACCTTCAACAGGCCCAGGGACTCGCAGATGGGGAACTCGTACTGCACTACCGTCTCGGTCACAACGGCCTTTTGCGGCCGCATGACCGGCACCAGCTCGGTCAGGGGTTGGTCGGTGATGATGACGGCGGCCGCATGGGTCGAAACATGGCGGGCCGTGCCTTCGAGTTGCATGGCCGCATCGATCACCCGTCGCACGCGTTCATCACGCTCATAGAGCTGCTTCAACTCGGCCGAGTAGACATCGCTCTCCGGGTCCAGACAATCGGCCAGGGTGACGTTCTTGCCGGGAATGGCCGGGATGAGTTGGGCCAGCCGGTTGACCTCGGTCGGTGTCATCTCGAAAGCCCGTCCCACATCATGCACGGCGGCACGCGCCTTCATCCGGCCAAAAGCGACGATTTGCGCCACGTGATCGGCCCCGTACTTCTCGATGGTGTAACGGATCATCGTCTCGCGCGAGTCGTCGGGGATATCCAGGTCAAAATCGGGCATGGAAACGCGACCCGGATTGAGAAAACGCTCGAAAATGAGGTCGTGCTCCAGGGGATCGATCAGGGTGATGCCGATGGCATAGGCCACAATGGACCCGGCGCCCGAACCACGCACGTTCCACCAGATGTTGCGCGCCTTCATGGCCTGACACAGGTCCCAGACGATGATGAAGTAAACGTCGAAACCCATGTCATGGATGATTTTCAGCTCTTTTTCGGCCCGTTCGACCACAACCGGATCGGTGGCGCGTGGTCCATAACGCTCGCGCAGCCCCTCGTAGGTCAGATGGCGCAAAAACGACTCGTAGGTATAACCGGGCGGGATGGGGATGTCGGGCAGATGGAAACGACCGTCTTCGACATCGACGTCGCACATCTCGGCGATGAGCAACGAATTGGTGAAGGCTTCGGGAGGCAGATCGAAGTAGGGCCGAAAAGCGGCTTCGAGCTCGGCCCGGGACTTGAGGTAATAGCTGGGGTCGGCATAACGCATGCGCTTTTCGGCGCTTTTGAGCGCGCCGGTCTGCACGCACAACAGGGTGTCGTGGGCATCGGCGTCGGTGGCGCGAGCATAGTGGACATCGTTGGTCACCACCAGGCGCACATCGTGGCTTTTAGCCCATGCCAGCAGGGTGCGGTTGACCTGCCGGAGCTGGGGAATGTTGTGTTCCTGCAGCTCGACGAAAAAGCGATCGCGACCGAAGAGATCGCGAAACCGCCGAAACCATTCCAGAGCCTTCTTTTCGTCGGGTGGACCGTTTTCATCGCTCAGCAGCGCCGGCACGGTGGCGGCCAGACATCCCGTCGTCGTGATCAGGCCGTCGGCATGACGGGCCAGGCAATCGAAGTCCAGACGCGGTTTGTAATAGTAGCCTTCGGTCTGGGCCAGAGAAGCGAGCTTGATCAGGTTCTTGTAGCCTGTCTGGTCGGCTGCCAGCAAAAGGAGATGGTAGTTGTCCTTGTCCAATTCGGGATCACGACCGCTCATGGGACGGCCCGGCGCCGTGATGTAGGCCTCCATGCCCACGATGGGTCTGATGCCGGCCGCTTTGGCCGCACGATGAAAGGGGATGACGCCGTGCATGACGCCGTGATCGGTCAAGGCCAAAGCCGGTTGCCCTAAGCCGGCCGCTACGGCCACCAGATCGTTAACGTTGGCCAGGCCGTCGAGGAGCGAAAACTCGCTGTGGACATGCAGATGGACGAAACCGTCGCCGGACATAGGCCAGAACCAAAAAGGGAACGCAACAAGCCACCAGGAGAACCCGGACCGACATTATAACCGGGGCCGAGGGCGTCCCCAAGGGCAGGAGAGACGGTTCCGGAGTGTGTTGGCGCAAGAGGGGCAGGCAGGCATAACGTTCAAACGTTCTCACCAACAAAAGATAGAACCGAGTCGGGCAGGAGGCCCGGTCTTGCGGCGGGCAGATCGCCTTGAGCGCCTCTCTACGAGCGCCGGCGACGACGTTGACCCGCCTGGCGTGGCGCCGATCGCCCCGAATCCGGTCGAGGCGACACCGGTTTCAAGGCCGGCGACACCATGTCCACGGCCCCGGCATACGGCGAGCGCAGATGGACCGGTTCGGCCTCCACCCGTCGCAGGCGGATGTTGAACATCTCGACCATCACCGAAAAGGCCATGGCGAAGTAGATATAGCCTTTCGGAATGTGCAGCCCCAGGCTCTCGGCGACCAAGGTAAATCCGATCAGCAGGAGAAAGCTCAGGGCCAGCATTTTGACGGTGGGATGACGCTCGACAAAGGCGCTGATCGGATTGACCGCCATCAGCATAATGAGCACGGCCACAACAACGGCAGCGATCATCACCCAAAGCTGATTCGCCATGCCCACGGCCGTGATCACCGAGTCCAGGGAGAAAACGATATCGAGGAGCATGATCTGCAAGACGACATTCCCGAAGCCGGTAACCTGGGCCGTTCGCGTGGCATGGGCACCTTCGAGCTTTTCGTGGATTTCGTAGGTGCTCTTGGCCAGGAGGAAAAGACCCCCGCCCAATAAGATCAGATCGCGACCGCTGACCTCATGGCCGAGAACGGCAAAAAGCGGCTGTTGCAGGCGGATGATCCACGCCAGCGAAAGCAAGAGCAGCAGGCGACTGCCCATCGCTAACAACAGGCCAACCTGACGGCCGCGCGCTTGCTGGTGGACGGGCAACTTCGAGGACAGAATAGAAATGAAGATGATGTTATCGATACCCAGGACGATTTCCAGCACCGTCAAGGTAAGCAGGGCCAGCCAGGCATCCGATTGGAAGAGACCGTTCATGGCGAGTTAGAACCGCATGGCAAATAGGCGAATGTAAAGGCCGGCCTCGCCCAGAGGCCGGCCTTTGCACCAAGAAAGAACGCACCGGGATAAGCCCCGGCATACCTCTCAGGGCAGATAGGTCACGGTGAGTTTGGCCGGAACGGCCGCAAAGGTCTCCAGGCTGTCGAAGATGACACGACCCGGCAGACCCGCCGCCGAGACGGCCAATTGACCGGTGGTGCTGCCGTTGCTCAGCGCGCCCGCAGCATCCCAGGCCATGACCTGCGCCTTGACGTCGAAGTTGACCAGACCGATGGCGGCCGGGACCGGCACGCCGGGGTTATAGGTCAGCGGGGCGGTGGCGTAGGTGACCGTAGCCGAATCGAAGGGATTGACGTTATGGACCGTCAGCGTCTTCCCGGGTCCGCCCGATTCGCCCGTCATCCACAGGGTCAGGGTGGCGCTTTGGATGTTGGCACCGGCAGGCAAGGCGCTGCGATCGAAGGTCAGCAGCACATTGTCCAGGCCGGTGGTGCGGGCAATGAGGGCCGCGAAGGCGTTGTAGTTCGTGCCGACCGCACCGCCGTTGACCCAGGTATCGGCCACCAGCGGCAGTTCCACCGTCACCGGCCGCGGGGCCGGCTGCACCACGCTGCCGTCCACCACCGCCGTGGCCACACCGGCGAAGACATTGCCGATCATCTCGGCCGTGTTGGTCCAGTTGCCCAGGCTGGTGCCGCGGGCCCGATAGGTGATGCGGTGGGTCTCACCGGGTTGACCGGGTTGCGAGACGACACGCAGCTCGGTGCCGTTGGTCGGAGCGCTGCCGACACCGTTGTAATACCAGCTTCGACCACGGTTGCCGAATTCGTTCTCGGCGCCGACGGCCAGCCCGGCATCGGGATCACCGGCGCTGACATCCCCGTAGGTGAAGCTGATATCCTCGACGTTGTTGAGACCGATCCAGATCTGGAAGGAATTGGAGGCGCGGTCGCCGTAATTGACCACGTTCTCGAAGTCGAACACGAACCAACGGTTCGCACCATCGCGCAGGATGGCCGCCCGCAGGGCACCGCCGAAAGCCGGGTTGAGATCGGTCCAGAACGGGGCCAGGACGTTATTCGGCCGGTCCGGATCGGGCATCCGCTGCGGAATGAAGAGCACATCGGCTGCCGTACCACCCCCGACTACGGCATAGCCGTTGCTGGTCACGCCGATACGGGTCCAGGTCTTGCCGCCAAAGACGAAGGCCGGGATGTTGAAGTTGGTCATGGTCTCATCGCCGATGCCGCCGATAGGAGCCACCCCAAAAGCCGAAAGAGGCAGATAGCCGGCCGGTGTTGTGCCGGTGCCGTCCACCACATCCACATCGGGCGGTTCGGCAGGGAAGAGGCTACCCATGTAGAACAAGTCGTTGCCGGCGGCCACAGCCCCGCTCACACTACCCGTCTCCAGCGTCAGCGGCTTGGGCAAGAAGTCGTTGACCTGGACCACGGCCTCATCGAAGCCGAGATTGGTCAGGGTGATCTCGCAGGCCGTGCTGGCACCCAGTTCAACGGTCGTGGGCGTGCACGACTTGGTAAGCGTTACCGACGGGTCGCGCCGGACGACGGTGATGGGGAAATGGAGCGCAGGCAAGCCGTTGATATTCGGCGTAAAAGTCAGGGTGGCCATGCGCACCTGCCCTACAGGGACCCGCGTAGCATCCACCGTGATGTCAAAGGTGGCGGTGCTCCTTCCGGCCACCCACAACAGGGGCGGCACACCGACGAACAGGTCAGAAGGCGCGTTCACGCTCACCTCCCACAGGCTCAGGCCGGACAGATGGCTGCGGACGGTGCGCTGGACCGTAAGACGACCGACCAGGGCCGGGACGTACAGGCTGGGATAGTTGGCGTCCCAGAGATGGCCGGACTTGTCCAGATACTCCTGGGCCGAAGCATCGAAAGTGAGCGCCGCCATGCCGGCCTTGGCCAGGTCAATGCGACCGGAACCGTAATCAAAGGTATCGGCCGGAGTGACACCGTCCTCCTTGGTGACGCCTTCCGTCTTGGCCGTGGTCATAAGGGCCGATTTGATCTGGCCCGGCGTCCAGGTGGGATGGAGCGCCTTGAGCAAGGCGCCGGCGCCGGCGACATGCGGGCTGGACATCGAGGTCCCCTGGATAACCTGGAACAGCTCACCCGGTTTGCCACCCGCTACCGTAGCCGGGAAGGGGGTATGACCGGCCAGGATCTGCACACCGGGCGCCGTCACATCGGGCTTGCTGATGCCCAGGGTCTGACCGGGGCCGCCACGTGAGCTGAACGCCGCCATGACATCGCCCTGCGCCTCGGCAGACTGACCGGCGGTGAAAGTGCCCATCACATCCGTGTGGTTCGCCATGAAGTCCAACAACAGGTTGGACTGATCGACCTCGATGTGGACGGCAGGCAGGAAGTGGTTGTCTGTCGCCAGACCCTGCAAACTGGGGTTGTAGAGGATCATCCCGCCGGCACCGCCCACCAGGACGTTATAGCCCTTTTCCACCCGGGCGATGACACCGCGCTTGCAGACCACGATCTGGCCGCTGAAGGTTCCTTCGGGGAAGGGTGTGTTGCACATGCCCTTGGCGGGATCGTCGGCAGGCAGGCCATCGAAGTCGGCGGCCATCACCACCGGCGTGGGGGTTTCGATCCCGGCCGTCAGCGAAGCACCGACCAGGGTGAGGGTTACGCCATCGCCGGCCGTCAGGGTGATCGTGCTGAGGAAGGTGCGATCGGTCGTGCTGGCGCCGACCGTGGTCACCCAGGGTTCGCGGTGATCGACCGTATCGAGACCGGGGCCGCTGTTGCCGGCCGAAGCCGCCACGAAGACACCGGCCGTATAGGCATCCAGGAAGGCCAGGGAGACGATATCCTTGTAGGGGGCGGTACCACCGCTGATGGAGAAGTTGAGCACATTGGCCCCATCCTGAATGGCCTGTTGAATGGCGGCAGCCAAGTCGGAAGCAAAGCAGCCGGCATCACCACACACCTTGTACATGGCGACATGGGCGCGCGGGGCAATGCCCGAAACCGTACCGCGCTCGACCCCCAGCAAGGTCGCTTCGACCCCGGCATTGCCGGCCGCCGTGCTAGCCGTGTGGGTCCCGTGTCCGTTATCATCGCGGGCCGAGACGAATTCACCGGGCAGCAGATCAGGCCCGAATAATTCGTAGATCTGCATGAAACGTTGCGCGCCCAACAACTTGTTGTTGCAGGTGAAGGGCGGGTCGTTGGGGTTATCGCTGCCGAACTCGCAGGCCGTACCGCGCCAATGGGCCGGACGGGTATAGGGCTTGCCGGAGGGATCGGGATCGGAGAAGGAAGGATGTTCGGGCCAGATGCCCGTATCGAGCACGCCGACAATGATCCCTTCCCCGGCATTTTCCTGACCACCCAATGCCTCCCACAGGACATCGGCGCCGATGAACCCAGGGCTGGTATCGGTGGTGATTTGCTCCAGACGATCGCGGTAGATGCGCACCACGCCGGGCAAACGACTCAGGACATCCAGTTTGGCGGCCGGCAGGATGACCGCCGCACCGCCGATGACCACCGTATACCGATAAACCAGTTGAGCTTCGGGGATGGCCGCCGCCAGACGGCCGGCGAAGGCGCTGACCTGGGCATCGGCATAGGCTAGATAGGCCTGGCTGGCCGGCGAGGTCACGTCCAGGGCCATTGCGCCGGTCACATCCGGGCTGGTCGGCGCCAAGCCTTCGATGCCACCGCGGTATTGTGTCAGGGGCGCAAAATCGAGTTTGACGATGACGCTGACCAGTTCATCGGCAGTTGGCGGAGCTGCTTTACCGTCCACGGCTGCCTCGAACAGCGTGTCGGGAGTCAGCGGAATGACCTCAAAACGTGGCCCGGATGGCTGCGCCACAGGTCGGGCAAAGGCGCCGGCCGGGATGGCAGCGATCAGGACCAGGATAAACAGCAGAGTGAAAAAGGTGAGACGTTTCCGCGCAAGCATAAGAAACTCCTGAGGGTGAGAGGAAAGCATGCAGAAGCAAAACCACCGGGGAAGACGGTTTAGCATGTGCTCCTTTGACCGGTAATCACCTCCTCAATGTGGGGGGAAGACGTACATCCCAACAACGATTCATAACCGCCATGCCTGCATCCTCGAACCATGACCGGCAATGGGCGACGAACGAAGGGTGATCAGAAACAACGACTTCGTGTTTCTTCCGTATTGGTAAGAAAGGGTGTGCCAACCAACGGCGGTTGACGCCATCACCGCAACGAAACGCCCTGCATTCTAACGATAGCCTCGAAGCCTGTCAAACTGCTATGCCGCCTGCAATTCAATCCGCTCGCCCTGTGGTCAGGCCTTACCCACACAGCAACCGCCGACAAAAGGGACAATTGACCAGGGCATCTCCACGGGCCTGTTGTTGTACGGCCGTCGGCAGCGCCGCGCCACATCCGCTGCACACGCCGTTGTGCACACGGGCTACGGCCACACCCTCGCCCTTTTGCCGAAGGGCTTCGTAGCGCTGGACCAGATCGGCAGGAAGTTGGGCACTGAGGCTCTGACGCCGGGTTTTGAGCTGACGGGCGTGGACGATCAGCGCCTCGCGTTCGGCTATCAGTTGCGCCTGAGCTTGCTGCCAGGCTGCCTCCTCGCTTTCGAGACGGGCACGGGCCTGGGCCACCTCTCGTTCGGCCTGCTCGACCTGCAGAATGGCTTCCAAGGCCTCCTCCTCCAGACGTTCGAACTGACGTTTGAGCATTTCCACGTTTTGCATCAAGGCCACCTGCTCGCGCGTATCCTTGATGCGTCCGCCGTAGAGCTGCTTCTCCTGGGCCCGGATGCGCATTTGCTGGTCGGCCATAGCCGTCTCACGACGGCGACGTTCGCGTTGCCAGTGTTCCAACCGTGCCGTGGCTTCGGCCAGATGCGCCTGGGCCTGACGAAGGGATTCCGGTTCACGCAAGGCCTCCTGGATGGCGGTATAACGACGGCGATCGGCATCCAGTTGGCTATCCAGGGTTTGTAAAGCGGCCAGTTGGTCAATGAGGCGCATGGTTTGATAGACCCAACGAGGACTTGATCACGGACCGATAACGACCTCGATTCCCCCTTGTTCGTTCACTTCGCCGATGTCCCACAGTTCCTGACCGCGCGCACGGGCCTCTTCCTGGGCCGCTTCAGCACGGTCGGGAGCGAAGGCGAGGAGCAAACCCCCTGACGTCTCCGGGCTGAAGCAAAGGACTTGCTCCCATTCGGCCAGCGCCGGATCGAAACGCACATGGGGGCCGAAATAGTGTCGGTTGTCATGGGCGCCGCCGGGATAAACCCATTCTGCGCCCAGGCGCCGGGCACCGGGCAGCCAGGGTAAGCGCTCATAGGCGAAGCGAAATCCGACCCGCCCCTGTTGAGCCATCTCGACGGCGTGGCCCAGAAGGCCGAAACCGGTGACATCGGTGGCGGCATGGGCTTCATAGGCCAGGGCGATGGCCGCTGCTGTGGCATTCAGGCGCAGCATACTGGCGACGGCGGCCTCGACCTCGGCGGCAGTAGCCCGATCGCGCTTGAGCCCGGTCGTAACAACACCGGTTCCTAAGGGCTTACTCAGCAAAAGGCGGTCGCCAGGGCGGGCGCCGCTCTTGCGGAGAATGCGTTGGGGATGAACCAGACCGATCGCCACCAAGCCGTATTTGGGCTCGTTATCCTGAACGGTGTGACCGCCCACCACGACGATGCCCGCTTCGCGCGCCTTTTCGGCGCCCCCGCGCAGGATCTCGGCGCCGATGCTCAGGGGAAGGGTCTTGGGCAGAGCAGCGATGTTGAGGGCGACAAGCGGCCGTGCTCCCATGGCATAGAGGTCGCTGAGGCTGTTGGCCGCCGCAATAGCTCCGTAGGTGTAGGGATCGTCCACAACGGGGGTGAAGAAATCGGTCGTCACGACCAGAGCCCGATCCTCTGCCAGCCGATAGACGGCAGCATCGTCCGGAACCTCCAGACCGACCAGGAGGTTCTCATCGTGCCAACCGTCATAAACCTGCCGGAGAGGACGCAGGACCTGCGCCAGGGCCTCGGCGGCCAGCTTGCTCGCTCAGCCGGCACAGGCAGTCAGGCTGGTGAGGCGGATACGTTCGCGTTCGCTCATAGGAAACCAAAGGGGAAAAGGATGCTTCAAGTGTACAAGAGCAAACGGCCGTCACGCAAAAGGGCCGCCGTTGTCATATCCTGACAACAAGCGGCGGCCCTTGGCTTCGGTGTCGGCAAGGAGCCGTGTTCTTGGGTTAGGGCGCCCGCCCCATCTGGGCTTTATGCACCCGCAGGAATAACGGCAGATAGCTACGATGCGCCCCCTCGGCGGCAACCGGCGCCGTTTCCGGTGTCAGAAGCGGGACCATGACCGTGGCAACAGACCCTGCATCGGCAGCTTCGGGTGCGGCGGTTATCGGCGTCGGTACGGCTTGGGGTGTCGGCGTCCACTCAAGCCGATGCTGCGCCGCCGCACGGCGATGCGTGAACAAAAACACGGGTAGGTAGTGCCGATGCGAAAGGGCATCCCATCCAAGTGGTATCGTCGGGGGATCACCGACGCCCGGCCCATCCGGGGAGGCGCTATGGCCCCACGGATAGGATTCCGGGGTCGGCGTGGCCGTCGGGGCGACCGTCGGCGTATCCGTCGGTGTCGGCGTGGGCGTCGGCGTAGGCGTGGCCGTTGGGATGGGTGTAGAGG
>JBBINH010000007.1:0-98059 GCA_037443945.1 Caldilineales bacterium
TGCGGACTTCGGCGACGAGGGCGCGGTGTTCCTCGGCTAAGGTGCGGACTTCGGCGGCCAGGGCGCGGTGTTCCTCGGCCAGGGTGCGATGGCTTTCGGCGAGGTTGCGGACTTCGGCGACGAGGGCGCGAACTTCCGCCACCAGGCCGCGATGTTCCTCGGCCATCGTCTCTTGCCATGCGGCCAGACGGTGGACCAGGACCGGCAATTCCAGCAGCTCCTCGGTGAGCACCAGTTGTCGGAGCTGTGCCCGCCATTGCGGGTTCTCCGCGAGCAGCCGGACGAGATCGTGGAAATCGGTTACGGTAAAGCTCATGGGCAGCAATTTCCGGGTGGACTAAGGGAAGTATACGCCCTGCGCGTGCTGTCGGGCAAATCGACTCGGTTCTATCTTTTGTTGGTGAGAACGTTTGAACGTTAGAACGTTATGCCTGCCTGCCGCTCTTGCGCCAACACACTCCGGCACCGAGTCGGCAAATCGCCCCTCGGACGGCCTGGACGGCAAGGATGGGCATTAGCCCTGGTAGGAGCTACCGCTGAGGGGTCCTATCCGAACCCCATACCTTCGGTTCGGCGTAGTCTTTTGTCGCCGGCCGGACGGGTGTATCAGCCGGCCCTAGCCTGAAGTGACCAGGCCCATATCCTCATCCAGCTCGTAACGCCGACGTTCTTCCGGGGTGAAACGAGGCGGGTCGCGCTGGATACGCGCTTCGATCAGGGCCAGCAAATCCTCTAAGGCAATCGGCCATAGAATGGCCAGCTTATCGGCCCCGGCCGTGACGACCATCCGCCCATCCGGGCTGAAAGCCGCACAGCGTATCCAGTCGCTGTGGCCCTGCAAGCGCCATAGCACCTGGCCATCGCTCACCGCCCACACCATGGCGACCCTGTCCACCCCGGCCGTCACCACCAGCCGGCCATCCGGGCCAAAAGCCGCCGTGCGCACGGCCCCCGTGTGGCCCTCGAATTGTCGCACCTTGTGCCCACCGGCAACCTCCCAGACGCAGGCGATTTTGTCATCACCGGCCGTCACCAGCCACCGACCATCGGGGCTGAAGCTGGCAGCGCGCACGGCGGCTGTGTGGGCTTGCCAGGATAACAATGGGCGAGCAGGCTCGCGCTCCAGACTCGCTTGCCACAGGCAGAGCGAGCGATCCTCGCCGGCCGTCACGAACTGACGGCCATCCGGGCTAAAGGTGGCGGTCAAGACGGGAGCCGTATGACCCTCGAAACGGCGGATCTCCTGGCCGGTGCTGGCATCCCAGAGTCGAGCCGTGGTGTCGTCGGCTGCCGTGAGCAGCCAACGGCCATCAGGACTAAAGCTCGCTGCCCGCACGGCAGCCGTATGTCCCGACAATTCTCGGATCTCGCGACCGCTCTCGACATCCCACAGACGGACGGTCTTATCGGCGCCGGCCGTGACCACAAGCCGACCGTCGGGGCTGAAGCCGGCCGCGAGAATCCAATCGGTATGCCCCAGGAAGCGACGCACTTCCTGTCGACTGCCCACATCCCACAAACGGGCGGTGTGGTCATAGCCGGCCGTGAGGACCGAGCGGCCATCGGGACTGAAGACGGCCGCCATCACCCAATCCGTATGGCCCTGCAATTGCCGTGCTTCCTGGCCGGAGCGGAGATCCCAGACCCGGGCCGTACGGTCGTGAGACGCCGTCACGACAAAACGTCCATCGGGGCTAAAGGCAGCCGCGCGCACGGTCGCCGTATGGCCCTCAAGACGGCGGATTTCCCGACCGGTCTGGCCATCCCACAGGCGCGTGGTCCTATCGTCACCGGCCGTCAGGAGATGCCTGCCATCGGCGCTGAAGGTCACCGACCAAACGCTGCCGGTATGTCCCTGGAGCTGTCCGATCTCGCGGGCTATGCCCAGGTCCCAGATACGGGCGGTACGGTCGTCGCTTGCGGTGGCCGCCAAACGACCGTCGGGCGCAAAGACGGCTGCCAGCACCCCGGCCGTGTGCCCACGCAGGCGCACGACCTCACGGCCCGAAGCGACCTCCCACACTCGCGCCGTACGGTCCTCGCTTCCTGTGATCAGCCAACGACCGTCGGGACTAAAGGCCACAGACATGACCGTGGCGGTATGGCCTTCCAACCGACGCACCGGTTGGCCGCCGAAGACATCCCACAGATAGGCCATGGAATCGGCGCCTGCCGTGGCCAGCAACCGGCCATCCGGGCTGAAAACGGCGGCATGAACCCAAACAGGATGCTCAAACCGCCGCACCTCCTGCCCGTTGGCCGTATCCCACAAGCGGGCCGTGTGATCGTGACTGGCGGTCGCCAACAGACGTCCGTCGGGGCTGAAAAGAACCATGTTGACCCAATCCGTGTGGCCATGCAGCCGTCGGAGTTCGCGACCGCTATCGCCGGCCCACAGACGGACGGTACGATCGGCTCCGGCCGTGGCAATCAGTCGACCGTCGGGACTGAAGGAGGCGAAGCGCACCCAGTCGGCATGACCGGGGGTCTGCCAGATCATTCGGCCGGTGCGCACATCCCACAACCGCGCCGTCTTATCCTCGCCAGCCGTCGCTAGCGAACGTCCGTCAGGGCTGAAGGCAACGGCCCAGACGCCACCGGTATGACCCTGTAACGACCAGACCATGCGTCCGCTGTTCACATCCCACAGGCGTGCGCTTTTATCCTCGCCGGCCGTGGCCACCAGCAAACCATCGGGGCTAAATGCAACGGCGCCGATCCCGGCCGTGTGGCCTTCGAAGCGGCGGATCTCCTGATAGCTGGCCACATCCCACAGGCGAGCCGTGCGGTCATCGCCGGCCGTAAGGATCAGGCGCCCATCCGGACTGAAACAGGCGCTGCGCACCCAATCGGTGTGACCCCGAAAACGGCCGATTTCCGCCCCGTCCTCTACCCGCCACAGGCGGGCGGTATCATCGTCGCCGGCCGTTAACACGAAGCGACCGTCGGGGCTAAAGGTCGCCGACCAAACACAGCCGCCATCTCCGCCGAGCACCCGCACGGGCCGACCCGTCTCCACATCCCACAACCGCACGGCCGCATCGTCGCCGGCCGTAACGGCAAGTCGACCATCGGGACTGAAGGCCGCGGCCATCACCATGCCCTGATGCTCGCGCAGGATGGCATGGGGGCGTGCATCTGCTATCGTCCACAAACGAGCGGTGCGATCGTCGCCGGTCGTAAGCAGCAGGCGGCCATCGGGGCTAAAGGCCACGGCGAGGATGCTTCCGCTATGACCATGCCACTGCCGGATTTCGTCTCCTGTGCTTAGGTTCCATAAGCGGGCGCTCCCATCGGCACCGGCCGTCAATAAGGAACGGCCATCGGGGCTAAAGGCGAGGGCAAGAATGGCTTCGGTATGGGCGCGGCGGGGGAGCTTGAGGCGAAAAGGGGTAGCGGTATCGGCAGCCTGTTGCAGCACTTCCTGGACCAGAGTGGGCATGGTCTTTCCGGCTGCCAGAGCCAGAAGCGTTGCTTCGCGAGCCAGCATGAGGGCCAGACTGCCGGTGGGATCGGTGCGGCGTTCGAGTTCGACAAGTGTGTGCGCTGCCAGCTCGCGTGCGCGCGCCCGCAACACGGTTCCATAGGAGGCTGCAACCGCCTGCAGCTCTGTCGTCATGGCTGCCATCAGCGCTTCAAGTCGGGGCAAGAGCGGCGCCAACGGTCGGTCGGTGCCGATAGCTTCCTGGAAGGCGCGCGACCATTCCTGCAGGTCGGCCAGATGGGCGGACATGGCATCGACCGAGCCTGTCGAGAACCGACCGGTAGATCGGGCAGTGTCTAGGGTCATCTTCTGCACCGAAGGATGGTCAGAATCTCCACGTCCGTTCACATCCGTTTACAGGCCGGCCTGCACCCGCGTAAGAGGCTTTTGGCCCCGGCCACCGGGACGCAGTCCCGGTGCAGGACCGCCGATAACTTGCAGGGCCGCAGGAAGGATGCGCACATCCAGGCTGTGGGCATCGCGATAGATGATCTCGCCATCGGCCAGGACCGGGAGGGGGTCGTCGCTGCGGATGCGCACCCACGTACAGCGGGCAAAGTGGACACGCGGGTCGTGAATGTGGCTGCCGTCAAAGGTCTTGGGCAGCAGACGCAGGATCGAAAGACGCCCCATGGCATCGCCGACAAAGAAATCGAGCAGGCCGTCGTCCTGAACGGCATCGGGCGTGAGGTGGAAGACGCCGCCGGTACGCCAGCCGATTCCGATATAGGCCATCAACGTGGGATGATCCTCCAGACTGCCATCATCCCAGGCATAGCTGACCGTCGGCAGCGGGTAACGGGCCAGGGCCTTGAAGACGCCCCCCAGGTAAATCAGCGACCCGCGCAACCGTTTGATCGTAGCCGCTTCGATGTTGACACGGGCGCCAAAGCCGAGGGTGACATCGTTCATAAAGGCGCGCTCGTTGACGCGACCGGCATCGAGGGTATACACGTGCGTAGCCGCGATCAGGGTGCGGCAGGCAGCCGCCGGATCGGTGGGAATACCCAATTGCACGGCGTAGTCGTTGGCCGAACCCAGAGGAATAACGCCCAGGCGCACCGGAGCATGCTGACCTGGGCCCAGCAAACCGTTGACCACTTCGCCGATGGTGCCGTCGCCACCGGCAGCGACAATAGGATCAAAGCCTTGGGCCACGGCTTCGGCTGCCAGTTGGATGGCGTGCCCCGGCCCTTCGGTGACGCTCATCTCAAATTCATAGCCCATTTCGGTCAGCAGACGACGCACCACCTGCTCCTGACGACCGGCGCCCCATCGATTGGAATAGGGGTTGAAGATGATATGTGCAGGCATGGACCGAAGCACGATCGCAACAAGCGGAAAAAGGCCGGAAATAGGACTTCATTATAGCCAAGAGTATGCCAAGGCGTCTAGCCGCAACAGAGCCGGTTTGGCATCCCAAAGCGCCGAATTCCACGGGCAACGGCCCACGGCTGTATACTTAAGCCTGGCATGGCTTATCGCTTCACGCTCATCTCGGACAAGGACAATGGCTGTGACGCCCATCATTCGTATCTGCGATGCCAAGGACTACGTCGGCCAGGTTGTGACCGTGCGCGGCTGGCTGCAACGGTTGACCGGGAAAGGCAAACTGGCCTTTCTCCGCGTGCGTGATGGCAGCGGCATTTTCCAGGCCGTGGCTTTTCGTCCCACCCTGGGGGATGCCAAGTTTGCCCTCGTCGACAGCCTGACCACCGAGTCCTCCCTCATTCTCACCGGAACCATCCGCGCCGACCCGCGCGCGCCCGGGGTGCCGGGCGGTTATGAAATGGACCTCCAGGATGTCGAGGTTGTGCAGATCGCTGCGGACTATCCCATCACGCCCAAAGAGCACGGGATCGAGTTTTTGCTCGATCGGCGGCACCTGTGGTTGCGATCGAACCACCAGTGGGCGATTATGCGTGTGCGAGCGGCCGTTATCCGCGCGATTCGCGATTGGCTGGACGACCACGGCTTTTTGCTCGTGGATACCCCCATTCTCACGCCTGCGGCCGGCGAAGGCACGACCACCCTGTTCAAAGTGGATTATCACGGCATCCCGGCCTATCTGGCCCAGACCGGCCAGCTTTACAACGAGGCCAACATCTTCGCCTTCGGCAAGGTCTATTGCTTCGGTCCGACGTTTCGTGCCGAAAAGTCGAAAACCCGCCGGCATTTGCAGGAGTTCTGGATGGTAGAACCGGAGATTGCCTTTTGTACCCTAGAGGAACTGCTCGAAATCGAAGAGCAGTTCGTCTCGGCGATTGTACAAACCGTGCTCGAACGGTGCCGACATGAGCTGGCCCTGCTGGAGCGCGATACGACTCTGTTGCAACAGGTCGTGCCACCGTTCCCTCGCATCACCTACGATGAGGCGGTGGCCATGATCAACGCGGCCGCTGCCCAGGGCGTGACCGTGCCTCCCCATGACGAGCCGGTGCCGCCTATCACCTGGGGCGATGACTTCGGCGCGCCCCACGAAACGTTTCTGGCCAGTCGTTTCGATCGCCCCGTCTTCGTGACCCACTATCCGACTGCGGCCAAGGCGTTCTACATGGAGCCGGAACCGGGACGACCGGAGGTTTGTCGTAGCGCCGACCTGCTGGCACCCGAAGGCTACGGCGAGATCATCGGCGGTAGTGAACGCATCAGTGACCCCGAAACGTTGCGCGAGGCGATTCGCCGCCATAACCTGCCCGAGGCCGTGTACGAGTGGTATATCGACCTGCGTCGTTATGGCTCGGTCCCCCACAGTGGTTTTGGGCTGGGTATCGAACGCACCGTGGCCTGGATCACCGGCATCAACCACCTGCGCGAGGCCATTGCCTACCCGCGTGTGTTGGGACGCCTGTGGCCGTGAACCGGTGGTGAAGAGCGCTCATGGCGCTCAAACCATGATTCTGTTTCTGGTCCCTCTGCTCGCTTTTGTCCTGACATTGGTTCTCACCCCCCTCAGCATGGCCCTGGCCCGGCGTTGGGGCCTTGTCGATCGACCGGGTGGGCGGCGACAGCATGCGGGAGTGATTCCCCGCACGGGTGGTCTGGCCCTTTATGGGGGGTTTATCGGCACTTTGCTGTTGGTCCAGCTCTTGCCGTCCTCATGGGTGCCACCGAGTTCGGACCCCAACGAGATGCGGCGCTGGTGGGGGCTTGTTCTCGGTGCCACCTTTGTGGCCGCCTTCGGCTTGCTCGACGACCGCTTCGAGTTCGGCAGCCGTCCTCAATATCTGGCCCAGGCCGTTGCCGGTGCCATCGCCATTGCCTTCATCATTTTCATCGAGCGGGTCAACAATCCTTTTGGCCCTGGTCAGATCGTCTTTCCCACCCCGGTAGTGTGGGTGCTTACCCTCCTATGGTTTATGGGCACCATCAACACGGTCAACTGGCTGGACGGCGTGGATGGGCTGGCGACGACGGTGGCAGGCATTGTTGCCGTCGTATTGGCCGTCCATATGCTGCGGACCGGGCAGTACAGTGTAGCCCCGCAGGCGCTGGCCCTCCTGGGATGCACCGTAGCTTTTTTGTGCTTCAACTGGCCGCCGGCGCGGGTTTTTATGGGTTCGGTCGGCGCCTACTTTCTGGGCTATACGTTGGCCGCTCTCGGGCTGATCGCCGGAGCCCGGGTGGCCACGGTCCTCCTCGTCATCGGCTTGCCGGCTCTGGATGTGGCCTGGCTCATTTTTTGGCGCTGGCGCCATGGTCGGCCTTTAGGTCAGGGCGACCGCAACCATCTCCACTTCCGTTTACTCGACAAGGGCTTCCGCCCCTGCCAGATTGTCCTCGGCTACGGATTGTTCTGTGCCGTGTTCGGTTTGCTCAGTCTGACGGCCAGCACCATTGTCAAGCTGCTGGCCTTGGGCATCCTGGTGCTCGTGGGCAGCGCCGTGATCGGATGGGCCACCCCACGCGAAGGGCTACCGGTCAGGCGTCGATTGTGGCGGCGATATGGCGTTCGTAAGCCTCGATAAGCCGCTCTTCGATGCGAACGTGGAGGCCGATTTGCACCCCCGGTCGTTTGTGGGCGGCCATGAAGATGGCGCCGGCGCAGCGGCGGCACAAGCAATAGCCGATGAGGACCCCGCGTCGCCGGTAAATGAAGACGTTGAGCGAGAGCGCTTCGCGGCCCTTGATGCGCAGGGTGTCGAGAAGCCCTTCACAGCCGGGGCACCGATCCGCTTCGTAGAACCAATACGACCGGATCCAGTGCCCCCATTGCGTCTGGGCGATGATCAGCATCCGCGCCAGGGTTTCTTCATACGACCGGGGTTCAGAAGCGGAAGTCATGGCGTCCCTCGTGGTTGGAGGCCGGAACGGGCTAGTAAAGAAAGGGGATAAACTTGCGCACCCGGCGGCGATAGGCCTCGTACTGGGGAAAACGAGCCTGCAGCCATGCCTCTTCTTGCGCGGCTTTGCGGTCGAAGAGCAGGAACAGCAAGACGACGTAGCCGAGGGTCAGCCAGCCCTGTCGCCACAAAGCCCATCCGAACGCAGCGAGGATGAGACCGCCGTAAATCGGATGGCGCGCGAGGCGGTAGACCCCGCGCGCGACCAGGCGGGTATCGTCTTTGGGATAAGGCAACGGCGTTAGATTGGCGCCCAGATAAACAAGGCCGGCCAGAGCCAACAAGGCGCCTGCTCCTATCAACATACCCCCCAAGGGCAAACCCACCCGGCTCAGCCACCCCGGCCAGGCCGGCAATCCGGACCACGTCGATGGGCCCAGACCGATAAGCAAAAACAGGCCAGCTTGGGCGACAACATAGCCCTCGCCGCGCGAACCTTTCCACCAGGGTTGGGATGCCATAAACAAAACCCGAATGCCAGGAATAAAACGGCCCTATGCTAAATGCCGTGGGTCTCTTTGTCAAACCGGGTGACGAGGCAGCCTCGTGCCGGTTCGGCGACTCCCGGGTCTAACAAACAAGCCAGGGGAGCGATTTTCCCTGCGGCAGGTCTGGCCGAAGGACGAGCAAACCGGGGCCGGAGAGCATCTGCCAGGCGAGGCACGGCCCCGGCGCAGACAAAATGGGAAACCGCCGGCGATTGGCATTTTGTGGCCTCCGCTTGTAATATTGGCTTCGACTTCATCCCTGTACGCGGCCGGTTCTATGTTCGAACTCATCTTTTTGGGCACTTCCGCTTCGGCACCCACCGTCGAGCGCGGTCTTTCCAGTGCCATTCTCAGCTTTCGCAACCATCGCTTTTTGATCGATTGCGGCGAGGGCACCCAACGGCAGCTCCTCATCGCCGGATTGGGCTTCAAACGCCTGGACAAAATCCTGATCACGCATGGTCATCTCGACCACATCCTGGGGCTGGGCGGATTGATCTCCACCATGGCCCGCTGGGAGCTTATGGAGCACATTGCCATCTACGCCGGCGGCTTTGCCCTGGACCGGATCCGGCGTCTGTTCAACGTCGTCTTCGGCCCCGGCGAACTGCCCATCCAGATCGAATGGCATTGCCTGCAGCCCGGCGTCTTTTTCGCCGACGAGTATTTTGAGGTCGAGGCCTTTCCGGTCGAGCATCGCGGCCCCGATTGTTACGGCTTTCTCTTTCGGGAGCGCTCGCGACGGCCGTTTCTGGTTGAGGCTGCCGAGGTTTTGGGTGTGCCCTTTGGGCCGGAACGACGCCGATTGGTGAACGGCGAGAGCGTGACCCTGGCCGACGGCCGTGTGATCCATCCCGACGACGTCTTGGGTCTGCCGCTTCCGGGCGCGCGCCTGGCCTTTATCGGCGATCTGGGCCGTACTCGGTCTTTGACCGAGGTTGTGCGCGAGGTGGATGCCCTGGTTGTCGAGGCCACGTATCTGGAAGAAGATCGCGAGTTTGCCCAGCGTTTCGGTCATCTCACCGCAGCCGAGGCTGCGCGTCTGGCCCACCGCGCCGGGGTGGGCTTGCTTATCCTCACCCACCTCTCGCGGCGCTATCCGACCCACCGCGTTCTGGAGGAAGCCCGCGCCATTTTCCCCAACACGGTCGTGGCCAATGACTTCGACCGTTTTACCGTCAAACGGGCGGAAACAAGCGTGACAACCGCTGCCGTCCCGGTCACCTGAGCGCGAAGCCATCGCTCATGCCCTGGCACATCGGGGGCAAGGGCAGTCGGGTAGGATGTTCTGGGCGTTAGCTCGGCTGGGCAAGATCGGTCCCAGTACCAGGTTGAGCAATGAAGCAACCTGAGGATCGATCAAAGCATAGTAGACGTTAGGTCCTTCCTTGCGGTCGGCGACCACACCGGCCTCGCGCAAAACGCGCAGTTGCTGGGAAATGTAGGGCTGGGGTTTGCCCAAGAGCGTCTCCAGGTGACAGACGCACTCCGGAGAGCGCCGTAAGACATCCAGAATCTGCAAGCGCATGGGATGGCCGAGCAGTTTGAAGCGCTCGGCGTGAACCGTGTAGAAGTCGGGGGATGGTGTCGTGGTCATGGCCGATTTCCGATCATCATGACATGCATAAATTTGCATCCATGGACTGGCTGTGCTACGATGTCGCATCAGAGTTGCAGCCCAAGCCGACGGTTCTCAACCGTTCAATGCTCCTTGTAACGAGGCCTGTTGCCGTGTTTAGAGCCTCGTTTGCAGGATTTTCCGTATTGTTCTCCGGGGTTAGGGACACATGACCGTGTCCCAGACCCGAGTCGCTCTATCATATGCCAGTCATTGCATATGCGCAAGTTGTTATATCTGCCATAACCATCTTTGGAGAAAAAGGAGGGTTCATGAACGACCCATTTCTGGAGACGACCGTTGATAAGTTTATCTTCCGCGTGAAGGTAGGCTACTACTACAACGAGGCCGGCATCTGGGCATCGTGGGACGCCGATCGCGGCGTAGCCCGTCTGGGTTTGAGCGATTATACCCAACAGACCGGCGGCGATGTAGCCTTCATCAGGCTGCCCGAGCCGGGTCAGGTTGTGCGGGCCGGCGAGGAGCTGGCCACCGTCGAGACCGTCAAGGTCGATCTGGAAGTCCAGGCGCCTTTCGACGGCGAGATCGTGGCGGTCAACAAGGCGCTCCAAGAGACACCAGAGCTGATTAACCAGGACCCTTACGACCGCGGCTGGCTGGTGGAAATGCGGCCGGCACAGTGGCCGGTATCGAGCCTGCTGGACGCCGCCCGGTATCTGGAAGTGATGACAGCACAGGCTCAGGCGGAGGTGAACCCATGAGCATCGTCATTGTACCTTGCAGCGGCATCGGCAAAACGTATGGGACCGTTACCCGTGAGGCCGCCTATCGGGTAGTGGAGGAATTGTGTCCGGGCGAAACGGAGATCGTTCCCCTTTCTCTGCTGGTGTTGGGCGATCCCGAAGCCCAGGCCAGGGTGCGCAACAACACGGCGGTCATTACCCTGGACGGCTGCAAACTGGCCTGTGCTACCGTCAACGTGGGTCAGGCCGGCGGTACGGTCACCCGTGCGTTTACCGTCCTGGATTGCTATCGCCGTCACAAGGACATGAAGCCCCAGGGCATTGCCGAGCTTAATGCCGGCGGTCTGGCCCTGGCCCAAGCCCTGGCTGCCGAGGTGGCCCAGGCGGTAGCGGAGATCGAAAAAGCCGAAGCGAGTTGAAGCATTCCCGCTTTCCATCCTCTGATGAGAGGTTCGCCTATGCCTCATTTACCCCCACGCAAAGTCGGTATCGTGGCCTGCTCCGGGGAGGAGATGGCCGAAGGCACCGTGACGCGCTTGGCGGCGCTGAAGGTGCTGGAGGAGTTGCGCCCAACCATGACCGTCACCATTTGTCTACCGCTCTTCTTGGCCGGTGGTGAAGGCGATCGTGCTTTTGCCAGGTTTTATCCCACCATTGCAGTCGATGGCTGCGCCAGGCGCTGTGCGGCCCGTGCGACCGAGCTTTATAGCCATAAGCCGGCGGTTAGCATTGTCCTGGACGACGTGCTGGCCGAACGCGGTCTTCAGCGGCCGCAGGGATTGCGCCGCCTGACGCCGGAGAGCCTGCCCGTCGTGGATGCCCTGGCCGAGGTCATAGCAGGCGAAGTGGATCGTCTGATGGCCGCGCGTTGGAGCCGCAGCGAAGGCCGGTTGCTGGATACGGAGGAAAGCGAACCGGCCACAACCGGCAGTACCGGCTGTGCTTGTAGTTCCGGCATTCCCATCAGCCGTGTCCGAGTCAACGGCCGCACCGTGGCGATTATGGCGCTGGAACCGATTCTGGAGATGGCCTACAACCAGGGGCTGCGTGCATCGCCCAACGACCACGCCACCGCCTCCCTTCCCCCTGCGATTATGGATGCCGTGCGCCTGTACAACGCCATCCCTTCCGAGGACGACGCCCTCTACACCGAAGCCGTGCAAGTCGCCTGGCAGCACTTCTGCGCCGCAAAGGAGCAGAACCATGGCTAAAACGGCCACCTACACCACCCTCGTCCGCTGGAAGGGCGACCATTGGGGCCACATCGTGATGGGCAACGGCCCGCAGATGATGTTCTCGGCGCCGCCCGACGCCTACGGTCACGAGGGCGTGCTTACACCCGAGGATGCCTTTGTCGCCGCCGCCAACACCTGCGTGATGATGATGTTCCTCTGGGCGGTTGAGCGTTTTCAGATCGACCTGGTCGGCTATACCTGCCGTGTCGATGGCGTCAAGACCATCGCGCTGGATCGCACCGAGACCTTCACCCATCTGTATTTCTATCCCGAGATTACCGTGCGCGGCGCACCCGGCGAAGAGGCGGCCAGCACCGAAAAGCGCGTCCGCCGCGCCCTGCTCTCGGCCCAGAAATACAGTCTGGTAGCCAACTCGGTCAAAAGCCAGATCGTGATAGAACCGCGTATTACCGTCCTAAGTCAGTGACCAGATCGAGCGCACGCGTTCGTTGTTTCCACCCTTTTCACTTCGTTCCGGAAAGAGTGCTATGCCTGTCTCTATCAAAATTCTTGGCCCCGGCTGCGTCAACTGCGAGCGGGTCGAAGCCAATGTCCGGGCTGCTGTCGCCCAAACCGGTGTTGAGGCCACCATCGAGAAAGTCACCGACTACGCCACGTTTATCCGCTATGGCCTTCTCTTCACACCGGGCCTGGTGATCAACGAGAAGCTGGTGGCCGGTGGCCGTATTCCCGGTGTGGCCGAGATCAGCTCATGGCTGACCGACGCCCTCATGGCCGACCGCATATAAAACCTGCAGTCTCGTCGGCCGGGTCTGTCCAAGAACCGCCTTGGGCAGTGTACCCGCATCCATTTTGCGTCTTCTCGAGGCACAGAACGCCTCAATCCAACGATAACCCGATTGTCGTCAAACCCGCTAACGCTTCTAGGGGGCCCTATGCTCTTCGACCTCATTCTCAGCGCCGTCCTCTTTGCCTTATCCTTTATCGCCGGCATGTTGGGCTTGGGCGTGGCTTTCATCGCCACGCCGGTGTTGGGCCTGTTCGGCTTCGACCTCAAACACGTCATCATGCCCTGGTCGCTATGGCTCAACGGTCTGACCGCCATTGCCGGCGCCATCGCCTTTGCCCGCGCCCGCATGGTTGACTGGCGCACGGCCATCCCGTTGTTGATTATCACAACGGTAGTGGCGCCCATTGGCGTCTGGCTTTTGCACTTCGTCCGCACCGATGTCGTCTGGTGGATTTACATCGGTGTGCTGATCTTCCTGGCTTTTCGCATGGCCTTCCCACCCAAAATGGACGATAACAAAACTGCGGCGCTGGGTGACGATGTGCGGCTCAAAGCCTCTTTCTCCGCCGGGCTGATCGCCATCTTTGCCGGCTTCCTGGGCGTCGGCCCCGGCTTTCTGCTGATGCCCACCCTGGTGATGTTGGGTTATACGGCGCGCCTCGCTGCGGCGACCAACGCCGTGATCGTGACGCTACCTTCCTTTTCGGCTTTCGCGGCGCACCTAAGCGATGCCCAGTTGAACTGGCCAACGCTGATCCTGACCTCAATCGCCGCCGTGATCGGGGCCTCGGCCGGGGCGCGTTTCATGGCCAAACGGGTCAAGTCGTTGACCTTGAGCCGAGTCTTCGCCGGCTTCCTGGTCCTTCTGGCGCTTCAACGCGCTTTGATCATCCTCGGCGTGCTATAATGCGATTACGGAAGGCGGATCGCAACCCCTGGGCGATGGCGCCGCTGTTCCAGCTACGGAGGGTCATATGCTGATTGCCGGTTACGAGTTGGATGTCTTCACACCGCCTTGCGAGCCGGGGGCCGAACGCTTCAGCGCTGTGGCCTTTTTAGCGACCGATATCCGCGAGGTATTGCCCTATCTCAACGCCACCCTGCGCGGCGCCATCTACAACCCCACCGTGCCATCGCTGAGCTGGAAAAAGGCAGGACACTACGTTGTTTTCCAGCCCGATCGCATTGCCGTCAGCAATGTGGCCGATCGCGAGCTGGCCGCCAAGGAAGTCGAAAGTCTGGTCAAATTGGTCAATCAGACTTGGGAACGACGCCATACGATTGAACCCGACTTTGAGGCGCACCAGCGCCCCACGCCCATGGCCATCTTCAAACTCCTGCCCGGTACGAATTGTCGCGCCTGCGGTCAACCCACCTGTTTCACCTTTGCCCTCAAGCTCATCACCGGCCAGCAGAAACCCACCGAGTGCCCCCCGCTTCTGGAGCCGGCCCGTGCCGGGCAACTGGCCGAACTGCAGGCCCTGCTGGGCGACATGCCGGCCTTTCGATAAACCGTCCTTTAACGTAACGACCTACCACTCGGCCTCGCCGCAGTGCGCCGATGGGAAAGCGGCTTTTGGGACGCCGACCGAAGGCCTCTGGCGGGCGACTTTAGCCGGCATGCCTTTTGTCCTCTAAAGAGGGGAGGGAGAGCCTGGGACGCCTCAGGCGAGTGTGGTGGAGACGACGCGGCAGGCGCCTGCAGCTAACAGCGCTTCGGTAACCCGGAGGCGGTTGGGGGCATCGACCAGAGCGATCATGTTGCCCCCGCAGCCCCCACCGCTGAGCTTGGCGCCCCAGGCGCCGGCCGCCCGCGCCGCCGCGCACAGACGGTCGAGTTCGGGCGACGAAACGCCCAGGGCTGCCAGGGCCTCGTGATTGGCATTCATGAGCGCACCCAGCCGGGGACGATCGCCCTCGGCCAGGGCCTGGCGGGCTTCGGAGACAAGGGCAGCAATGCGGTCAAACAAGGCCTCGAAGCGTGCCGGATCGGCCTCGCGGCCACGGCGCACGGCGGCGACGGTCAACCGGGTGGGGCTGGCTATCCCCGTATCGCCGATGAGCAGATCGAAAGGCGTCCCCACGCGAAACGGTTCCGGCGTGGCCCCACGCACAAACCAGACCGGCTGGCCGTAGACAATGACCGTGTTGTCAATGCCGCTGGGGGTGCCATGATGGAGTTTTTCGACTTCGTACACCAGCGCCGAAAGCTCTGCCGCCGACCACGACACACCGAAGGCGGCCAGCAAAGCCCGCACCATGGCCGTGGCCACGGCGGCGCCGCTGCCCAATCCGGAAGCAATGGGGATTTCCGAACGCACAAGCACCCGCCAGGGGGGTAACGGTCGATCGAGTGCCGTACAGAGCAAGCGCACCGGGCAGGCAAGGGGATCGTCTTCGGCGGCCGAGGCCACGACCACCTGACGGCCGATGTCCGGAGCTTCCACCCGACACACCCCTTCGGGGTCGGCATAGACCACCGCCTCGGCCTGGAGCTGCGACACCGGCACGGCAATGGCCGGTCGGCCGTACACCACGGCATGCTCACCGCACAGGATGATTTTGCCGGGGGCACGGCCGGTGCCCAGGGGCAACAGGTCGGTTTCGGCCTGCGAAAACGTCATCGGCTATGCGTGCGACTACTGCCCTTCCTGCCGATCCTGACCCCAACCGAAGGGATAGCGCAGGTAAAGGGGCCGACCGAGGGTATAGACGGCCTGGGCCAGCGCTTCTTCGCCGTCGGCTCGGAACACCGCCACCAGATAGAGCGGATCGCTGCGAGCCCCGCGCGTGCTCAGGATCTGGATGGCGTTGCCGGCAGCATCGGTGGTTACTGGGGTCCGGTCGATCTGCCGGAGTTCAACCGTACCCGACGTGGCATCGGCGCCGGCATACCGGACCAGGACCAGTTGTTCGTTGGCCGCAAAGCCGGCCAAGCCGACGATCACACCGGCATTGGCCGTGGTCTGCCGCGGTTGCACGACCAGGCGTGGTCCGCGGGCCGCCACCACCGTGAATGTGGCCGTGAAACTCTGGTTGCCTCCGCGTGCCGTCACCTGATAATCGCCCAACGGTTCGTTGGGCAGTGCGTACCAGTGAAAATCGGCAAAGCCGTTGCCATCGGTACGCTCGGCAATGCGCACCACCTGGCCGTCGGGCATGCGCACCACCACCTGGATGGGGATGCGGCGGGGAAAGCCGTGGGCCATCATATAGGCAAAACTGCCCTGTTCCAGGGTTGTGGGCAACAGACAGAAGGTGGGACCGGAGCTTGCACCGGGACAGGTGGGACGATCGTCGGGAGCGGCCGGCAGTGTAACGACCGCCGGCGGCTGCGCCGGGACGGGTGTGGGCGTGGTCGTAGGTTCCGGTGCGGATACGGCGGTGGGTTCCGGCGTCGGCATGGCGACAACATCGGCCGGGGTTGCCGTTGCCGAGAGAGTGGGTGATGGCGTTGCGGTCGGGGCGGGAGGTCCCTCCAAGTCTGCCAGTGTCGGCGGCGTCAACATGCCCGGTGTGCGTCCGACGAACAGGCTATAGGCTTCGAAGCGCGGCGCCGGGGGCTCGTCATAACCGAAAAAGTCCACGGCGCTGATGGCCACGGGGATACCGGGGTAGGTAAAAGCAGGTCCACCCTGGGCTATCACGGCGTACTGGCCCGGTTCCAGACCAAACGCCTCTGTGAAGGGCTTTCGGGCCATGCCCTGGCGATCGGTGCGCAGTTGCCAGCTCCAGATCAAACTGGCCTCGCCCTGGGCGTCCAACCGATACAGACCCAGCGTCACCGTGGTGGCCGGCGGGAATCCGGCCAGGGCCAGTTCGCCGCCCACCTCGCTGCGGTAGGCATGCGGAAAGACGAGGACGCGCGGCTGCGTCGGCTCGGCGATCTGCCAGCGCACCGCCGATTGCAGACCGGCGCTCGTGTTGGCGATGACACGATAGGCGCCTGCGGTCTCACCGGGCAGGCTATACCAGCGAAACGTGGCCGTCCCCTCGGCTCCGGCCGTCAGGGGCAGAACCGTTTGCGTGTCCTCGGCATCGGCGATAACCACCTCGATGGCTTCGTTGGCGGCAAAGCCGGCAGCACAACCCAGCCACCAGGTGCCCAGGGTGCCGTCTGTCGGCCACAAACGCAGGGTGGGTTCCGGGGCCGGCTCGCAGGCGGGGAGTTCGACGGCGGGCAGCTCCAAGTGCAGACGTTCCGGCAAACCACCGCCATCGGCGGCCGGTTCTATCTTCAGCACCGGCGCGGTTCCCGCCGCCGTCCGCGTAATGGTGGTGATAACGGCCAGGCGCGCCTGCGCGGTCAGGTCGAGGGTAGCCGGCTCACCCAGGTTCAGATCGGCCGGCACCAGGAGCAGCAGATACCGACCCGGTGCCAGATCGGCCACATCCAGTTCCAGATCGGCGCGGCCCTGCTCATCGGCCATCAGACCGATGGCGATGAGCATTTCGGCCAGGCCGTCTGCGGCCAACCGATAGAAGGCAAAACGGGCGGTTTGGCGCGGCGGCAACCCACCCACGGCCGCCCGGAGCCTATCGGGATCGACGGGAGGAGGTTCGCGCAAGGCCAGGAAGGGCGCTTTTGCCTCCCGCAGCCGAAAGTCCAGCTCCCGGCTGCTGTCTCCGACCTCGGCCCGCAGGAGCCAGCGGCCGGGCCTGTCATCGGGACCCGGTCGCCAGACCAGAACGGCCACGCCACCCTGTTCCCCTGCCGAAGCCGTGATGGCAAAGGCCTGTTCGTTCTCCTGCGGATCGCGCAACACAAAGCGCACCGGCGTCTCCGCCGGCACGTTGCGGGCGCAGAAGCGATAGTCCTGGCCGGGCTGCAGGCCGGTCAGGGGCAGATCCACGCCGATCAGCTCAAAGCCGGCGCCGTTTGGCCGACACCGGTCCGGTAGACCCGGTTCCTCGCCTCCTACCACGCGCAGTGTTGGCGGCGGCGGTGGCGGCGCCGGTGCCTTCGTCGGGGCCGGCATCCGCTCGTCGACGGCCGTGGGCGATGGCGTGCCGGAGGCCAGGGGGGTCAGGAGCGGTTGCGCCGTACAGGCGACGACTCCCAGGCTCAGGAGCATAAGGGCGAAAAGACGAAATAGAGGCATAGACATAGAATGATACCAGAATTACGAAAATGTTGGATCTTTGGATTTTTCTTATTGCTCGGCGTTCTTGATGCGTTCCTGCAGAGCACGAATCAGCGTTTCGCGGTCCGGTTGTTTGGCGAGCAAGTCCTCCAGATCCTGATAGGCGCTATCGAGGTAGGTTCGGCGTTTTTCGGGTTCGGGAACGGCTTGCGTCAGGGCAATGGCTTCGGCATAGGCGGTTTCGGCTTCCACGCTCCGGCCACCGGCTAACAGATAGAGGGCTTTGTTGAAGGCCAGATCGGGGCGTTGTGGCGCGATTTGGACGGCGATGGCGCCGGCCTGCACGGCCTGCTCGTAATCGCCGTTGCGATAGGCTGCCCAGGCCAGATTGCTGTAGGCAAACACATCGTTACGCCCCAGGGCAATGGCCTGTTGCAGGTCGGCCTGGGCGCCCTGAGGGTCGTCGTGCAGGAGACGATAGTAGCCGCGATCCAGGTAGATATCGGCCAAAGCCAGACGACGGCCGGGGTCGTCAGGAGAACCCAGCAGGGCGATGGCCTGCTCATAGGCGGCCAGACCGGCGGCGACATCGCCCTGTTGCAGACTGATCTGACCGAAAGCCAGATAAGGCTGCCAGGATGTCGGCTCCGAACGCAACAGGCGCAGGATGATGGCTTCGGCCGCGTCCGCCTGACTCAGCCGGGCATAGGCAGCGGCCAATCCGAGCGCCGCGTTGCCGTCGAGCGGATACTGACGCCAGGCGCGTTCGTAATAGTCGCGTGCGGCCTGCCAGTTCCCCTGGATGGGACCGACGATGAAGCCTAGTTGGCGGTTGGTCAGAGCGGCAAAACGGTCCATGGCTTCGCGATAAGCCGGTGGGGCCTGGCGGGGGAGCCGGCGCAGACTGTCTTGCAGTCGGGGCCGGGCGGCGGCGTAATCTCCCCGCCAGAAACGGCTCTGACCCTCAATCCAGACCTGGAGGTAACCCAGCGGTTGGGGCAGGCTCTGGGGCGCATAGAGACGAAAGCTATCCGGATCGGGCTGCGGATAGAGCGCAGCCACGCCGACAGGTGCGCCTTCGCTGCCGTCGGGCAAGGACGGCCAGCCGGGCGGACGCAGATGGACCGTCGCCACGATATCGGCGCCGTCGTAGGTGCCGGTGACGAGAACGGCCGGCTTGTAGTTGTCGAGCAGATGGGGGATAAGCGCTTCATCCGGCGCGCGTTCCAGGGTTTCGACGCGATAGGGGGCCGGTGCAATAGCGGCCTGGCGCAAAGCCTCGGCCAGGGCGGTACCGACGGCGGTCGGCTCGCCTCCTAATCGCCGGAAAGGCGCCACGATGACAAGGAATTCGTCGGCCTGGGCCGGGGCAAACGTCAGTGCGGCAGCCTCGTTACGGTAGCGCAGCACCTGGACGACCGCTGCCACGCCGACACCGGCGGCAACAAGCAAGAGCGCCAGTCCGGCACCGAAGAGCACGAGGCGCCGCGAAATGGGTCGTCGTGAGGGTGGCGTTGTCTCAGGGGTGGGAGTAGAGACCAAAGGAGGCTAAAAGAGCGAAAGGATGGGCGCATCCAAGGAGGACCGTAAGCTAGGTCATTACCAGGCGGGATTGTAACAGCCCTTGCCCGCAGCAACAACCTGGAACGCGCCCGCAAGAGGCTGCCTGTGCACCAAGCCCGGCTCAATGCCCCGGTGCCCTCTTTTGTGTCCGACCTCGGCGCCTGCCCTCATCCCGATTTCTGCGCCGGCTCCGTTGCCGATGCCCCGTCCTCGCCCCCTCGCTTTCGCCCCTTGACGCGCGAGCGCTCACGGCTGCCCTACCGTGAGCGCTCTATCAAAAGGAGGAGAAGAAGAGATTGCCATCTCTTGACCTTCAAGATACCAGAGATCCGCCGAGCATACTCGACGCCTGATATACGCTTTCCCTACGTAAAGGGGACAGGTCAAGAAGCGCTTCTGGGCGGCGCAAAATCGAGGTCGAGCACCCGGAAGGGATACACGTTGATGATCTCGGTCGGGCCCAGGCGGGTGCGCGTGGTTGCGGTTCGGGTGTAGACGTGTTGATGGCCGTGGAGCAGATAGCGGGGCGGAAAGTAGCGCAGGAGGAAATGAAAAGCCCGAAAGCCGATGTGGGCCATATCGGTGCCATCATGAATGCCGAAGGGCGGCGCATGCGTCACCAGGATATCGAGGGCGCGGCCGTAAAGCAGCCGATTGCGCAACAACCTGGGGACCAAACTGAGCACCATGAGCCACATCTCATGCTGGGTGTATTGATAATACGGGTTGCGATTGTAGCGATGGCAGCCTTGCAGACCGGCGATCAGCAACCCTTCGTGCCGATACACCCGACGGTGAAGGTTGATCCCACCCAACGGTTCGGCAGCAACGACTCCATCACTGCACGCTCCGGACTGATCGTGATTGCCGTGTACGTACAACAAAGGTCGGTCAAGACTAGAAACGATGTATTCGAGATAATAAACCGGTAAATCGCCACAACCGACAATAAAATCGACATTAGGGACGATATGACGCAAGTTCGGTCCATAGATCTGCGATTCAACTTGATCGCTGAGGGCGAGAATCCGATAATGATGACGTCGAGGGATGTCAATCAGGGCCACAGCTACCCATATCGCCGTCGGCAGTTCAGTTGAGGTTCATCCATCCGCCGGTGCCGAAGCCCGTGGCATTGGTCCGCTCAATGGTACGGATGATCCATTCCATGAGGTCCAATTCGTTGCGGAGGAGACGGATGCTCTGGGCCAGGAAACGCGGCAGCCGGCGGATGCTCAGGAGGTCTTGTTTGGTCTCGTTGTTGGTCTGCAGGACGATGGCCGTGAGATACCCCAAATGCTCGGGTTCGTCCGGGAAGGCATGCACCTGATAGCGGAAGCCCGAAGCCTGCGTCAGGGCTTCGAGATAGGTGGGCAATAGCTCGCTCAGGCGCTGATGCAAGGGACGGACCCGCTCGTCCTCGGTGGCTACCATGGGCATCGGTTCGACGATGCCCTGGAGATAAGGCTTGTCGTACTTGAAGTCGGTGATCCGAAACCGCTCGCCGCCCTGGATGTTGAGGCCGAAGGTGCCATCCTGGAGGCGTTCGACATCGGTGATATACGCTGTGGTGCCGATTTCATGAGGAAGCGATTCCTCGCCATCGGGACGGGCAGGCCGGGCCAGGACCAGGCCAAAGGGCATTTGATAGGTCAGACAATCCTGCAGCAGGGCGCGGTAGCGCGGTTCGAAGATGCGCAATCGGCGCACCTGACCGGGAAACAGCACCATGGGCAAGGGAAACAGCGGGAGCAGAGAAAACGCCATACTTCAGACTTCTTCATCAAGAAGGCCCGGCTCGACCTTGAGGACTTCGCGCAAGAGCACGGTGGCGTAAGCGCCCTTCGGCAAGAAAAAGCGCAGGATAAAACGGTCGGGATGGCAGGTGAGTTCGACGGGCTGTAGAAAGAGCTTGCCGGGACGACGATTGCCCGCCGCCCGCCAGCGGCGCCAGTCTTCGGGGCGGACCGGGCTGGTGGCGAGGATTTCCGCTTCGAAGGCCGCGGCAGCCTCGGTAGGCGCCCACATATCATAACCGAAAATCGGTCCGGTGAAGGTGATCTCACCCCGGGCAAAGCGGGGTTGCTCGGCCTCGACATCCGTGACGATAAACATGCCGCCCGTATCGGTTTTCTTGGCCAGATCACCGGGCAGAAGCCGGTCGAAAAGCCCGCGTTGCAGTCGCAGCGTCAGATAGGCATTGAAAAGCTGCGCCTGATAGGCCGAGATCAGCAGTCGGGTCAGCCATTTGGGGGCCGGCGGTCGAGAGCGACCGGTGAGGATGGCCAGACCGCGTTCGGCATTATCGCCGTCGCGACCAAAACGTTGTGCACCGAAAAAATTGGGCAGGCCGCGTTGCTGCAGGGCCTTCAGGATAGGCGCGGCCCGCTCCGGCGCTTCCGGCGCCAAGACAGTGATGGTGAAGCGATTGCCCAGCAGATGGCCGGGCCGCAATTTGGTGGGATGGGGCGTGGCCCAGTGGAGTTCGAGGTCAAGCGCACGAGCGGCAGCCTCGACCGCTTCGGGTCGCACCCGTGGCAGCGAGAAGACCTGGGTCACGCGGGCCTGCCGATCCTTGAGACCGGCGTAGCCGATATCCTCCGGCCGCACCTGCAGATAGGCGGCCAGTTCGGTCACCACCTCGCGCGTGGTACGGCCGGAGCGTGTCAGCGCCACAAACAGGTGCTCACCATGTCCTGCCGGCGCATAGAGCGGCACTTCTTCCACGACGAAATGGTCCGGCTCTGCCTTGATCGTACCGCCGGTGCCCGGCAGGTCTGCAGTTACAAAAGGCAGGGAAGCCGGAGCCATCGCGGTCATGGCGATGACGGCAACCTCGTTCGTGGTGTCAGGCCGGAACGGTCTGGCGGTGACCATTGCCCCCGGCGGCCGTTGTCACCCGATCGACGCCGCCCAGAGCGGCGCCGGCCACCATGGCGACGAAGTAGCGATGAAAACGCAGGTCATCGCTCAACTCGGGGTGAAAAGCCGTGGCAAGGAGATGGCCCTGGCGCACGGCAACGATCGTACCGTCAGGCAGGGTGGCCAGCACCTCCACCTCAGGCCCAACGGCGACTACGGCCGGAGCCCGGATGAAAACGGCATGGAAACTTCCCTCCGGATCGCCGGGACTCGTCAGACTCGCCAGCGCCGGCACCGGCAGATCGATCTCGAAACTGTCGACCTGGCGGCCGAAGAAGTTGCGGTCGACGACGATGTCGAGGCCGCCGATGAGCGGTTGGCCTCCCTGCTTCTGGTGGCGAACCCGATCGGCGAGGAGGATCATCCCGGCGCAGGTTCCCCAGACCGGGTGCTCGCGGCGAAACGTCCGTAGCGGTTCGATCAGGCCGAAGGCCTCGGCCAGCTTGCCCATGGTGGTTGATTCGCCGCCGGGCAGAATCAACCCGTCGAGCCCGACCAGGTCGTCGGGCAGACGCACCTCGGCCGTCTCCACGCCGAGCCGACGCAGTTTGTGGATGTGTTCGCGAAAGTCGCCTTGGAGGGCGAGAACGCCGATCTTCATAGCCGATACCTCCCCAAGGGGTTTTTTACCAGCCCCGGCCGGCAATGCGTTCGCCTTCGGGCATGGTGGCTACGGTCCGGCCGACCATGGGCTCGCCCAAGTTGCGGCTAACCTCGGCCAGGATATGCGGATCGCGAGAATGGGTGACGGCCTTGACGATGGCAGCAGCACGACGGGCCGGGTTCCCGCTCTTGAAGATGCCCGAACCGACGAAAACGCCGTCCATGCCCAGTTGCATCATCAGCGCTGCGTCGGCCGGCGTGGCAATGCCGCCGGCGGCAAAATTGACGACCGGCAGCCGGCCCAGTTCGGCCGTCAGTTTGACCAGCTCGTAAGGCGCGCCGATCGCTTTGGCGTAGGTGAACATCTCCTCCGGTGCCATTGTCTTCAGGCGGCGAATTTCGCCCAGCACCGCCCGCGCGTGGCGCACGGCCTCGACCACATCGCCTGTGCCGGCTTCGCCTTTCGTGCGGATCATGGCCGCGCCCTCGCTGATGCGGCGTAGGGCCTCGCCCAGATTCCGGCAACCGCAGACGAAAGGCACTTTGAACTCCCATTTGTTGATGTGATGCTCCTCGTCGGCCGGGGTGAGGACCTCGCTTTCGTCGATGAAGTCCACACCGATGGCCTCCAGGATTTGGGCTTCGACGAAATGGCCGATGCGGACTTTGGCCATGACGGGAATGGTCACGGCTTCCATGATCTCGTAGATTTTTTCGGGGTCGCTCATGCGCGCTACCCCGCCCTGGGCGCGGATATCGGCCGGCACACGCTCCAGCGCCATCACGGCGCAGGCCCCCGCCTCTTCGGCGATGCGGGCCTGTTCGGCGTTGGTCACATCCATGATGACGCCGCCTTTGAGCATGTCGGCCAGGCCCGATTTGACGGTGAACGTGCCGGTGATACGGGTTGTGGTGTCCATAGGAAAAAAACCTCCTGCTTGAGATCAACGACTATCGTGCGGCGTATTCTACCCCGTTCGGCGGGGTTTTGTCTACGGCCAAAACCGATTGATTGGATCGGGCCAATTTCAGGGCAACGAAGACGTGACTAAAGTCGCTGTTACAACGGGCGATTCGCCTTACCCTTAAGGCATCTTTGCCTACCGAGGTTGCCGATGGCTATGCCTTTTCACCATATTCCCGATCTGAGCTCCCTGCTCGGGGATATCCCACCCGATACCATCATCAGCCGTACCCTGCATACCGACGAAGGCCTGAAGGCCATCCTTTTCGGCTTCGCTGCCGGTCAGGCTCTTTCGGAACACACGACGGCACGGCCGGCCGTCCTCCATATCCTGCAAGGCGAGGCCGACCTGACTGTGGGCGGTGCCTCCTATAGTGCCGGACCGCACACATGGCTCTATATGCAACCCCATGTGCCCCATAGCATTGTGGCACGCACGCCCCTGCTGATGCTGTTGCTGCTGCTTTAGCCGGATTGCGTTCTTGCCAAGACACGCCCATGACGCCCTCTCGTCGCAACGTTGCCGTCCCTTTGCTGTTCGTCGCCTTTTTGGCCCTGGTGGTGGGTCTGTGGGCCGGCCTGCTCCGCCTGGGCTGGAGCTGGCCCTCGCTACGTCCGCAGCTTCCCATGGCCCATGGCCCTCTCATGATAGGTGGCTTTTTGGGAACCTTGATCGGTCTGGAGCGGGCTGTTGCTCTGCGCAGCCTGGTCCCGCGTGGGGGGGTGGCCTTTCTGGCCCCTCTGGCGACGGCCATCGGGGCCTTGCTGCTGGTGCTCCAACCCCGGGCTATTCCGGCCGCCGGCCTGCTCACCTTGGGTAGTCTGGGTCTGGTGGTGGTGTTGATGCGGATTTATCGCCTGCAACCGTTGCTCTACACGGCCGTGCTGGTGCTGGCAGCGGTGTTGTGGTTGATAGGCAATCTCGTTTGGCTGGGTGGCCGTCCTCTGGCCGAGGTGAGTCTGTGGTGGATGGCCTTTCTGGTGCTCACCATTGCCGGCGAGCGTCTGGAATTGAGCCGGTTGTTGCAGCCGGGGCCGGGGGTACGGTGGAGTTTTCTGAGCATGGTGGTTTTGCTGGTGCTCGGTTGTGGCGTCGCCATGGTCGCCTATGCGGCGGGGGTACGGTTGTTCGGTCTGGGTCTGCTCGGCCTGGCTTTGTGGCTCCTGCGTTACGACATCGCCCGCCAGCGTCTGGGGGCCGGGGGGCAGGCGCGTTACATAGCCGTGGCGTTACGGGTCGGTTTCGGCTGGTTGGGCGTGGGCGGTGGGCTGGCGCTGGGCTATGGGGGAATGACGGCCGGGCCTTATTACGATGCCATCCTGCATGCCGTGCTGGTGGGTTTTGTCTTCAGTATGGTTTTCGCCCATGCCTTGCTCATCTTTCCGGCCGTAGTGGGCCGCCGCCTCGACTATCGGTCGTCCTTCTACCTGCCCCTTTTGCTGTTGCACATGGCCCTGGTCGTGCGGATCGCGGGCGATCTGGGCCGAATGGCCGCATGGCGGTTCTGGGGTGGTTTGGCCAACGCGCTGGCCATCGTGTTCTTCTTCGTGGTGATGATGCTCACCGTTGTTACGAGTCGGATTCGCAACGCCGGTAAGTAGGTTGGCAGGAGTGCCGCTATGCCGACGCTCACCCGTGTCTTTGTCAAGACGTCGTTGCTCTATCTGTTGGCCGGGCTACTGACCGGGGTCATATTGGCCTTGCGCGGCTGGGTGCGGTTGCCTCCGCTTCTCACCGCTCTGGCGCCGGTTTATTTCCATCTTCTGATGCTCGGCTGGATCGCCCAGCTCATTTTCGGTGTTGTCTATTGGATGTTTCCTAAGTACTCGAAAGAAGCGCCACGAGGCAGAGCGTGGCTGGCCTGGGGGGTCTATGGGCTGTTGAACATCGGTTTGTTGCTGCGGGCCATCGCCGAACCGGTCCAGGCTGTGTACGGCGGGGGATGGGGTGGCGCCTTGGTCATCTCGGCCGTGCTGCAGTGGCTGGCCGGAGTGGGTTTTGTCGTCAACACCTGGTCTCGGGTCAAGGAGCGCTGACATGCCGCGATTGAGTTGTTGGTTTGTCCGCATGGCGTTGATCGACCTCTTGGTCGGCTTTACCTTGGGCGCGTTGCTGCTGGCCAACAAGGGTTTAGGCCGGTGGCCGCTGCTGTGGCGATGGTTGCCCGCCCACATTGAGTTTTTGGTCCTGGGCTGGACCGGACAGCTCATCCTGGGGGTGGCTTTTTGGATTCTCCCCCGTTTTGGTGGCAGCCGTGGTCGGGAAGGTCCGGCCTGGCTGGCTTTCGGGTTGTTCAATCTGGGCGTACTGATGGCCGGTTTGGGACCGGCCTTGGGGGCGCCGCCCTGGGTGATGACGGGAGGCCGTCTGGCCGAGGTGGCCGGGATAGCCGCCTTTGTCTGGCATGCCTGGCCGCGCATCAAACCGATAGCGGCGTGAAGCAGGCCTTTGGCACCAGGCCTGCTGCTTCGCCGTCGACTATCCCTGCTCTCACGAAGTTATCGCCCGATCGGTGCGATTGCGGCCATCGGCTTGGCGGGCGCCGGCATGTGCATCCCGGCAAGCGTGGCACGGTTATCCCTGTCGGTTAGGGAAATCGGGCAATGCTCTCGTATAATCCTCGATTATTCCATCTCCGCTTCCCTTGTCTCGTGTTGTATGCCCGCACCTGATGCAGTTAAAACGCTGGCCATCCGGCTACTGGAAAGCCGCAAAATCACCCATGCGGTTTATACCTACGACGCCGATCGCTTTCTCGGCGCCGTCGAGGTGGCGGCCGCTATCGGTCTGCCGGCGAATCAGGTGTTCAAAACGCTCGTGACCTTGCCCGACCGGGGGAAACCGATTCTGGCGGTGGTGCCGGCCGATAGCGAACTCGATCGGAAAGCCCTGGCCACGGCAGCCGGGGTCAAAAAGGTGCACATGGCCCCTCAGGCCGAGGCCGAGCGGATGACCGGTTTGCAAAAAGGTGGGATCAGCGCCTTGGCCCTGCTGAATAAGGGCTTTGTGGTCTATCTCGACCGCAGCGCGCTTGCGCACGAACGTATCGTCATGAGCGCCGGCGAACGGGGGATTCAGGTGGCGCTGGCGCCGGGGGATTTCATCCGTCTGACAAACGCCCGTTTGGCTGCTATCGCCGCCCGCAGTTGAAGGCGGGCGGGTTTTTGCCGTGTTGAGTCATTTGTTTTCTTTGGGGAACTCTTTATGAGCATGGCGACGTTGACGACTTCCTCATGGCTGCAAGCGGGCCATGACCCGACAACGGGCAACGGTCGTCTGGCAGCCCGGGTGCGGGCCGTACCACCTTCGGGCCTGCGCCGTTTCTTCGACATCGTCGCCACCATGGACGATGTCATCTCCCTCAGCATCGGTGAACCCAATTTTGTCACACCGGAGGTGATCCTCCAGGCCGGTATTGCCAGTTTGCAACGCGGACAAACGCAATACACATCCAACTCCGGCGTCTATGCCCTGCGGGCGGCGCTTGCGGACTATCTCTATCGCCTGTACGGCGTGGCCTACGATCCCGATCAGGAAATTCTGATTACAGTCGGGTCGTCCGAAGGCCTCTACCTGGCCGCTACGGCCATCCTCGACCCCGGCGACGAGGTCATCATCCCCCAACCCAGCTATGTGGCCTATCCGGCCGAAGTGATCTTCACCGGCGCTACGCCCGTGCCTGCGGTGACACGCTTTGCCGAAGGGTTCCGGGTCACGCCGGCGGCCATTGCTGCCGCCATCACCCCACGCACCAAGGCGCTGTTGCTCGGCTATCCCTGCAATCCTACCGGCGCCACCCTGGATCGAGAGGCATTGTTGGCCGTTGCCGAAGTGGTCGAGCAGCATGATCTGCTCGTCATCTCGGATGAAATCTACGATCGCCTGACCTATAACGGCCCTCATACCTGCTTCAGCAGCCTGCCGGGTATGAAGGCACGCACCATCCTCCTGGGCGGTCTTAGCAAAAGCCATGCTATGACCGGCTGGCGGCTGGGTTGGGTGTGCGCGCCTGCCGATCTGTTGGCAGGTATGCGCAAAATCCACCAATACACCATCATGTCGGCGCCGACTCCGGCGCAGATGGCGGCTATTGCCGCCCTGACCGATCCACGTGCCGAGGAAGCGGTGGAAGCCATGCGCCAGAGCTACGATCGCCGGCGTCGGTTGCTGGTCGAGGGGCTGCGTAGCCTGGGATTGCCCACCCTGGAACCGGAAGGGGCGTTTTATGCCTTTCCGTCCATTGCGCTCAGCGGCATGGACGATACCACTTTTGCCGAGACCCTCCTGCAGGAGGAGCGTGTGGCCGTCATTCCCGGTTCGGCCTTCGGCGCCGGTGGCGCCGGGCATGTGCGCTGCTGCTATGCGACCGCCGAGGAGAAAATCGAGGTCGCCCTGGAACGCATGGCCCGTTTCCTCCGCCGTCATGGCTGAGGACAGATCCGGCTTGGCCCCTACGGCGGGAGGAGCCGTCTCTCGTGTGATACAATACGGGCAAGCGCTCGGGCCGGAACGACCTGATGGTTGCGCTTCGTCCGCCGCTCCTCAAGACCTGAGGTCGTCAGCCATTCGCTAACTTTGAATGCACCCAATCTTGCTTTGTGGAGGGAAAACGTCGGCATGGCGGCCAACGCATGGTTCGACGATCGGCATGATGACGAGTACGAAATCGTCATCGGCATGGAGGTCCATGCCCAATTGCTCACCAAGTCGAAGATGTTCTGCGGGTGTAGCACCGCTTTCTGGGATGCACCGCCCAACAGCCACACCTGTCCTGTGTGCCTGGCCATGCCCGGCACCCTGCCCGTCATCAATCGCGAGGCCGTCGCCCAGACCATTCGTGCCGGCCTAGCCCTGAATTGCACCATCGCAACCGAGGCGGTGTTCGCCCGCAAAAACTACACCTATCCCGATCTGCCCAAGGGGTATCAGATCAGCCAATACGAGCTGCCCCTGTGTCGGAACGGGTGGCTTGATATCGACACGCCCACGGGCCCCCGGCGGATTCGGATCACCCGCGCCCATCTTGAGGAAGATACCGGGAAGTTGGTCCACGACGGTCAGGTCAGCCTGGTGGACCTCAATCGCGCCGGTGTGCCCTTGCTCGAAATCGTCAGCGAGCCCGACCTGCGCTCGGTCGAGGAGGTCAACGAGTACCTCAGCCGGTTGCGCCAGGTGCTCATGTACATCGGCGTCAACAGCGGCGATCTGGAGAAGGGCAACATGCGCATGGAAGCCAATGTCTCCTTGCGCCCACGCGGGAGCGAAAGCCTGGGTACCAAGGTCGAAATCAAAAACCTGAACAGCTTCCGCGCCGTGCGCAACGCCCTCGAATACGAGATCGAGCGCCAGCGCCGTATTCTGGCCGCCGGCGGCCAGGTCGAGCAGGTCACCTTGGGCTGGCTGGAGACCGAAGGCCGCACTTATGTCCAGCGCAGCAAAGAATCGGCCCACGATTATCGCTACTTCCCTGAGCCCGATCTGCCGCCCCTGGTGATCGAACCAGCCTGGGTCGAAGCGCTGCGTCGCACCCTCCCTGAGTTACCCCTGGCCCGTCGCGACCGTTTCCAGCGGGAGTACGGCCTCAGTCGCTATGATGCCGAGGTTCTGGTGGCCGACCGCAACGTGGCCGATTTCTTCGAACAGGTGGTGGTCACGACGGTAGCGGAGGCCAAAACCGCCGCGAACTGGGTGATGGGTGAGCTGTTTCGGCTTATGAACCAAACCGGCAAGACCCTGGCCGAGGTACCGGTAACGCCGGCTGCTTTTGCCGGTTTGCTCGATCTGGTTGCCCGTGGGGTGATCAACGCCAACACGGGCAAACGGGTGTTCGAGACCATGTTCCGCACGGGCGAGACGGCCGAGGCCATTGTGGCCCGCGAGGGATTGGCCCAGGTCAGCGATGCCGAGGTCCTGGCGCAGGCCGTGCGCCGCGTTCTGGCCGCCCATCCCCATGAGGTCGAACGCTACCGTCAGGGCAAGACGCAACTGCTCGGCTGGTTCATCGGTCAGGTGATGCGCGAGACGCGCGGTAAGGCCAACCCGGACATCGTGCGCCGGATGGTAGAAGAACAGCTCGGGTAACGAGCCGGGTTTAGGGGCTGGGGGTCGCCGGAGGTTTTGCGCCCGGCAACCCCAGACCCTCAGGCGACGATGTCTTCGCCGCCGTCCACAAACACCACACTCCCTGAAATCCAGGTGACGGCAGGATCGGCCAGGGCGGCGATGGTGTTGGCCACGTCTTCCGGCGTGGTGAGACGACGGTTGGGATGCCGCCGCAAGGCCCCCTCGATGATCTGCTCGTGGCCGGGGATCATCCGCAGGGCCGGGGTATCGGTAACGCCGGCCTGGATGCAGTTGACCAGGATGCCGCGCGTGGCCAGTTCCATGGCCAATTGGCGGGTGTGGGACTCCAGGGCAGCCTTGGCCGCCGAAACGGCGCCGTATCCGGGGATGACCCGATGTGAACCCTCCGACGTCATGGACCAGATGCGGCTACCCTGGCCCAGCAGACCATGGCGGACCAGGGCTTGCGTCCAGTAGACCAGCGAATGGGCCATGACATCCAGGGTCATGTTCATGGCGCTAGGGTCGATGGCATCGGCGGGATCGTCGGCGATGAACGGTTTGAGGGTGCCGAAGGCCAGGGAATGAAGCATCAACCAAATGTAGGGTTGATCCGAAGCGGCGAGTTCCGCCTTCATCTTCGCCAGGGCCTGTTCCCGCTTCTGCTCGTTTGAGGCATTCATGTTGAAGAAAACGGCCTTGCCGCCGGCCGCCTGGATGTCGGCGATGACCGCTTCGACCCGCGGCATGGTCTGTTTCATGTCGAGATGGACGCCAAAGATGTTCATGCCCTTGCGGGCCAACGCCCGCGCCGTGGCGGCGCCGAACCCGCTGGAGGCACCCAGGATCAGCGCCCATTTACCCTGCAGTCTGTTGTCGCTCATGCGTGGATAGGTCCTCTTGCTGGAAAGGGATGGTAAAAAAAGCCGTTATGCCCTTGAGGGCAGCGGGTTATTCTACCCGATCAGAACCCACAGACCAACGGGAAGTCGCGAGGTTGGCAGGCTTTATCGTTTCGCCTTGGCCCCATCGGTGGCGCGTTTCCTTGCGTTCGGCGTCGTTGTGCGTCTTTGGCGCCCGGCGTCTGGGTTCCCTCGCGCGTGCGCCGTCATTCGCCGGAGACGCCCGGCGTTGTCGGTTTTGGCGCGCGTGACGCTGCCGGCCGCACCCCTCGCTTCGCGTAGCGATCCTCCCCGCCGGCGGCGCCGAACGGCGCCTGCCTTCCCTGCGCCGGCCGCCTTCTCCGGGTCCGGCGCCGAGCTGCGCCTGGAAACGACCCGCTTGCTGTCGCCCGGCGCCGGCAGCACCCCACCATGCCGATGCCCTCCCGCAAGCCCTCGGCTCCCCGGCCTGACGCTCCATGGCAGGTGAGGCCCTTTCGCAACCACGGTCGCTTGCCCGGCATGTCTGCCTGTGCTATGCTCTCGCTGTAGCCGCTCGCTCCTGTTCCGAGCCTGTTTGCCTTTGTTACCACCATGAAACGCTGGAACGGCTGGGGCAACGACGAAATCGAGTATCCCCTCCCTCCCACGGCCCTTGCCTTTTTGGGTAAAGGCCTCGGCGCGTCGCGGCCGGGACCGACCACACCCTGGGCCGTCGCTCTGGCCTGTGTGCCATCCTCGCGGCTGCCGCTCGACCATCCCCTGATCGCGACCGACCCGGCCCGGCGGCTTCGTCATGCCCGCGGACAATCGTTGCCCGATTGGGTGGCCCTGCGTTGGAACCGCATCCCTCGCTATCCCGACGGTGTGGCCTTTCCGACCACAGACGCCGACATCGAAACCCTCTTCGCCGTGGCCCGACGCACAGGCGCCTGCCTGATCCCGTATGGCGGTGGCACCAGCGTGGTCGGTCATATCAACCCGCCGGCCGACGAACGACCGGTGATCACGGTGGCCATGGAACGCATGAGGCAATTGCTTCATCTTGATGAAACCGCCCGGTTGGCGACCTTTGCGGCCGGCGTGAGTGGCCCCCATCTCGAAGCGCAACTGCGCGCCCACGGCTACACCTTTGGTCATTTCCCGCAGTCCTTTGAATACTCCACCCTGGGCGGCTGGATTGCGACCCGCTCCAGTGGGCAACAATCCCTCTACTACGGCCGTATCGAGGACACCTTTGCCGGCGGGCGCTTGCTCACACCGGTCGGCCGGATGGATTTGTCGCCTTTCCCGGCCAGCGCGGCCGGTCCCGACCTGCGTCAGCTCGTCCTCGGTTCCGAAGGCCGCCTGGGGATCCTCACCCAGGCGACGATGCGCGTGCGGCCCTTGCCCGAAGCCGAGGAATTCCACGCCGTTTTCTTCCCTTCTTGGGAAGCGGGGCTGGCGGCCATCCGCACCCTGGTCCAGGAGGGGGTGCGGTTGGCGATGCTGCGTCTGAGCGATGCGGTCGAGACGGCCACCACCCTGGTCCTGGCCGGCCATCCGCGTCTGCTCCACGCGCTCGAACGGCTCCTGCGCCGCCGCGGCGTCGGCGAAGGCAAGTGTCTGCTCATCTTCGCCGTTACCGGCGACGCCGAACAGGTCAAAACCGGGCGCCGCCTGGCCATCGCCATTGCCCACAGCCAGGGTGGCGTTCATGTCGGCCGTCTGATGGGCAACGAATGGCGCAAAAACCGCTTTCGCACGCCCTATCTGCGCAATACGCTCTGGGATTACGGCTATGCCGTGGACACGTTCGAAACGGCGCTGCCCTGGTCGGCCCTTCCGGCGGTCCATCAGGCCGTTCTGGCAGCGTTGAACGAGGCGCTGACGCCGTGGGAGGAACGAGTCCATGCGTTTGCCCATGTCTCCCATGTGTATCCGACCGGTGCCGCCCTCTACGTCACCTGCCTGTTCCGCCTGGCACCCGATCCCGAACAGACCCTGGCGTATTGGCAGCGCCTGAAAACGGCGGCCAGCCAGGCCCTTGTGGCCCATGGCGGCACCATCAGCCATCAGCACGGGGTGGGTACCGACCATGTGCCCTATCTCGCCGCCGAGAAAGGTGCAACCGGGCTGCGCATGCTGGCAGCTCTGGCGCGTGCCTGCGATCCGGACGGCATGATGAATCCGGGCAAGCTCATACCGCCTGCAACCTCATGAAAAGCCCCGTCGCCTCCTCTCCCTGGCCTCCCGGCTGGCGCGAAGCGGCCTGGTCCTCGTTGGCGGGCCCTTGGGATCTGATCGTCATCGGCGGTGGCATCACGGGCGCCGGCATTCTGGCCCTGGCTGCACGCATGGGCCTGCGCGCCTTGCTCCTCGAACAGGCCGATTTCGGCTCCGGCACCTCAAGCCGTTCTTCCAAACTCGTGCACGGTGGTCTGCGCTATCTCAAGCAGATGCAGTTCCGGCTGACCCGCGAGAGCGTGCGCGAGCGGGAATATCTTCTGGCGACGGCGCCGGGCCTGATCCGGCCGCTGCCCTTCCTCTATCCGCTCTACGAGGGCGATCGACCGGGTAAACGGCTCCTCGAATTGGGCCTGAGCCTTTACACCCACATGGCCCCGACGGCCGGCGGCTATCACACCCTGGACCCGGTGGACCTGTTGATGCTGGCGCCGGACCTGCGCCAACGCCGGCTCGAGAAAGGCTATCGCTACACCGATGCCCAAACCGACGATGCCCGGCTGGTCCTGCGCGTTTTGGCCGATGCTTTGCGTGTCGGTGAGGGCCGTTGTCTGGCCCTCAATTACGCCGCGGTCGTGGGTTTGCTGCGCACAGGCGGCCGGGTGCGGGGCGTACAGGTGCGCGACGAGGAGACGGGGCACGCTTATGAAATCCCGGCCAGGGTGGTCATCAACGCCACCGGGGCCTGGGCCGACCGCCTGCGGCCGGGGGGCCATCGACAACGCCTGCGGCCGCTGCGCGGCAGTCATCTTTTCTTCCGGCCGGAACGGTTTCCGGTCTATCAGGCCATTGCCCTCATTCATCCCGACGACCGGCGGCCGCTGTTCGTGTATCCGTGGGAGGGGGTTATCCTGTTGGGCACGACCGATTGTGACCATCGCTTGCCCCTGGAAGCGCCGCGTATCACCGCCGCCGAAGCGGACTATCTGCTTCGGGCCGTGCAGACCTATTTCCCCGATCTGGAACTCGGACCCGCCGATGTGCTCAGCACCCAGGCGGGGGTGCGACCGGTGGTCGATACGGGCAAGGCCAATCCTTCTGCCGAACGCCGTGAACATGTCATCTGGGTGGAAGAGGGCATGGTGACCGTAACCGGCGGTAAGCTGACGACCTTCCGCCTTCTGGCCCTAGATGCTCTGGCCGCCGCCCACGAATTGAACCCGGACATCCCGCGGCCCCACGCCGACCGGCCCGTTTTGGAACCGACACCGACGGCGCTTCTTCCCGGCTGCGACCGTCACCTGAGCGCCCGCCTGTGGGGCCGCTACGGAACGGCGGCGCCGGCCGTCGTGGCCGCCGGCCCTCTCGAACCCATTCCCGGTACTCCCTACTACGAGGCCGAACTGGCCTGGGCCGCGCAGTATGAAGCTGTGGTCCATCTCGATGACCTGCTTTTGCGTCGTCTGCGGCTGGGCATCCTTTGCGCCGACGGCGGTCTGGAGCTGCTGTCCCGCTGGCAGGCGCTGCTGCCTTGGGATGCCTCGCGTCGGCAGGCCGAAGTGAGCCGCTACCGGGCCATCCACCGCCACAGCCACGGCCTCCCGGAAGGGTGGGAAAACGACCAAAGGTAAAGCTTGTGCGCACAAACCCCGGCATTTGGTCTGTATCGTGCCCTTAGGGTAGAATGCGGAGCCGTGGCGCCCCAAATGGCGCCGCGCTTGTTTGCCCTCGATGCCCGGGCAGCCCCATGGCTATGCTTGGTGGCTTTTCTTTCGTGTTTCCGTGTCGTACAAAGGCAAAGGCCCCGTTCTGAAGACGGCACGGTGTCTTCATGCTTTCCAATAGAGTCTTGAGTATGGCGATTGCCACCCCTGCTACCGAACTCATCGCGCCCTATGGGGGACGGCTGGTCGATCTGCGCGTCCCGGCCGAAGCCATCCCCGAGTTGCGGGCCTATGCGGCCGGCCTTCCTTCCGTGCGGCTGAGTCCACGCGCCGAATGCGACTTGGAACTTCTGGCCACCGGCGCGTTTTCACCCCTGGACCGCTTCATGGGCGAGGCCGACTACCGACGGGTCTTGGCCGAGATGCGTCTGGCCGACGGCCATCTTTTCCCCATCCCGGTCACCCTGCCGGTGGAACCCGGCCCTGAATTGGCGATAGGCCGTGACGTGGCCCTGCGCGCACAGAACAACGACATCCTTGCCATCATGACCATCACCGAAATCTACCCTTGGGACCGGGACGAGATGGCGCAGAAGGTGTTGGGCACGCTGGATCTACGCCATCCGCTCGTGGCAGAGATGCACCGCTGGGGGCCGGTCAACATCTCCGGACCGCTGCGTGTGCTGCAACTGCCCGTCCATTACGACTTCAAAGACCTGCGCCTCACCCCGGCCGAGGTACGCAGTCGGCTGGCCGGCTATGGTCATGCCAACGTGGTGGCCTTTCAAACCCGCAATCCGCTCCATCGGGTCCATGAGGAATTGACCAAACGGGCCATCGCCGAGGTGGACGGTGTGTTGCTGCTGCACCCGGTGGTCGGCCTGACCAAACCGGGCGATGTGGACCACTACACCCGCGTTCGCACCTACATGGCCCTGGCCAACAACCACTACCCTCCCGACCGCATTCTCCTCTCGCTGCTCCCGCTGGCCATGCGCATGGCCGGTCCGCGCGAAGCCCTCTGGCATGCCATCATCCGTCGCAACTACGGCGCCAATCACCTTATCGTCGGTCGTGACCATGCCGGTCCCGGTAACGATTCCACCGGCAAACCCTTCTACGGCCCTTACGACGCGCAGGAGCTCGTCAGCCGTTACAGCGATGAGATCGGCGTCAAGATGATCCCCTTCCGCAGCCTGGTCTATCTGCCCGACGAAGACCGCTACGAAGAAGAGGACAAAATCGACGGTCGCCAGCGCACGGCCTCCATTTCCGGCACCCAGGTCCGTGACCAGTACCTGGCCGCTGGTCGCCAGCTCCCGGAATGGTTTACCCGCCCCGAAGTCGCCCGCATTCTCGCCGATGCCTATCCGCCCATCTATCGTCAGGGCTTTTGTGTCTGGTTTACCGGTCTTAGCGGTTCGGGTAAATCGGCTACGGCCGAGATTTTGACCATCCTGTTGCTCGAACACGGCCGCCAGGTGACCTTGCTCGATGGCGCCGTCGTCCGCACCCATCTGTCCGAGGGCCTGGGCTATGATAAACACGACCGCGATAGCAATGTCCGGCGTATGGGCTTTGTCGCCTCCGAAATCGTGCGGCACGGGGGCGCCGTCATTTGCGCGGCCGTGAGTCCGTATCGGGCCACCCGCAACGACGTGCGCGCCATGGTCGGCAGCAATCGCTACATCGAGGTCTTCGTGGATACCCCTCTGGAAGTCTGCGAGCAGCGCGATACGCAAGGGCTGTATGCCCGCGCCCGTCGTGGCGAGATCAAGGGTTTCACCGGCATTGATGACCCCTACGAGCCGCCCCAACATCCCGAAATCCATCTCGACGGCCTGCGCTCCCCCGAAGAAAACGCCCGCATTGTCCTCAACTACCTGCTGGAACGGGGTCTGGTGCAGCCGTTGCCCCAACTCGGTGACGCCAACGGCCGCTAAAGCGCCGATTTCACCCGTCTCGTCCCTCGCTCTGTTTTCTACGATTTCGCTTTTCCCATGGAAAAAACGCTTCCCAAAGGCTTTACCATCTGGTTCACCGGTCTCTCCGGCGCCGGTAAAAGCACATTGACCGAGTATCTTTACAAAGAATTGCACGATCGTCGCGGTCTGGCCGTCGAAGTGTGGGACGGTGATGTTGTCCGTACCCATTTGAGCAAAGGTTTGGGCTTTAGTAAAGAAGATCGCGATACCAACATCCGACGCATCGGTTTTGTCTGCGCCAAACTGAGCAAATACGGCGTTATCAACATCGCCGCTGCCATCAGTCCTTATCGAGACGTCCGCGAGGAATGCCGGCAGATGATCGGTCCGGACCGTTTCGTCGAGGTCTATCTGGATGTGCCCCTGGAGGTGCTCATCGCCCGCGATGTCAAAGGCCTTTATGCCAAAGCGTTGGCCGGTGAAATCCCGCAATTCACCGGCATCAGCGATCCATACGAACCACCCCTCAATCCGGAGGTGGTGGTCTACACGCATCGCGAAACTGTGGCCGAATCTGCGGGCAAAATCCTGGCCTACTGCGAATCTGTGGGCCTGTTACCGCCTTTCCCGGCCTCCTGAGAATCGAATTGTCTTGAGCAAGACCCCTCAACATGCGAGCGGGGCAGGCGACGAGCATGACTGCCCCGCTCGGTCGTTATGCCGGCAGCCGCCAACGCAGCAAGTGCAACTCCTGGAGCACGGTGAAGCCCAGTTTCTCGTATAAGCTGCGGGCAGCGGTGTTATCCTGAAACAGGCAGAGAAAAACGTGCCGGCCCTGGGTCTGCAAATGGCGCACCAGCGCGGCCACCACATAGCCTGCATAGCCCCGCCGACGATGGGCAGGATGGGTGACGATCGAGCCGATCTCGGCCCAGCCGGGCAGTTCGTTTTGCACTCCCCCCATAGCCACCAGCGTGTCCGCAACGAAAACGCCGAAGAAGGGGCCTTGTTGTAGCGCCGCCGGTGTGAACGCCATGGCTCCGCCCAGGCGGGCCAGGGCCCTCATAGCCGGCAGATCGGCGCGGCCCAACGGTCGGGCCGGGCCGGGGTCGAGATCGCAGGCATTTCCGCGAAAGACCATTTGCCATTCGGGCCGGACCTTCTCGACCGGAACCGCTTCGGTCAGCAAAGCCGCCACGGTCATCGGAACCAGGCTATAGGCCGCCTCGGTCCCCGTGAGCAGCTCTTTGGCCAGCGATGGGATGGCTGCCGCCGTCTCGGCGAACACCGCCACCGCCGTGAACGGCAGACCCCGGCGCCGGGTCAGGCACGTCGTCTGCCCATCATGGGCAAACCGGCATTGTCCGGCAGCCAGGGTCACATTGTTCACCCAGGTGAAATGGGCCAAAGCCTGGGCGGGGTTGAGCGCCAGCCAGCGGTGGGCCTGGGCAACGGCAAAGGCCGGCGGCGTCGAACTGAGCGTCATCCTTGCGCGCGATAATCGTAGAACCCGCGCCCCGATTTACGTCCCAACAGCCCTGCTGCCACCATCCGCCGCAGCAGCGGTGGCGCCTTGAAGCGCGCCTCGCCGTACTCCTCGTAGAGCACATCGGCCACGGCCAAGGTGGTATCCAATCCCACCAGATCGGCCAGGGTCAGCGGCCCCATGGGGTGGGCCAAACCCAGTTTCACGGCCGTGTCGATATCCTCTTTGCTGGCCAGACCGGCCTCGTACAGCTTGATGGCATCGATAATGTAGGGGATCAGCAGGCGATTGACGATAAAGCCCGGACGATCGGGCGCAACCACGGTGGTTTTGCCCAAACGCGCCCCAATGGCTTGGGCCGTGGCCAGGGTCTCCTCGCTCGTGAGGATGCTGCGCACCAGCTCCAACAGGGCCATGACGGGCACCGGATTGAAAAAGTGCATGCCCAGCACTTTATCGGGCCGTTTTGTCACGGCCGCCAGTGCGGCAATGCTCAACGATGAGGTGTTGCTGGCGATGATGACCTCGGGGCGCACAAGGCCATCCACCTGCCGAAAGACCTGCTGCTTGATGGCCATGTCTTCGGTCACGGCTTCGATGACCAGGTCAACCGGGCGCACGTCCTCCAGGTGCGTGGTCCCGCGTATCCGGTTCAGCGCTGCTTCCGCCTCGGCGGCCGAAATTTTGCCGCGACTTACCCCGCGTTGCACCGACTGATGCACGCGCGCAAGGCCGGCGGCCAGCCGTTCCTCGTCGGCCTCGACGACGATCACGTCAAACCCGCCACGAGCGCAGACTTCGACAATGCCGGAGCCCATCAGTCCACAGCCGACAACACCGATAGTTTGGATATCCATACGCCTTTTCCTTAGGACTGAGATTACGACAGACCCATTGCCTATCAAAACGATGGGTCTGTACGGATCGGGATAAAACGAAGGAAAAACGGTTTTTAGCCTGTTATAGCCTCTAACCCGGCCTCCAGGCTTTCGTGGAAAGGCAAAGGAGCCGGGAGATGGTGGGCCAGCAGCCGCAGATACTCGCGGCTGAAGAGCGCATACCACTGCTCGCGCGGCAACCGACTGAAAAAGCCACGCGGGTTGTGCTGAGAACGATGGCATTCCCAGGCAGCATGGCGGGCTTCGGCCCATGCTTGGGTGTCAATCGCACAGTGGATGTTGGCCGCCGGTTCACCCACGAAAGGCAGAGCCTGTCCGTTCAGATGGACACGGTACTCGCGCAGGCCGGGCAGGAGGTCAAAGACGGCTTCCGGCAAAGCCCAGGCATAGAGCTTGGGCGTGGCCCAAGGCGGCAGTCCTTCGGCATCGGCCAGGGTGGGGTCGGCGGCGGCGTGGAAGGCGGCCAGGACGCGATCATGCAGACCAATGTGGTCGGGATGCGGATAGCCACCATGAGGGGGATGGGTGAACAGGACATGCGGCCGCAACCGTCGGATCGGCGGCACCAGCCGCGCCAGCGCCGTGTCCATGGCGACTTTCTGGATGCCGCCGTCAGGCCAATCCAGCCAGAGCAGTTGCCGAATCCCCAGATGGCGACAGGCGCATTCCAGTTCGGCCGTGCGCACGGCCGCCAACGTCTCCCGGGTGGCGCAGTCTGCGCAGTAAATGGTGGCCGCTTCCCCGCGCGTGGCACACACCAGGGTGATCTCGGCGCCTTGATGGGCATAGCGGGCCAGAGTACCACCGATGCTGACCTCATCATCGGGATGGGCAAAAATGGCAAGCAGACGGAGAGGCGAAGGCATAGGCAGACGTACTCCCCAACAGGGGCAGATTATACACCCGCAGGCGTCTCGGTCCAGCGCGCCAGGATCGGCCAGTGCAGGCGCTCGAACACGTGATACAACCGCTGCCGCACCTCCGGTCGTAAACGATGACGGTACAACCCCAGCAAGGGCGCCCACTGGATCAGCCAACGCCAGAGCAGCGCCGCTTCGAGCTGCCGTTGGAAAACCGTCGGTTCCAGGACACGGCCCTGCCCGGCCAACCGGGCCAGATAGGCGGCGACCATAGCCTCCGGCGCCAACGGCGGCTCGGCCTCGGGGTAATACCAGGGATGGAGAAACGTGGCCAGATCGAGCGCCGGCGGGCCCACGGCCGCCAATTGCCAGTCGTACCACAGCCGTCGGCCGTCTTGGGTGATGAGTACGTTCTGAAAACCGGCATCGCCGTGTAAGAGCGTACGACCGGCGCTCTGCAGAACGGCCAGCAGCCCTTCCGGGGCACGGGCCAGCGCCAGCAACCGGGCGACCCGCTCGGCGTTCAGGCTTTCGTCATAGGCCCGGTCGGCGATCAGGGCCTCCAGCCCACGGCGACCGTCATCCAACAAAGCCGCCGCCTCCCGCTCTGTCGGCTGCATCAGCCAGGACCATGTCGGCAACGAGGGCGATTCCCAAAAGGCGGCGTGCAACCGGGCCAGATCGTCGAGCACCGCCAGCACCTCTGCCGATCCCCAATCGGCCTGCCAGTGGGAGCTATAGCGCCCCGGCGGGAACGGCAGGAACCAGAGGTCGCCGGTTTGGGTGTCAAAAGCGACGGTCGTGGGCAGGGTCAGGGGAAGCCGGGACGCCAGATGGGCATAAACCAGGGCCTCACGACGAGGGGCACCGGCCAGAAAGGCCCCGCTGACAACGGCACCGCGCTTGTAGACCAGGATCAAAGTGTGTGCCAATCCGGCCTGGTGCAGGTGCAGGTGCCAGTACTCCAACGTACTGCCCGATAAGCCACCCCGCAAGGGCTGGCGCCGACAGGCCCTGATGCCGGCCTGCGGCGCCGCCAGATAACGCCGCACTCCCCATAGCAGGGCCGAGGGCACTACCGTCGCTTCGTCTCGGTTCACCTCGACCTCCTCGTCCTGGCCTGCCGTCAGGCCAACCGCAAACGACGGGCGCTTGTGCGCAAAGACCGGCCGGGATGATGGCGCAGGGGTGTGGCTTGCCTCATCGTCCGGGGTTCCCCAGGGATGGCGTGGCCGAGAGCAGCCTCTCGTAGCTGTAGCCGCTGAGCGGTAGCTCGGTGAATCCCAGATGCAACAAGAGGCCCTGGGCCGGAGCATCGGCGTGGTTGATATCGGTCACCAGACGCTGCACCTGGCGGGTGGCCAGCTCGTTCAGACAGCGCAACAGCAGCCAACGCCCTATGCCCCGACGACGATAGGGTTCCTGCACATGAAGCCGCCGCAGCGATGCCGTCGGTACGCCGCTGTATTCGGACAACTCGGGCAGCACAACACAATTCAGTTCGGCTACAAACTCATAACCGCTGAAGACCGAAAGGGTGAAGGCCTGTGGGCCAACCTCATCGAACTGCAGACGCAACCGGGGCCAAGCCGGCAGCGGCTCCGGCACATGCCGGCCGAAAAGGCGTTCATAGAGCAGCCAACGCTGCCCGATACGGTATCCGGCACGAGCCAACGCTTCCATCACCTCGAAGGCATGGCCGGGCAACACCCCACGACCGGCCAGATAGCAGGGATACCCGGTGCGAACGTGAAAAGCCGCAACGTGGGTGACCTCGCGGGCGACAAAATAGGCTTCGGCCGCCGCCAGCAGCGCGTTGGCCACCTGGGGATCCACCGGTGCGAGGAGCAAGAGCAGACGCAAAAAGCCCTGTCGTACTTCGGGCGTCTGATCGGCCGTGCGTCCCACGGTGCAATGGGCGAACCCAACGGTGTGTCCTCCCTGATTGGCCACCAGCCAGCCATCGCCATCCACGGCCAGATCGGCATCAGGCGCCCCATCGTTGAGCAAAACCCAACGCCGAAACTGCTCCGGTGTGAGCGGACGGTAGTAAGGCAGCGCCGCCGTCGTGCGGTTGAACAGCTCGGTAACGGCGGCTACCTCGCGTTGGCGCAACGGCGCAATCGTGAGCATGGCCAGATGATCCGAAGCCTCTATACCAGACTGCGTATGGCCGCGACCAACATCACCATGCCGATCCCCAGCAAGAGGACGGCCGAACCACGCCTCAGTTGACGCTGATAGCGTGGGGCCAGACCTCGCGCCCGACTGAACAAAACGGCCAGCATGATTTTGCTGCCGACAAGCATGAGATAGAACCCGCCGATGAAGGCCACGGCATAAGCGGGCCGCAGCCGCCAGGCCTGCACCATCGTCGGCGCCCCCACGGCGGCCCAGAACAGATAGGGGTGGGGATTCAAAAAGTTGACCAACATGCCGTGCAACACATCCCGTCTGGCCGTGGTCGGTCGGGGTGTCCACTCGACACCGGCCTGCCGCCAACCGTCGATACCCAACCAGAGGACAAAAAGGCTGCCCACCAAGAGCAAACCGTCCAGATAAGGCTCCGGCAGATGCCCCACCAGCCACACAGCCAGAAAGACGATGGGCACGTCGGTCAGCAAGGGGGCCAGGGCTACCCGCAGGCCACTGGTCAAACCGTTCTGCAGGCTGCGCTGGATGACAAGGGCCAAAAGAGGACCGGGCGATACCCCGGCGCTCAAACCCAGGGATAAACCGAGGAAGGCAAAAGGCATGGCAACAAGGCAAGCAAAACGATGAAGCTCAAGATGGGCAAAAGCTCCCTCAGGAAGGTCCACCAGTCATGCGACGCCGCATGACGTGATAGAGGACAATCGAACCGGCCACGGCGGCATTGAGGGAGTTGATGCGGCCGACCATGGGCAGATAAAGAAGCCAATCGCAGGTTGCTGCCACCAGACGACCGAGGCCAAAGCCTTCCGAACCGACCACGATGCCCAACGGCCCGCTCAGGTCCGCGGCTTCCGGCGGTTGGGCCTGAGGGTGGATCTCAAGGCCGGCCAGCCACAGCCCTTGCTTCTGCAGCCGGCGCATGGTCTCGACCAGATTGGTGACCTCGCTGACCAACAGGTGTTCACTGGCCCCTGCCGAAGCGTGGACGGCGGCCGGCGTCACATGCGCCGCACGATGGCGGGGGAGGACAACACCGTGCACCCCGCAGGCTTCGGCCGTGCGCAACAGCGCGCCTAGGTTCTGCGGGTCCTGGACCCGGTCGAGCAGGAGCAGAAACGGCGGTTGGCCCTGGCGTGCGGCCAGGGCAAGGGCCTCGCCCACATCCACATAGGGATAGGGTCCGACGGCCAGGGCCACGCCTTGATGGTTGACCGCGCCCAGCCAGGTATCGAGCTGTTGCCGCGGAACCATCTGAATTGCGATTTGGGCCGCACGAGCACGTTCGCCGATTTCGGTCAACACAGGGCTGGCCTGCATGCCCTGGGCCTGATAAAGGGCAATCACACGCCGCCGACCGGCACGCAGGGTTTCGCGCACGGCTTGGCGGCCGTAGATGAGTTCATGCCTCAGCCCTGCCACCGCCAGACCGTGCCCTCACGGCTGTCTTCCAGGATGACGCCCAGCTCGGCCAGTCGGTCACGAATGCGGTCGGCCAAGGCCCACTGACGGGCCTGGCGCAGGGCGGTCCGGGTTTCCAGCAGCAGTTCGATAAAGGGGGTCACGTCGGCCGTGCGGGCATCGGAGCCTTGCTGCAAGCGCAGACCCAGGACTCCGGTGAGCTCCAGCAACACGGCCTGCGCCTGGGCGAAAGGCTCGCCACCCACGCCGGCATCCCGTGCCGAGTTGATGGCCTTAACCAGCTCGAAAAGATGACCAAGGGCCGCCGCCGTATTGAAGTCGTCATCCATGGCCTCTTCAAAACGTTGCCGGGCCGTTGTGACTGCCTCGAGCAAGGCGGCGCTTTCGGGACCTTCCGTCCGGTTCCCCACGGCCGGCCGCAGAGCGCTGCGTAGCCGCTCCAGGCCCCGCTCCGACTGGGCAATGACCTCGTCATCGAAGGCGAGGGGCTTGCGATAGTGGGAATTGAGGATGAGCAGACGCAAGGCATCGGCGCTGTGCCGGGCCAGGAACTCGTCGATCGAGATGATGTTGCCCAGGGATTTCGACATCTTCTCCCCACGCAGTTGCAACATGCCGTTGTGGAGCCAGTACGTGGCCAGAGGCGCGTGGTGGCACGATTCACTCTGGGCGATCTCGTTTTCGTGATGGGGGAAGATGAGGTCGTTGCCGCCGCCGTGGATGTCAATGGTCGTCCCCAGATGACGCCGCACCATAGCCGAGCACTCGATATGCCAGCCGGGTCGTCCCATGCCCCAGGGGCTGGGCCAGGCCGGCTCATCGGGGGCCTTCTGCCGTTTCCAAAGGGCGAAATCGGCAGCATCCTCTTTCAGCTCATCGCCATAGCGCTGCCGTTCGCTGCTGATGGCATGCTCGATAGTGCGTCGGCTGAGTTTGCCGTAGTCGGGATCGCTGCGCACGCGAAAATAGACATCGCTCTCCGATTCGTAGGCATAACCCTGCTCGATCAGGCATTGCACCATGGCGATGATTTCGTCGATGGTGGTCGACACGCGCGGGGTAACCATGGGGGGCTTGACCCCAAGCCGGGCCATCTGCTGTTCGAAACGGATGATGTAATGCTGCGCCAACCGGAAAGGGTCTTGGCCGGTGGCCCGGGCACGGTTGATGATTTTGTCGTCCACGTCGGTGTAGTTCATGACATGCCGCACCTCGTAGCCTTTGTATTCGAGATAGCGGCGGATGATATCGAAAACAATCGCCGACATGGCATGGCCGATATGGGCTTCATCGTACACCGTGGGACCGCACACGTACATGCGCACGCGGCCCGGTTCCAGGCTACGAAACGGCTCGATTTGGCGGGTGAGCGTGTTGTAGACGCGTAGACTCATGAGGCTGAACTCGGTGTGGCAAAAATCATACGGCCGGCGCTGGTTTGGAGCACCTTGGTGACAACGAGATCGACATCCCTGCCGATATAACGACTCCCGTTTTCGACGACGACCATCGTTCCGTCTTCGAGGAAACCGACGCCCTGGTCAATTTCCTTGCCTTCCTGGATAATCCGCAACCGCAGGTGCTCACCGGGCAGATAGATGGCTTTCATGGCATTGGCCAGGTCGTTTAGATTGAGAACCTTGATTCCCTGGAGGACGGCCACGCGATTCAGGTTGAAATCGTTGGTGATAAGACCAAAGCGATGTTGTCGGGCCAGAGCCACGAGTTTCTCATCCACATCGCGGATGCCGGGGACATCCAGGTCCACGATCTCCAGACGGACCTCCGGGAGCTCACGCAGCGTTTCCAGGACCTCCAAGCCACGACGACCGCGCGCCCGGCGCAGCGGATCGGGCGAATCGGCAATGTATTGCAGCTCGGCGAGGATAAAACGCGGGAGCAACAACGGTCCGGGCAAAAAACCCGTGCGGGCCACATCGCCGATACGGCCGTCGATGATGACGCTGGTATCGAGCAGAAACGAGCGCGACGCCGTTATGGCCTGTGCCCCTCGCTCGGGCAGACGACGTGATCGCGAGAACATGGCGATCAGGTCGGGCCCGCGCAACACGGCAATGGTTGCCCCCAGATAACCGAAGATAATGCTGGTGATGAAGGGCAAAATCGAGCCGAAAGGATTGGGCAGGCGTGAAAGCGGGATCACCAGCAAGGCGGCCACAGCCAGACCCAGGGCCAGCCCGATGGCGCCTGCTAAGACCTCCTCGATGGGGATCTGACGGATGAAACGAATCGCCCACAAGGCCGGCCGCGTGGTCAACCAGGGAGCTATGAACCATCCTAGGACGGCGCCTGCCAGGGTGAGGGGTCCAATATAGCGAAACGACGCCAGATCGGCGAAAGGATTGCTGGTTTGCGTGATGATAATGCCGATTTGCCAACCGAGGATGGCGAAAACAATAAGTCCAAGAAAACGAGAGATACGGTCGATTAACACGGAATAAGACCTCGCTTTATTTGTGTGATTATTCTACTTTTTGCAATATAAGTAGAGTTTTTAAGGATTAATAAAAATGAAAAAATAAATGCATCATTGAATGAGTACATCCATCATTCTAACACAGACAGCAGGTGGCAGGCAACAGAGAGAGGTGTCGTCTTGGAGCCGTTCACGATCTCAGGCGTTGGCGTTTCCCGACCTCCGGCGATTCGTCGCAGCCCGCAGGCCTGTGCTACCATGCTGATTCCGTACAAGCGCTTTTGTGTGCACGGTTTGCTCTCGGTATGCTTCGTCGCCACGGCTTTTTACTCGGCCTGTTTTTGCTGCTGAGCCTGATCGCGACCTGGCCGCTGATCCGCCACATCACCACCTTCGTCCCCGGCTCGGATACCTGGGCCTATGACGAATACACCTTCATCTGGTCGATGTGGTGGTTCAAGCATAGCCTGCTCGATCGGCACAGCACACCTTTTTACAGCCCGGCCATTTTTTATCCGCTGGGCATGGAGCTCTTGCTCTACAGCTACAATTTGCTGGCGGCGATCCTGGCTCTGCCCCTGGGTGTGGCCGTGGGCTGGCCTTTCGCCTCCAACCTGACCCTGCTCTATAACATCGTCGTCTCGGCCTGGGGGGCCTACTGGCTGGCATTATGGCTGTTGCGGGGGCGACCGGGGGCCCGTTGGGCGGCTCTGATCGCCGGGATTGTTTTTGCGTTTTCGTCCAATCGTGGGGTTTACCTGGCCTTAGGCCATTACAACATCCAGAACATCCACTTTCTGCCGTTTTTCGTGCTTTATCTGTTGCGTCTGGTGGAACGACCTACCCGACGTGACAGCATCCTCACCGCCCTTTTTGCGGCCTGGGGACTTTTGGTGGATGTGCAGTTCGCGGTGTTCATGGCTTTTTTGGCCTTGTGTCTGTTGTTAGCACGTCCCTGGCGGGATCTGCTTTTCCACCCTTGGCCCGACCGAGAGCGTTGGCAGGCCCTCTTCATGGCTGCCCTGCTTGCCGTGGTCTTCACTTTTCCCTATCTCTGGCCGACGGTGCGGGCTTTTCTGGCCGCCGATTACCTGCTGCGGGGGTGGGGAGATGCCCTCAATCTGTCTGCCGATCTGGTGGGCTGGTTTACGCCCACGGCCTTACATCCGCTTTGGGGTCCGAACTGGCCGGCCTATTTGCGGGCCGTCCAGGAGGGCACAGCTCCGTTTCGCGATGTGAATACGGTCTTCCTGGGTTATGCCACAGCAGCCCTGGCGCTGATCGGGGCCGTTATCCTCTGGCGACGGCAGCGAGGTTGGGTGGCGGCGGCCGGTCTGGCGGCTGTGTTTACCCTGGGTCCGCTGTTGCAGGTACGGGGACGCTACGTGTTTGACTTCGACGGCCTGCAGACCTCGATTCCTCTGCCCTTTTTGCTGTTGCACTACCTGCCCCTGGTCAAGGGCAACCGCGTGGCCAATCGCTGGAGCCTGGTGCTCATCCTGGCGCTGGCCATTCTGGCGGCCTGGGCTGTGGCCTGGCTGTGGTCGTGCGCGCGCCGGTGGCGGCGCAGGACCCGGCTTGCGCAAGGGCTCGTTGTCGTACTCGCCGGCGTCATCCTCGGCGAGCATGCCGTTATCCCGTTGCCCCTAACCGATGCCCGGATTCCGGCCGTCATCCGCACCCTGGCCGCGCAGCCCGAGGGCGCCGTCTTGCCGATCCCGATGGGGTGGCGCAACAGTTTTGGCGTCCTGGGCTTCGAGGATACGCGCGCCCAGTACTACATGACCGCCCATGGCAAGCCCATCTTGTCCGGCAACACCTCGCGCAATCCGTCCATTAAGTTCGCGTACTTTGCCCGTTTGCCGTTGGTGCAGGCCATCACCCGGCAAGAAGCCGGCCATCCTCCGGATGCGGAGACCCTGGCCGCCGCCCGTGCCCAGGTGGAGGCGCTGCTGGCCCTGTGGGGGGTGCGCTATCTGCTGCTTTTGCCGCCGACGCCCGGTCGTCTGCCCTATGCCGATACCTGGCAGGCCAGCCAGCAGCTGGCGCTGGACCTGATTCCCCATGATCCCGAACCGCTCCATGCCGATGCGAGCGGTCGGTTGTTCGCCGTGCGGCCGTCGGCGCCCTTGCCTCTGCTCCTCGATTTCGGCGACGCGGATACCGCGGCTTGGCGTGGCGAGGGCTGGGGCGAAGACGAAGCCGATGTGGGCGGCGCTGCCGGCATTTGGGCTACGGCGCCCGAGGCCTTGCTCCTCTTCCGCAGCGAAGACACCACCCCGCGACGGTTGACCTTCCGCGCCGTGCCCTTCTCCTGGCCTGGGGGACCATCGCAACGACTGCGCGTGGTGCTCAACGGCCAAACGGTTGGCGAAGTTGGCATGAGTCCCGACTGGCAGGAGTACGGTTTTGTGCTGGCTCCTCGTCCTGGAATCAACCACCTGCGTTTCCGGTTTGGGCACGTTGCCGTCCCGCGGCAGGTGTTGTCTCAGGCCCTGATCGGCAAGACGGGTGTGCAGGCGCCGGTGGACATCGAAGTCCACAGTTTCGCCGAAGCTTATATCACCTTGACCGATGCCACCGGAACGCAGCTCCCGGCTTCCTTCGGTCGTCGCGGCTATAATGTGACCGTTCTCGACCGGCGCCGCGGGCGTGTATTGGCCCAACGCGGCTTTGATACCGTGGCCAATCCCTACGAGGTCGAGCGGCTGGTGGCCTATCTCCGCAGCCTGCCGCCCGGCCGGCTCGTCATCCTGGCCACGCGCGAGGGCGCCGGGACGTTCGTCTCGGCCGAACTGATCGCCGCACTCCGAGGCCTGGGTTCCGGTCTGACCACACCGGCCGAGTTGAACGGTTATGCCCATGCCCTTGTCGGCATTGTCGGCGCTGCGCCCGGCACGGCTGCCGAAGTGCTCGATCCCACCGATGCCTTCCTGCGCATTGCCGGTGACTTTCGTAGCCTGGCCGCGGCCTTCGACTGGCTGCGCATCGAATAAACCGGCCTTGCCATAGGACGGTTCCCATCGCCATGTATCCCCGCTCTCGCTTACCGGCTTTCCTACTCGGCCTGCTGGCCTTTGTGGCCTATCGTCTGACGGCTGCCCCGGCCGTATTGCCCGGCGATGCCGGGGAGTTTCAGTTCACCGTGCCTCTGGCGGGTGTTTCCCATCCGCCCGGTTATCCTCTTTACCATCTCCTGGGCTGGCTGTGGACCCGGCTGTATCAGGCCAATCCGGCCCAGGGAGTCAACCATTTCAGCGCCTTGTGGGGTGGGGTGGCCGTAGGGCTCTTTTACCTGCTGGCCTACGAGGCGCTGAGCCAATTGCTCTTCCGGCTGCGTTGGCGTCGGGGTGCAGGTCTGCTGGCGACCATCACCACGGTGGTATGGGCGACCCAGCCCACGCTATGGGCTCAGGCCACTCAGGCCGAAGTCTACACCCTCCAGATGGTTTTGGTCGCGGCCCTTTTGGGCGCCGGCCTGGCCGCCGGCGGCTGGTTCACGCGTCCCGAACCGCGTCGCCCGCGCCCGGATCGCGTCCTGGGCCTTTTGGCTTTGCTTTTGGGCCTGGGACTGACCCATCATCTCACCCTTCTGCTGCTTGCGCCTGGCCTGCTGCTTTATCTCCTCTGGCAGTGGACCGACCTCTTCCAATGGCGTCGGCTCTGGCGGGCGCTGCCCTTTCTGCTGGGACCGCTCTTGCTCTATCTGTACATACCGCTGCGGGCTCCGGCCAGTCCCTGGCTCCGCCTGGCGCTGACGTCTGACCATGTCCTTGTCCTTTACGACAACAGCCCGGCGGGTTGGCTGCGCTTTGTGTTGGGCGTCCGCTTTGCCGATGCCTTGCGCGGTCCCGGCGAGGCTTTGGCGCAAATCCCGATAGCAGGCCGGTTTTTCTTCGACCATCTCGGCTGGGTCGGCCTCGCCCTCGTTTGCCTCGGTCTCCTGGCGCTGATCCTGGAGGAACAATGGCCGGTCCTGCTGCTGACCGGTTCCGGTTTCTTGCTGACAACCGCTTTCAATCTGTTCTATGGCATCGGCGATATTCAGGCCTTCTACCTACCGCCCCTGCTCATTGCCACCCTGTGGCTGGGTTTGGGTCTGGCTTATGGCGTTGAGCTCCTCGGTCGTCTGACGGGCCCTCGTCTGCGGCCGTATTGGCTGGCGCTGGCCCTGGCCATGCTGATCTGGCCTTATTTGCAGATTCAGAATCGGAGCGACGAATTCGATCGCCGCCTGAGCTACGAGACCACCCGGCGCTGGCAGCAGATTCTGGACCAAGCGCTTCCGGCCGATGCCATTCTCATCAGCAACGATCGCGATGAGATGACGCCCATGCTCTACTTCCAGCACGTGTTAGGCCGCGCGCCGAAGATGACCGCCTTATTTCCCTTGATCGTGCCGCCCGATAGGCTCGGCTACCGCGATTTCGCCGATCTGAACGGCACTCTGGCCACGGCCCTGGCTACCGGACGCCCTGTCTTTTTGAGCAAAGCCATGCCTGGCGTCGAGGTGCGCTACGCAATAGAACCCTTCGGTACCGATGTGGCGCGCGTGCTCGGGGAATACACCGTTCCCGAACCCGTTTTCGAGATACCCCATGGCGAGTCCATGCGCTGGCTGCATACGGCCTGGGCAGGCACAGCCCAACCGGGCAGCCTGCTGACGGTGGATCTGTACTGGCGTGTGGTTCGCACACCAACGCTCCCCTGGCACAGCTTCTTGCAACTCTTTGACGAGGCCGGCAACAAACGAGCCCAGGCTCCCGACCATCGGCCCGGTGGCGATTATCTCCCGGCGCCTCTCTGGCGCCCCGGTGACGTGATCCGCGATCGATTTGCGCTCATCTTGCCTGCCGATCTGGCGGTCGGCACCTATACCTTGATGGCCGGCTTTTACGATCCGGCCACCGGGGCACGCATGGCCGAACCACTGGCGGTTGGCCTTATCCGCCGTCTGCCTCAGGAGTGAGACCATGTCACGCCTTCTCGCTCTACTCGGCTGCCTTGTCGGCTTCATCTTCTTCGGCTCCCTTCCGGTTCAGGCACAAACACCGCCCCATCCGTTGGCACAGCCACGCTCGCAATCGCCCTACGGGATGGATATCCTGGGTCCCAGCTGGCAGTGGAACTTCCCACGCGAAGAAGCCTATCCGCGGCTGGAGGGCTCCATTCGCGTCGACCAACTGGATGAAGTCATCGGCAAAAGCTGGGGCGCCGGCGTGCGCAGCGCCCGCTTTGCCGCCTGGTGGTGCTTCCTCGAACCCGAACGCGACCGTTACGTGTGGACCGATCTCGATTACGCCTTCCAAATCGCCAGCAACTACGGTATCATCCCCGTGCCCGAGATTTTCTTCACGCCCGACTGGGCCGCCATCGGCGGGATGACCGGCAAAAACTGCATCCACAGCACGGTCAAGAACTACCCGCCCATCAACATGGAGGACTGGTCGGACTTTCTGCGAGAGATGATCCGCCGCTACGGCGCCTACGGCAAAAACCAGGTGCACGATTGGGAGATCTGGAACGAACCCGACCTGTGGGAGTTCCTCTACGTCCCTCATGACCCGGCCAATGCCAATGTCACCACCTATGCCGAACTGGTCAAGCGCGCGCGCGTCGAAATCGATCGCCATGACATTGGCGGTCGTCTGTTGTTGGGTGGACTCTCCGACATTTACGGCCCGGATTTCTTGCGGCGCTTGATGGCTTTGCGCGGGCCCCTGGACATCCGTCAGGATGTCGATATCGTCACGTTTCATGCTTTTAGCAATCATGACGACAAGATTTCTCGACTAAAAGCGCCTATTGACGGAATGGGTTATGAATTGTGGATTACCGAATTGAACACGTGGGGATGGAGCGAAACCGTCAGTTATGCCGATTTTTCTGCTTTATGGGATAAAGTTCGCCGTTACGGCATCACGCGTTCCTTCTGGTTCAAATCGTGGACGACCAGTTGGGGACCGGGGATTTTCGTCAACCGCGACCCCCTTTGGGTGCCGGGACCTTTCGTCGTCAGCCCTCTTTACGAGACCTTCCGGCAACGGGCCTTTCCCCATCGGTTACCCACGGCGCCGATACCGGAATGGCCGCCTGCGCATGCCTGGCAGGCGCCGGGGGCGCGGCTGAGCTGGCATCGGCCCCTGACCGACGGCACCTTCCCCCTCGTCGGTTACAAAGTCCAGTTGGAAAACACCCTGTATCGAGGTCAGTTGTACTATCATACGCCTGAGGTGGATGCCTGGGTGCCGGCTACGCATCTCCACTTCCTTCCCTTTCAGGTCCGCAATCGCCGTTTGACGTCGGCCGCAACCGCTGCGGTTTCGCCGTTGACCTTTGTCTCCCCCTTACCGACGACTTCGCAGGCGGCCGATCGAGACGAGGCCCCGACGCCCGCCACGGCCGACGCTTCGACGGCGGCAACGGGCCTTGCGCCGACGACCACCACCGTTGTGCCCCCGCTCGACCGTTCCTCGTATCAACTCCCGCTTACGCTGCCGCCCGGCCTGTACTACTGGCGGGTGGCGGCCGTGGATCGTGAAGGCAATGTCGGCCCGTATTCGCGACCGCGCCCCATCCTGATCGCCGCCGGCGCCCAGCGCCTTTTCCTGCCCCGGCTCAGCCGGAATTCGTCTTCTCGTCCCTAAAGCACGCATCCTCTGCCCTGTCCCGATGGTCGGACTTGTCCTCGTCTCGCACAGCCACGAACTGGCCCAGGCCGTAAAGGCCCTGGCCGCACAACAAACCCAGGGCCGGGCTGCGATTGCCGCCGTCGGCGGCACCGGCGATCCGGAGCAGCCCTTTGGCACCGATGCCACCGCCATCCTCGAAGCCATCCAGACGGTTTACGACGAGGATGGCGTTGTGGTGCTGATGGATCTGGGCAGTGCTATCCTGAGCGCCGAGATGGCTTTGGAATTTCTGGAGCCGGAACAGGCGGCGCGAGTGCGTTTGGTGGCGGCGCCCTTTGTCGAAGGCGCCATGGCTGCAGCCGTGCAGGCTTCCATCGGCATGGACCTGGAGGCGGTAGTCGAGGAAGCCATGGCCGCGCTGTCGCCCAAACAAGAAGCGCTGGGCATGGGTGTGGCTTCCCCATCGGCAACCGCTCCCGCTTCCGGCCCCGAGGCTCCGGCCGGGGAAATCGTCGCCCGTGTGACCCTGGTCAATCATGCCGGACTGCACTTCGGACCGGCCGTGCTCTTTGTGCAAAAGGCAGCCGAATTTCAGGCCACCATCACCGTGCGCAATCTGACCACCGGTGTCGGCCCGGTGGATGCGCGGCGCTTCAATCAGGTGTTGAGCCTGGGCGCCGAACAGGGGCATACGATTGAGCTGAGCGCCGGCGGGGAGGATGCCGCTGCCGCTATTGCCGCCCTGGTCGCCCTGGCCGAGTCCGGTTTTGGCGAAGCGGCGGAAGCACCGGCGCCGCCACCCGTCGCCGCGACGGAGGCCCTCCTGCCATTACAAGGCCGTGCGCTTTTGCACGGGCTGGCTGCTGCCCCCGGTTGGGCCGTCGGTCGCGCCCGTTTTCTGGATCGGGTCGATTTGGAAGTTCCCCGCTACAGGGCAGCCGATCCGGCGGCCGAGTGGGCGCGCTATGAGGCCGCTGCAGCCCGGGCTCGGGCCGATCTGGAAACCCTGGCCGCGCGCATGCAGACGGAGCTGGGCGAAGCCCAGGCGCGCATCTTTCAAGCCCATGCCCTGGCCCTGAGCGACCCCGACCTCGAAGCCGCCATCCGGACGGCCATCGCCGAACAAGGCTTGAATGCCGAGGCGGCTGTGAGCGATGCCATCACTACCGTAGCCCGTCGTTATGAGGCCATGGCCGGTCCCCGCTTCCAGGAACGGGCGGCCGACCTGCGCGATGTAGGCACTCGTGTCCTGCGTCTGCTCATGGGCGCCGCCGAGACCCCGCTCGAACTGGAGGCCGATACCATCCTCCTGGCCGACGATCTGGCCCCCTCCCAGACGGCGACGCTCGACCGCCGCCGCGTGCTGGCCTTCTGTACGGCACGCGGGGGACCCACGTCCCACACGGCCATCCTGGCCCGCACCCTGGGCTTGCCTGCCGTTGTCGGGATCGGTCCCGCTCTATTGGCCGCGGTCAAAAACGGGGAATGGCTGGCCGTGGACGGCAGTACCGGCACAGTGGTTGTCGAACCCGACGCCGAGACCCGGGCTGCTTTTCAGGCCCGCCAGGCTGCCTACCTGACCCAACGCCGTGCGGCGGCGGCGGCGGCCCAACAGCCGGCGCGCACGCGCGATGGTCATCGGGTCGAAGTCGTGGCCAATTTGGCCGCTGCGGCCGAAGTGGAAGCCGCCCTGGCTGCCGGCGCCGAAGGGGTAGGGCTGTTGCGCACCGAGTTCCTCTTCCAGGATCGCCACGAACCACCGGGTGAGGAAGAACAGACGGCCGCCTACACCCAGGTGGCCGCGGCCATGGCCCCGCGGCCGGTCATCATCCGCACCCTCGACATCGGGGGCGACAAGCCCGCACCTTATCTTGATATGCCGGCCGAGGCCAATCCCTTCCTGGGCTGGCGCGCCATCCGCATTTCGTTGGCCTTGCCTGACTTCTTCAAGACGCAACTGCGCGCCATTCTGCGGGCGGGCGTGCACGACAACGTGCGCATCATGTTCCCCATGGTGGCCACCCTCGCCGAACTGGACGCTGCCCGGCAGCTCCTGGCCGCTGCCGCCGCCGAACTGGATGCCGCCGGCATACCGCACCGCTATCCCATTCCCCTCGGTATGATGGTGGAGGTCCCGGCCGCCGTGGTGTTGGCCGACCAGATGGCCCCGTGGGTGGATTTCTTCAGCATCGGCACCAATGACCTCGCACAATACACCTTTGCGGCCGACCGTGGCAATGCCCGTGTGGCCGCCCTTGCCGATGCCCTTCATCCGGCCGTCTTGCGCCAGATCGCTCGTGTCATCGACGTGGCCCATGCGGCCGGCAAATGGGTCGGACTGTGCGGCGAGTTGGCCGGTTTAACCGAAGCCATTCCCGTCCTCGTCGGCCTGGGGCTGGACGAATTCAGCATGGCGCCGCCGGCCATCCCTGCTGCCAAGGCGCTCATCGCCCGGCTGACCCTGCCGGCCGCCACTGCGCTGGCACGGCAGGTGCTCGATTTGTCCGATGGGACGGCCGTTGCCGAGGCTGTGCGCGCTTTTATAGCGACCTTGCCCGTCTAGTGGCGTTCCAGCCCAACAATGGCTCCAACCAGGATGTAGACCAAACCGCCTCCGACCAGGGCGAATTTGAGCAGCGCACACCACCACGCTATCCCCGGCCAGGGGTCGGTTTGGGTCCCGCTGAGCAGGCGCCATAGAGCCAGATTCTCGACGACATCGAACACGGCTGCCAGCCAGACTCCCCAGGCCAGCAGCGTACCGAGGGCCGTCAACGGACGCCGGCGCCAGCGTTCGGCGGCCCATAGGCAACCCAGGGCAATGGTCATGGCATAAAGCGGCATGAAGAGGTAATCCAGCCCCAGGCTGAAGCCGGCATGGAGACGGGCGTTTTCATCCCAACCGGCCAGAATGGCGGCAGCACGCTCGGTCGTGCCGGCGAATTCATACGAGATGATGCCACGTGGCGCCGTCGGTGTCTGCAAAGGCGTACCGACGATCTGCAAGACAAGCATGACGACGAGGGTCGGTCCCAGCCAACCCCAAAACCACCGTTTCCGTTGCTGTGACCCCAGCCGGGCCAGCGGGTGCTTCATGGATGTTTTCTCCCATGCCGGCGAAACGGGCTCAATGGCCGTAGCTCCTGAGCGCTATTTGGGGGACGTGCGGGAACGATTGTATACTGAAGCCATGACCGCCACCAAGCGTTCGTCCCCGGCCAGGAAAGCACAAACGACCGACCATTCTCCGGCCATGCCCGTTGGTGTCCGCGCGGAGGACGAGCGATGCTGGCTGTGCGGCGGTCCTTTCGCCCGACGTCATTGTAAGCTCATCTGCCGCAATTGCGGCTTTACCCGTGACTGCAGCGATCCATAACCCTCGTGTCCTGCGGCCATCACGATGCCTCCAGGGCGGGGGCGAACTGTCTGGAATGCCCTTATGAACGATCTGACCGGCGCACTGCCATGAGGATGGATTCCCTATGACCTCCTCCTCACTTCCTTCTCGCCCTGCTACTTCCAACAGCCGTCGTATTGCCGAGCGCCTCCAGCAAGTCGGGATCATTGTCCATTTGGAGCAGGCGCTGGGACGGAATACGGTTCTCGAACTGGGAGATGCCTTTGCCGCCGTGCCTGTGGGGGCCGTGCTCGTCGCTCTGGCCGCGCCGGGGAGCTTGCGCACGCTGGCCTTGTTGCGAGAACGGGTGGGGGATGAGATTCTGGTGGGGGTGAGCGGTTGCGAAGTCGAAAACGAGGCGAAAATGGCCATCGAGTCCGGTGCGCAGTATCTGATAGCGCCCTATTTTCGACCACGGACGGCGAATTACGCCTACAAACACGATGTGCTCTACGTGCCGACCGTGCTTTCGCGGGCCGAGGCGGTCGAAAACACCGCCCGTGGTCATGTGCTGCAGTGTTTTTACCCTGCCGACATTTTCGGACCGGACTATCTGGCCGAGTTACGGGCGGCGGCGCCGGCAAGTGCCCTGTTGGCCGGAGGCGAAATCAGTCAAAAAGAGGTCGAGGCCTATGTTCAGGCCGGGGCCGTGGGTTTGCTCGTGCCGGTGATGTTGGACGAGCGTACCTGGTGGACCCAAAACCGGATCATCGAGCAGCTCCGGATTTGGCATAGCATCTGGGTTCAAGCCCGGTTGCAGACATCGACCCGAGAGGGATAACAGGACGGGGGGACGTTGCTGGGGACGCCGCGCGAGCGCTGGCGGCGCTGAATCCTGCGGATGAGGCGGGGGTACGGCCACTCTCCCGGTTCGGAAGAGTTCGACGAGGGTCGACAAATCCGCGGGCGAAACGAGCCGCATGACCGCGCCGGTTATTCCTCGGCGTCGAAAGGCGGTTCACCCATCTCCACGGCAACCACCTCGCCGTGGACGTTGATGACAATACGAAAGCCCTGCGCACGCAACAACGCGCGCGCGGCGGGCGGTAAAGGCGTGCCTACGGCATCTTCCATCCGCCTGAGGGCGTATTCAACCGCCGTTTTGCTGAAGATATCCTCTTTGCCCATGAGCTGGAGAATGGTGCGCACGGCCAGCTCGCGATGCGGCTCGATCTGCTCGCGCAGATAGCGCAGAACCTGGCGATCCACTTCGGCGGCATCAATATGCCGGCGAAAACCGTCGTCGTCGATGACGTAACAGGCGTCGGGACCAACCCATGTGACCTCGGCCTCGCGACCCTGCTCATCGGCGACCAATCCGGCAAACATGGCAGCACCGGCCATCGTTATCCTCTCCTGAGGGCATGGCGCGTCGATAAACGTGTCATGGCCTAAGTGAAGCATCAGAACCCCAACATGTCAAGCCGGGACCGATGTCGGCCCTTGCCCCGGCCCGCACGGAGTCCATTCTCCCGAAGTTCGGCGTGTCTCATACTTACCTGCGATGGGGGATGGGATTTCCACCACCTCCGGGCCCATTTGTGCGCCCTTGGCGAGGGCGAAGCGACCGGCGTTGCACACCACCGGATCTAGAAAAACCGCATTTGTTCGGGCGGAACCGAGGTCATGGGTTCCAGTCCCAGCTGCGTTAGCCAATGATCGGGCTTTTCATCCGGCGTAGCCAGCAGCTCGCGCAGGCGCCGGAATGGGATCACCGTCCAGCCTCCGGTGGCAAGAGCAGCCGCCCATAACGGTTGGTGCTCAAGACGCCATTGCACCAATCCTGCCCGACTCCCCGGAAAAATGAGAAAACGCGCTAACCCCGGAATAGGCGCACGGCTACGCCATAGCCGTGGCGTGAGCGCCGTGGTGCTCGTCACGACAAAACCGGCTCGCCGTCGCCCCTCCCGCTGCCACTCGACCGTCCAAAGCCCATCTTCCCACCAGGCGGCGGCGGCAAACCCCATCTGCTCGCCGATGCCCACCAGGCCGCGGGCCAACCGTTCGCACTCCTGCCGACGCCGGCTTGGGTCATCCTGCGGCTTTAGGATCAGACCCGTTGGGGTTACATCGAGGTAGGATGCCATCAAGGCTTCGAGCCAGGGGCGATCGGGAGGTAAAAGGGCCGGAAGGGCCAGGGTCAGCGCAGCGACCAGGGTCTCGGCATCGGGATAGAGGTGCTTCTGGACCCACTGCAAAAACGTCGTCTCGCTGCGGTCGCTGGCCGGTTGCCAGGCCGCCGGCGGCTCTTCCAGCCACCAAAAGGCCGTTTCGCCCGGTTCCCAGGGCGCACCCGTGCTACCGAGCACAACCAGGCCGGCCGGTGGGGTCAAGGGATCGAGCACGGCCTCCAGATCGGTTTCGACTTCTCCCGGCAGCACCGGTAGCCCGGCCCCTTGCCAGGCCGCCAGAATGTGGGGGCGGAGGACGGCTGTCGGCAACGGTTCTCCGTATCGGCTTATGACATCGCGCAGGGCCGTTGCGGCAATGGCGGCGGCTTCGGTCTTTGCGGGTGCGGTCCGGACGGCCGGGGACGGCGCCGACTTGGTCGCAACCGCCAGAGCCACGTACTCGCCGACAGCACTCATCGCCACGCGCGGCGGTTCGCACAAGCGCGGGAGGGCGGCCAGGACGGCGGCCGAGGGGTCCTCATCCCCGCGCCACCGCCATTGCACGGCCAGATGACCGCCCGGTGTCAGGGCCTGCCATAAAGCCTGAAAACTGCGCCGAAGCCGTCGTTGCCAAAAGTCCCACTCTCCCGGTCGCAGGGTCAGCAAATCCAACAGCGGTGTGACCGCCTCCCGACCGAAAAGCCAGCCACTCCAGGCCACACGCAACAGCCAATACACCGGTAACGGCGGCGGCACCGCCGCCAGCACCAGCCCTGCCTGTACCGTGCTTATGCCGGCCCACTGCTCCGGCCAGCGCTGGACGAGATGAACCGTGCGATCGGGCCTGGATGCCTGCTGATGCAGGCGCCGCACTTCCTCGTGCAACACGAGGAACAGATTGCGTTCGCCGAACCGTCGGGGGCGTCGCACCCCTGTTTGCCATAGCCACTCCGGTTGATCGGCGAGGCTGCTTCCCAGCCACAAAGCCCGGGCCATGACCCATTGCAAGCTCCGACGCAGGGCTTGGTCCAGCCCCAAGTCCCGCAGGATGCGCAGACTTTGCCATAAAGCCCACAGATTGCGAGGCGTATAGAACTGGGTCACCTGCTCGATGCGAGGCCGCAGAGGATCGCCCACCGGAACGACCCGCTCCATCATCTCCCAGAAAAGCCCGCGGCCGGGTTCGAATTCGGCTGCCCGCGCCCGGTCTTCGACCTCAGCGAGGGCCTCACCCTGGTACCCGCAATGCGCGCAGGCGACGGTGCGGGCTACCAGGGTCGGCGGCGCGCCTTGCCAGCGAAAGGCCAGGGCCATGGTCGGCCGCCAACAGGCCGGACACGATGTGTTGTAGATCCGTTGCAGATACTGACCCCAGGGTCGCCCGCGATAGGGGGCATCGAGCAAGCGGGTGCAGGCCGTCGCCGCTTCGGCCGCGATGTTGCTGCGCATCGACACCGCCAGCGCCAACAGGGCCAGGGGATCGGGGGAAACGGCGGTCAAGGTCCCCGGTGCGATGGAGGCCAGGTCGGGGCCGACGCCCCAGGCCATGAGCAGACCGGGCGGTGTTTCCGCCTGCACGGCGGCGATCAGGGGCGAGGCAAACCAGGCTTCGACCTGCGCCGCCATATCGTCACGACGGACCGATGGCAACGAAAGACGCCACGAGGAAATCGCATCTGCGCATTCGGTCATGTTGCCATCGTAACATGTGCTTTCGGCCCCGGCAAGAGGCTTTGCGGAGAGACGGGTAATTGCCCACGTGCCGATCGAGGTCGCCTCTTATGGGCCTGTGGCCTCTCGGTCGGCTTACGCCGACGCACCCGGTCGGCGCAGGCCGATGCCCGGCACCATGGCTCAGGGAGACCGATTTTCTCAATCAGCGCACGGTGGCGGGCGGCCGGGTAGGGAATTTCAGAGACGGCCGGAATTGCCCAAAGGCGCCGGCAGCGGTACAATGAATACCCGGTTTCGCCTCGATCCAAAGGCGGTTCTATGGCGCTTGCTTTCCCCACGCCTCTCTCGGTGTCGCATTTCTCGTCGTCCCAACGGAACAGGAGCTATGAATTTTCTGATCACCGGAGGAGCCGGCTTCATCGGCCGCCATCTGGCTAAACGTCTGGTTGAATTGGGACATCACGTCCGTGTCCTGGACGATCTCAGCGCCGGCGATCCCACTGCGCTTGACGAACGCGTCCTCTTCCAACGCGGGGATGTGCGCGATCTGCCCAAGCTGTGGACCCAATTGCACGGTATCGATTGTGTCTATCACCTGGCTGCCCGCGTCTCCCTGCCTCAATCCATCCTCTACCCGCGCGACTACAACGATGTCAATGTTGGCGGCACCGTCACCCTCATGGAAGCCATGCGTGCCACCGGCATTCGCCGCATCGTCCTGGCCTCGTCGGGCACCATCTACGGCGACCAAAAACGTCAGCCGGTGGACGAGACGGTCGTCCCTCAATTGCTCACCCCCTATGCTGTCAGCAAATTTGCCGCCGAACATTACATGTTCACCCTGGGCATCCATTACGGCATCGAAACGGTGGCCTTGCGCATTTTCAATGCCTATGGTCCCGGCCAGGCCTTGCCGCCGGCCTATCCACCGGTGGTCCCCCAACTGATTCATCAGGTGCTCAACGGTGGCACTTTCGTGGTTTTCGGCAGCGGTAAGCAAACGCGCGATTATGTCTATATTGACGATGTCGTCGATGCCCTGATCGAGGCCGGCATCCGGGAGGGGGTGGATCGTCAGGTCATCAACGTCGGCAGCGGTCGCGAGACCAGCGTTGTGGAACTGATTGCCCTGGCGGAAAGAGTCACAGGCCGCACGGCCCGTGTTTTGTACAATGAACAGCAAAGCGGTGGGGTCAACCGTCTTCTGGCCGATCTGGAAAAGGCTGCCGCCCTCCTCGACTATCGGCCTCGGGTGTCTCTGGAAGAGGGCTTACGGCGTACGGTTTTGCTCGATCCCCGTTTCCGGCGGCTTATGGACAAAACGGTGCCCGCATCCGGTGCGAATCCCGACCGCGAGTAGCGCCGCGCCGTTCAGACCACGACTTCGGGAGCGATTCCAAACGATGGAGCTTGAGGGGGACTTCAGCGATGGATGACGACCGGTGTGCCGTAATCGGCCCATTCGTAGAGGAACCTGGCATCGGCGTTGCGCAGATTCACACAGCCGTGACTCATAGGCCGGCCAAAGTTGTTATGCCAGTACGTGCCGTGAATGGCGTAGTTGCCCACGAAGTACATAACCCATTGCACATTGGGCAGCCGGTAGCCGGGTCCTGACATGGTCTGGCTGCGGACTTTGCTGCGAATGCGAAACGTGCCCACCGGTGTGGGAGTACGGCGCAGGCCGGTGCTGACGGCTACATTGAGGACCACGCGATGGCCTTCGTGGGCGATCAGGCGCTGTTGCGAGAGGTCAATCTCGATCCAACGTCGGGCGCCGGCCGGCGCCGAAACGGATGGGGATGTCGGCGCCGGCCCACCGGCAGTCGGGATAACCAGCCGCTGGCCCACGTAAATGCGATTGACATTGCTGATTCCGTTGGCCGCAGCCAACGCCCGCATCGAAACGCCGTAGCGTCGGGCGATCTGGGTGAGGGTTTCGCCTCGACGCACGATATGTACCGTTCCCCCGGAACCCGGTGCAGCCTGGGCCCGAGCCGGTAGGACCAAGTTTCCGGCCAGAATCACAACGGCGGCCAGGAGTGCAAGCCACACCCTTGTCATTGCCATCTCTCCCGAGCGGAACGCCGACCCGGAGGTCTTCTCCACGGCGGCCAACAGGATAAACCGGATCTCGTCCCGGCCCGTCTGACCGCCGAACGGCGCTCACCGAGGGGCTCCCTCAGACGCTCCAGCCCCGACTGCCTGACCCTGTTGCCGAGAGCTTGCGTCCGCCTTAGGATGCGCCACGCCGTCAGAATCGGCTCGGTCCATCCGCTTCGTTGCTGTCATCCAGGGCCGGAACCAGACCTGGCAGCAACTTTACCACAAGTCGCCGATTTTGCAAATCAACCTCTTGCACCACGTCGGCAATGGCCGGCAAAAGCACTTCACCCCAGGCCCCTTGTGTCACATAGACCTCATTGGCTCCTGTCCACCAGACTTCGCGTAAAATCCCTAATTCAATGCCGGTTGTTGTCACAACCAGCAAGCCTTCCAGTTCATCGCTGTAGTACTCCCCTTCCGGTAGGGGCCGCGCCCACTCGCGTGGGATCACCAGGAAACGGCCACGCAACGATTCGGCCTCGGTACGGGTGGGGTAACCGGTCAGGCGAATCAACATAAAACCGCGATAGGGCCGTGCCGAGAGGACCCGGCGGGGCTGTTCCTCGCCTTCGAGCCATAACTCCGCGCCCACGGCAAAGCGCTCGGGAAAATCGGTCATGACTTCGACCTTGACCTCCCCGCGCACCCCGTGGGGGGCCACGATCCGGCCCACGATCATGGTGCTCATTCGATATCTACCGTCACTTTGAGCCCTTTGCGTGCGCCGGCAACCCGGGCCAGGACGCGAATGGCTGCCGCCGTGCGGCCCTGGCGGCCGATCAACCGACCGACATCATCGCCGGCGGCATGGATGGCGAGATGGAGATTGGACCCGGTACGCCGGGACGAGACAACCACCCGCTCGGGGTGATGGACCAATTCACGGGCAATGAACTCGACAAGCGCTTTCATCAGCATATACCCCCAAAACATTCCCCATCACCACCCAAACGGGCGAGGATGGGGAATGTCGGTCGTGGAGAGAAACGGAAAGGCGATCAGGCTTCGGTCTCGGCGCCTGACTCCAGGGTGAAGCCGATACGGCGCAGCATCTGCGCCACCGACTCGCTGGGCTGAGCGCCCTGGCTCAGCCAGTAGGCCAGACGCTCACGGTTGACTTCAAAGGTCGGCGGATTCGTGCGGGGGTTGTAATAGCCGAGGTTCTCGATGAAATGACCATCGCGTGGCGCCCGTTGGTCGGCTACGACCACACGGTACGATGCCTGTTTGGTGGAACCGGTGCGACGAAGACGGATGCGAACCATAGGTAGGTGTGACTCCTGAAATGCGACTCCGATGAGCCGATGATGAAATAGAAACGAGGACAGAAAGGAAACAAACAGGGGCAATGGAGCCCGGCGAGACGCCGAACTGCCCGGAGTTGTGCGACGGCACCCTGGCGGACACTAAAGGCCGAACATGCGACCCAGGCCGCCCATCCCGGCACGACGACCACTCTGTTGCAATTGTTTCATCAGGCGCTGCATCTCGCGGAACTGACGGAGCAGATCGTTGACCTCCTGAACCGTGGCGCCGGAGCCGGCGGCAATCCGCCGTCGCCGACTGGCATTCAGGATGGAGGGATCGCGACGCTCCTCCGGTGTCATCGAGCAGATGATGGCCTCGATCCGGCGCAGTTGCTTTTCGGTCGTCTGGGGGTCGATCTCTTTAGCCAGCCGTCCCAGGCCGGGGATCATCTCCAACAGGCCGGTAAGGGGTCCCATCTTCTTGAGCTGGCGCATTTGCTTGAGGAAGTCCTCGAGATCGAAGGTGGCCGTGCGCAGCTTTTTCTCCAACCGCACGGCTTCCTCCCGGTCGATCGTGGCCTGGGCCTTTTCGATCATGGTCAGGACATCGCCCATGCCTAGGATGCGGGAAGCCAGGCGGTCGGGATGGAAGACCTCGATACCGTCTACCTTTTCGCTGGTGCCGAGAAACTTGATGGGCACGCCGGTCACCGTGCGCATCGAGATGGCGGCGCCGCCGCGCGCATCGCCGTCGATTTTGGTCAGGATCAGACCGGTCAGCCCTACCCGGTTGTGGAAGTCCTGGGCCACACGCACGGCCTCCTGGCCGGTCATGGCATCGGCCACCAGCAGCACCTCACAGGGATTGGCAATGGCCTTGATCTGCACCAGTTCCTGCATCATCTGCTCATCGATGTTAAGCCGGCCGGCCGTGTCGATGATGACCACCGTCCGGGCTTCTTCGCGGGCGCGGCGGAGACCACGACGGACGATCTCCGGTGGGGGCGGCTCGATACCCTCGCTGTGGACGGGGATATCGATCTGGCGACCGAGCACCTCCAACTGGGTAACGGCAGCCGGTCGGTAGGTATCGGCGGCAATAAGCAGAGGGCGTTGGCCGGACGAGCGCAGACGATTGGCCAGTTTGGCGGCCATGGTGGTTTTGCCCGAACCCTGGAGACCGACCAACATGATGACGTGGGGAGGGGGGCCGGACAAATCCAGGCGCGCCGGTTCGCCCAGCGTGGCGATAAGCTCCTCGTGGACGATTTTGATCACCTGCTGAGCCGGAGTCAGGCTACGCAACACCTCGGTGCCGATGGCCCGCTCGCGCACGCGGGCCAGGAAATCCTTGACAACCTTGTAGTTGACATCGGCTTCCAGCAGGGCCAGACGCACTTCGCGCAGGGCCGCGTCGACGTCGGCTTCGGATAGCCGGCCGCGACGGCTCATTTTATCGAAAACCTGTTGGAGTCTGGCGGTGAGGGTATCGAACATGGACGGGAAACGGAAAGAGCGGTTGTCAGACGCGCCAAGGGATTATTGTAGCGGCAAGGCACCGGAATTGGCAAAGTCGGTTCCGGCTCGGCGAGTCTGACAAGGGCGCCGGCAGAAAAGGCCGGGCCTTAGAGCCAAGACCGCCGCCGACTTGGCGGACGGCCTCGTTGTCTATCCCGGCAGCGCAACGACAACACGGCAGGCGCGGGCCACTTCACACCCTGGGCAGGAAAACCCGATGTCCCTGCCCCTGCCGCCGGGTATAATGCACCTCGGTTTCGCCTTGAACGTTGGCACACAGCCATACCAGATGGGCTTCACCGGTCTCGGCCAGGACCAGCCAGGGTTCCTGCGGCCGATAATTCTCGGCCACGGCCAGCTCGACTGCCTCCCATTCTGTCTGACCCACCGGACAGGCGCTGTATTCCAGGGTCTCCAGATAATCCCAAGCCACGGCGACGAGGCTGTTGCCGATGGCCAATGTCGGCCATCCTCCCTGTTCCAAAGCCGCGCTGAGCGGCTGCGGCTCGCTCCAGCTCTCCTCGTGGGCGCGTGTGTACACGATGCGCTCGTGCTGGGCAAGCCGTTCGCGCCACACCACATGGACGACACCGGTTTCGTCTACGGCAACCCGGGGACCGGCTGCCGGATGGCTTCCGTCAGAAAGTCGCCGCGGCGACGACCACCCTCTGCCTTCCCACCGGGTATAGAACACATCGCCGTGGGTCAGGTCATCATCGCCCGTTTGAAAGACGACATGCAACCTGCCGACTCGGTCAAAAGCGCCGCAAGGTCGGCGTCCGGCGGCGTGGGGTATGGGACGGCCGTCCCAACGCCAGGCGCTGCGCTGGCGGGCGTGGTAGATGACGGCATAGCCGGGCGAATCGTCCTCCCACAGGAGATGGACGACGCCGTCCGGCGCTATCACGACCTGGGGGTAGGCCGATGTCCCCGGGGTAAGCGAGACATTCTGGGGCAGAATCCAGGCGGATTCCTTACGCACGGCGTAGTAGATATCGTAGCGGCCGGCGTAGTCGTTGGCAAACGTCAAATGCAGGTTACCGCCGCCATCGTATACGGCTGCGGGCTGCCGACCACCTACCAGGCGCAGCGGTGGCTGCCAGGCGCTGCCGTCGCCATACCGATGATAGATGGCATTCTGGTTTTCCCAGAACAGGTCCAGCCGGTTCGTCGTCACGGCCAGAACAGGCCGGCGCAGGTGCGGACCCTGGGCCAGAATGACCGGAGATGTCCAGGTCTGAGCCAGACGCGGGGGATGGGAGGGGGAAACGGACATAAGGGGCAGGTACTCCGAAGGCAACTGCAGGCGGGGGAAGAAACCGGCTAAAGGAATTCACCAGGTCGTCGTCGCCATCCAACGACCGTCCCCAAAACGACCAGCAAGGGCATCGAGGCGGGTATCAACGGATCGTCGGCGAAAATGCCTCCGTAGGAAGAGGCGTAGGCGTCGGTGGCTCTGCGGTCGGGACAGGCGTCGGCGTCGGCGGCTCTGGGGTAGGGGCGGGTGTGGGTGTAGGCGGCTCCGGAGTAGGCGAGGGTGTGGCGGTGGGCGGCTCTGTCGTGGAAGAGGGTGTGGGTGTAGGCGCTTCAATAACGACCCGGTCGGCGAGAACGACGCCGTCCGCCCGCAGGCGACCGCTCACCCGAGCAAACGCGCCGATAACGGGAGTACCTTCGATAACGGCGCGGCGGATATCTACAAGTTGCCCACCGATGACCAGACGGTGGTCGGTAATGCTCGTAATGATGCCATCAAAGACCACGAGCGGCAAATCGATGACCTCGATGCGATCGGCGATGAGGACTCCATCCTCTTCGTGACCGGTCACGACGGCTTCGACGCCCTCGCTCAGATCCCCGATGATTTCCGTGCGCGGCGTTATCCGAAAACTCACGCCGTTGACGACGATGGTCGTAGCCGCAAGGGCCGTGACTTCCCCGCGCACGACGACCACCGCCGGTCGTGGGGTTGGCGCCGGCGTGCTCAGCAGGTCCATGCCGATGGCCACACGGGTGCCGTCAGCGGCGACGAAATAGAGCACACGGACCTGGCTACCGAGCGGTATAGGGGCGGGTTCCCATCCCGGCGCCGGCACGAACTCGAGGCCGCCGACGACCAGACGATCGCTTGCGAGGACGGTGAGTGTGCCTGTATGGGCCAGGATGACGGCCGTGGCCGTCGATGTCGGCGTGGTCGTCAGCGTTGCGGTGACCGTTGGCGTGGAAGTGGGCAGACGTCGGGTTGCCGTTGGGGGGCGGGTGGGCACAGGGGTGGGGGTACGCCGTAGCGGAGGCGACATCTGGCGGGACGACGTGGGGGTTTCCTGCGGGCGGCTGCCGGCCGGCAGCAGGGTGGCCGTGGGTGTGTGCGTGGGGAGCGGGGTCGGGGTGAAGATCGGGATGGGCGGAGGCACCTGCACCCGGCTCCAACGGCTGACGCGGATGATGCCGTCGCCACCGGTTACGCCGACCACGCGCAGCCAGGTGCCGGCCGGTACCTGGGCCAAATCGGCATCGGATACCTCCAACAGATAAGGACCCACCCGCCAGTAGGTCCCCTCACGACCGATCAGCGGCGCTTCGTAATCCACCTGCACCTCCCAACCGCGTGCCAATACGGCCTCGATCTCGCGCAGGCGTCGCTCGCGCAACGTCGCCAGCCGTTCGGCCTTGGCAACCGGATCCAGGGTGAGCAACAGACCGACAGTCTCCGAAGCGCGTTTGAGGGGATACAGCGGTTCGCCGGGCAAGGCCGCCGCCGCTACGCGCACGCCACCGAAGGTCACAAGTCCCAAGAAGATCACCACAAGGAGGGCCAAGGCCCAGGCAGGCCGGAGCATCCGCGGGAACAGGTCCGGCCAGGCCGGCCACCGCCGTCGTGCCGGAACCGTAACGGCCCGGGGCGCCGCCGGTTTCACCGGTATCGTTGCCGTGGTCGGTTCGATGGCGGCCAGCACCCGTTGACGAGCACGCGCCAATGCTGCCGTGGGATCCGGGGGCGGGGTAGCCGTTGCCCGGAGCCGATGCACCAGCTCAAGCAGGGCCACCATGTCGGCCGACTCGCCGGCGCGCACTTCCTCCAAGCTGCCCTCACCCCGTTCCAGGCGTTCCAGCAACTGCTGAAAACGTTCAAAGGCCGGTTCCTGATTCATACCGGTTCCTCTCCCATCAGCAAACGGCGCAGATTGTTCACGGCACGGTACTGAAGTGCTTTGATGGCGCCTTCGGACTTCTCCATGAGGGTGGCCACTTCATGGATGCTGTACCCCTCAAGAAAGCGCAGCGTAATCACCTGGGCCTGTTCTTCCGTGAGGCGATGGAGGGCTTCGAGCAGGACCTTGCTCTCCAGATGGGCTACGGCAATCTGATAGGGATCGGTATCATGAGCCGGCAGATGAGGGGTATCATCAATGGCCACAAATCCGGCCTGACTGCGCCGACGATAGTGGTCGATGAGGAGATTATGGGCAATACGAAACAGCCATCCGGAAAAGGAACTGTGCCAACCCCGCTCAGCACGCAGGGCTTCGAGCACACGCAAAAAGACCTGACCGGTCAGGTCTTCGGCCAACAGCGGGTCGTTGAGACGGTGGTAAATGTAGCTGTAGATTTTGGGCGCGTATCGGTCGTAGAGGGAAGCAATGGCATCGGGATCGCTTTGGGCGGCCCGTTCTACCAAGGTTACCTCGTCTGCGGGGGAAGACGACATCGCTGTCTGACTCATCAAGACGAGGCCGGAACTTAACAGCTACGGGCTAATGACTGCAAAAAGGCTATTCGTTCCGCGTTTGCAACCAAATGTCGGTGATGCGCTGAATAACGGTGACACCGGCAATCAAAGCAATCACGGCCAGAGCAATGGCAGGGCGTTCGAGCACAAGACCCGCGACCATAATGATAAACCGTTCCACACGGGTACCGATGCCCACTTTGGTGCTCATGCCCAGGCCTTCGGCACGGGCACGGGTGTAGCTGACCAGATAGCTGGTCACAAGAGCGGCAAAAGCCACGAGCACGCCGTTGGTATCACCCTGTCGGGCCATCCCATAGCCCAGGCTGGCGATGACGATGGCCTCGCCCAGGCGGTCGAGGGTGCTATCCCAAAAGGCGCCGAAGCGGTTGCGCATGCCCAGCAGCCGTGCCAGAGTACCGTCGATGGCATCGGAACCGGCGGCGATGATATACAGCAAACCGGCAGCCAGCAACCGGTCGGTGACGATCAGATAGGCCACGGCCAAATTACCCAATAGACCGAGAAAAGTTACGACATTCGGGGTGATGTGTAACGCCACCAGCACCCGTGCAATAGGATCGAAGACGACTTTGAGATTGCGACGGCCCCATTCGGTGAGCATAAACATTCTCTCAGCTTGCAAAACGGTTGGTCATTTCGGTGATCTCCGCAAAACAGTGTACAATAGGTGAAATAGGGTGTCAAAGCTTTCGCCCGCCTTCTCGGTTCTCGGCTGCTGTGTTCCGTCATCCTCGTCTCGATCGTGCTCAACTCGAAGCGGCTATTCGTCTGCTGCGTGCCGCCCGTCGGATCGTGGTGCTGACAGGCGCAGGGATCTCCACGCCGTCGGGCATCCCGGATTTCCGCTCAGCCGGCACGGGGTTATGGAGCCATTGGGATCCGCTGGCCATTGCCTCGATCTGGAGCTTTCGCGAGAAGCCGCAGCGCTTTTATGAGTGGATACGGCCTTTGGCCCGGAAAATCGTCGAGGCCCAACCCAATGCGGCCCATTTCGCCCTGGCCGAACTGGAACGGCTGGGCAAGCTGCACCTTCTGATCACCCAAAACATCGATGCTCTGCATCAAAAGGCGGGTTCGCAACGCATTGTCGAGCTGCACGGCCATCTGCGCACGTTGACCTGCTTGCAGTGCCGGTTTCAGGATACGATGGAGGGTTATCTCGCCGCATTTCTCGACCGCGGTGAGCTCCCCCTTTGCACGCGCTGCGGAGCCGTGCTGAAACCGGACGTCGTCCTGTTCGGCGAACCGCTCCCCGATCACGAAATCCGGCTGGCCCAGGAGGAGGCCCTCCGCTGCGATTTGATGCTGGTGGTCGGTTCCTCACTGGAAGTGATGCCGGCGGCCGATCTGCCGGCGTTGGCCGTGCGCCGTGGGGCCCGTTTGATCATCGTCAATCTCGAACCCACACCCTACGATCACCTGGCCGATGTTGTGCTTCATGCCGATGTGGCCAAAGCCATGCCCCAGCTCGTCCGCGCTCTGCGCATGACCGAGCCCTCGGTCTCGTAAACCGACCCCGGAACGGGGGTTTTGTGGGTGTCCTGCTTTTCAGGTGTGGGTGGCAGAAGGCTCGTCTTCTGCCACCCACGGGAGCAAGAGCCGGAGAGGGCCCGGACGACGCTTTCACCCGAAAGCCGCCTACGGGCAAGGGCGAGAGGGCAGTCAGTTTTTACGGATCAAAGGCAGCCAGGCGCCGCCGTTGTTGACGTTGACGCGAACATCCACGCCCTGGAAGCGGCCGGGTGTGCCGGGACCGCCGTCCACCAGGATGGTGACCCGCGTTTCACCCCGCGGGGCCTGGGCTACATCGAGGGACACCTGGAACGAGCCGGGGGTATAGCCGTTGTTGGGCGTCAGGATGACCCAGGGTACGGTGCTGAGGGGGATGACGGTGCCGTCGGGGGCGGTGAAGCGCAGCTGCTGCTTGTCGGCCGTGACCTGCCATTCGCCGGTGCGCGAGGCCATATCCCACCAGTCACCGGAAAGCACGGCATAGGCGTACCAGTGGATGGCCCCTTGGCCCGGCACGGCTTGGTCGACGTTGATCAGCGGTCGCGGCGAAGGTAGGGCCGGGTCGGCAACGATAATCAGGTTGGTCGGGGTCACGATCATCCCTGTCGCTGCGATCCGCAGGGTCACCGGGATCTCCACCGGACTGCCGCGGATGGCGCCGGCATCCACCCGGATGCGGCCGCTGTAATCGCCGGGTCGTAGATTGGTGGGGTCGATGGAAACGGAAACCGTGTCGTCGGTGCGGCCGGAGCTTTTATCCGTGCGCAGCCAGTTGCCGCCATCGGCCGTCGTCACCGTCAGGCGATAGTTCTGCGCCCCGCCATCGCCGACATTGCGGATGCTGAGGGTTTGGGCCGCAGGCGGAATGCCCCCGTAGTTGTAATCGAAATGGAGGCTGCTTGGCTGTACGCCCAGTTCGGGGCCGGTCGGTGTCACCGTCAGCGTCACCGAGATGCGTCGGGGACTGTCTTGGACATTTTGGGTGACGGCGGTGATGATGATGGTATCGGTATACGTGCCGGGAGGCAGATTCTGGCCGTTGATGGTGACCGTGTGGGTGGTCGGGGTCGTTCCCTCAAAGGGTGTCACCTGGAGCCAGGCGCTGCCGCGTTCTTTGGCCACCTCGTAGGCAATGGCGCCACCACCGCCGGCGTTCGTCACCTGGAAGGTCTGAGACGGTGGATTGGCGCCCCCGCGCAACATGCCGAAGGTCAGGCCCGTCTTATCCACGGCCAGACGCGGCGGCTCGAAGCTGATGCCGTCGCCATCGAAATTGCCCGTCCGCAGGACGATGGGGGATTGGAACGACGCCGTGATCCAGCCGGTTGAATTCGTCAGGCTGGAGGCCGGCTCCAACCAGATGCGATAGCTACCCGGTTGCGCCACGACCACCTCGGCGCGACCATCGCCATCGACATCCCCCATGGCCACAGCCTGCAGATTGCGCCCCAACTGCACGCCGTTTTCCCAGTCCGCCGGGAAGGGATCGCTGCCGTGGTTGATGCCGATCAGCGAGATCCCGGTGCCCCCTTCCAGGGGATCGCGGATGAGGAAAACCTCGGCATCGCCGCTGGCGTTCGTATCGCCCAAGGCGATGTCGAAGAAAGGCGGATAGAACTTGCGCTCGCCCGTTGGGGCATCGGCGATGAGGACAGGTGGAGCGTATTGGAAGACGAGATAGGAGGGGAAAACCCCCAACACCTGGTCACGGGTCAGGACGATCTCGGCCAGGTTGCCGTTGTTCGTATGGGTATTGCCCACGGCCAGATCGATCCAGGGAAAATTGTAGGTCTGTTCGGCAAAGGTCTGGAAGGTTCCGGCCGGGGTACGGGCCAGGATTTTGATGCGACGATCCAGGCGGTCGGGCGGCAGGCCGTTGCGCACCAGGATCAGCTCTTCCCCTTCCAGGCCGTTATAATCGCCGGTTTCCATGCGGATCCAGGGAACGGCGAAGAACTCTTCGTAGACAAGTTGCCAGGTGGTGCCGTTGTTATCGCCATCGTAAATCTGCAGGCTATAGCTACCGCCTCCGCGGTTATCGGTACGGTGGAGTACGATCTCGTCACGGCCGCCATCACCGGGGATGAGATCGCCTGCCGTCGCACGGGTATAGACGAAACCGGCCGGCAACTGGTTGGTCCAGCCCGGCGGCACGATGCCGGAGGGCGTGTAAGGGGCAAACAGCCGCGCCGTGCCACCGCCGATGGCGAGGATTTCGGGAATACGGTCGCCGTTGCTGTCGAGCACCACGAGATCGGTCCAGCCCCCCACGGGCGAAATCCAATTGAAGGGCGTGCGACCGCTCGGCGTAAAGGGGTCGATGATCTGGATGAAGCTATTGGCGTTGATGAACGCGATCTCGTCGTCCGGAAACGTCTGCTGGGCCTTGACGGCAGGGAATACGGCAGACTCCAGGCCCGCCGTACTCAGAGTCAGAACCAGGAACGCAAAGAGAAGGCGAGACAACGTACGCATAGGGTGTACTCCTTACAAAGGGTAGATTTGAAAGCGCCGCGCATCAGGATCGGAGACGGCACAATCGACCCTCCGGTTCCCTGAGACGGCGCTGCCGGCCGTTTCCGCACGGCAGGCGCCGCATTATAACACGGCAGATGGCCCTGCGGGCCACTACGGTGCCCATGACTCGGTTCTATCTTTTGTTGGTGAGAACGTTAGAACGTTTGAACGTTATGCCTGCCTGCCCCTCTTGCGCCAACACACTCCGGAACCGAGTCGTGCCCATGGAGACGGCCGGGCCCGATCGACCCGGCCGTTTCCGGCAGAGCACTCGCTCTCAAGCCACGGCCGGGCGCTGTTTGTTGTCACCCCGCCAACGTCGCCAAAACGACAACTCACCCCGGTCCCAGGACACCAACAACGGCGTGGCATTGAAGATGGACGAATAGGTGCCGCTGAGCAGACCCACCAACAGGGTAGCGATAAACTGGCGGATGGTCACGCCGCCGAACAACAAGAGCGCCACCATGACAAACATGGCGTTGATCTGCGTGGCCAACGAGCGATGGATGGTTTCGAGCAACGAGCGATTGACGATGGTCTCGAAATCCTCCCCGCGTCGTCGCCGGCTGTTCTCGCGGATGCGGTCGAACACGACGATGGTGTCCTGGACCGAAAAACCGATGACCGTGAGCAAGGCCGTCAGGGTAAGGGCATCGGCCTGCCAGCCTGCCACCCAACCCATGATCGAGACGAAGCCGACGGTGACAAGCACATCGTGCAACATGGCGATGATGGCACAAATCCCGAAGCGGAAGGGATGCGAGACATTCCGAAAGGCCCAGATGATGAAGCCCAGGATGGCAAGGGCGGCGAAAAAGACGGCAATGACGGCCGTCCGGGTGACTTCGGCGCCGATAAGGGGACCGACCAGAGCGAACTGGACTTCTTCCGGCGTTTCACCGAAGGCGGCCGTCATCGCTTCCAGCAGGCTCTGCTTTTGCGCCGGGGTCATTTCGGTGGTCCGAATTTCCAACGTTTGTTCGTCGCCGATGGTATTGACGTTGACATCGGGAAAGCCGTTCTCCTGAAAGAGCCGCACGGCCTCACCGGGCAAAACGGGTTTGCTGAAACGGACTTCCCAGAGCGTACCACCGGTGAATTCGATCGAAAGCCGGACCGGCGAACGAAAACTGATGATCGAAGCGATCATGGAAAGCAGACCCGGCAGAATGACAAGAGCCGAGAGCAAGTAGTACCAACGTCGATAGCGCGTGAGGTTCATGGTGCAAATTCCCCCGAGGTCTCAGGCACCGAGCAAAAGCGGCCGCGTCTGCAAACGCTCGCCAATCAGGGCGACCAGGGTGCGCATGAAGGTGCGGGTGACCAACACGGCCGTGAACATGGAGATAAGGACACCGATGCCCAGCGTCACGGCAAAGCCCTGGACAATGGAAGCGCCAAAACTGGAACCGAAATAGTAGAGGATGACACAGGTGATGAGAGTCGATAGGTTCGAATCGAGGATGGAGGTCCAGGCCCGGGCAAAACCGGCCTCGACGGCATTCGCCAGGCTGCGCCCCGCCCGCAGCTCCTCCTTCATCCGTTCGAAGATGAGGATATTCGCATCCACGGCCATACCCGTCGAAAGTAAGAAGCCGGCAATACCGGGCAGGGTAAGCACCACCGGCACCAGCTTATAGACGCTGAGATTGAGCGCGGCATAGAGCATCAGAGCCAGGCTGGCCAGGAAACCGGGCACCCGATAGTAGGTGATCATGAACAGCAATACCACGATGACGCCGATCGTCCCCGCCGTGATACTGGAACGAACCGAATCCTGGCCCAACCGCGGGCCTACGGTCCGCACGGCCGCCACCTCCAGAGGGACGGGCAAGGCGCCGTAGCGCATCTGCACGGCCAGATTTTGCGCCTCTTCCAGGGTGAAGTTCCCCTCAATGATGCCGCTATCGCTGATGGCCGCCCGCACCACCGGGGCCGACAACACCGTCTTATCGAGGACAATACCCAGGAACTTGCCGATATTCTGGCTGGTGTACTCCTGGAAAAGCCGGGCCCCTTCGGGCTTGAAGCGGAAAGCGATGAAGATGGCCTGCGTGGTGGGATCGCGGCTCACATCCACCGATTCCAATTTGTCTCCGGTTACCACCGTACGATAGACCACGGTCGTCGTGGCCACATCGGTGGCATCGAGTGAGGTGACAACCCGGGTGCCGACGGGGACCGGGTTATCGCCCATGTCCACGAACTCAAGCTGGCCGGTGCTGGCCAGGGTGGCGATGGCGGCGTCGGGATTGCGGATACCGGGTAGGGCGACGATAATGCGATCGCCGCTGACCTGGACTTCGGGTTCGGCCACGCCCAGACCGTTAACGCGGCGTTCGATGATGGTGCGGGCCGTGTTCATATCTTCGGTCGTGGCCTGGCCGCCGGCAGGGGGTTTGGCCTGGAGCACGACCTGGGTACCCCCTTGCAGGTCCAGGCCCAGCTTGAGGTCGAGAACGGTATCATCAGGCTGATGAGGCGCCACAATGCGCACGAACCAGCCCGGTTTGGTCATCGGCAGAGCCAGAAAGGCTGCCAAGACCGCCAGCAGCAGGATAAACACGAGAGCGATCAGGGTGCGTGAGCTCATGAGCAGAAGGTCGATCAAGAGAAGCGGGCAGCCAGGAGCCACCCTTGCGGAGGTGCACTGCAAACTGAGGGATTATAGGAAGCTCTCGAAAGGCATGTCAAAAACCGGGCCCCCGCGGGCAGCCCTTTCAGGGTCAGGGTATCCATCCCCTGTCTCGCAGACAGGCGAGCACCTGGGCCAAAACCTCGTCCGGGGTCAATCCGTCGGTGAGCACATAGCAATCGGCATGGGCGCGCGCATGGGCCAGTCGCCGCCGTTGCTCGGCCAGATAGGCATCGTGCAAATCGAGATGAGGATAACGCGCCCGCACGACCGGTCCGCTGGCGTCGAGATAGACCAGGACATCGGCAGGATTCCGCCGTCGCCACAAGTCGGGCACACCCGAATGCTCCTGGGAGACCTGCCAGGCCTGATAACCCAAGGCGGTCAACCGTTGGGCCAGCGTGGTCTTCCCGCTGCCGCAGATGCCGGCAATCTTGATGCGGAGAGGACGCGTCGGGGCAAGAGGACCGGTCTCATCCGTCATGCGGCCGTGCGGGCCCGACTCCAGGCGCCGCTAATCCGCTCGGGAACGGGTAAGCTCATCTGCAACCGCCGCACCGTATCCTGGGCCGGGGTCGTCACCCGCATGACCACCACCGTCAGGTCATCGCCGGGACGACCCTGTTCGCATTGCCAGGCCTGGGCCAGGATGTCATCGGCATAGCCGCGGGCGGCCAGAGTCGGGGGGAGGCTCGAGACCCACTCGGTCAGGGCCAGCGGTTGGCCATAGCGCCGACCTGCCGTCCACACCCCATCGCTAACGGCGACGATCACCAGACCGGGTTGTAAGGGGAACTCGGTGATAACGGGACGGGTCCGGGCATAGATACCCACCGCCTCACTGGGGCGGTCGAGCAGCAACCATTCGCCTTCGGCATAGACCAGCACCGGCGCCCGGCTGTTGCGCGAGATCACGGCCGTACCGGTCTCGAAATCGGCCGAGAGGATGATCAGCTCGGCGCTGACCTGCCCACGGCGCTGGGTACGGAGGTAGTCGTGGGCGGCACGGGCGGCGGCGCCATCGCGCACACCCTCGGCCAGGAGGGCGATCGCCTTGCGCGCCACCAGGTTGCTGATCGCCTTGGCCGCCTGGCCGCTCTGCTGACCGTCGACCAGGACGACCGAAATCCCCCCGCGCGGTCGCTCGATAACCTCGACCGTATCACCCGATTCCCCGACGGCGTATTTCTCCACCTTGGCAACGGCTATCTGCACTTCCATAAGCCCTAACGGCGCACAATCACAGGAATGGTCAACCGGAAAGAGCCGTCGCGCAACGACCAGGCCTGCACGCTCACCTGCGCCGTCGCGCCGCCGGTCTCCGGCGGTATGGTAAAGCGAACCGTAATCGCCTCGCTCAGACCCGGCGGTAAGAACACCGTATGCACCTGGAACGGATCGCAGCTACCGCTCCCGTTGCAGATGACCACCTGCCAGCCTGTCGGTAACTCCTGAACCCACAAACGCACCCCCATCCCGTCGTCCAGATTGCCGCGATTGGTCAGAAGGATGGTGACATCGGGGCCGGGGCCGTCATAGGCTTCGGGCGCTGCGCTCCAATCCACGAAGACCCGGGTCGGGGTGGGCGTGGGGATAAAGGTGGCCGTGGGCGTGGGCGTGGGGGTACGCGTGGGCGTGGGGGTCGGGGTTTTGGTAAGGGTGGGTGTGGCCGTGGGTGTAGGCGTGGCCGTGGGCCACGGCGTGGGCGAGATGGTGAACGTCGGAGTCGGCGAAGGAGTACCCGGCAGGACGGTGACGGTCAGCGTGCGTTTTTCCGTCACACCGGTCAGGCTGACCACCAGCAATTCGTAGATGGTGGTTTTGGTCGGACAATCCTGACGACTGGCTGCCGCTGCTACCACCACGCTGTTCAAGCGCACTTCGCTCGCATTGCGCACATCCCAGGCCAGGATCACACATTGCCCCACCTCGATGCTTGTCTTGGAGACGGTAAAGTTGATGACGAGACCGCCGGGGGTAAAGGTCGGAGTGACGGTGGGGGTGAAGGTGGGCGTGCCGACCGCCGGGGTGAGGGTGGGTGACGGGCGGCGGGTGGGAGTGGCGGGGGGTGGAATCTCCGGCTCAGGCGTATCCGTGGGAGGGAACGGTGGGATGGGTGTATCGGTAGGCAGAGGTGTCGCCGTCGGCAGCGGTGACGGAGTGGGTGTTTCGGCGATGGGCGAAGGGGTCAACTCAACCGGTCCCGATATGGCGGTCGGCGTGGCCATCACAACGACGATAACGACGGCCGTGGGCGTGGCCGTAGACGGGATGATGCCGACGATGGGAGCCGTCGCAGGCGTGGTGGGAGGCAATACGGTAGCAAACAGCGCACGCCAGCTCAGATAGACGGCCAACAACCCACTGCACAAGAAAATACCCAATAAGATGCCGCCGAGGATGATGGCGAGAGAGCGATCGCGGCTTGGTCCGACCATGCCGGCCGGGCTGGCCCCGACAGGACCGGCCTGGGTTGGGACGGCGGCCAGAGGCGGAGGCAGCGAGCCGGTGGTGGTTGCCGGGGCACCGTGCAGGGCCATGTAGCGCGGGCAATGGGTGTATTGCCCGCCCAAACAGAAAACGGCCTGTTCGGAAAGCGGGATCGCTTCGCGTGCCACCGTAGCGTAGCAACGGTTCTCAAAGCTGGGATAGTTCAGATGGACCGTCGGGTCATCCAGCAAACCCAAATAGGGACAAACGGGGGCACTCATAAGGGCATTATAAAGCAAAGATGGGGTATCGCGTAGCCACAAAGGCCTTATCGCATATGGCCGCCCGGTTATCCCGCTGGCCCGGCCTGCTGCCATCGGGATAACACACCGCAGATCGGCGATGGTATAGATAGGACGATTCGGAGCAGGCGATCGGGGCACCCGGCCCGCGCTGGCGACCCTTGCCGGCTTCGGCCTGTGCGTTGGACTTTGCCCGTAGCGCAAAGAGTGCCACTTGGCTAAGGTGCAGTAGGAGGATAAGAGAGCGACAGATATCGATGGTCTTTTGGTAGAACAAGTGGGAAAATGCTACAATGTCGCGCCTTCGGTTATTGTTGTCGGCATCCTTATTCGCTAAAGGAAGACAAAAATGAACGAAACCATAGATGAAACCAAATTAGCCTCTCCAGACTCTATCGTCGTTCCGGTATTCCATCATGCTGTTTCCCTGGTTTTTGGCTTGCTGACCGGGATTGCAGCCGGTCTTATCGGTGTTGGCGGTGGTGAATTCCGGTTGCCGCTTTTGCTTTTCTATTTCAAGCAACGCCCCAAAACGGCCGCAGCGGTCAATCTTTTGGTCGGTCTGTTCACGGTAACCCTGTCGGTGCTCCGGCGGTGGAGTCTGCATTCGTGGCGTCCGGATGAGATGACCTTTGCGGCGGTGCTGGCCGTAGCCTCGGTCGGGGGCGCCCTTGTCGGCGCCCGTCATGCGCATCGCCTGGCCTCGCAGCGGCTCCGTCGTCTTATCGTTTTCTATCTGCTCCTCGTCGGGCTGTGGATGCTTTTTGAGGCCTTTGCCGGGACCGAACATGTGCTCTGGGCCCCAGCCGGTGGGATCAAGCTCGTGGGGGGATTCATCCTGGGTTTTGTCATTGCCTTTATCAGCGTGACGTTCGGTGTGGCCGGCGGCGAAATGCGTATCCCGGCCCTGCTTTATCTCTTCGCCATCCCCATCAAAGAGGCCGGCACCATCAGCCTGGTCGCCTCGGTGCCGACGGTGGCCATGGGGACGCTGAGCTATCGGCTACTGGGTCATCTACCACGGCCGGCCGTCGTCGTGGCCGCCATCATGGCGGCGGGTTCCCTCATCGGTGTGCTCATCGGCACGGCGCTGTTGCCGCACGTGGACCGACACACCCTCAAGGGCATCTTGGGTTTGATCCTGATGCTGGCAACGGTGGCGCTGGTGTGGAAGCAGGGAGGTCGCGAATCGGCGTGACCTATCGAGGGTCCTATCATGCCCTCGATCATGACTTTCGGCACTGGTGCCTATGACCTCCGGGCACTATCCTAGAAGATGAACGATGGACCGTCCGCAGAGCCCATCGGCCCCCATCTCAAGTGACTCGGAGGAAATCTTATGGACTCACCAACCCTCACTTCCAACAAACCCAGGCGCCGTTCGGCTTTGATCGGCGGGGCGCTCCTGATCGCCATTGGCGTTCTGACCCTGCTGGCACAGCTTGGGATTCTCGAAAACCTCGACGTCCTCTTTCTGCCCATCCTCGGCGCCTTATTCCTGATTTGGGGATTGAGCACCCGCACCTTTGGCCTGGTCATCCCCGGTGGTGTGCTCGGCGGCATCGGCCTGGGCATCTGGCTGCTGCGGGGTCCCCTTGCCGATGCGGCCGAACCGGTGCAGGGCGCCGGTTTCATGTTTGCCTTTGCCGCCGGTTGGGGTCTGATCGCTCTGCTTTCCCGGATAACGGCCGACACGCCGCAATGGTGGCCGCTTATCCCCGGTGGCATTATGGCCGCGATCGGCGGACTTCTTCTGGCCGGTGAGACCGGCACCCGCATCCTGGAGCTGAGTGGGTATTTCTGGCCCGTGCTCCTCATCGTGCTGGGGCTTTGGATCCTCTGGCGACGACGCTCTTGAGCCGCCGCGCGTTCGGCTTCCCAAACCGGGCATCCGTTGGGTGCCCGGTTTTGATTCGGTGTACTCGTCGTGCCGGGCAAAATGGATTATCATAGCCTTATGCCTGCAACGACTGCCCCGTCCCGACGGCCGGAGCCGGCTTTGCTCAGCAGCTATGTCGTCATTGCGGTCATGACGGTGCTGGGCCTGGTCGTCTTCCTGGAATCCGGACAGCCCCCTCGGTGGGCGGCGCTGGGGCTGTTGGCCGCCTTCGATCTGCTCGTGCTGTTGCCCGATCGTGCTCTGGGCGGGTTCAAGCAACGGGTTCCCCACCTGTATCTGAGCACGGCCACCACTCTGGCCGGCACCCTCATCGCCCTTCCTCCGGTCAATCCCTGGTTTGCCGTGCTCTTTTTTATCCTGGGTCCGGAGGCTATGCTCCGTTTTCCCCGGCAAATCGGCTATGCCTGGGTCGGCACCTTTGCTGCCGTCACCGTGGCCGTCTTCTGGCTTGTTGGTCGCGGGGAGCCAGGTCTCTTTTTCACAGCCCTTATCTACATCGCCGGGTACTTCTTCTTCGTCGCCTTTGCCACGCAGACCGCCCTGGCCCAAGCTGCCCAGGCTGAGAGCCAACAGCTTTTGCGAGAGCTCCATGAGGTCCACACCCGTCTGCAGACCTATGCCGCCCAGGTTGAAACCCTGGCCGTGGCCGAAGAGCGCAACCGCCTGGCCCGTGAGATGCACGATACCCTGGGTCATCGCCTGACGGTAGTGGCCGTCCAGTTGGAAGCCATCATCCGTCTGATCGTCGCCGATCCGGAACGGGCAACGGCGATGGCCAGGGCCGCCCGCGAGGAAGTGCGCACCGCTCTGGCCGAATTGCGCCAGACCGTAGCGGCGTTGCGGACGCCGTTGCAAGCCGACCTGCCTTTGGAGCCGGCCTTGCGCCGCCTGGCGGCCGAGTTTGAAACGGCTACCGGTCTGCCCGTAACCTTGCATCTGCCGGCCGCACTTCCGGTCCTGCCGGCAACGTATCGTCTGGCCCTCTACCGGGCCGCCCAGGAGGGTTTGACCAATATGCAAAAGCATGCGGCGGCGACCCAGACCTGGCTTACCCTAACCGCTACCGATGGTCAGGTCAGTCTGAGCATCGCCGATGATGGCCGGGGACCGGCCACTAATGCCGTCGGTGGTTTTGGTCTGCGCGGGTTGCGCGAGCGTGCCGATTACCTGGGCGACACCGTCACCTTGCGCCCCGGTCCCCAGGGTGGTACCGAGTTGGTGATGACCTTGCCGCTGGAGATGAACCATGGCTGAAACCGTGCGCGTGCTGTTAGTCGACGATCAGCGGCTCATGCGTGAGGGCTTGCGTACCTTGCTGGAGCTGGAACCGGGTCTTGAAGTCGTCGGCGAGGCCGGTAACGGCGAAGAAGCCCTGGCCGCCTACAAACGTCTGCGGCCTGATGTCGTGCTGATGGACGTGCGCATGCCGGTCATGGACGGCGTTGAGGCCACCCGTCATCTGCGCGCCCGGTTTCCGACCGCACGCGTCATCATCCTGACCACCTTCGACGACGATGAGTACGTCTTGGAAGGGCTGCGCGGGGGCGCTCTGGGTTATCTGCTCAAGGATGTCTCGGTGCAGGATTTGGTCGAGGCCATCCAGACCGTTATGGCCGGCGGTGTTCTGATCGAACCCTCGGTTGCCCGCAAGGTGGTGGCCGAACTGGCCCGCCTACGTCCATCGGTATCGACTTCCCCGCGCTCGGCCGAACTGCTCTCCGAACGCGAACGGGAGGTGCTGCAGTTGCTGGCCGAGGGTCTGACCAACCGCGAGATTGCCGAACGGCTCTTCCTGGCCGAAGGGACGGTCAAGAATTACGTGACCACCATCCTGGGCAAGATCGGCGCCCGCGACCGCACCCAGGTCGCTCTCCGCGCTCGCGAACTGGGTCTGTCAGGCAGGGAGTGATGCCACCATGCGTTTTGTCGCCGATCTTCACATCCATTCCCACTACTCCCGTGCGACCAGCAAAGACCTAACCCTGCCGGAGCTGGCCCGTTGGGCCCAACTCAAGGGGGTTCATGTGGTCGGTACCGGCGATATCACCCATCCCGGCTGGCTGGCGGAACTCAAAGAACAGCTCGAACCGGCCGAGCCGGGGCTGTATCGGCTCAAACCGGATCTGGCACGGGCCGTAGCCGCGCAGGTGCCGGCGGCCTGCCGGGGCGAGGTGCGTTTTCTATTGGCCGGCGAGATCAGCACCATCTACAAAAAGGCCGGCAAGACCCGTAAAATCCACCATCTCGTCTTTGCCCCCGATCTGGTTACCGTCGAACGGCTCCAGGCCCGCCTGGAACGCATCGGCAATATCCGCAGCGATGGCCGTCCCATCCTCGGCCTGCCCTCGCGCGATCTGTTGGCACTCCTGCTCGATCTGAGCCCGCGTTGTCATCTCATCCCGGCCCACATCTGGACGCCCTGGTTCGCTTTGCTCGGTTCGATGTCGGGCTACGACAGCGTGGAGGCTTGCTTTGGCGACCTCACTCCGTACATCTTCGCCCTGGAGACCGGCCTTAGCTCCGACCCGCCCATGAACTGGCGCGTGTCCGCCCTGGACCGCTATACCCTCGTTTCCAGTTCGGATGCCCACTCGCCCGCCAAACTGGGCCGGGAAGCCACTCTGTTTGCCGGCGAACTGAGTTACGATGCCCTCTTTGCTGCCCTACAGAGTGCCGATCCGGCTCGTTTCCTGGGGACGATCGAGTTTTTCCCCGAAGAAGGCAAATACCACTACGACGGCCATCGCCGATGCGGTATCCGTTGGAAGCCGGCCACGACGCTGGCCCATAACGGCCTGTGCAGCGTGTGTGGCAAACCGGTCACCGTGGGCGTTTATCACCGGGTTGAGTCCCTGGCCGACCGCCAGGAGGGCGAAGCCAAACCGCAGGCGCCGCCCTTCTACCGCCTGATCCCGTTACCCGAAGTTCTGGCCGAGCTGCACGGTGTCGGGAGCGGTAAGGTGTTGGCCCAGGCCTACGAGCACCTCCTGGCCGCCCTGGGCCCCGAATTGACCATCCTGCTCGATCTGCCCTTGGACACCATCGCCACCGTCGGCGGCGCAAGACTGGCGGCCGGCATCGGTCGTATGCGGCGAGGCGAGGTCAGCGCCATCCCCGGTTATGACGGCGAATACGGGGTGATCCGGGTCTTCGCCGGGCTTGAGGCCGAGAGCGGTTCATGGCAGCCTGACCTGTTCGGTGAGATGGCCCCGCCATCCGCCGCGACGGCCCCGGCGATACCCCTCGCCGAGCCACGGCCCGTCTTGACAAGCCCGCCTCCTACGGCGCCGCCTGTCGCAACCTCCGCCGTCCCCTCCTCGTCGTCCTCGGACCTGCTGGCCGGGCTGAACGAGGTCCAACGCCAGGCCGTGCTGGGCACCGATCGGCCGCTTCTGATCGTCGCCGGCCCCGGTACGGGCAAGACGCACACCCTCACCATCCGCATCGCCTACTTGGTGCAGGCTCTGGGCGTGGCGCCCGAAACCGTCCTGGCCATTACCTTTACGAACAAGGCGGCCGCCGAGATGGCCGCACGGCTCACGGCCCTGCTCGGCGCCGAAACGGTAGCCCGTCTGACGATCAAAACCTTTCATGCCTTTGGCGCCATGGTGTTGCGTCAATGGGCCGGGCCGGCCGGTCTGGATCCCGATTTTATCATCCTGACCGATGCCGAGCGTCGGGCGTGGCTCCGGCGCAGCCAACCCGAACTGAGCGAAGAGCAGGCGACGACGCTGCTGGCGCAGATCGGCCTGGCCAAGAACCGGCTTCTTGCCGCCGAGGCCGAACCTTCCTCGGAGCAGGCGGCCTGGGAGAACGACCCCGTTTTCTGGGCGGCCTACCGCAGCTATGAGGCCGAGCTGCGCCGGCATCAGGCCGTGGATTTCGACGATCTGGTTTTCCGGGTCGTGAACTTGCTGGAAACGCATTCACACGTGCTGGCCGCGCTCCACGCCCGCTACCGTTGGATCGTCGTGGACGAATACCAGGATATCAACCTGGCCCAATATCGGCTGCTGCGCCTGCTGACGGCGAACGGCGCCAATGTGTGTGTCATCGGCGACCCCAACCAGGCCATCTACGGCTTTCGCGGGGCCGACTATCGCTACTTTCTGCGTTTTGGCGAGGATTATCCCGACGCACGCCAGCTCGTGCTTGCGCAGAACTATCGCTCCCCCCAATCCATCCTGGATGCGGCCACGCAGGTCATCGCCCGCGAGGCGCCTCATCCGCCCCCGCGCCTGTGGTCGCCATGGGCCGAGCCCGTCAAGATCACCGTCCAGGCGGCGGCTACGGATAAAAGCGAAGCCGAATTCGTCATCCGCCAGATCGAGGCGCTGTTGGGAGGAAGCAGCTATTTTGCCCTTGATACGGGTCGCGCCACCGGTCATGAGATGACCATCCAGGGCTTTGCCGATTTTGCCGTCCTCTATCGTCTGCATGGGCAAAGCCAGGTGCTGGTCGATGCTTTCGATCGCGCGGGCTATCCCTACCAGGTCGTCGGTAAGACGCCTCTCACCGCGTACCGGATCGTCCAGGAGGCGTTGGCCGTGCTCCGACACCTGGCACGGGCGCAGACGGATCCCGCGCAGGGCGAGCTGCCGCCCGTGTTCGCCTCTTTCCAAGGCCACGATGAGATGACCGTGGCCGAACGGATAACCCGGCTCATGGCAGCGTGGGAACGACGGTTGCAGGCAGCCGACCACGAACGGTTGCAGCAGCTCTACCGTCGTAGTCTGGATTTCGGGTCTGATGTACGGGCCTTTCTCGAGGCTATGGCCTTGTCCACCGAAGCCGACGAATACGACCCGCGGGCCGACCGTATCACCTTGATGACCCTTCATGCCGCCAAGGGTTTGGAGTTCCCCGTTGTCTTCATCGTCGGTTGCGAAGAGGGGTTGTTGCCCTACACGCGAGCAGGCGAAGCCGCGGATATCGCCGAAGAACGGCGGCTGTTCTATGTGGGCATGACGCGCGCCCGCCGGCGGCTCATCCTCTCCTATGCCCGCCGCCGTTTTCTCTTCGGCCAAACCCATCACCATGCTCCCAGCCGTTTTCTCGATGATATCGCCCCGGCGCTCAAGGACCTGCAACGCGAAGAACGCCGCCCGCGTCTACCCGCCGCGGCGGCTTTTGACCAGTTGTCGTTGTTCGATGCGTAAGCCGCAGTTTCGTTCTTATCCGGGACGCGTTTGGGGGGTCAGTGGTCTGGCTGGCGATAGACCTCCCCTGACCACTCATAGGGTGTGCGATCCGCCATGCGAAAGACCACCCTATGAGGAAGCGAGGGGGATAACGATTCCCACCCGCCCCACAGGGCAATGGGCAAACCGTCCAGTCCGATAGGCGTCGGTATCCCCAGGATGGCAGCGCCGCCGGCGCCGTAGGTGGTAAAGACCCACTGCGTTTTGTACTCCTGCGGCCAGGTCGATGCCGTCGGGTTGACCCATTGGGTTTGCAGGGCTTCCTGCCCGGTCTCGTCGGTGAGAATGACGAGAGGTTCCAAAGCAATATCCCCCTCTCGATCGGCTTCGGCCACAGGCCGGCCGATCACGGCCAGGGCGTCGCCCACCTCCGGCGGGGTTGCCTCCGTGGGCCAGGCTCCGCGCAGGGTCACGAGGTAGCGATAGGGGCGACCGTCCCGATCCCGGCGATCCATGGCCAGGTGCACGCCCTCGCTGTTAGTCTGAAGGGAGGTCACAACCCCATACACGAAGACGACGTAGCGGTCGGGTAACGGACGGCCCACCATGACCGTATCGGCCTCTTGGGGGCTGCCAAAAGGTTCGTCCATGGCCGCCGGCGCCTCGGGACGGACGGCAATGACGGCGACCCAAACCGGGTCGGCCGCAAGCAGGGCAAGGGGCGGCGTCGATAGCGGTGAGCTGGGCGAGGGTTCGAGGCGACCGAGACCGAACAGGAGGTCCGGTGTTGGCGTGGCGGGGATAGGACGGTTCCAGCGGACCTGATACAGGAAGAGCCCCAGCAGGAGCAGAACCAAGAGCGCCGACAGAACCAGCTTGCGACGACGGTTGGTCCGTTTCTTGCCCTGATAAAACTGGATCAAAACCAGGGTCACGTTGTCGGGAGCCCCGCGTTCGAGGGCCCGTTCGAGCATTTGCGTGGCGGCCTGATCGAGGGGATAGGTGGCCAGAAAAGCGGCCATCTCCTCGATGCTCAGCAGATTGCTGAGCCCATCGCTGCAAAGCAGAAGTTTGTCGCCGGGTTGCGTGGTGAGATGGAAGAGGTCGGGTTCGGCGTTGCGTTGCGGACCCAGGGAGTGGGTGATGATGTTGCGATAGGGATGATGGGCGGCCTCGGCCGGGCTGAGCAAACCGGCCGCCACCTGTTCGGCCACCCAGGAGTGGTCCCGTGTCACCTGAGTCAGGTGTTTTCCGCGGAAGAAGTAGGCCCGGCTGTCGCCTACATTGGCGATCAGCAGGTCCTCACCCAGCCACAATGCCGCCAGAAGTGTGGTTCCCATGTCGGTCTGTCCGCTGTGGGCTGCGGCCTGCTGACAGACGGTCTCATGGGCGGCGGCGATGGCGGCCGTCAGGGCGGCGGCCGGCGGTTTTTGGCGCTCGGCATAGTAGGCGCTAAACAGGGTCGCAATGGCCAGATGGCTGGCGATTTCACCGGCCGCATGTCCACCCATGCCGTCGGCCACGGCAAAAAGGTGGCCTCGCTCCTCCAGCAGGTCATCGTCTAAATGGAGGGTTTGGCGCCAGTCGAGCACCGTGCCGACGGCATCTTCGTTGCGCTCGCGGACGTTGCCTCGATCGGTGCGAACCTGGACTTCGTACAGGACGGTCATGGTCCGATTGTAGCATTCCCTCGGCCCGGGGACGAAGACCGTGAGCCGTGCGGGCGTCCTCTTGTCGGTCGCCTGATTCGGTTCTATCTTTTGTTGGTGAGAACGTTAGAACGTTAGAACGTTTGAACGTTATGCCTGCCTGCCCCTCTTGCGCCAACACACTCCGGAACCGTCTCGGTCGCCTCTGGGTGCGGCGTGCGCGCGGTCATCGTGGTATACTGAACGGCGTTCGCTGCTATCCCGGCCGTTTGCCGGTGGGGCAGTCGTCCGTTTCGTCGTATCGGTGTTGCTCATGATGACGTGAGGAAGGGCGCTATGAGTCCGGTGCCGGAAACCATGCGGGCCATCATCAAACCCGATCGTTCGCCGGGCCTGAAGATGGTCGAATTGCCCGTCCCCCGACCGGGACCGCGCGAAGCATTGATCAAGGTGGCTGCTACGTCGATCTGCGGAACCGATCTGCACATCTTCAAATGGGATCCCTGGGCCCAAAGCCGCATTCGGCCGCCCGTTATCGTCGGGCACGAGTTCTGCGGCCATGTGGTCGAGGTGGGCGAAGTGGTCGCTGAAGTCCGGGTTGGGGATTTCGTCTCGGCCGAAAGCCACATCATCTGCCATACCTGTGCGCCCTGTCGGACCGGCCGCGGCCATCTTTGCCAGAACACCCAGATCATCGGTGTCGATCGCGACGGTTGCTGGGCCGATTACATTGTCATGCCGGCCGAAAACCTGTGGCGCAATCCGCCCGATATGTCTCTGGAGGTGGCCAGCCTGCAGGAAAACTTCGGCAATGCCGTCCACACGGCCTTTGCCACCGATATCACCGCCCGTCGGGTGCTCGTCACCGGCTGCGGTCCTGTGGGCCTGATGGCGATCCTGGTGGCGCGTGCGGCCGGTGCCCGCGCCATCTATGCTACCGATATCTCCAACTATCGTTTGCAACTGGCCCGCACGATGGGTGCCGATCTGGCCCTCAACGTCTCGGAGGTGGATGCCTATCGGATGATCATGGCGGCCACCGACGGCGAGGGCGTGGATGTTCTCATGGAGATGTCGGGAGCGCCCCAGGCCGTGGATTTGGGCTTTCGGTTGTTGCGTTTCGGCGGCGAGGCCGCCATGCTCGGATTGGCCCCGGCGGCCATTCCCTTCGACCTGAACAACCACGTCGTGCTCAAAGGCGCCACGGTGTACGGCATCGTCGGCCGCGAGCTATGGGCCACCTGGTATCGCATGCGCGGCCTTCTGGCAGGGGGCACCATCGATCTCCGTCGTGTCATCACTCATCGCTTTGCCCTGGACGACTACGAAAAAGCCCTTCGGGTCATGCAAAGCGGTCAGAGCGGCAAGGTGGTGATGTTCCCCGACGGCGTACCGGCAGGATGAAGGTCTTACCGGCCTCGCCCTGCCCGAGCTCCGGAACCAGGGGCCTCTAAGTGCGTAAAGAGGGCAGAAGCGCATCGATTCCGGCGGGAGGGATTCCCTTCGTCCCACCGTCCTGGAGTATAATCGGCCTGTTTCTCTCCTGTTTCTCTTCTTGCGATTGGAGGTCTTTTCCATGGATGTCGGCAAATCCTTGAGTTTTGTCTTTGAAGACAAGCGCTGGCTCGAGAAAACCCTTATCGGCGGTCTGATCCTGCTGGGAACCCTGGCCCTGAGTTGGACCATCATCGGCCTTTTCGTCGGTATCGGTCTGCTCTACGGCTATATGGTCGAGGTTGTGCGCAACGTGCGCCGTCGTCAGCCTTATCCCCTGCCGGAATGGGACCAATGGGGCGATAAAATCGTACTCGGCCTCAAATATCTGGTGGTCTCTTTTATCTGGAGCCTGCCTCTGCTGCTTGTCATGATTCCGCTCTTCATCCTCGCCATCTTCGTCGGGGAGTCCGGTTCCGATACGACAGCCGGTATCTTCGCCATCCTGCTGGTCTGCGCGACCTGTGTGGTCCTGCTTTACAGCCTCTTTTTGTTGCTGGTCAGCCCCGGCATTACCATCCGTTTTGCCGAACGGGGGAACATCGCCGACGGCCTGGCCGTGTCCTCGATTTTGAACTTTACCCGTGAGCATCTGGGCGATGTCATTCTGGCCGCCATTGTCATCCTGGCCGTTCAGTTGCTCGCCGGCATCGTCGGCGTGGTTCTCTGCGGCATCGGTCTGTTGTTCACCAACTTCTGGGCTACGGTGGTCACGGGCCATGTGTACGGACAGATCGGTCTGGACCGGGGAACCGGTTTGAGCTCCACCGCCGAAGCGCGCCATGACCTCAGCCCGGACGACATCATGCCGGGCGTGGGTGAACTGCCGGCCGAAAGCGAACGCCCCGATACCGCCTGACATCGTTCTTGCGTTTTGGGTTCTCCTTCCTGTGGGCAGCGTCCCTCGGCGCAGGGACGCCTCTGTTGTCCTATGAACGATTCCTCTTCCCAAGAGACCCCCTCCCGCAAGCCGCCCGAGCAAACCTGGGCCGGTTGGGTAGAAGAACGCATCCGCCAAGCCCAGGCCGATGGCTTGTTCGACCATCTTGCCGGCGCCGGTCGGCCCCTGGTGTGGGATACCAATCCCTTCACCCCGACCGACCAACGGCTGGCTTTTGACCTCATCCAGAATGCCGGTTACACTCTACCTTGGATCGAAGAAGCGCAGGAAATCGATGCCCGCATCGCCCAGGCCCGTGCCCGACTACGACGGGATTACGCCTGGTATCGGCGGGCGATCGAGCGGGCCACGGCAGCCGAGGTGCCTGCCGTCGAGGCCGTCTGGCAGCGCCGGCGGCAGGCTTTTGCCGAAGAAGTGGCCGCCATCAATCGTGCCGTTGACCTTTACAACCTCAAAGCCCCGTCGGTCCAGGTGCACAAGTTGCGACTGATCCTGGTCGATGAATTCGCCCGCCTGACCGAAACGGCCTGATATGCCTCCTTTGCATCGCCGTGCCTTTGTCTTCGATGCTCACTGCGATACCCTGGCCTGGACCTTACCCGGTCGACAGCAGCGGGACCTGCGTCTTTGGGGCCAGGTGGGTCATTTGGACCTGCCCCGGATGGCGGCAGGGGGCATCAACTGTCAGGTCTTTGCCTGTTTTCCCGGCGAACACAACCTGACGGCAGCGCCTACGGCCGCCGCCCTCCGCCGTTTGGAAGGCTTCTATCGCCTGTTGGAGCAGGCTCCCGACCGTCTGACCCTGGTGCGGACTGCCGCCGATCTCATGGCGTTGACGAACGAAGGCCCCATCGGCGGCATCCTCGGTCTGGAAGGCGCCGAAGCCCTGGACGGTTCTCTCGCCTTGCTGTGGACCTTCTTTCGTCTCGGCGTGCGGGTCCTCGGCCTGGCCTGGAACGGCCGCAACGCCGCTTGCGATGGTGTTGCCGTCGGCGACGCCTACGGCCTGACTCCGTTCGGTCGTGATCTGGTGGCCGCCTGCCAGGAGCTGGGCATTGTCATCGACGTTTCGCATCTGAATGCCGCCGGTCTGGAGGACGTGCTGGCCCTGAGCACCCAACCGGTCATCGCCAGCCACTCGCTGGCCCGTCGTGTCTACGACCATCGGCGCAACCTTACGGACGAGCAGCTACGCGGGATTGCAGCCACCGGCGGTGTCATCGGCGCCACCTTCGTCGCCGAATTCCTGACCGCACCGGCCACCGAGGCCACCCTGGATCACCTTCTGGACCATATCGAGCACATGCTGGCCGTCGTCGGCCCTGCCCATGTGGGCCTGGGTTCCGATTTCGACGGCGCCGTGCTCTGCCGGGGCCTGGAAAGTGGCGAGAAATACCCCGCCATCACCGCGGCCATGCTGGCCCGCGGCTATCCCGAAGACGTCATTTGCGGCATCCTGGGCGAAAACTTTCGTCGGGTTTTCGGCCGGGTGTTGCCTGCTTGAGCGGTTCTTTTTATGGCCGAACGCACCATTTATCTCGATCACGCGGCCACAACGCCCGTCTCGCCGACGGCGTTGGCGGCGATGATGCCCTATTTCGGCGAGATTTACGGCAATGCCTCCGGCATCTATCGCCAGGGTCGTCTGGCCAAACAGGGTCTGGAGGAGGCGCGGCGCACCGTGGCCGACGTTCTCCATGCCCATCCCTCGGAGATCGTCTTCACCTCATGCGGCAGCGAAAGCGATAATCTGGTCTTGCGAGGGGTGATGTGGGCTGCCCATCGGGCCGGGCGTGGCCGTCATCTCATCATCAGCGCCGTCGAACACAAGGCCGTCCTCGAGACCGCCCATCAACTGGCCGAACTCTTCGATTGCGAGGTCACCGAGTTGCCGGTGGATGGTTACGGCCGTGTGGATCCCGACGATCTGCGTCGCGCCATTCGGCCGGATACGGTGCTGATCAGCATCATGACGGCCAACAACGAAGTGGGCACCCTGCAACCCATTGCCGCCCTGGCCGCCATCGCCCGCGAACACGGCATCCCCTTTCACACCGATGCCGTCCAGGCGCCGGGACATTTGCCCCTCGATGTGCAGGCATTGGGTGTGGATGCCCTGGCACTTTCGGGCCACAAGTTCTACGGGCCCAAAGGCGTCGGCGTGGCCTGGCTGCGCGGTGGCCTGAGCGTGGTTCCGGTCCAGACCGGCGGCAGCCATGAGGGCAAACGTCGCGCCGGCACCGAAAACGTGGCCGGGATCGTGGGGCTGGCCGCGGCCCTACGCGAGGCCGAAACGCTGCGTCCCACCGAAACGCCGCGGTTGCTGGAGCTGCGCAATCGTCTGCTCGACGCCATCCCGGCCCTCATTCCCAACACACGCATCAGCGGGCATCCGCATGAACGGCTGCCCAACCACGCCAGCTTCCTGTTTGCCGGCATCGAGATCCAGGGCGTGTTGATGGGCCTCGATATGGCCGGTATCGCCGCCAGCAGTGGTTCGGCCTGTACCAGCGCCGCCCAGACGCCATCCCATGTGCTGACGGCCATGGGTGTGAGCGCTGCCGATGCCGTAGGTCATCTCCGGCTGACCCTGGGTCGCAGCACCACGGCCGAGGATATCGAGGAGGTGCTGCGGGTGTTGCCGCCCCTTGTGCAGCGATTGCGCCGGCTTCAGGTCTGAGTTCCGAGTCGGCAACCCGGTTATGGCGGGGCGATAGCGACGATCGGCTCGGTCCGGTTTCCACTCCATTCCACTCACGGTTCTCTTTCCCATCATGGTCAATCCTCAGGCGTTCGCGACCCTCTCTGCGGATGGCGGGACTCCCCGGCGTCCGCGGGTTTGGGTTATCGGTTTGGACGGTGTTCCCTGGACGTTGCTCCAGCCCTGGATCGATGCGGGCTATTTACCCACCCTGGCCCGTCTCCAGGCCGGTGGCGCTTGGGGGAGCCTCCAGTCCACCCTTCAGTTCCTGACGGCCGTGGCCTGGTCGAGCTTTATCACCGGGCTCAATCCGGGCAAGCACGGCATTTTCGATTTCGCCCGCCGCATCCCCGGCTCTTACGAACAGGAGCTGACCAATGCGGCCCATCGCAGCGGTCGCAGCCTGTGGCGCCTTCTCTCCGATGCCGGCCGTCGGGTCGGGGTGGTCAATGTGCCGATGACCTTCCCCCCGGAACCGGTCAACGGTTTTCTCATCTCCGGCCTGGATACGCCCGGGCTCGATTCGGCCTACACCTATCCGTCGGAACTGAAAGCCGAAGTGCGCGATGTGCATTTCATCGCCGTGAGTACCATCGGCAAATCCCACGCCGCCTATCTGGCCGAGACCCTGGAGGGGATCGATAAGCGCTTTGCGCTGCTGTGGCGCACCCTTGAGCGAGAGCCCCTCGACTTTTACATGTGGGTCGAGATGGAGACCGATGCCATCCAGCACTGTTCCTGGCATCTGCTGGCGGATCCCACACAGCCCGGCCACGATGCCATCTTGCAGGTCTATCGTCGCATCGACCAGCATCTGGAGCGTTTGGTGGCGACGCTGCCGTCGGATGTGACGTTGATCGTCATGTCCGACCACGGGGCCGGGCCGATTGCCAAAACGGTTTATCTGGACCGCTGGTTGGCGCAACAGGGCTGGCTACACTATCGGCAGGCTTCCGGACTGCGTGACCGCGTTCGCCATCTGGCGCGGGTAGGGGTGCGACAGAGCCTCTATCTGGCGCAGCGCTTTCTGCCGGTGGGGGTGAAAGGTTTCCTCAAGCGGTTTCGCGGGGCCCATGCGGCGGTCGAGACTTTTATCGACAAAGCCGAGATCGATTGGTCGCGCACGGCGGCCTATGCCGTGGGCAATTTGGGCAATATCAATCTGAACATCCGGGGTCGCGACCCGCAGGGCGTTATCGCACCGGATGAGGTTGAGGAGGTTATCGCGGCGATCTGCCGGGCTTTGTATGCCCTGTGCGATCCCGATACCGGGGAACCGATGGTGGCCCAGGTCCTGCGTCGGGAAGAGGTCTATACCGGCGAGATGGTGGACCGTGCGCCCGATTTGCTTATTCGCTGGACCGATGACAAATACCTGGCCGTGAAAGATTACGAGGGCCGACCTGATGGCCCTATCTTCGGTCACAAGCACAAGTTCGGCCGTCATGGCGCGGCCTATGCTCTGGATCAAACCGGGACCCATATCCGGGAGGGCATCGCCATATTCTACGGTTACGGCGTGCGACCGGGCGCCCGCCTGCACGACGCCCAACTCATCGACCTCACGCCCACCATCCTCTATCTGCTCGATGTGCCCATTCCGCAGGCTCTGGACGGTCGTATCCTCACCGAGGTTCTCGATCCGACCGTGATCACCTGGCCTCCACGCTACGAGGCCGAAGACCGCGCGTTGCGCCGCAGCGGTGACTTCGAGTGGACCGCTGCCGACGAAGAGGCGCTACGGGCGCGGCTCCAGGGCCTGGGCTACGTGGCCTGAAGCCAAAACCTCACCGCTTTCCTCCCACCGTTCCGAATCATGCCCGACCCTGCTGCTCAGGACCTGGTCGACCTGGCCGTTATCATCGTCAACTGGAACGCGGGCGCCTATCTGCCGGAAGCCCTGGCCTCTCTGTTCGCCGCCCAGGGCGGGCTGAGGATGGAGGTGTGGTTGATCGATAACGCATCGACCGACGGTTCGCCGGCGCTGGTGCAGGCTCGATTTCCCGGGGTTCGGGTGGTGCTCAACAGTACGAACGTGGGCTTTGCGGCGGCCAACAACCAGGGTTTGCGTCTGGCACGAGCGCGCTACGTGTTGTTGCTCAATCCCGATACCCGGCTTCCCGCCGACGCTCTGATGCAGTTGCTGGCCTTTTTGGAGGATCATCCCGATGTGGGCGTCGTGGGGCCACGGCTGGTCGGTGGCCGTGGCAAAATCCAGGGCGGCGCCGCCGGCTACGATCCCTCGCCGAGCACCCTGTTCAACTACGCCACCTTTCTCTATCGCCTGTTCCCACAGCGCTGCCGGGGCCTGTGGTTGGCCGAGGCCCATTATCGCCAGAGCCGGCCCATCGAAGTCGATTGGGTTTCGGGCGCGTGTATGCTCGTCCGTCGTGAGGCGGTTCTGGCGGCCGGTCCGTTGGACGAACGCTATTTCATGTACACAGAAGACGTGGAATGGTGCCGTCGCATCCGGGCGGCGGGCTATCGGATCATCTGTTATCCGGCGGTGAGCGTCGTCCATTACATCGGCGGCAGCACCCGCCAACGCGGCAGCGCCTTTTATGCCCAGCATGTGGATGCGCTCGACCGCGATCTGCGGCGTCGTTACAGTCGGTCTCAGGTCGCCTTGATGCACCTGTTCGGTGCTTTCGGCGCTTTGTTGCGCTTTACCCTCTACGAGATCCAATGGCGTCGCTGGCATAATCCTGTCTTCGCCGAATTGCGCGATTTGTGGGCCGTTTGTCTCAAGACCAGCCTGGTTCGCATCTTCATCCCGGCCCCTGCGGCCCACGAGGCCTCGGTCCCGGCCCCGCACTTGCCGGTCCTTGGCAGCTAAGCCCATGCCGTCTCCGCCCCTGTCTGCCACCCATTCTGTCGCCCGCAACACCGTCTATCTCAGCCTGGCCCAGGGCATCCGGATGCTCGTGGGTTTTGCGCTCATCCTTGCCATTGCCAATGGCTTCGGTCTCGGTTGGCAGGGCAAGTTCAGCATTCTGCTGGCCTTTCTCAATGTCTTCCAGGTTCTGGCCTCGCTGGGCTTACCGCGCCTGATCACCCGCGAGGTCGCACGGCAGCCGGAGGAGAGCAATCGCTACTTTTGGGCCGGGTTGCTTGCCCAGGGGGTCGGTACGGTGGTGATGGCTCTGGTCATGGCGGCCGTGGTGGCGGCCATGCCCTACCCGGCCGATACCAAGGCCATGCTAATGCTGGCCATTGCGGCCCTGCCCGTGTTCACGGTCTATTCCGTGGCGGCGGCGCTGCTGCGAGCCCGCGAGCAGATGCACTACCTGGTCTATGCCGAGGTGCTGAGTTCGTTGGCGCAGATCGTCCTGGCCGTGACCGTTCTGCTGCGCTGGCAAAACCTTATGGCCCTGGCCCTGATCCGCGTGGGCGGACTGGGGATGGCGGCATGGCTGGTTGTTGCGGCCGCGCGACGGCGGAACCTGTGGGCAAAGCCGCTGCTCGATGTCCGCTTTGCCGGCCATCTGTTGCGCCAATCGACTTCCTTTTTCGGCATGGCCGGCCTCGATGCCTTGCTGCAACGCCTGGACGTGCTCATCCTCTCCGCCATAGCCGGAGAGGTAGCCGTGGGACTCTACGATGCGGCTCTGCAACTGATCAAAGTCATCATGACCCTGGTCATGGCCTTCACCGATGCGCTGTACCCTGTGCTCTCACGGCTGTTTGTCCAGGCGCGGTCTCGTTTCGGCCTGGCCGTCGGTAAGGCGTTGTACTACGGTCTGGTCGTCCTGCTGCCCACGGCGGCCGGGATGAGCGTTCTGGCCCCGCAACTGATCGGCCTGCTCTACCGTCGGCCCGAATACCTTGCGGCGGCGCCTGTCCTGGCCGTGGCGGCCTGGGCCATGGTGGCTTATTTCCTGCAGATGGTGTTGACCCGGGCGTTGCTGGCCGGCAATCGGGCGCAAGGGGCCCTGGCCGCCACGGTGCTGATGATCGCGATGGGGGCGCCGGCCATCGCCGCGGGCAGCCGGTGGTTCGGGGCCGTCGGCGCTGCCGTCGGCCTGGGCATTATGTACGGGGCGGGCACGCTGCTGGCCTGGCGCTTGAGCCGGGACTGGAAACCGGCTCTCGGCCTTTCGGCGCTGGTGCGATCGGCCCTGGCCGCCGGCCTGATGGCCGCTTGCCTCTCGTTCGTATCGACGTGGCCCCTGCTCCTGCTGGTCCTCCTCGGCGCCGGCTTCTATCTGATCCTGGCCCTGGGCCTGGGAGTCCTGGCCCGCCCGGATTTTCGCTTCTGGCGTACCCTCTGGGGCTCCCGATGACCTGGATGGCCGTTATCCATGCCGAGGTCTTTACACCTGCCACGCGCTTAGCCCAGGGTCTGGTGCTGATCGCGGCGGATCGGATTCAGGCCGTGGGCCACAGCCACGAGGTCCCCTTGCCGCCGGATATCCGGCTACTCGATGCCGAAGGCGCCCAGATCGTACCCGCCCTGATCGATCTGGCCTGGCCCGAAGAGACACCGCCACCACCCGGCACGGGCATCGCCCGCTTCGCCCGCGCCATAAGCATTCAGAGCGAGGCCGATCTGGCCGTTGTCGCCGCAGCGGCGGCGTCATTGGCCGTCCCGACAACGGCGGCGCAGCCTCTGGGCCTTCATCTCATCCTGCGCGATGCGTTCCCCGCCTGGGAAGCCATCCGGACAGCAGCCGGTGAGGCTATCGCTCTGGTCACCCTCCCCACCGAACATCCCCAGACGCCGACGCTGGCGCAACGTCTGTGGCAAGAACGACGGCGTTTTCTTCTGGCCGGTCCTGCCCCGACCGACCCCTTCCTGCGCGAACTGATTTACTGCGGGCTGGCGGCTACCACCGACCCGGAGGTCCCTTGCTCTGCCCGTTCCTGGCTGGTGACACCGTCTCCCGGCCCTTCGGCTACGGCGCGGCCTTTGCTCATGAGCCACCGGGGACAAACGCTCACGGCCGCCGTGTTGGGCGCGCCCACGCCCGATCCGACGCGGTTGTTGGCGACTACCCAGCATCCGGCCACCTTTCTGCGGCTTGCGTCGGGTCAACTCCTACCCGGGGCCAAGGCCGATCTGCTGTGCCGTAACCGCGCGGGCGAGGTGTTGTGGCTCATGGTGGACGGACGGCTTCTGGCCTAAGCTCCTCAGACCTTGGCCAAAGCCTGTTCCAGATCGGCAATGAGGTCTTCGCTGTCCTCAATACCGACGGCAAAACGGATCAACTCGTCGCGGATACCCAGACTGAGACGGACTTCGGGGTCGGTGTCGTAATACGACATGATGGCCGGTTGTTCGATAAGGCTATCTACGCCGCCCAGGGAAGGGGCGATGTGGGGCAGACGGAGGGCGTCGATGAAACGCGCCGCCGCTTCGCCATCGCCTTCGATCTCAAAGCTGATGACACCACCAAAGCCGCGCATTTGCCGACGGGCTACGGCGTGGTCGGGATGGGAGGGCAGGCCGGGATACCAGACCCGGCGCACCTTGGGATGCCCTTCCAGATAACGGGCAATGGCCAGACCGTTGGCATTCTGGCGCTCGATGCGCAGCCCCAAGGTTTGCAGACCCCGACCGATGGCGAAGGCGGTGGTGGGGTCGACGACGGCCCCGAACATGGATTGGCTCTCGCGCAACGGTACGGTGAGGTCGCCCCGACCGATGATGACCCCGGCCATGAGGTCGTTATGGCCGGCCAGGTACTTGGTGACGCTGTGGATGACCAGGTCAATCCCGAAGTCAAGAGGGCGTTGGTTGAGGGGCGTGGCAAACGTGCTGTCGATGACGGTGCGCACGCCGTGACGCCGGGCGATGGCCGCCAAACCCTCCAGATCCAGACAGCGCAGGAAGGGATTCGTGGGCGTTTCCGAGAGGATCAGCCGGGTGCGCGGGCCGATGTGGGCGGCAATGGCGTTCAGGTCGCCGGGCGGCACCACGGTACAGGTGATGCCCAGACGCCGCAGAACCCGCTGAACAAAGACACGGGTGCGGTGGTAGCAATCCCCGGTCATGATGAGATGGTCGCCGGCGCTGAGCAGAATCAGGAGGGTGGTGGTAATGGCGGCCATGCCCGAACTGACCAGGATGGCCTCGTCGCCGCCTTCCAGGGCCGCCAGCCGCTCTTCCACGGCCTGCACGGTGGGATTGCCGTAACGGCCGTACTCCTGACGGAGCACCTTGTTCATGAACATGCGCTCTTCCATAAAGGCCACCAGGTCGGCGGTATCGGTAAAGGTGTAGGTGGCCGTCTGGATGATGGGTGGGGTCAGACTGTGATAGGGATGATGACGCGAAGCACCGGCATGAAGGGCTAGGGTGCTCAGGCCTTGCCAGGAAGGCGTTGTCGTACGACAGGGAGGGTCGGATACGGTGGTGTCGGACATAGGTCTTCTCAGCGGTGAGGAGATAAAAAAACGGGCCCCGTGAGAGGCCCGTCATCTTGGCGGAACATCCTCTCATCGTCCAGAATTTCTTCTGCCGGCATTGGCACCTGGGGATGAATCCCTGGTTGCCGAGGCTTCATCGGGCCGGTCCCTCCGCCTCTCTGGATAAGAGGGTCTTATCGCAGTGCTATGGCATTGTTGGAGGGCGAGCTTAGCACAAAACGACCGCGGGTGCAAATGGCGAGAGGAGGGGGTCGGCAGACGCACAAGCGTTCTCGTCCCATTACCCTCATTCCGCAACTCGGTTCCGTTTTATGTTGGGGCGCTTTTGGCGGTGTTGGTGAGCAGGGCGTTA
>JBBINH010000008.1:0-96881 GCA_037443945.1 Caldilineales bacterium
CGACCTGTTCGACCAGGCCAAGCGCAATTCGCCCTGCATCGTCTTCATCGACGAGATCGATGCCGTGGGACGGCATCGTGGGGCCGGGTTGGGCGGCAGCCACGATGAGCGGGAACAGACCCTAAACCAGATCCTGGTCGAGATGGACGGTTTCGACACAGATGCCGGTATTATCATCATTGCCGCCACGAACCGGCCCGACATCCTCGACCCTGCGCTGTTGCGGCCGGGCCGCTTTGACCGCCAGGTCGTCATGGACAGGCCCGATATCAAAGGCCGCGAGGCCATTTTCAAAGTCCACACCCGCGGCAAGCCACTGGCTGCCGACGTCAATCTGGCCACATTGGCGCGGCTGACCCCCGGTTTTGTCGGCGCCGACATCGAAAACGTGGTCAACGAGGCAGCCATCCTGGCGGCACGACGCAATCGCCGTACCATCAGCATGGAAGAAATGCAAGAGGCGATCGAGCGCGTGCAACTGGGGCCCGAGCGGCGCAGCCGGGTGATGACGCCGGAAGAAAAGCGGGTTATCAGCTATCACGAAGCCGGGCATGCCGTTGTAAGCCACTTCCTGGAGCACACCGATCCCGTCCAAAAGGTCACGATTGTGCCACGCGGGATGGCGGGCGGCTATGTGATGCCGTTGCCGGATGAAAGCGTGGTGGAGACGCGCAGCCGTTTTCGCGACATGCTGGCCTTCTTGTTAGGCGGTCGCTCGGCCGAAGAGATTTTCATCGGCGAGATTACCACCGGCGCCGCCAACGACCTGGAGCAGGCCACGGCCCTGGCGCGGGCCATGGTGACGAGCCTGGGCATGAGCGAGGAGCTGGGGCCCCTGACCTTCGGCCGCCGCGACGAGCTTATCTTCCTGGGTCGTGAGATCAGCGAACAACGCAATTACAGCGAAGAAGTGGCCCGACGGATTGACCACGAGGTACGGCGGCTGATCAACGAGGCCCACGAGCGGGCGCGGGCGATTCTCACCCAACATCGCGAACGGGTCGAAGCCCTGGCCCAACGCCTGCTGGAGGTGGAAACGGTCAACGCCGATGAGTTCGTCAGACTGATGAACGCGTCGGCAGTCTGAGGCGGCGAGCCGAGGTAACATGAGGTTCGGTTGGGGGGTGGCAGAAAAGCGTTGCTTCTGCCACCCCTTTCTATGCGCAAAGGGCGACTTCGCCCTATCCTGCCGGTTGTTCAGGAGGTGGAGTCACGGCGTTACGGCAGGTGATGGGCGCTTGCCTCGATCGGCGTCATCGGCTACCATCCGGGCATGTACGCGTTCTTGGGGATCGCTCTGCGCTTTTTGCACGATATCCATTGGTGTCGGGTGTGGGGAATTCGCTGGCAACGCCGGTTGCCTCCGGTCTTGGTCATCCTGGCCTTGACGGTTTGGATCGGCACGGGGCGCAATGGTATTGAGATGGTCGCAGGTCTGCTGGGAACGGCGGTTGTTGTCGGTTTGGGCCCATGGCTTGCGCAGCGGCGTTTCTACGTCGTCTTTCGGCCGGAGGCCGTTTTACCGTCGGTCCCGCTGCAACCGCTGACACCCACGGATAAGGTCCCCGTTCGGGTTTCGGGTCGGCTCGGCGTCGAGGGACGCGAACAGGTTTTTACCGAACTTTCGGGGTACTACCGCACCTACGCCAGCCGCGAACACGCCGTCCTGGCCCGTAAGACACCGCGACGGGGGCGCATCTGTCGGGAGGAGGATCCGCATGTGATGGGCATGTGGTATTTGTTCATCACCCCGGCCGAGTTGGTGCGGGTCGAAGCCGGGCGACTCTATTTCGGTGCCCACGGTCGCCCCGCCCTGCGCTTGTCCTATCGACATCGTGACCGTCATGGCCGTGCAACTAACGCCATCGCCTTCCTGAGCTTTGCCGATGAGATCGACCGCAGCCGGGTCCAGGGGGACTTGTTGTACGATAGGGGCAAGCATAGCGATCGGTCGCCGGTCGTCGACTGATTTGCACTAGAACCCCATAAGGTGTGTACAATGGTACATTATTCTCTTTCTCGCCTGTCTCCAGATCATTTCTCACACCACCATGCCTCCTGTTCAAGTCATCGTCAATCCGTTTGCCAATCGCGGCGATAGCCGACATCAGATCGATCTCGCCCTGCAGGCCCTGGCCCGCAGCGGTCTGGAGTTCGATATCCACCTGACCGAATATCGGGGTCATGCCGTTGAGCTGGCCGAAGCGGCCACCCGCCAAAATGCGCCCATGGTTGTGGCTGCCGGTGGAGATGGCACCGTTCACGAGGTCGTCAACGGCATTATGCGCGCCATTGAAGGGCAAGAGGGGCCTGCCCCGACCACGTTGGGGATCCTACCGGTGGGTAGCGGCAATGATTTTTCGGCCGGATTGGGCCTCAATCAAAGCATGGATGAGGTTATCTATCGGCTTCGCCGTGGTTTTACCCGTCTTATCGACGTGGGCTATGCCGTGCCCGATGTGGGGCCGCCGCTGTATTTTATCAATATGCTCGGTGGCGGCTTCGATTCGCGTGTCAACATTGAAGCGCAAAAAATCAAGCGTTTGCGTGGCTTTGCCATCTATTTCGTCGCCGTACTCAAAACCATTTTGATTTACTATCACACCCCGTTGACGACATTGCGTTACAACGGCGAGAGCTACGAAATTCCGATGCTTATGACCCTCATCGCCAATGGACCTCGCCTGGGCGGTGGCTTTCTGGCAGCGCCTTTGTGCTCTCATGACGATGGGCTTTTCGATCTGTGCATTGTGCGCAAGACGAGTCGCCTTGATATGCTGCGCATGATCCCCAAGTTTATGAAGGGTCAACATCTCGGTCACCCCAAGGTGACCATGGCACGAGCGCCGTCCGTCGAGATCGAATGCGCCGAAGGGTTCCCCTCGCAGGCCGACGGCGAGCAGATCGGCATCAAGGTGAAAAAGCTAACGGTTTCGATCCTGCCTCAACGCCTGCGGGTGGTGGTATGAGGGGTGTCGCGCAAACGGCCAAAAGGGCAAAGCGGCGCCACGCGCAGTAGATCACCCGACGCGTGGCGCCACCATGACAGGTTTACACCGTGCCGTTTGCCGCCACACCGGCGCTATCCGCTCAATCCTCGCCGAACTTGATCCCCTGGGCCAGGGGCAACTCGCGTGACCAGTTGATCGTGTTCGTCTGACGGCGCATGTAGGCCTTCCAGGCGTCCGAACCCGACTCGCGACCACCGCCTGTCTCCTTCTCTCCGCCAAAAGCACCGCCGATCTCGGCGCCGGAGGTGCCGATATTGACGTTGGCAATGCCGCAGTCCGAACCGGTAACGGAGAGGAAGCGCTCCATCGTGCGCACGCTATCGGTGAAAATAGCACTGGAGAGACCCTGCGGTACATCGTTATGGATGGCAATGGCCTCATCCAGCGTTTCGTATTCGAGCAAGTAGAGTATAGGAGCGAACGTCTCCTGTTTGACGATCTCGGTCTGGGCCGGCATCTTGACCAGAGTGGGTTCGACGAAATTGGGGCCGAGTTCGGGCAACATACGGCCCCCGTAGATGATTTCACCTCCTTGCGCTTTGGCCTTTTCCAAAGCGTCGAACATGTCTTCGACGGCCTTCCCGTCCACCAGCGGCCCCATCAGGACCCCCGGCTCCAGGGGATCGCCGATGCGCACCTGGCGATAGGCTCGCACCAGTCGTTCGGTCAGCTCGGCGGCGATGTCTTTGTGCATGATCAGACGACGGGTTGTGGTGCAACGTTGGCCGGCAGTACCCACGGCGCCGAAAAGGATGGCGCGTGTGGCCAGATCGAGATCGGCATCGGGTGCGACGATGATGGCATTGTTGCCGCCGAGTTCAAGGATGGTCCGACCGAAGCGCCGGGCCACGGTCTCGGCGACATGACGGCCCACGGCGGTCGAACCCGTGAAGGAGATGAGCGGGAGGCGGCGGTCATTGAGCAGCAATTCGCCCACATCCCGTCCCGATCCGATGACCAGGGTGAAGATACCGGTAAGGCCGTGGTCGGCCATGACCCGGTTGGTGATATGCTGTACGGCCACAGCCGTCAAGGGGGTGAGAGAAGAAGGTTTCCAGACGACCGTATCACCGCAGACGGCAGCAATGGTGCTGTTCCACGACCACACAGCCGTGGGAAAATTGAACGAGGTGATCAGGCCGACCACGCCGAGGGGATGCCACTGTTCATACATGCGGTGCTGGGGTCGTTCCGAATGCATGGTCAGGCCGTAAAGCTGCCGGGAAAGGCCCACGGCAAAATCGGCAATGTCGATCATCTCCTGCACTTCGCCGTGGCCTTCGACGCGGATTTTGCCCATTTCCAGGCTGATCAGATCGCCCAAAGGCTCTTTCAGTTCGCGTAGGGCATTGCCCAGATCGCGCACCACCTCCCCGCGTTTGGGCGCGGGCACGGTACGCCAATGCAGAAAAGCGCGATGGGCAGCCTCCACCACCTGCTCATAGGTGGCCGGAGTGGCCTGAATGACGGTAGCGATGGGGTTATTCGTGGTCGGATTGTAAGACACAAGCGGTTTACCCTGGGGATCGCTGATCCAGTGATCGGGTCCGGTGCAGGCCCCTGGATTCACCTCCTGGATGCCGAGTTTTGTCAACAGGGATTTCATAAAGGCATGACCTCCAATGGTGAGATGCGCAAGTCGGCTTTGACTTGTCCGCATGGGTGGGACTTTTTCCTCCGGACGGTGCTCTTCAGTGTAGCATAGAGTCCTGCGGAAAGACCATCCCGCGCCGCCGCCAGCAAAGGCCTCTGGGAGACCGACGCGACCCTTCATTACCGCTGAGGCCGGGAATCGCCGCTTCACTTGGGTCCTCGCGCGACGGCCAGGTATAATGGGTGACGAGGCTGGTTGCAGGAGAGCACCGAGCCTGCCGGCCTCGGTTATCCTCCGTTCACGATAGGAATGCTTGCCATGGAAATCACCTGGTACGGCCTCGCCTGTTTTCGTTTGCGCAGTCGGGCCCTTACCGTTGTCACCGACCCTTTCTCCCCCCAATTCGGCCTTACGCTCCCGCGCTTGCGGGCCGACGTTGTCACCGTCAGTCATGATGTGCCGGGGCATAACTACGTTGCCGGCGTGCGCAATGCCGTGCATGTCTTCGATGGGCCTGGCGAATACGAGGTCAACGGCATCTTCTTCACCGGGGTGGCCACCCACCACAAAGGCAAACCCGGTGAGCGTCGGGGCAACACGGCCTTTGTGATCGAGTTCGAGGATCTGACCGTGTGCCATTTGGGCGATATGGGCGTCCTGCCCGATCGCGAACAGGTCGAGCTGCTCAGCGGGGCCGATGTGTTGCTGTTGCCTATCGGCGGCGGCGATATTCTCGATGCGGCCAAGGCGGTCGAGGTTGTTACCGAGCTGGAGCCGACTGTGGTGATTCCCATGCACTATGCCCTTCCCGGTCTCAACCTCAAACTCGATGGGGTCGACAAATTCCTCAAGGAGATGGGCCTGCCCAAGCCGGAACCTCTGCCTGTCTATCGGGTGAGCAAGGCCGATTTGGCCGGCGAGGAGACCCGTGTCGTCTTATTGAACCATCTCGGAGCAGTGCAAAGCCATGAATAAAACCGGTTTGGCCATCCTCTTGCTGCTGATGGTCTGGCTGTTCACCGCCTGTGGCGCCGGGCCGGAGCAACCGACCGCGGATGTGCAGAGTTTGCTCGCTTCGGCCCAGGCCGCCCTGGAGCGGGGCGAATACGAGAAGGCCGTGAGCGACTTTCAGACGGCATTGGCCCAAAGCAAATCTCTGGAGGGCTATTTCGGACTCGGCAATGCCCTCACCAACCTGGGCAGGCTTGACGAGGCCATGGCGGCCTATCAGCAAGCGCTCGCCATCAATCCCAACCATATCCCCACCCTTTCCAACCTGGGAGTGGCCTATTACCAGCAGGGACGGTTGACCGAAGCGCAAAACACCTTTCGCAAAGTGCTGAGCATCAATCCCGACGACGCCGAAACCCACTATCTGCTGGGCGCTACCCTGATTCAGGCCGGCGATCTGGCCGCCGCCGAAGCGGAATTGACCGAGGCGCTGCGGCTCAAGCCCGATCTGCCCGAAGCCCGCTTTGGCATGGGCGTCTTACGGCGGTTGCAAGGTCGCACCGATGAGGCCATCCGCGAGTTCGAGGCCTTTCTGCAGGGACCGCCGGCCCAGGACCCACGCGCCCGCAGCGAGGCCGAACGTATCTTGCAAGAACTACGCCGACAGTAGCGCATGTATCTCGAAAGCTGCCAGCGTTTCACCCTGGACAACGGCCTTGAACTGGTCTGTAGCCCCATGCCGTCGGTGCGGTCGGTGAGCATGGGTTTGTATGTGCGGGTGGGCTCGCGTTACGAAACGGCCGCCGAGGCCGGGATCAGCCATTTTTTAGAGCACATGCTCTTCAAGGGCTGCGAAGGCTGGCCAACGGCACGCGCCATAGCCAATGAGATCGAGGGCCGCGGCGGCTATCTCAATGCCTCCACCGGCCCTGAGTTCACCTCGTATTGGGTGCGCATCGGCGCCCGTCATTGGCAGCTCGGCCTGCAGGTACTGGCGGCGATGATCCGACGACCGTTGCTTGACCCGGCGGAATGCGAGCGCGAACGTCAGGTGATCCTGGACGAAATCGCCATGTACCGGGATGTCCCGGAGGATTACGTCTCCCAACTGAGCAACGAAGCGTTGTGGGGCGATCATCCCCTCGGCCGTGAGATCGCCGGAACTTCCGAGTCGGTGGCGGCGCTGACCGTGGACCGGTTGCGGGCTTATCACCATCGCGGTTATCGACCCGATGCGGCCGTCCTTGCCGTCGCCGGTGCCGTTGATCCCGAAGCCGTTTTGGCCTTGACCCACGCCGTCTTGGGCGACTGGGAGGCCGGTGAACCGTTGCCTCCCTACCTGCCGGCGCCTGTCTTGGACGGCCCGCCACGGCTGCGGGCGCAGCAGCGCCCTGCCGAACAAAGCCATATTCAATTGGCCGTGCCCGGTCTGCCCCGCCGACACCCCGACCGCTTTGCCTTGAGTGTGCTCAACGCCGTGGTAGGCGACGGTCTCAGTTCGCGCTTGTGGCAGCGCCTGCGCGAAGAACTGGGCCTGGCCTACAACATCGGCAGCTATATCCAGCAATTCGACGATACCGGCGTCCTGGGGGTCTTCGGGGGTTGCGATACCGAACACCTGGAACAAACCCTCACCGAGACGATGCTCATCTGGCGTCGGCTTGGCGAAGAACCCCTCAACGCCGAGAGCCTGGACTTGTTCAAAGAGTACCTCAAGGGTCGGCTCGAACTCAGCAGCGAAGATTCTTCGGCGGTGGCGTCATGGTGGGGTCGTCAGCTCATCGCCAACCATGAATTGCTCAATTTGGACCAGGTTCTGGCGGCTATTGATGCGGTGACCGCCGACGATGTGTGTCGTCTGGCGAATACGTTGTGGCGGCCGGAACGATTGACCCTGGCCTATGTAGGGCCGATCGATCCGAACGTCCTCCAGGCCTGGCTGTTTAGCCAGAGTTCGCTTCCCGAAACAGCGCCCGCTTCAACCCCGGCGGCAAGCGCAGGTGACGCTCCAACCAATAGCGTCGGCAGACCAGGCGGAGCCTGAGCCAGGCCAGTTGCGCCTGTCCGGCCTCGCCTGGGGTCAAGGGATGCGAACTAAACCGATCACGCGTGTAGAGACCGGCAAGGAACTCGGCCTCGGCAGTGATAGCCGGGACCGCCTTTCCCAAGGCAAAAGCCTGTTCCAGAGCCGTCTGGCTGGGCGAGAGGACCAGACCGAAGCGCCGCGCCCAACGCAGCACCTGCTGCCAGAGGCGGGGCATCAAACCCGGCGACACCTCGGTCACAACGGGCGCCTGGGTCGGCAAAGGCTGACGAAGCCGGCGCAGCCCTAGGCCAAGGAGGGTCAGGATACCCGCCAGGGAACCGATAAGGAGGCCGGTGCCAAGCAAACGCGGCCAGGGCAGCGCAGGGACGGTAAGCGCCGGCCCGGTCGTGTCACCACCGGCGCCCTCTTGGGTCAGAGGGGTACGTCCTGGTTCCAGCAGGGTCTCGTCGTCAAAGGAGGGAGGTATTGCCGGTGCACGGGCCACCCCTTCCGCTTCGCCGCTGGGCCGGGTCAGGAGCGGTTCCGAGGCGGTCGGTTCGAATTCGATCCAGCCGTAACCGGGGAAATACACCTCAACCCAGGTGTGGGCATCCCGTTCGCGCAGACGATAGGCACCGGTCTGGGGGATCAGCTCACCGGTGGCAAAGCCTGTCCCCAGCCGCGCCGGAATGCCCAGGTAGCGCAACATGACGGCCATGGCGCTGGCATAGTAGTTGCAATAGCCTTGTTTCTCTTCGAAGAGAAAATAATCCACGGCATCCTGGCCCGGCCGCGGACCGGGGATCTGGTCGTTGTACGTGTAGGTACGCAGATAAAGCTCGATCTGGCGGGCGATGTCGTAGGGATTATCGAGTCCGACCACCAACGACTCGGCCAGCTCGAACACACGGGCGGGAATGCCGTCCGGCAATTGCAGATAACGCTCGCGGATGAAATCGGGGTAATCGGTACCGGCAGCCCGCAGTTCTTCGATCGTCACATCGGGCACGGCGCTGACGATGACATAACTCTCTCCGGGGTCGAGCGGTCTGCGGGCAACCACCATGGCCAACTCCACCGGCGCTTCTGCACCCACCCCTTCGGGGAGAACCCGGGCATCGGCGGCAAGACCGGTGCGTATGGGCGTCGGCGCGGCCAACAACAGGTTGCCGCCCTGATAGGTGGTCACCGTTTGCGTGATGACAACCCGATTGGCCCATGCGGCCAGCTTCAGTTCATCGCTCAAACGGGCGCCGGGCGCATCCTGGAGGATCCAACCCGAGGAGAGATAGGTATCGAGGACGACGGCGCGATAATAGCGGTTGACCGGGATTTTGATATCGGCGACGGGTTCATCACTGACCACACGAGGCCCGGTCAGGGCCAGACTGGTGCCGAAGCTGGAGCCTCCGCGAGCCCGACCGTAGTTGAGCGTGCTGAAAAGGCGGGTCCATTCCTGTTGAAACTCCTGCCAGGGACGTTGCAGAGGCTCCAACCAGGTGCTCAAGCGGCCCTCGCGCGAACTGGAAGGCAACACCCAGGCGATCAGGATGACAAACAGCGCGAACAACAAGCCATCGCGCATGAAATCAAAGTGGATATCTCGGGGAAAATAGACCCGCGCCTGTTGCCATTCCTGCTCCCGCTCGGCCAGGGTAGCCCGTACCACCAACAAAATGGCCCCGATCACATACACAACCAAAAAGGCGCCGAGATGAGACGGCGCGTAGTAAAGGTTGACGAGCATGGCCATGCCCGTGGGCAAGACGGTCAGCCAGCGCCGGTTATCGCGCAGATAGGCCCAACCGGCGCTGAAGGCCAACACCCAGATGAGGATGGTCAGCACGAAGACGAACATCAGGTTATCTACCGTGGGTTGACCTGTGACGGCATTGCCCAACCAGATCCAGGCCCGCTGGATGATGTGATAAACCCGCTCCTGGCCTTCCAATCCCGCCGGCGCCAGCCTTGCCATGTTGAAAAGCACGACGGCTGCGCCCACAACCGGGTTGTAGAGCAGGGCAAACCGGCGCCGAAAACCACTGCAGGCCACGGCCGCCGCCGCCACCGTGGCCCCAAAAGCCACGACCGGCAACCGTTCCAGGCCCTCGCTCCATCCCGCTGCCTGCAACGACCAGGCCAGACTCATATTCATGACCAGAAGCAGTCCGACATCCAACCCCACCCGACGCCATTCCGGAGTCGGAACGCTTGCGGGCAGCGCCGTCGCTGGGGGCCAGGACGAAGAAACGGTAGTCATAGGTGAGAAAACGAATGCGCTTCCGATTGTAAACCGAACACACTCGTTACACGGTAGCCGGGCTTACCGGCCGGTAGCCGAATGGATCCGCCCCTGCTCCCGTGCTGACACAACAGCATGACGCCACCACCAGAGAGTCGCCAGCAGGACGAAGACGATATACGCACCGCCCAAAGTCCAGCCGATCCGACGAAGAGGATAACGGATGGCCTCGCCGCTCATGGTCAGCGCGTCACCCGGCCGCAGGGTCCACGAGCGCACCAGCGCCGGACCCGGCTCGGGATAGAGGACGAGGGTGTATTGGGCCGTGGTGTTGGCGCTCAACTGCCTCCACTCCTCGGCCTCGCGACGCCACAGTGCGCTCAACACGGTTGCAAGGGGATCGGCCACGGGGCGTAGGGCGGCATTCTCCAGGGCAAGGGCCTGCTGTTCCCAGAGGGCCAGGGATGGACGCAGGTCAAGCGTTTCCTGGAACCGGGTACGGCTGCGCCAGAAGGCCTCTTCTTCTACCCACCGCAGCACCGACGGTTGCCAAAGCGCGGCCAACACGGCCCATTCCGGTTCGGCAGGTAGACCGGCTGCCAGCGCCCGCTGGCGCCGATCGAGTTCGGAAGCATCGGCAAAGGGCAGCTCGAGGATGAGGGTGGGCGGCTGGGTGCCCGGCGAGCGGACCGTAACCCCCTCTACGGCGTACAGGCGCTCGAGCAATGTCTGGATCAACGCTTCGCCTCCCCGACGGGGGACCAGCAGCAACCGCATTTGCCGCAGCCCCGGTCGGGTCGTGACTTCGAGATGGATCGCAGTGAGCCGGGCAAAACTGCCCCCCGGTGGCGTCACGGCAACCGTCGGCAAGGCCTGTTCCACCACGGCACGGGCGGCAGCGGGTCCCTCCTTTTGCAAGACGGTCATCGCCCAATCGCCGACGAGTCGGGCCCGTGTGGCGGCCAGGGTAGCGCTCTGGGCGGGTAGGGCACCGGCTGCCACCAGGCGGTCCAGGCGGTCGAGATAGGCAGCGGCTAGGGCAAATTCCCGGCGGTGACGGGCTTGCTCGATAAGGGCGCTCAGGTCGCGTTCAACGATAGCGGCGATCTGGGGATCGCGCACCCCGTTTTCCAAGACCAGGGCCAGCACATCGGTCGCCAGGACAAGGTAGGTCGGATCGGGAGGCTCGCTCTGCCCTGCCCGGTAGCGGTACAAGTCGGACAAGGCCACATAGGCTGCCGGTTCCGTAGGCGCCTGGCTCATGGCCTGTCGATAAGCAGCCACGGCCAGAGGCAGATACCGGGCCAGACGGGATGACTCCAGCTCCGCCGGTACGGTGGCCATAAGCAGACGGGTGTATATGTCGCCGAGGGCCTTGTAAGCCGTCGCCGGTGCTGCGGGTGCAGCCGTGGCCTGTCGGGCCGCCTGCAATTCGGCCCATACGGTGGGCCGTATGGGCACGTAGTCGACGGCGGTCTCAGGATCCCGGCCGTCGTAGGACCAGGTGATCGTCTCGGCCGAGAGTTTGTAGTTCGGCGGACTCAGCCATAGCCAGGACTGCGGGTTCGGCGGTTCGGCCAGGGTCAAGGTTAGACGAGCGCTCTCCAAACGGCCCGGCCACACCTGTGCCGTCCGTTCGAGAGGATAGCGAAAGCGGACAAACAGCCCCTCGCCCAGAGGCGCCCGGTAGGTCAACACCAGGTTCAGGCGCTCATCCGCCGCCAGGTTCACCTCGCCTACCCACCACTGGTCACGGCCGGGCCGGATAACGACCTCACGACCGGCTGCGGTCAGTTCGGCCCGAACGGCAGCGCTGCCTTCGACGGCATAACCCGGAAAGGCGACGCGCAGCGTCGCCGGACGGGCTTTGTCCGTGTTATGCACCTTGTAAATGCTTTGCACATCCACCCAGGCTTGATTCCCGTCATCGTCCAGGGTCACATCCACCATCAACGCCAACAAACGCACCGGACCCGGTTCCAGAGGCATGAGGGTATACCCTCCGGGATAGGCATCGGCGGCCGTGGCCGTATCCGCAAACGCCAACCTCAAAACGAGCAGGAAGAGGATAACGCCTCGGTAGAGGAAGCAACCGTTGCCTCTCGGCAGGAAGCGGATGGAGCGCATACCGAAACGCTTGGGCCGGCTTTGCATTGTCTCATCCCTTCTGCTATGCTGAGCTGTGGTCAAAACAACGTCCTGCCGATCAAAAACCTTGCATTGCCGATGGCTCGTCTCAATCTGATCATGACCTGGGATATCCGCCCAGGCCGCGAACAAGAGTACTCGGAATTCATCAACGAACGTCTGGCACCCGGCCTGGTGGAAATCGGCCTGTCGCCCACCGATGTCTTCTACACCACCTACGGCCGCGTACCGCAGATCATGGCCATCTTGGAGGTCGAGAGCGCCGAAGCGCTGCGGCAGGCTTTGCGCTCGCGACGCTGGGCCGAGCTGAAGGCCGAGTTATTACAATACATCGAAAATTATCGAGAGCGAGTCATCCGCGCCGATTCGGGCAATTACTTCTGAAAGGGAACCGGCAGGCCCGGACGAACCCTCAGAAGGTACGGCAGCTCGGCCTCCGGCCAGGGGAGAGAGGAGAGGCAGGGGAACAGACGAGGGTGCGGCAGCATGACGCAACCTCTGGACAAGAGCCAAAACGAAGGCCGTTTCCGCAGCGGTCGGTGGCCGGGAACCGGAAACGGCCGGCGAGGGTGTCGGGCGATATGGCGAATGAGTACATCCTCGGCCGAAAACGGCCGGTGGCAACTCTATTGTAGCACAGGAAGGCCAAAACGCCGGGGGAAAGCCGATAAACGAATAACCGCCGGCCATCGCCCACGTCATTTTTAGAGGAAATCGTAAGCGAATTGTTGGCCGGCACGTCTCGACGTGTGATGAGAACCTGGTACATTGAAAGCAGGCCCGTTTTCGGCTCTGCGGTTCTATCCTCCTCGATGCTTTGGCGTTCATTGCCCATGTCCCTTTTGCGCTACCTTTTGCGGCCGTTGTGGCTCCTCATCTTCTTCTTGCTTCTGCCGGCGCAGGCCACCCAGGCCGAGCCGACGGCCGGTTTGCATGTCCTGGCCACCAACGCCGACGGTCTGGTGCTCGAACTGCTGACACCCGGCTACGAGCTGATGCCCAGTCCGGCAGGCCCGGAGTATCAACGTCTGGTGGCGCCTGGCTACGATTGGAGCCAGGAGGCGGTTCCCGGTACCCCCCAGGTACCGGTCCGGTCGGTTTTGGTGGCACTCCCTCCTGCGGGCGAGATCAGCGTGCGCCTGGTGGCAGACGAGACCCTGGCGCCCCGACCCGGCGTCCGTCTGGAACCGGCCCCTTTTGCCGAACCGATCCTGGACCCGCAGACCGGCGAGCTTACCGGCACCCGGCAGGTCTATCCTCGCGACCGGGTCGCTGCCGCCAAACCCTATCAACCCTTCACCGTGGGTGAGATCGGCTACCTGCGCGATCAGCGCTTCGTGCGATTGACCTTGCGACCTTTTGAATATCGGCCCAACGGCAGTCTGGTCCTCCATCGACGGCTTGTGGTGGCCGTCCATTGGCCGAAGGTAACCGAACCCACGCCGTCACGGCCCGACCCCTATTTCGAGCCGATCCTGCGCCGGGCTTTTATCAATGCCGAGCAAATGGCCCTGTGGCGGACCGACGCCGGCACCACCGTCGCCGCATCTCCGACCTCGCCACCTGCGGCCGGGGCCGTAGCCGCTCAACGCCTGCGCATCCATACCGCGGCCGAGGGCATCTACATCGTGACCTATGCCGATGTGGTGGCAACCGGTGTCAACGTGAGCAAAATCGTGCCCCGTACCTTTCGGTTGGAAAGCGGCGGCAGCACCCGCCCCCTCACCGAGCATGCTCTGTTCGTTTTCGGCGAGGAAGACGGCCGTTTCGATCCGGGCGATTACCTGCTCTTTTTCGGTCAAGGCGCCGACAGCCGGTATACCCGTGAGCAGGTGTACTGGTTATCCTGGGGTGGGGCGCCGGGCCTGCGCATGAGCGCCCGTTCGGTGGCGCCTACCGCAGGCGGAACACCTGTCCTCGACTACCAACACACGGACCACTTTGAGGAAAACACCACCTATCTCAGCTCGTTGCCGCCTGCAGGGGTGGCCGCTCGCTGGTACTGGGACCGTTATCAGGTCGGAGGCCGCAATCCGATTGCCCGCCTGAGTTATCCTGTTTCGCTCTCGCGTCCCTTACCGGGTCGAACGGCCCGGCTCCGGGTGGCGGTGCGCGGCTTTACCTCCTATTTCGAGGTCAACCCCGACCACAGCCTCCAATTCTTCATCAACGATGTGCTCGTAGGGACGGGAACCTGGGACGGTCAGGCCCTGTTCGACGGCCGCTTCGATTTCCCTACCGATTTGCTGGCCGAAGGCGAAAACGTCTTTGCGCTCTTTGCGCCCAGCGACACCGGTGCCAGCACCGATGTGGGCTATCTGGACTTTTTTACCCTCACCTATCCTCGCGCCCTGGTGGCCTTAAGCGGCCGGCTTGCCTTTGCAGCACCCGGCTCCGGCCGCTATCTGTTTACGGTGGACGGCTTCGACACCGATGGCATCGAGGCCTTCGATGTCGGTGACCCGACGCGGCCGGTACGCCTTTTGGACGGAGAGACCACCGATGGCCACTATCGCTTCAGCGACGAGGCAACGCCCACAAGCCGCTATTGGGTGCAGACGGTGGCCCAACGCCGCCGCCCCGACCGCATCGCCCCGGATTACCTCAGCCACTACCGTTCGCCTGCCAACCAGGCCGATTACCTCATCGTCAGCCATGCCGATTTTCTGGCCGCCGTGGCGCCACTGGCCCAACATCGCCAGAACCAGGGCTACCGGGTGCTCGTGGTGAATGTCGAAGATGTCTACGACGAGTTCGGCGACGGTCTGGCCACACCGGAAGCCATCCGTGCCTTTGTAGATTACGCCTACCATCACTGGCAGGCGCCGGCGCCGGCCTTTCTCCTCCTGGTGGGCGATGGCACCTATGATCCGCTGAACTTCAAGCAAAGCGGCCGTCAAAACTACATCCCGGCTTTGCTCGAGCTGGTCGATCCCTTCCTGCGCGAGACGGCCACCGATAACCGTTTTGTAACCGTGGCCGGCGACGACATCTTGCCCGATCTGTTCGTGGGCCGTCTGCCGGTCAACAGCCCGGCCGAGACGACAACCCTGGTGAACAAAATCATCCAGTACGAAACAGAACCCTGGCCGGGCGATTGGAGGCTGCGCAATCTGTTCGTGGCCGATAATGCCGACACCGCCGGCGATTTTGCCGCCCTAAGCGATGAAGTGGCCGATCGCTTGCTGCCGGGTCTTTATGACGAACACAAACAGAAAATCTACCTGGGGGTCAACTACAGTTCGCCGGTGAGCGCGCGCGGCAACATCCTTCAGGCCTTCAATGCCGGGGTATTCCTCAGCAACTATACCGGCCACGGCCAGGTAGCCCATTGGGCCTCGGAGTTCCTCTTCCGCAGCGAAGATGCTGCCGGCCTGGTGAACGGCCGACGGTTGCCGGTGCATCTGTCCATGACCTGCCTCGACGGCCGTTTTCATGAAATCGGCAGCGATGCCCTGGCCGAAATCCTGGTGCGTAACCCGGCCGGTGGCGCCGTCGCCGCCTGGGCTGCGACGGGTCTGGGGGTAGCCCACGGCCATGACCATCTTCACCGCGGCTTCTATCGGGCTTTGTATGCCGAAGGGGAGCAACGCCTGGGCGCCTTAACCCTTTTGGGTAAACTGGCCCTCTTCACCGGCGATAGCCTGGGTGTCTTCCACGACCTGATCGACACCTTTACGCTTCTCGGTGACCCGGCCCTGCGGTTGGAGTTGGCTCCGGCCGACCTGGCCCTTGTGCTGGAAGCAGGCCCGACGCGACCGTTGGGCGCAGGCGAGACCCTGGCCTTGCGCTATCGGCTGCGCAATCTGGGACCGATGCCGGCGCCGGATGTGGTTGTGCGCATCGACCTGCCGCCGTTGCAGAACCTGACGGCGGTCGGCGACACCGGGCCGTTGGTCATCCGAGCCGGTCGGCCCATCGAGGTGGTGGTGGGTAACCTGCCGGCCGAGGCCGACGTTCGCCTGACCATCAGCGGCGTTGTGCCGACGACGCCCATAGAGCCCCTCTTTACCGTGACCGCCGAGGCCCGCAGCGGCTGGCGCGATGCCGAACCCGGCAATAACACCAGTCTTCCTCTGCGGGTTGAGATCATTGCGGCCGATGATGACGAACCCAACGATACCCAGGCCCTGGCAACGCCCTTGACGGTACCGCAGCGTCGCCCGCGCCGTAGTTACCATGTGGCCGGCGATCAGGACTGGTTCGTCTTCGCCGCCCAGGCCGGGGTGCGCTATCGTTTCTTCACCGAACGCCTCGGTGCAGGCGGTGATACCCTGCTGGTCCTGGTCGATACGGCCGGCCAGGAGTTGGCCCGTAGCGACGACATCGGCCCTGGGTTCCCATGGTCGGCGCTAAGCTGGACGGCGCCGGTGGACGGACGATTCTATGTAGTGGTCACCCGCCCGGACGGGGCCCAGATACCCTTCTATTACGACCTGGTAGTCGAGCGAATCTTCGACCATTTCCTGCCGATCTGGTGGCACCACTCGAGCGCCACACGACCGACCCCGACGCCCATGCCGACGGCCACCCCCACGCCGACGGCCACGGCGACGGCCACGCCAACGGCCACGCCTACACCGACGCCGACGCCTACCCCAACGCGCACGCCCACACCAACCGCGACGCCGACGACCACCCCGCCGCCGGCCGGCACCTGCCTGCCCGTTCCTCACACCGTGCTGCCCCTGCCCGGCGCCCCCAAAGCGCTGATCGCCGCCGAAAACCGGGTTTTGGCCGGTCTTTTTGATAACGATGCCCTGGTCATTATCGACAGCATAACCCAGGATATCCTGGGCGCCCATAACAGCGGTGGCGATCTGCCCAACGGCCTGGCCGTCGGCAACGGTCGCTATTATGTCAGCCATCGTCAGGATGGGATCGTGGCCGTCTTCGACCTGGCCACCCAGGCGCCGGTGGTTCGGTTTGCGGCCGGCGCCCTACCTTGGGGGTTGGCCCTGGCGCCCGACGGGCTTTATGTGGCCAATTTCGGCGACGATACCGTCACCATCCACGACCCTGTGACCGGGATGCTTCGCAATACGGCCTATGTATCCGGCAAACCTTCCTTTGTCTTGCCGTTCAATGCCGGCGTGTGGGTCACCCGCCAGGAAGGCGACACCGGCCTGGTTGTGATTACGGCCGGGGGTGCCATCATCAACCCCATCAACGGCATACCGGCCGGCGCCCGGCACCTTGCCCTGGATGCCCGCACCGGCTTGCTCTACGTAGGCCATCCCGGCAGCCATAGGGTGTATGTCGTCGATACGAACCTGCGCCGCTTGCATACGGTGTTCCCGTTGCCGGCTGCGCCCTATGTGCTGGCCGTCAATACGGTCAACGAACAGCTCTATGCCGTCGGCGCCGAAACCGACATGCTCTACGTCCTCGACCTGCGACAAGGCACCTTGATCGGCCAGGTGCCGGTCGGTCATCAGACGGTAGCCCACGGCGGCCAGGGCTTGGCCTACCTGAACGGCTTCCTCTATGTGGCCAACGACGCCGACCGCACGATCACGGTGCTGGAGGCCGGCGCCTGTCGCCGCTGAGCTTGCCGAGTCGGCTCCAACCGCACGGCAGCCCTCAATCGCTATAGATCCGCGTGTCCGGCCTGAAAGCAGCCCACGAGAACCAGAAGTGGTTGATCCCGACCACAGGCGTCAGTTGTCGACCGGCCAGAGGTCCGGCCACGGCCCGGCCCAGGTTATCCCAGGTGCTGCCGGTTTCCTTATCGCGGAGGCCGGTATCATCTCGGTAGAAGGTGAGCCGACGACCGTCGAGTTCGGCCGCAAAGGCGGTCACTGCGCCCACATCCCGTCCCGTGGCGACGGTGAAATTGTCAACGGCCGAGGCGGTCCCCTCCTGCCAGACGATGACGACGGCCATGCCACCGACCGTATCGTTGACAACCCCCTGACGGGCAAGGACCTCGTAAGGATAGGTCACCGCCTCGCCCGCCAGGTCCAGGGTAAACACCCGCGCCATGGCCGGCAGGGTGTCCGGGATGTCCGGACCCTGATAGAGGAACGGAGCGCTGCGGATGGCATCGTAACCGACGTAGGGGTTGCGACCGTAATCGCGACGATACCCTGTTTCCCGCGAAAGCACCTGCCCTTGGGGATAGGCGGTCTTGAAGTCGCCCCAGGCCACGATCGTCGCCGGATAAAACCGCAGCCGCCGACCGGCGAATTCGCCGGCAATGGCCTCACCGGTGGCCTGTTGCCACCAGCTTTCCGTCTGGCGATCGTACATGATGAGATTGCTGAACCGCAGCCGGCCGGTGGTCCCGAAATCGAGCACCCGCTCATCCACCTGACGGATAAAGGCGATGCCCGTGTTGCACAACGGGCAATAGGTCACGGCCAGGGGCAGATCGCCGACGGTGTCGTTGACGATTTCATGCCACATCAGAATCTGCAGGGGGTAGGCCCGCACGTCATCCCCGACCTGAATCAAAATGACCGGCTCCTGATCCTGAAGCCACCCGGCGGCCGTCGTCACATCCACAAAGCGAGGCCGGTCGATGGCGGGAATCCCATCTTTGGGTGGACCGCCGGAGAGGATCTCGGCATAGGACACGGTATGCCGGCTGAAATCGGTGCGGAATTCGCGCTCGGCACCGGACGGAGGCGGTTCCGGCGGCAGCAGGGATGGGGCCGAAACCGTCGGACTCGGCGGCGGCGGAGCCGTTGACAGGGGTTGTGCGGCCGGAGAGGGCGCGGTACAGGCCGTTGCCACCCACAAACCTATCCATAGGAGTTGCCGTAGGCGAAACATCTTGTCCCCTCTTTGGGAAACACAAAAACGCAAGGCGGCTTGTCTCGGTATCCTTACTGACGCCCTCCTCGCATGACGTCTTACTTTGGGGAGCGTTTTCACGGTCCTGGTTGCTGCTCCCTCTTCTTTTCGTTTCTGGTATCATGCGCCCATGCGTCTTCTCTTCGATGCCCGCACCCTCCAGGACCATTTTCCCGGCATCGGCCGTTATGTGTTCAACCTGCTGAGGGCATTGGCCCCGCTCTGGGAAGGTGAGATCTGGGTTCTCTACTGTCCCGATGCACTCAACACGCGCTTTGACCTGGCGGCGCTGGCCCAACACCCTAACCTGCATCCGATCCCCGTCGCCGTGCCCGTCTTTCATTGGCGCGAACAGACCGATCTACCCCGCCTGATCGGCGTCATCGGCCCCGATCTGGCCCATCTTCCTTATTACGTACGGCCCTTGCGCCCGGGGGTTCCCAATCTGCTCACCCTGTTCGATGCCATTCCCCGTCGTTTCCCGGCCGGCTATCCCCCTATGCGACGCTGGCTGATCGAGCTGATGCAACGCCTGGCCATCCGCAGCGCCGATGGCTTCGTGGCCATTTCCCAGGCGACGGCGGCCGATTTTCAGAAGCTCTACGGTGTGCCCGCGGACCGTATCACGGTCACGCCGTTGGCGGCCGATCCCGTGTTTCGGCCCCAACCGCCGGAGGTTGTGGCGTCGTGGCGACAACGGTGGCGCCTGGAAAAACCCTATGTGCTCTATGTAGGTTCGCATCACCCTCACAAAAACCTGCGACGCCTGCTCGAGGCCTGGGCCCGGCTGGATGCCGGGGAGACCCTGCTGGTCATCGCCGGCGCCGGCGACCATCGCCATGCCGAACTGCGGCGGCGGGTCGAGGCTTTGGGTTTGGCCTCCCGGGTGCGGTTGTTCGTCGATTTTCCGGCCGCCGAGTTGCCGGTCTTGTACGGCGGCGCCACGTGTTTTGTGTTCCCTTCGCTGTATGAGGGTTTTGGCCTGCCCGTCCTAGAGGCCATGGCCTGCGGCACGGCCGTGGCCTGCAGCCGGACTTCCAGCCTGCCGGAAGTGGCCGGTGACGCCGCCTGGTTCTTCGACCCCACCGACACCACGGCCATTGCCGCTGCCCTTGACCGTCTGCTGGGCGACCCGGCCCTACGCGATGAGCTGCGGCACCGCGGGTTGGCCCGGGCAACCGCTTTCAGTTGGACGCGCACGGCCCAGGAGACGATAACGGCCTATCTTCGCCTGGCCGGAGGATGATTATCGGCCTGTCGTCCCCCTAAGAACCGCCTCCATGGATCGTTTTCTCCTACGCCTCTGTCTTTTGCTGGCCCTGATCGCCATACCGGCGAGGACGCAGGGACGCGTCAGCGGCCCACCGATGTACGGCTTCGCCCGCGACCTGCGCTTTGCCCATGCCGTCGACCATATTCTGGTCAAAGTGCGACCCGGTGCACCGGCCCCGGCCGCCGCCCTTGCGCATGTGTTTGGGGATTGGTACACGGTCGCCGTCGGGCCGGAGGAGACGCCGCTAAGCGCTTTGCACCGTTGGGCCACCCGACCCGACATCGCCCTGGCCGAACTCGATTACCTGGTCCGTGTGGAAGCCGTCTTGCCGATAGCACCTGTTCTACCCGCCACAACGACACCCGCTTTCGTGCCCAACGACCCGCTGTTCGGCGAACAGTGGAATCTGCCCCTGATCGGGGCACCGGAGGCCTGGGAACGGGCGAACGGTGCCGGTGTGACCGTAGCCGTGGTGGATTCGGGCGTTTCGCAGGGCGATGACCTGGCCTGCGTGTCGTTTGTAGACGAATTCGATGCGATTACCGACCAAAGCGGCCCCGGTACGGCGCAGGATGGGTTTGGACACGGCACCCATGTGGCCGGCACCATCGCCCAGTGCACGAACAACGGCATCGGGGTGGCCGGTATGGCCCATGCGGCCCGCCTGATGCCCATCCGCGTGTTGGACGCAAGCGGATTCGGCCATTTTGCCGATGTGGCCCAGGGGGTCGAGTGGGCTCGCACCCATCATGCCGATGTGATCAACCTGTCGTTGGGCATGGCCTGCTCCACGCAAACCTGGCCGCAGTGTTCCAGCAGCATCCTCAACGAGGCCCTGGCGGCGGCAGCGGCGGCCGACATCGTCATCGTGGCCGCCGCCGGTAACTTCGCCCAGGACGTTTTGGCCTTTCCCGGCAATCATCCCGATGTGATCGGGGTAGGGGCCGTCGATCAGGATCGGATGCAAGCACCCTATTCCAATCGAGGAGAGGCCCTCGACCTCAGCGCTCCCGGCGGTAACCTGCAACGGGACGGCAACGGCGACGGTCGTCCCGACCACATTGCCATCCTCCAGCAGACCATCGTCGGCGGCCTCTGGCAATATCAGCACAAACAGGGTACCTCGATGGCGGCGGCCCATGTCTCGGGTGCAGTAGCGCTGTTGCGCAGCTATGTGCCCGCCGCCACGCGCAGCCAGATCCAGGCCGCCCTGCAAGAAACGGCCCTCGATTTGGGCCCACCGGGTTTCGATCGGAGTTTCGGCCACGGCCTCATTCAGCTCGACGCGGCCTTGCTCCGCCTGGAGGCCATGGTCGCCGAAGCGACGCCGACCGTCGTTCCCCTGCCCACTCCCACCGCAACACCCACCCCGACGGCTACGCCGAGCCTCATGAGCCTCTGGTTGCCGAGCTTGCGCACGGCACCGGCAAGCCGGGAATAGCCCGGATGTTGCCAGGCAATCTTAAGTTTTGACAATATGCTCAAAAGGCCCGTTTTCTGTTGAAAACGAATAAAAAAGCCCTGTTTTCGCTATATTGATGCGCCGCGACCTCCTCATGTCCGGTTGCACGGACGGGCAAAAAGGGATATCCTTGGTATCCCGGTCCGTTCTCTACGACGCCGGAGCCGGTCGGAGAGAATGTCGGTTCTCTGTGCGGTTGAACGGCTCCTCTCCTAAGGAGGTGTACCATGAACCCGATGAGGTTGCTCAGGCAACGTCGCTTATTTGCCTGGGGACTTATGGTCGTCGGCCTGCTTTTGCTTACCGCCATAACTGCTGCGCAAAGCCCGGATCCCGGTGGCGCCGGCCCTGCCGGGCTTGCAGGGTCGGGAACCGGGCTTATCGACACCGCATCCGATTCCCCGGTGCAGCCTCTGGCTCCGTCTGCACTCAAGATTTGGCGATTTCGCGGCTATGTTTATCGCGGTCAACCCGGTGGTCCTGTCACGGGTATTGCCAATGTAACCCTGCGGCTTTATGTGCGGCCTGTCGATGCCGAGCCTCCGGGTCGGCTTATCCTGACCACCCGTACCGATGCCGGTGGCTTCTTCAATTTCTACGTGCGTGAGGATTTTGTCCCGGCCACTGAAATGGGCGGGTTGGTGCGCATGGTGGCCGATATACCGCCGGGTCTCGTTCCCACGGGCATCTGGACCGAAGATGGCATGGTGGTAGGACCGGCCACGATCGAGTGGAGAAACCCGAGCGCTAACGTCCACGAGAACATTCTCTATTTTGATGTGCCCACCCCCACGCCGACGGCGACACCAACGGCAACACCCACCGACACGCCTACCCCCACACCGACGGAGACACCGACGCCGACGCCGACGGAAACACCAACCGACACGCCGACACCCACCGACACGCCTACCCCCACACCGACACCCTACCCGCTCTATCTGCCCTTGATCGTGCGGACGGCACGGCCGACCGATCCGACGGTCCTGGAACTGACCATTTTGCACAACAACGACGCCGAATCGCAGCTTCTGCATGCCGGTCGTGGCCTGGAGGATTACGGCGGCATTGCCCGCTTCGCCACGGTGATGAAAGAATTGGAGCGAGCGGCGACCGGACCGGTGTTGAAAGTGCAGGCCGGTGATAACTTCCTGGCCGGACCGGAATGGAATGCCAGCCTGGATAAGGGTGTGCCCTACTACGATGCCATCGGCCAGGACGCCATCGGCTATGATGTCATCAGCCTGGGCAATCATGATTTCGATTTCGGCCCCGATGTGACGGCCAATTTCATCGAGAGCTTCCAACCCGGCGGCGAGACCTTTGTGGCGGCCAATCTCGATTTCAGCGACGAGCCGCGGCTACAGGCTCTGGTGGATGCCGGTCGGCTGGCATCCAGCGCCGTCGTGGAGAAAGGTGGCTTCCGCATCGGCGTTATCGGTCTGGCTCCGCCCGAATCGGCCTTTATCACCTCGCTGCGCAACGTCCGCGTCGATCCCGACACGGTGGCCGTCACCCAAGCCGAAATCGACCGTCTGGAAGCGCAGGGCGTGCAGATTATCATCCTCGCCACCCAGCTGCAGAGCATCCGCAACGACCTGGCCCTGGTGCCGCGTTTGCGAGGTGTGGATATCGTCATCTCCGGTGGTGGCGATGAAGTGCTGGGTGATCCCGGCGATCTCTATGTGCCGGGCGACGAGAACCGCATCTTCGGGCCTTACCCGCTCTGGGCCACGGCGGCCGACGGCGCCTTGGTGCCGGTGGTGACGACGGCCGGTGATTACAAATACGTCGGTCGCCTGGTGGCAGGCTTCGACGCCCGTGGCCGGCTCACCCGCATCGACGATGCCGCTTCGAAGATGGTGCGCGTGGCCGGTGGTGGCCAACCGGATGCCGTGACGCCCGATCCCTTCATCCAACAGAACGTAACCGACCCGGTGGCGGCCTATATCACCAACCTGGCCCAAACCGTCATCGGCCAAAGCGAGGTGCCGTTAGACGGGGCCCGGCCGGGCATCCGCCAACGGGAGACGAATCTGGGCGATCTGATGGCCGATGCCTTGCTCTGGCAAACCACCCAAGAAGCCCCGGCCTTCGGTGCTCCTCTGCCCGATATCGCCCTGCAAAACGGGGGTGGCATCCGCAACAACAACATCATCCCGGCGGGCAATATCACCGAGCTGACCACGTTCGACGTGGCGCCGTTCCTCAACTTCACCACCATCGTCCCCAATGTCAGCCCGCAGGACCTCAAGAACCTGCTTGAGAATGCCTACTCTCGTATCGCCGCCGCCGACGGTCGTTTTGCCCATGTGGCCGGTATGCGGGTGGTGGTGGATACCAGCCGGCAACCGATGGTCATCGATCTCGACGGCAACATCGTGACGCCTGGCGAGCGGGTCCGTTCGGTCATCCTGGCCGACGGCACGGTGATCATCGAAAACGGGGAGATTGCCCCGACGGCGCGGCCGGTCAACATTGCCACCATCGACTTTTTGGCGCGGGGCGGCGACCAGTATCCCTTCCCCCGGCCGTTCACCTTTATCCGTCTGGGCGCCACCTATCAGCAGGCCCTGCGCAATTACATCGTCAACGGTCTGGGCGGCCGCATCACCCGCAGTCAGTATCCTGAAGGCGGCGCCGGTCGCATCCTCATCGACCCTGTAGCCACCTATCAGCTTACGGTGCTCCACAACAACGACGCCGAATCGAAGCTCCTACATGCCGGTACCGGCCTGGAGGACTTCGGCGGCATCGCCCGCTTTGCCACGCTCATGCGTCAGTTGGAACAGGCGGCCACCGGTCCGGTGCTGAAAGTGCAGGCCGGCGATAACTTCCTGGCCGGGGCCGAATGGAATGCCAGCCTGGATAAAGGCGTGCCCTATTACGATGCCATCGGCCAGGATGCCATCGGCTATGATGTCATCAGCCTGGGCAACCACGACTTCGATTTCGGCCCGGATGTGACGGCCAACTTCATCGAGAGCTTCCAACCCGGCGATGAGGTCTTTCTGGCCGCCAACCTCGATTTCAGCGGTGAACCTCGTCTGCAGGCGTTGGTGGATAGCGGTCGTCTGGCCGCCAGCGTCGTTCTGGAAAAGGGTGGCCGTCGCATCGGTGTGATCGGCGTGGTACCGCCTGAACTGCCCTTCATCTCGTCCCCGCGTCAGGTCCGGATCACCGATACGAACACGGCGCGCGTCGTCCAGGCCGAGGTGGATCGCCTCCTGGCCGATGGGGTGCAGATCATCGTCCTCGCCACCCAGTTGCAAAGCATCCGCAACGACCTGGCCCTGGTGCGACAGGTTTCGGGTCTGGATCTGGTCATCTCCGGCGGCGGTGATGAGGTTTTGGGCGATCCCAGCGATCGGTATGTACCCGGCGACCAGAACAACATCTTCGGCCCCTATCCCCTCTATGCCATGGCCAAAAACGGCGCCCTGGTACCGGTGGTGACCACGGCCGGCGATTATAAGTACATCGGCCGTCTGGTGGCCGGTTTCGATGACCGCGGGGTCCTGGTCACGATCGACGAAGAGGCCTCGCGCATGGTGCGCGTGGCCGGCGGCGCTCAGCCCGACGCCGTGGCGCCTGACCCCTTTGTCCAGCAGAATGTGACCGACCCAGTGGCGGCCTACGTGGCCAACTTGGCCCAAACCGTCATCGGCCAGAGCGAAGTGGCGCTGGAGGGCCGACGACCGCAGATCCGCAACCAGGAGACGAATCTGGGGAATCTCTTTGCCGATGCCATCCTCTGGCAGGCGCGACAGCAGGCGGCCCAGTTCGGTGCTCCCCTACCGGATGTGGCCTTGCAAAACGGCGGCGGTATCCGCAATAACAGCCTCATTCCGCCCGGACCGATCACCGAGCTGAACACCTTCCAGATCGCCGCCTTCCTCAACTTCGTCACCATCGTCGAGTCCATGACGCCGCAGCAGCTCAAGGATACCCTCGAAAACGGGTATTCCCGCGTGGCGTTTGCCGATGGGCGCTTTGCCCACATCGCCGGCATGCGGGTTGAAGTGGACCTGAACCGCCAGGGTATGGTGATCGATCCCCAAGGGAACGTGGTGACGCCCGGTGAGCGGGTCCGTCGCGTGGTGCTCAACGACGGCACCGTCATCATCGAGGATGGCCAGATTGCGCCCACGGCGCGCAATGTGCATTTGGCCACCATTGACTTCCTGGTGGCCCAAAGGGGCGATCAGTACATCTTCTGGCCGTCCACCTACCATCGCCTGGGTGCCACGTATCAGCAGGCCCTGCGCGACTACATCCGCATCGGCCTGGGCGGCCAGATCACGGCGGCCCAATACCCCGAAGGCGGCGAGGGTCGGATCCGCTACATCAACCAGCCGTAGGCCTTGCCTTTCCTCGCTCCCCGGCGCCCGTCGGAATCGCTCCGACGGGCGCTTTGTCTATGGCCTGAGTCCTCGCACGAGGACAACCTTCCGACGTTCGGATCCCGCATGGTATCATACCGGCCATGGCTTCTCCGCTCAGCCCTTCCCTCTCCACCATGTGGATGCAGCATCGCGACGACTGTCTTGTGACCTGGTGGGAAACGGTCCGACGGCTGGGCTTTGCCCATATCGAGCTGAGCTCCATCCTGACAACGGCGATGATGGCGGATGTGAAGCCGGGCATGCTGCCCATCAGCAGCCTCCATTTTCCGGTTCCGACCATTACCCACCCCGATACCCGACGCAGTCCTGACGAGCTGTTGAGCAGCCCCGACGAAGAGCGGCGGCGTTGGGCGGTGACGCAAGCTCGGCGTACCGTCGATCTGGCCGCGGCACTGGACGCGCAGGCGGTGTGTGTCCATCTCGGCCGGGTAGAGATACCCCGGCATTGGGAATGGGTGGTGTATCAGCGCTATGCCGGCGGTTACCGGGATACGCCCGTCTATCGCCAGGCCCTCGAGCGGTTGTTGGCCGCACGCAGCCATGCGGCTGCACCCTATCTGACCGCGGCGCGACGTTCGCTGACCGAGTTGGCCCGTCATGCCGAAACGGTCGGTATCCGTCTGGGCATCGAGACCCGTCTCCACGTGGACGAGATCCCGAACCAAGACGAGGCGGCGCTGTTGTTGGCCGAACAGGACCCGGCCGTAGTCGGCCTGTGGTACGATTGCGGCCATGTGCAGGTGCAGGCTCATCTCGGTTTGACGGCGCCGATCACCTGGCTGGAGCGTTTGGGACCACGCATCATCGCCGTCCATCTGCATGATGTGCGGGAGCTGCGCGACCACCTGGTCCCGCGACCGGGCGGCGCCGTCGATTTCGCCCTGTTGGCCGCCCACCTGCCGGCTACGGCGCTCCGGGTGTGCGAATTCGACTGGTACTTCGAACCCGAAGAAATCGTAACGGCCGTGTCCTATCTGGCCGCCAACGGCTGCTGTCTTCCTCTCAACCCCATGGTTTGACGATGTCACGCGTGCTGATCATCGGCGGCGGCATCATCGGCGTCGCCAGTGCCTATTTTCTTGCCGAGGCCGGTTTCGAGGTCTTGGTCCTCGAACGGGGGACAACCCTGGGTGGATTGACCACGGCGGCTTCTTTGCAGGCCGTGCGGGCCCAATTTCATGACCCTGTCAATATCGCCTTTATGAAGGCGAGTCTGGCCTTTTATGCCGAATTTGCCCAACGGCTGGACCTGCCCGGCCATGATATCGGTTTTCATCAACAGGGCTATCTCTTCGTCACGGCGGATGAGACGGCCGTGCCGGCGCTTCAGGCGCGCGTGGCGTTTCAGCATGAGCACGGGCTTACCGAGGTCGAGTTCCTGAGCGGGGACGAGCTGCATCGGCGTTTTCCTTACCTGGCTCCGACGGCCTTGGCGGCCACGTTCCGTCAGGGCGACGGCTGGCTTTCGGCGCATGAGGCGTTGCTGGGCTTTCGCCAGGCTGCGCGTCGAAGGGGCGCCGACTTCCGCCTGCGGGCCGAGGTCACGGGGTTCATCCGCCGGGGGGATCGCGTGGAGGGAGTCCGGTTGGGCGATGAAGCTCTCGGCGGCGATGCCGTCGTCATCGCCGCCGGGCCTTTTAGCGGCATCCTGGCCGCCCAGGCCGGGGTGCATCTGCCGCTGACCACGGTACGCCGACATCGTCTGGTCATCGGCGAGCATCCTCTCATCCCCACCTGGGCGCCGATGACCATCGACCAGGATACAGGCGCCCACTGGCGGCCGGAAGGGCCCGGCGCGGCCCTGGCCTGGGCCGAACCGGAACCGCCCTCGCCGCCCAGTTTCGAAGTCACGCCCGATCCCCAGTTCCCCTTTCGCGTGTTGGAAGGGGTCAGCCGGTTATGTCCCTTTTGGGAGGAGGTAGCCGCTACTTTGCCGCGGCGCCAGGTCTTTCTCCATGCCGGTCAGTACACCCTGACGCCCGATCACAATCCTCTGATCGGGCCGGTGCCGGGAATTCAGGGGTTGTGGATCAACGGCGGCTATAGCGGGCACGGCGTGATGGCCGCGCCGGCCGGCGGTCGGTTGCTGGCCGACTTAATGGCCGGGCGTTTGGCACCGTCTGCCAATCCCTTTGCGCCCGACCGGGCCTTTCCGGAGCAGCACGAGACGGGGGAGAGGATGGTGATCTGAGGGGCGACGTAACCGCAGTCTGCAAACGGTCCGCACGCGCAAGGCCTCCCCGACCCTTGTTGATCGGCCGAAGCGACCGACGACGGCGAGGACAGAAGTTGCCCGCCTGCAAGCCGAGAACGCCGAGCTACGCCGCCGGCCAGGGAGGCACCTTCTTATCCTCGCATCGCTATCAGCACTATTTCCTCACCCGCATCCTTACACAGCCCGTACTCCACTACTTGAAACACGAACCCCTGTGCGCCGGTGACGTTGATACGCCCATGTTTTGTAGCCGCAATGAAACGGGGGTACAATCGGCTGAAGTATGGCCGAAGCAAAATCCCTCACCAACTACCGCCTCACCGACCACGCACGGGGGAGATGGTTCGGCGCCAAATCACCGAGGAAGAAGTAGCCAAAGTTCTGGCCGTCCCGGAGCAAACGGAAACCATCCGCGAAGGCCGTGAAGTCTATCCATCTCGGCTTCCATCGGGTGACCCACCCAAGACCTATTTACTCGGCTGCCGGCGTGACGTGTAAGTCAGCGGCCTTGAGTAATGTGGGCAGAGCATTCTTAAGCCAAGAGGTGGCCCAACACGTGTTCCAACCGACGCCGCTCCGCTGCGCTCCGGCGGGCGGCTGAGCTCGGTGCCGTTGGGCCACTTCATCATTTCACGAGGGAGATCCATGAGTAAAGTCATCGTCGAACTCTCTATGTCGTTGGACGGCTTCATCGCACGACCGGACGGTAGCACCGACGAGGTCCATGCGTGGTACTTCAACGGGGCGACCGAGGTCAAGATGCCGAACAGCGAACTGACTTTCAGGACCGACCCGGTAAGCGCAGAACTCATCCGGGAGCAATTTCGCACCGTCGGTGCCAATGTGACCGGACGACGGACTTTTGAGGATGCCGGCGCATGGGGAGGACGGGATCCCTACGGCGTCCCCAGTTTTATCGTGTCACACACCGTGCCCGCAGAGTGGTCAAGGCCGGACTCCCCGTTCACGTTTGTGACCGACGGCGTTGCCAGCGCCATCGCTCAGGCCAAGGCAGCGGCCGGCGGCAAGAACGTTGCAGTCGCAGCTGCCTCTATTGCTCAGCAGTGCTTGAGGTTGGGCCTCTTGGACGAGATCCAACTTCATATCGCCCCCGTCCTGCTGGGGGAAGGCATTCGCCTGTTCGACCACCTCGGTGTCGGTCCCATTGCGCTCGAGTGTATACGGGTTGTCGAGGCTCCCCGCGTCACGCATCTATTCTACCGAGTCATTAAGTGAGCGGATTCGTGTGGTTTTTGCACGCTCCGGTTGCCGCCCAACCCGTTGCTGGAGGCCGACGCAGGGCCTAACGGCCTTGCTCGGTTCAGGCGACCTGTTTCCTTCCCTTGTGTAGAGACTATGCCGCTCTGTGCGGCTGATGCGCAAACCGTTCGCCGGCCTTCCCCCGGCCGTTTGACAAAGGGAACCCTGGCGTTATGCTGGCTGTCAACGGAGGTAAGCGGCCAGCGGGGACGACACCCGCAGCGGCCGTCGAACCGTTCATTGCAGCAGACCCTGGGTCGTGGCTGCAAGCAGGCGGACCGCCGGGGTAGCTTAGCTCTTCTGTTTGCCCGTTTTCTGTGAAAGAGCAACGAGATGGAAGCAAAAGATTTATTACGCATCGGATGGCAACAAGCAATCAAAGAATGGGTCCGTCGAGTAAAACCGGGACTGACCGATGAGTTTGTTCAGTTCTTTGCACTGGCTTTTAAGCCCATTACCTACCGAGACCAGGCGCGTTTCGGGGTACATTCGTCTTGCATTAGTTTGTGTATAGGCAACATTTGGCTGGCAGCATTGTATAAGCAAATCTGGTTACTGGTGGACGAATCTTTGCAAGATTCCAGATTCCGTTTTGTGCTTGCTAGATCTACTGAGCGTTATATACCATTATATTGGTTAATAGCCGAATACGAAGCAATAACAGACATTTTATATTCACAAGAGATTTGGATGTCATATACCAATGCTTGTTTTAAAGTTCTAGATTCACCTATTTCTCGGATTAATATCCAAAAAAATCAAATAAACAAAGTAAAATTAAGTGAACTTGAAATGAATACATCGGCACAATTTTCTGAAAAAGTCACACTTATCTTAGAAGATACACAGAATGAATTTCCTGAGGGCGCTATTCAAGAAGTTACACTAGAATTACGAAAGCGCAATCATTTACTAAGAAAACAAGCTATTGCAAGATATGGCTATCGTTGTCAAGTTTGTGACTTTTCTTTTGAAGAGTTCTACGGTGAGCTAGGCAAGGGCTATATCGAAGTTCATCATTTGAATCCACTTTCAGATCGTGAAAACGAAGAAATTACAAGCATTGAAGATGTAGCAGTTGTATGTGCAAATTGTCATCGAATTCTGCATCGTAACGGCAAGAATCCCATTCCTCTTGAGCATCTGCGAGAGATCGTAAAGCAAAAAAGAAAGACGGCATCCTAGCAATGAATTGCACTTATCAAGTTCCCGGACCTTAGGTGTAGGACTTTTCAAGGTCTCAACGGTAAAGATATAAAAATCAAAGGCTCATGTTCAGCCTCTGTCCCTTTGCGCAACGTCTGCACATGAGCTGGGCGTTTTCCTTGTGGGTGTCCGCTCTCCTGCCCCTTTCACCCGACGGACGCGTCCCGGGCGGGAAGGTGTTGGCGACGATTCAACCAGGTGAGGATGGCCGCCAACACGCCGCCGCCGATGGCCAACGACTTATCGCTGACCGTGTAGAGCGCCTCCACATCGCCACGGGGGTCAATATCCCCCACTTTCATCCCCGACGTCACTTCCAGACCGGGATACAACAAACCACGCACAAGCCCGGTCAGCCCGGCCGTTACGGCGAGCGGTCCTGCGGCCCCGACGACATAGCCCACTTCTTGTCCCTCGACGACCCGATCGCCCAAAGCCACCTGCGGTTGCCACACGCCGGCAACAGGAGCCCGCAGCAAACGCTCCTGACGAAAGCCGGCAATGGCGCCGGGAATGCCCGTATCGGGTTCGGCCGCTCCCTGCCACAACACCCGCCCCAACCGATGGCCGCGATTCGTCTCGATGACGGCATGGCAATTCACCCCAGCCGTGAAACCCGGCCCCAGACCGATGACCAATGGGGCCTGGTCAGGTCGGGCCGAGTCCGCACGTTTGCGCAAACGGGCATCCACCAGGACGATAGGCCGCACCTGCGCGATGACCTCATCGCCGGGAATAGGCAGGATGGGCAGGCCACCGGCGGCCGCCAGCGCTAAGGCAGCCGCCACCGTATCCACCCGCACCGCCTGCACGTCCTCAACGGTCCAGGCGCCGTCGTAAACGGCCTGGGCGAAGGCTACGGTCCGCCGCACGGCCAATGGCTGCGGCAGTTCGGTGGCGATGAGGGGAAAACCGGCCTGGTGCAACCGCAGGAGAACCCCGGTGGCCAAATCACCGGCCCCGCGCACGAGGACGAGAACATCGGAAAAAAGCATGGCGCCGCCAAAGCCATCTTCAGCCGAGCCCCGCCTCGCGCAGACGCAGCGCCACTTTTTCCGGGGTCAGCGGCAGATCGTGGAACCAAATGCCGGTGGCCGCATGGACGGCGGCGGCAATGGCCGGCGCCGTCGGAATGAAAGGCATTTCCGCCACCCCACGTGCCCCCCAAGGCCCCTGGGGATCGGGGATTTCGAGCAGGATACTGTTCACCTGGGGCGGCACATCCAGGGCCGTGGGCACGAGATAGGTGCTCAGCCGATCGGTCAGCACCCGCCCCCTCTCCTGTTTGAAGTCCTCCAGGATGGCCCAGCCGACGCTCTGCGACACACCGCCTTCGATCTGGCCTTCGATCATCTGTGGGTTGATGGCATGGCCGACATCGTTCGCCGACCATATCCGCAGGACCTGAATATGACCGGTATCGAGATCCACCTCCACCTCGACGGCCTGAGCGCAGTAGCCATACGAGATGTTGGGATCAGCGGCACCGGTTTCGGGGTCGTATGGCGTGGTCGGCCGGGGCACGTAGCGATACGTGGCGATACAGGGCCGATCCTCCTCGTTTTCCCACATGGCTTTGGCCAGACGGGCCGCGCCGAGGATGGCATTCCCGGCCATGAACGTCATCCGGCTGGCGCTGGCACTGCCGCTGTTCTCGGTTTGCGAGGTATCCGAGGCGATCAACTCGATGCGTTCGATGGGCAACCCTAAGGCCTCGGCCGCCATCTGCAGCATGGCCTGATGACTGCCCTGTCCTACATCGGCGCCGGCATGGCGGACCACGGCCCGTTCGATCTCGCCGCTGCCGTGAAGCTCCACCGTGGCCCAGCATTCGTCCACAAAACCCAGGCTGAAACCGACGTTTTTGAAGCAGCAGGCAATACCGATGCCCCGGGCCTTGCGCGCCGGGCCGAGGTCCAGCGAAAAGGCGCGATGGGCCGGCTCCAGGACGGCTTCGGCAGCGGCCGGGGTCGGCCGTTGCCAGCCTTGCGCCGTCTGCCGCCAGCCCGCAGCCCGCGCACAGGCTTCGAGCACCGAAGCCACCGACACCCCCGGCGGCACCACGCTCCCGGTTGCCAGCAGGCTACCTTCCCGCCACACATTGCGCAGGCGCAGCTCGACCGGGTCCATATCCAGGGCCTCGGCCAGACGGTTCATCTGCATTTCGGCGATCCAGTGACCCTGCGGTCCGCCAAAGCCGCGAAAAGCCCCTGCGGCCAGATTGTTCGTGTACACCGTGCGCGCATCGACCCACACATGGGGAATGACATACGGCCCCAGACAGGCCAGGGTGAGATTGCCCAGCACTTTGGTCGACGTATACGCGTAAGCGCCGGCATCCGTGGTCACATCCACCTGCGCCGCCACCAGACGACCGTCCTTCGTGGCCCCCCAGCGGGCATGAGCCACCATCGCATGGCGTTTGTGATGCCCGCGGATGGACTCCTGCCGCGACCACACGATTTTGACCGGCCGTTGCAAGCGCCAGGCGGCCAGGGCCAGGATGATCTGCACACTCATGTCCTCACGACCGCCGAAAGCGCCGCCCACCCCCACATAACGGACGACGATCTGCTCCGGCGGCAGGTTCAGAGCATGGGCAATCTGCTGGCGGTCCTTGTGCACCCACTGCCCGGCGGTGATCACCTCGATGCGTCCGTCGGGCAACACATGGGCCACGCCGGCCTCCGGTTGCAGATAGGCATGCTCTTGCGGGCCTGATGTGTACGTGTGTTCGACAATGACATCGGCCTGGGCAAAGCCCGCTTCGATATCCCCGCGTCGGATTTTGTAGGCCAACAGCACGTTGCTATCCCCACGTTCAGGATGAACCAGGGGCGCATTCGGCGCCAGGGCCTCGGCGATGCTGTAAACACCCGGAAGCTCTTCGTAGGCGATATCAATGGCGTGCAAAGCCGCTTCGGCCTGGGCCTCGGTCTCGGCGATCACCAACGCCACCTGGTCCAGTAAACAGCGCACAACCCCACCGACCTTGCCGCAGAGAACGGGTTGGTCGGGGATATTGAGGCCGTATTCGTTGACGGGAACATCGTCGGCGGCGAGAACGGCCACCACCCCCGGCATGGCCAGGGCCGGGGTGGGATCAAAGCGGGTGATGCGGGCATGAGGCCGGTCGGGCCAGAGGATCTTCATGTAAAGCTGGCCCGGCAGGTTGACATCGGCGGGATAAGGCAAGGCGCCCGTCACCTTGAGACGGGCATCAAAGCGAGGCAACGAGGAACCAGTGGCACGCATCAGATCCGTCCTCCGGCAGCCACAATGGCATCGAGGATTTTGCTATAGCCGGTACATCGGCAGAGATTACCGGCAATCGCCTCCAGAGCCTGCGAACGGGTGGGCCGCGGGCATTCGGCCAGAAGACTGGCCGCGGCCATGATCAGACCCGGCGTGCAAAAACCGCATTGGACGGCGCCGTCCAGGATGAAACGCTCCTGCACGGGATGCAGACGACCGTCGGCGGCCAGGCCCTCGATGGTGACCACCTCGGCCCCATGGGCGCGTCCCGCCGGTACCAGGCAACTCATCACGGCGATGCCGTCCAACCAAACGGTACAGGCGCCGCATTCGCCCTCGCCACAGCCCTCCTTGGTCCCGGTCATCTGACCGCATTCGCGCAGGGCATCGAGCAAGGTGCGATGGGCCGCCGCGGGCAAGACGGTGGGCCGACCGTTGAGGACGCAGTGGACATCCCCCTGCGGCGACATCGAACCCGTGACCGGAGGGAAATGCCCATCGGTATGGCCCCAGAGCATGACCGGATTGTCGATCCACCCCTCCCGTTCGCGACCCTCGGCCAGAAGCGTCAAGGCCCGTTGGGTGATCACCTCGGCGAGATGGCGGCGATAGGCCGCAGAGGCGCGCACATCGTCGATGGGCCGAATCGCTTCCTGAACGAGCCGGGCGGCCCTGGCAATGCGCTCGGCGGTCAAGGGATACCCGACCAAAGCCGCTTCGGCCGCCGGCGCCCGCACAATGGTGGGTGCCACCGCGCCAAAGGCCAGACGAGCCTCGCGCACGCTATCCCCCTCAAAATCGAGCCAAACGGCGATGTTGACCAGGCTAATAGCCTGGGCGCGACGGAGTCCGGCCTTGATGAACATCCCGCGGGCCGTGGGCGGCGGTACGGGCAGGCGGATATCGATCACCATCTCATCGGGTTGGCGGACCGTCCGGCGCACGCCCAGAAAGAAATCGGGCAAGGCCACCGTACGTTGGCCGCGCACCGAGGCCAGGGTTACTTCGGCACCCAGGACCCACAGGGCCGGGATGGTGTCGTTGGCCGGCGAGGCCGTAACCACGTTGCCGGCAATCGTCCCGCGATTGCGGATCGGAGGCGCGCCGACCTCCCAGCAGGCCCGTACCAGCGGCCAGGCGTATTGCCGCAGCACGGGATCGGCCACGGCCAGATTGTGGGTGACCAACGGCCCGATGTGAATCCACCCATCCGTCAGGGTCACCCTATCGAGACCGGGCAGGCGCGAGATATCGATGAGAACATCGGGAATGGGCGCACCGAATTCGATTTCGACCAGGACATCGGTGCCGCCGGCTACGAGACGGGCCAAACCGCCGGCATTGTGGGCGGCCAGAGCCGTCAACGCCTCATCAAGGGTGGTGGGAACGAGATAATGACGGCAAATCATAGACGGGGGTCATGGTGCTGCATGCGCTTCAAAAGCCGTAGAAGGTCTCGCCCAGCGTCAGCTCGCGTTCGCGAAAGTCGAGCAGACGTGCTGCTTCTTCCACGGTCTCGACTTCACCTGCATCCACCATCTCACGTAATAGCTCCCATTCGGCTTCGGTCAGGGTACCGTTGGCCAGTTTGGCTTCCCAGGTATCGGGCGGAGAAGTGGGCACGGGTTTGATCATCGTCGTTCCTCCAGAAGGGATTAACCGGCGACACTGCTGCGGTCGACCCCATTATATCACGGCGATATGCGCAAGGCAGTCTCGTCAGGGGGCGGTGCTCAGGGCGACGACGGGCCAGGCGCGCCGCCGGGTCCGGTCGGGTGACGCTATTCCCCGCGCAGACGGTCGGGGTAATCGCCCATGAGCATATCCACCCCCAGGCGACGCAACCGCGCGGCGACGGCGGCGTCGTTGACGGTCCAGGTGTGAACCCGACGCCCCTGCGCGTGGGCACGGGCCACGAAGGCAGGCGTGAGCAGGGTATATTCGGGGTGCAGCGCCTCCACACGCGCCCGCCGGCGCCACCAATCGGCCCGCAGATACCAGGGCGAAAACGAACCCCACAAGGCCCCCAGGGTAATGCGCGGCTCCTGACGGCGCACGGCCCACAGGACGCGCGGGTTGAACGAGGAGATCATGGCCCGGTCGAAGAGATTGAGTCGCCGGAAAAGGTCCACGGCCAGGGTTTCCACCCCGTCAAGCCGGAGCGAATCGTTCACAAGCTCGATGTTGAGGAGAAGCCGGTCTCCTACGGCTTCGGCTACTTCTTCCGGTGTGGGCATGCGGGTGCCGGCAAAACGGCTGTCGAACCAGGCCCCGACATCGAGGGCCCGTAAATCGGCAAATTTCCAGGCCCGCAAAGGACCGTGCGCGTCTTCGGTGCGCCCCAGCTCGCGATCGTGGTGGACGATCAGCCGGCCGTCGGCCGTAATCTGCACGTCGAACTCGATGCCATCCGCGCCCATCTCCGCGGCCAGTTCGAAGGCAGGCAGCGTGTTCTCCGGAGCGTAGCCCGACGCCCCGCGATGGGCAAACACCAAGGTGCCGGGTGGCCAGTGCATGGCCGAGAAGCCGCAGAAGGCCCCGAGGGTTTGGGGAAGCAGAGCCGGGCCGCCAAAACGACCCGGCTCTGCGCCTGATCGGCCCGATGATGGTTAGCGATTCAGCCTGGCCTTAGCCGCCCGCGTAAGGGCCGGTACGATCTCGAACAGGTCGCCGACAATGCCGTAGTTGGCCACGCTGAAAATAGGCGCTTCGGCATCTTTGTTGATGGCCACGATGACTTTGCTGGACCCCATGCCGGCCAGATGTTGGACGGCGCCGCTGATGCCGCAGGCAATGTACAGATCCGGCCGCACGACCTTACCGGTCTGACCGACCTGATACTTGTAAGGGATGAAGCCGGCGTCTACAGCGGCGCGCGAGGCGCCTACGGCCGCGCCCAACACCTGCGCCAACTCTCGGATGAGCTTGAAGCCCAGATCGGGGTCCTTGGCCACCCCACGACCTCCGGAGACGATGATGCTGGCATCGGTCAGGCTGATCTCGCCGGTCTCGGCCCGTTCCACGGCCGTGACCACAACGCGATTCGTCGCTGCCGCCGGTGCCATGGTAACCACGGGCGCCGTAGCCCCTATGACCGGAGCAGGAGACGCCGCACGCGGGCGCAGGGTGGCGATCTGCGGTTGGCCATCCACCTGCACATCCACCAGGATGTTGCCCGAGTAAATCGGTCGGGTGCCGACCAAACGGCCGTCGACGACGTTCAGCTCCAGACAATCGGCGATGACGCCGACACCCAGGTCAAAGCCCACAGCAGCGGCCAGATCGCGACCGTTGCCGGTATGAGAAGCCAAAAACACATCGGCCTGGCTTGCGGCCAGGACGGCCTTGACATCGGCCGTGTAGAGGTCCAGATCGAACAGCGCCCGGGTGGGATCGTCGATGAGATAAACCTTGGCAGCGCCACGCGCCCCGGCCTCGGCGGCTACATCTGCCACCGGATGGCCGATGACCAGCGCCTCGACCTCACCGCCCAGGCTCAGCGCCTTGCCCAGGGCCTCCCAACTGCTGCCGACTACGGCGCCGCTATCCGTTTCAATGAAGACCAGGGTTTTCATAACCTCGTTACTCCCTTTTGGACTTGATAACACGAGATGCTCATGCCCTCAGAGGACCTTCTCGGCCAGAAGCGTGTCGATCAAGGCCTGGGCCGCCTCATCCGGCGTGCCGTTGAACAAAACGACCTTGGCCTCGCGCGCCGGGGGCTTACGAAAATGGCTCATGTGCACCTTGGCAGCCGGCACCTGAACACCCAGGTCGGCGGGTGTCCATACCGGGATCGCCATCCTGGCCGCTTTGCGGATGTTGATGAACGTGGGATAGCGGGGTTCGCCGATTTCCTTGACCACAGCCAGCACGGCCGGCGCCGGCGCCGTCACGGTATGCCGGGCCTGGCCGACAATGCGTTCGACCGTGATGCGCGTTTCGTCGGCTGCCACGACCTTGGCCACACCGGTAAGAACCGGCCAACCCAGGGCACGCCCCAACGCCACCGGTAAGGTGCCGCTGTTGCCGTCCACGGTCATTTGTCCCGTGATGACATAGGTGATATTGCCCATTTTGCGGACCGCCGCTGCCAGCAGGATGGCCACACCCCAGGCATCGGCCGTCGTGTCTTGGATCAGGGTGGCGTCCTTGCAGCCCATAGCCAGGGCACTGCGCAGACGCTCGATGGCATCTTCACCACCGACGGTAATGGCACCGGCCTCACCGCCGAATTGCTCCATCATCCGAATGCCTCCTTCCAGCGCATGCTCGTCCCAGGGATTGACGACGAGTTGCACGCTCAAGCGGCCGCTGGCAGCCTCCTCCGGCTTCACCTTGGGCAATTCGGCCGTATCCGGTGTTTGTTTGATGCAGATGAGATATCGCATAAAAGCACTCCTCAAGGAAAGACGGCTTTGCTGTTATGTTGACATGCCAGGTGTTATCGCGCCAAGCCGGGCATAGCGCCATGATGGCTATGACCATCTAGGCTTCAGATTGCCAGTACACGGGGTCATAGGCCGGCAGCTCACAGCGCAGGGGTTTGTCCTCGCGATAGCCCAGGGCATATTCGGCTTGCAGCAGTTGTTGCAGTTCACGGGTGCCTTCGTAGATGACGGCGCCTTTGCTGTTGCGCAGGAAGCGCTCGACATCGTATTCATCCGAATAGCCATAGGCGCCGTGAATTTGAATGGCATCGGAGGCCGATTCGAAGCTGGCGTCGGTGCAATACCATTTCGCCAGGGCCGTCTCGCGGGTGTTGCGGATGCCCATGTTCTTCATCCAGCCGGCCCGATAGACCAGCAGGCGACCGATTTCGACCCGTTGCACCATGAGCGAAATCATCCGCTTGACCAGTTGATGCTGGCCGATCTCGACGCCGAAGGTCTTGCGGCTGCGGGCATAGGCGATGGAGGCATCGAGGGCTGCGCGCGTCAGACCTAAAGCCCCGGCCGCCACCGTATAGCGACCGTTATCCAGACAGGACATGGCAATTTTGAAACCTTCGCCCTCTTCACCGAGGCGATGGCTGGCGGGCACACGCACCTCGTCGCAATGGACCCAGCCCGTATTGCCCGCGCGCACCCCCAGCTTGCCGTGAATGGTACCGGTGGTCACCCCTTTCATGTCGCGCGTGATCATGAACGCCGAAATGCCCTTATGGGGCGGATGGGCATGGGGATCGGTTTTGGCAAACCAGAGAAAATGATCGGCGACATCGGCCAGACTGATCCAGATCTTCTCGCCCGAGATGATGTAATCGCTGCCGTCGCGACGGGCTACCGAGCGTAGCGCGGCCACATCGGTCCCGGCATCCGGTTCGGTCAGGCAAAAGGCGGCGATTTTCTCCCCGCGCGCCTGAGGGACCAGGAACATCTGCTTTTGTTCCTCCGTTCCCCATTGAAAGACACCCAGCGAATTGAGGGCATTATGCACCGAGATGATGACCCGCGCGCTCGTGTCGGCGTATTCCAGCTCCTCGGCGACGATGCCCAGACTGATGTAATCGAAACCGGCGCCACCGTAACGCACCGGCACCGAAATGCCCAACAAGCCGGCGGCCGCCATTTTGGGCAACAGAGAACGGTCGAACGTTTGCTTGCGGTCGTTCTCTTTGATGAAAGGCAGGATCTCCCTGGCGGCAAACTCGCGCACAGCCCTGCGGACCTGCTCGTGTTCGGCGGTAAACGTAAAATCCATAGCACAAACCTTCCTCGGTCAGGAACCTACAAAAGGAGAGGGTAGCTCCATCGCTACAGCATGACGCACCGCATTATAACCAGGGGAGCAAAGGCCGTGCAAAGCCTGTGGGGTGTTGTGGAGGCTGAGGCAACCCCCAGACCGCCCCCGGATATGGTAGAATGACGGCCACGCATCCGTCGCTTTTGTTTCGTCCACGATTGCCATGCGCCCCGTTATCGAACTCCTCGTCCATATCACCCACGAGGCCGGTGTCAAAGTCGGCGGCATCGGCGCCGTGCTCGACGGCCTCTTAGGCGCCCAAGCCTATCAGGAAGCCGTCGGGCGCAGTCTCGTTGTCGGCCCGCTGAATACCGCCAATCCCGCCGAAATGGAGCGCCTGTTCGACCCGCGCAACGGCCTCAAATTGCGTTATGCCTCCGAGCTGGGGCTGGATACGCTGCCCGCCGATCTGAGTCAGGCCTTTCAGGCCATCGAAGCCGCTTATAACGTGCGCTTGCTCTACGGCCGACGCCCCTTCCGCGGCCGCGAGCACGAAGTGTTGCTGGTGGATGTCGCTTCGATCGCTCCCGAGCGGGTCAACGGCTTCAAGTATTTTCTTTGGGAACGCTTTGGCCTGGATTGCCGGCGCTACGAATACGACCCCGAATTCCGCCTCTTCGTGCATCTGGCCGAACCGGCCTATGCCGCCCTCTACCATCTGACGGCCGGGATCCAGGGGCCACGGGTCCTCTTGGCCCACGAGTGGATGGGCCTGCCTTTGGTCATGGCCGCCTTGATGAAAGACCCCCATCTGTGGCGGACTGCTTTCTACGCTCACGAAGTGGCTACGGCGCGGCTGTTGGTCGAAGAGCATCCCGGTCACGACACGCGTTTTTACAACGCCCTGACCCTGGCCCGGCAGCAAGGCTATACCCTGGACGACGTTTTCGGCGACCAGAACCACTACTACAAACATGCCCTGATCCAGCGGGCGGCGGTCTGCGATGCCGTTCTCGCCGTAGGCGATTGGGTGGTCGAAGAGCTGCGCTTTTTGGGTGGTGCCTTTGGCCATAAGCCGATCGACCTGGTGTACAACGGGGTACCGAGCTTTCCCGTTGGTCTGGACGCGAAAAAGCACAGCAAAGCGCTGTTACAGGCCTATGCCCGCAGCCTTTTAGGCTATACCCCGGATTTTATCTTCACCCATGTCACCCGCTTTGTCACCAGCAAGGCCTTGTGGCGCGACCTGCGGGTGCTCGGCCATCTCGATGCCATGCTGGCAGCGGCCGGCAAGAGCGCCGTGCTCTTTATCCTCTCCAGCTTCGAGCCGAGTGGTCGCGCCTCGGCTCAGGTCCTGGCCTGGGAGCGCGAGTACGGCTGGCCTGTAGGCCATCGCGCCGACAACGGCGACCTGCTCGGCCTGGAAGTGCCCTTTTTCTTCGACGGGATCGAGCCGTTCAACCGCAGCAGTCGGGCCGTCAAGGCGGTTCTCATCAATCAGTTCGGCTGGAGCCGCGATCGCTGCGGCCTGCGCATGCCGGCCGAGATGACCTTTACGGACCTGCGTCAGGGCGCCGATGTGGAATTCGGCCAGAGCATCTACGAACCGTTCGGCATTGCCCAGGTTGAACCGCTCAGTTTCGGCGCCTTATGCGTGCCCTCGAACGTGTGCGGCTGTGTGGGTTTCGTCCGTCGCGCCGGCGAGGATCGGGCCGACTTTGCCAACATGATCGTGGCCGATTATGTCACGCCGCCGGCCGACTGGCATTTCGCCTCGCCCTGGGATGCCCTGCGCATCGACCGCCAGGGCCGCGACCGCATCGAGATAGCCAACAGCCGCAAGGTGGCCGAAGCTATCGCCGCCCGTCTGCCGCTCACCGAAGCCGAAACCCGGCGCTTGCTCGAGGCCGGTCAGACCGTGGGGGCCCGCATGAGCTGGGAAGTCGTCGTCCGTGACTACCTCGTTCCGGCCCTGCGCCGGATGGTAGCAGCGCCTTGATGGCGAGGCATGCCATGCCGTCACGAGCTTCTGCGGCGTTATCCGGTGCCGGGATAAGGGGGCGTCGTCTGCGAACCCTTGTGTTCGTTGTCCTCTCGCTGCCGATTGCGGCGGTCATCCTGGCCACCCTGGCCTATCTCGATGTCAGCCTGCGCTATCGGCGCTACATCGTCATGCCCGAGCAGGCCCCTCCGCAGCCGGTAGCCCTTGTCCTCGGTGCCGCCGTCTACCCCGATGGACGCCTGAGCACGGTTCTGGCCGACCGCGTGACAACGGCGGTGGCGTTGTATAGAGCCGGCAAGGTGCAAAAGCTCCTGTTCAGCGGTGACAATCGCTTTCTCAATTACAACGAACCGGGGGCGATGGGCGCGTTTGCCCGTCGTCAGGGCCTGCCCGAGTCGGCCCTGGCCTACGATTACGCCGGTCGTCGCACCTACGATTCATGCTGGCGGGCGCGACACATTTTCGGCCAGGAGCGCATCCTCGTCGTCAGCCAGGCGTTTCATCTCCCGCGGGCGGTCTATCTGTGCCGTCAACTGGGCCTGGAGGCCATCGGTGTGATTGCCGACCGGCGCTCGTACAGCCGGATGCCTTTCTGGCTGGTGCGTGAGACGCTGGCCCGGATTCAGGCCTGGCTGGATGTCCATTGGCTTTATCCCCAACCCGTGGGCGGCGAGCCGATCGATTTGTTCACGCTAAGCAACCAAGACCCCATTGCACAGACTCATTTGGACGATGAAGATCTACACCAAAACCGGTGACCTCGGGACCACGACACTGTTTGGCGGCGGCCGGGTGCCCAAGTATCATCGCCGCGTGGCCGCCTACGGCGCCGTCGATGAGACCAACGCCGTCCTGGGTTTGGCCGTGGCGCTCTGCACCGATCCCGATCTGCGCCAAAAACTGGAACGCGTTCAGGCGGAGTTGTTCGAGGTCGGCGCCGATCTGGCCACGCCTCTGGATGCCAAAACGAGCCATGTCGTGCGGGTGCAAGAGGCCAGCATCATCCGCCTGGAACGGGAAATCGATGCCTGGGAGGAGGAGTTGCCGCCCTTGCAGAACTTCATCCTGCCCGGCGGCTCGCCCCTCGGCGCCACCCTGCACATGGCCCGCACGGTCTGTCGCCGGGCCGAGCGCGATGTCGCCGCCCTGGCCGCCCAGGAGCCGTTGCAGCCGACGACCCAACGCTATCTGAACCGCCTGAGCGATTGGCTCTTCGTCCTGGCCCGTCTGGTCAACCATCGCCAGGGCCAGATCGAAACGACCTGGAAACCCCCGCTTCGTTCCGATCCCCCTTCTTCGTGAGGAGGGCCTATGCCGTTGCCCACACGCGCCGAGGTTTGGGACCTGGTCTGTTCCTGGATCGGCAACGAGGGCCTGCGCAAACATCTCCTTGCCGTCGAGGCCGCCATGCGGGCCTATGCCCGTCGCTATGGCGAAGATGAGGAGCTATGGGGTATCACGGCGCTGGTCCATGACCTCGATTACGAGCGCTACCCCGATATGGACGACCCCGTGAACGGGCATCCGCGCACGGCTTTGCGGCTTTTCCGTGAATGGGGCTGGCCGCCGGAGCTGATCCAGGCCGTGGCAGCCCATGCCGACTTTTTGGGCGTACCGCCCACCACGCGGTTGGACAAGGCTCTGCGCGCCTGCGACGAGATCACCGGCCTGATCCTGGCCACGGCCTATGTCCGTCCCGACCGCAGCCTGGCCGGGGTCACCCTGAGTTCGGTCAAGAAAAAGTGGAAGGATAAGCGTTTCACCGCCGCCATCGACCGCGAGGCAATCGCCGCCAATGTCGCCGCTTTGGGTGAGGACCTCGATCGGCATATCGAATTCGTCCTGCAGGCCATGCAGGGCATCGCCGACGACCTGGGTCTGGGCGGCGACAAGGCCGGCTAACCGCCCGCGCAGGCCTCAGGACGGCCTGGGTGCCCCCACGAACCCGGACACGGGCGGGACAGCGCCTTGAACCCTTCCCGTGTCCGGATGTCGTCTCGGTTCCCTTGCGGCGTTGGGGCAACCGGCGGTGGGAGCGGCCGCGTTGTGCTTCAGAAGGTGTAGCGCACGGTGTAGGTGATGGTAGCCTTGCCTTGGGCCGGCACCGGTATCTCCCAGGCGATGGTGGCGCTATCCACCTTCTCCCATGTCTCCGGCGAGGCCCTCAGGATCTGCCAGTTCACCCCGCGCGAGAGATGCTCGACCACGCGAATGGTCACGGCCTCGGTCTCTTTCTGATTGCGCAGCTCAAGGCGATAGCTTTCTTCGACGACCTTGTCGCCGATGCGCTGAAAATCGGTTTGTTGGCGCTCGCCGACCAGGTCGAAGGCCCGACCGATGGTTAGCGTCACATCCTCGCCTTTGGGCGTATGGTCGATCGCATCTTCGCCGATCAGCAGCGGCGAACCGTCCACATCGGGCTGATACATGCGGACGATGCCGCGTGGAAGCTGCGCGTTCACACCCTGCGGGCCGGTGTTGAACGTCAGCCGCACCTCCACGTTCGTGTTGCCGGTAGCGCCGAAATCGGGCTCGTAGATGGGACCGTAACCGCCGTAAGACACCGAGGCAGCGAAGACATAGGTTTTCGTCGCCGGCACGGCCGTAGCCGAGATGAACTGCACCTGCTTGGTCTGCCGGTCTTTGAGGGTGACCGGTCGTGGCAATTCGTAGAGATGGTATTCGGCAAAGGCCCGTTGCTCTACCGCCGGCGCCGGTGGGGTCATTGCATCCGCCTGGCCGCGGAACATCGCTGCAGGCATCTCCTTGACCGCGCGCTGGATATCGCCGGCGACCAGTTTCAGGCGGGCGTTGCGATAGGTGGCGCCGCTGCGATTGTCCAGGGTGATCCAGCCGTCCAGGTCCAGCCTTTTGCCGTCAGGGGTCAGCACGAGCACGTAATTCGCCTCCCAATTGAGGCCGTTGGTCAGATAGGCTAACTCGGTGCGATGGGGGCCGGCTTTGGTGGCTTCGACCGACCAGACCAGCGTCGGCCGGGTGATCAAGCCTTCCGGTAGCGCCGGAAAGCTGAATTGACGAACCTGTTCGGCCTTGAACACGGCAACACCGCCTTGTTCATCCTGCAGGATGATATCCCCGGCCCCGCTGAGCAACACGCCTTCGTGGACCGTGCCGTCGTCCGTGAGGATGCGAATGCGTTGATCGACGTATTTCTGCAGCAGCTTATCGGCGCCGACGATGTCGTACTCGAAGTTTTGCTCCAACACGACTGCGGCCGGGTCTGTCAGCGAGCGAAAGTAGACGCTATCGGGCACAATGCCCGCCGGCACGTCGGTTACCAGCACCGTGTTGACCCCGCGTTCGAGTTCAAACCGGCGTTCTTCCTTGACCAGAGCGATGTTGCTGTTGTAAACGGTCAGATCCGGTCCTCGCTCTTGCGCCCATAGCCCGGATGGTGTCTGCAGGACTACGGCCAGTAGCGCCACCGTCAGCACAAGCCCTATGCCGAAAAACCATCGGGTAGAATGAGAGATCATAGCCGTTCTCCTTGGCGGTGAAAGCGAATGGGTCATCGTCACGACAGACGCCGCGAACTGTGTTGGCGTTCCCCATCCGGGTTCAGGCCGTAGCTGTGGCCGGCACACGTGGGCGGTTCCGGGGGCGGTTGCCGAGCATCGGCAGGGGTGAGAGCATTTTGGCGATGCTCGGCATTTCCGTGTTTGAACGTTCGGTAACCGCATGGCGTGGCTTGCCGCCGGGTTCTCAGGTCGGGACGTTGGCGTGTGGGACCAATCGCCGCCAGGGGACGGAAACGCAAAGCTGCGGTTGGAACGTTTCAACGTTTGAACGTTCCAACGATTGACAAGAACCCACCGAACTGCTAAGCTTGAGACGGTGGGAGGTAACGGCAGTGAACGGCGTGGTCTCTTCTTGGTTTCTTACGTATGGCTGCTTCCGGCAGCAACCCTTTTCCCCCTCGTGTCCTTAGAGCAGGCGACAGCCGTCAAACGGCGGCTGCGCACGCTCTTTTCGCTTTCTCCGCTCCCTCAGCCGGTGCTCCTCAACGCTGAGGACCTCACTCGCCGTTGGAGGTAATCCCTATGTTTCGCGACCCGGATTTGCAGGAGCTTGTGGCATTTGAAGGGCATAACCACCCGGTGGTCAGTCTCTATCTCAATGTGGACCCGCGGCAACGCACGACCGAGGAGTACAAACTGGCGTTGCGTCGGCTTCTCGAGGAAACGGTCATCCCCGCCGCCGATCGTCAACGCATCGAGCGCTTTGTCGAACTCGAATACGACCGTCAGGCACGCGGGCTGGTGTGCTTTAGCTGCCAGGAACAGGACTTCTGGCGCGCGTATGCCTTCCAGGTCCCGGTCGAAGATGCCGTTATGGTCGACCGTCGGCCCCTGGTGCGGCGTCTGGTCGAGATGATCGATACCTACGGTCATCTGGGCGTCGTGGCGGTGGACAGGCAGGGCGCCCGCTTCTTTTCGTTCCATCTGGGCGTTCTGGAAGAAGCCACCGGCATGGTAGGCGAAGAGGTGCGCCGGCACAAACAGGGCGGGTGGGCAGCCCCGCGCTATCAGCGCCACGAGGACGAAACGGCCCTCGCCAACCTGCGCGAGGCCGTGGAACAAACCGAACGCCTGGCCCGTCAGTACAACTGGCGCCGCCTGGTCCTGGCCGGTACCGATGCCAATGTGGCCCGTTTCCGGGACCTGTTGCCGGCCGCCCTGCAACGCCTGGTTGTCGGCACCATGCCCCTGGAATTGAACGCCGGCATCCAGGAAGTGCGCGATCGGGCCGAGGCCGTGGCCTTGCAGGCCCGCAGCTCCTACATCCTCCGACTGGCTTCGGATCTTGTCGTAGCCGCCGCCAAAGGCGATCATGCCGTCCTCGGCCTCGACGCCACCGTGGAGGCCATCCAGAGCGGTCGGGTCTACGCTCTGCTGTTCAGCGAAGGCTATGAGGTCCCCGAAGGTCGGGTGCGCCGTTGTGACCGCTGCGGTTATCTGGGTACCGGCGGCGAGGAAGCCTGTCCGCTCTGCGGAGGCGCGTATCGACCGCTGCCCGATGCCATCAACACCCTGGCCCGGCGAACCCTGGCCCAGGGTGCGCAGGTCATCGTGCTGCCGTCGGAGAATCCGCTCACGGCAGCCGGCCATCCCCTGGGCGCTTTCTTACGTTTCTAGCCGTCCTTTTGCTTTCGGCCCAGACCTCGCCGGATAATTCGGCGAGGTCTATTGTTGCCCGTCAAGACGATTTTCATCATGCGACCCCCTGCCCGCGCTTCCTTGAATCCCATCCTGGTGACGTTGTTGGTGGCTCTGGCCGTTTTTACCATCGGTTTACTGGGCCTTAGCCTGGCGTTGCGGGCGTGGAGCAGCCGTCTCATGCCCACACCGACCCCTACTCTGGCTCTGGGCGGTCTGCCGCTGACGCCGCTGGTCTCGCCCAGCCCCACGTCGACGGATACCCCGACGCCCACACTCACACCTACGCCGTCACCCACGCCGACACCGACGCCCACGCCCGAACCTTCGCCCACGCCCTTGCCTACCGATACACCGACACCCGAACCGACACCAACGCCGACGCCCGAACCGACGCCCACAGCGGTTCCCTCGCCGACACCCTATGCCGGACCGTTCCGCGCCAACGGAGGGGACTACGCCGCGCCCGGTCGCAGCGGTTTCGTCATCGACGGCTTTCTGCCCGAATGGGGTGGCATTCCGGTGGTCATGCTTTTCTATCCTCTGCAAGGGCTCGAAGAGGCCGTTGCGCCCGACGATTTCCTCGTCATGGCCCGGCTCGCCTGGGATCCGCTCTTCCTCTACGTGGCCTACGAGGTCACCGACAATGTCCACGTCCAGGAAGGAAGCGGTTATGATCTGTTCAACGGCGATGCGGTCGAATTGTGGTTGGATGCCGATCTAGCCGGCGATTTCGATGTCGTGGGCGGCAATGCCGATGATTTCCAGTTCGGTTTCTCGCCCGGCGATTTTCTGACCCGGGCGCCTGAGGGCGTCGTGGCCTATCCCCAACGCCGTTCCGATTGGACGGGTCAGCTTGTGGTGGCAGCCCAACGCACGGCTACGGGCTACACGCTCGAGGCGGCCATCCCCTGGGCCATCCTGGGCGTGCGTCCCTATCCGGGTTGGGTCTTGGGCTATGGCTTGCTGGCCAACGATAACGACACACCCGGCACGTTCGCCCGTGAGCGTGTGCTGGCCCACACGCCGGTCATGCGCTTCAATCAACCGACCACGTTCAGCAATCTCTTCTTGCAGTAGGTTCGTGCTTCCGCATGAACGATTGTAAAGTCGGCAGGAGGATGGCGACCATAAGCGTTGTATATGCATTGGGTCTTATGGGTAAACGGCCTACATCAGCCGAAAGAAGGGCCGGTATGCTATAGTTGTAACGAACGATTGTAATGACCCATCCGGCTACCCGCCACCGTGCGCTTTGCGCCGATGGAAAATCGGCCTCTTTGGATGCTGCGCGCCGGACGTCGGCCTGCGCCGACGCCCCCCGGTCGGGCCAGGCCGACCGTTGGCCGCCGGCCCATGACGGCCGACTGCGGTCGGCACGCATGTAGGTAGTAGGCCTGTATCGGGTGAGCGGCGAAGTCGGCATCGGTCTACCCGTAACTGCAGGCCAAAAGAAGCAAGACCTGCCTAAACCGTTGTGCTATAGGTTGTGCTATAGTTCGTTATGAGCGACATGTTCGTTGCCCTATCCTCCTTTTGCGAGCGAGTTAAGCCTCATGATGCAGTTCGAACGCTACACCGAGCGCGCCCAAGATGCCCTGATGCGCGCCTATGAGATTTTGCACCGTTTTCAACATAGCCAGGCCGATACCGAACATCTCTTCCTGGCCCTGGTCGAACAGCCCGACGGCATGGTGCGCCGTATCCTCAGCCATCTCCATGTCGATCCCGACCGGGTACAGGCCGACCTGGAAACCATCCTCCAGCGCACCCCGCGCACCGGCGGCCCCAACCTCGACCTGGCCGCCACCGGCCAGATTTACATCACCCCTCGGCTCAATCGTGTCAACCAAGCGGCGGTGGAAGAGGCCGACCGTATGGGGGATGCGTACATCTCCACCGAGCATCTCTTCCTGGCAATTGCCGGCGAACGCAACACGCCCAGCGCTCAGGTGCTGCGGCGCTACAATCTGAGCAAGGATGCCATCTCCCGCGCTATTGAGGAGCTGCGCCATCATAAGACCACACCGGAGGCGCGCAGCGAAAGCAAATATCGCACCCTGGAGAAATACGCCCGCGATCTCACCGCCCTGGCCGCAGCCGATAGCCTGGACCCCGTTATCGGCCGCGACGAGGAGATTATGCGGGTCATCCAGGTGCTCGGCCGGCGCACGAAGAACAACCCCGTGCTGATCGGGGAGGCCGGCGTCGGCAAAACGGCCATCGTCGAAGGCCTGGCCCAGCGTATCGTGCGCGAAGAGGTCCCGAACTTCCTCCTGGGCAGGCGCCTGATGGCCCTCGATCTGGGCGCCATGATCGCCGGCACCCGCTTCCGCGGGGAATTCGAGGAGCGGTTGAAGGCCGTTCTCGAGGAGGTGCGCTCGTCCAAAGGCGAGATCATCCTCTTTGTGGACGAATTGCACACCGTCGTCGGCGCCGGGGCCGCCGTCGGGGCCATGGATGCCAGCAACATGATGAAACCGGCCCTGGCACGCGGGGAACTGCGCGTCATCGGCGCCACCACACCCGATGAATACCGTCAGCACATCGAGCGCGACGCCGCTCTGGAACGTCGCTTTGCGCCGATTTGGGTGGATGAACCCACCGTCGAAGAGGCCGTGCAGATCCTTCATGGCCTTCGCGCTCGTTATGAGCAACACCATCAGGTTCGCTTCACCGATGAGGCCCTGAACGCCGCCGTGCGGCTCTCCCATCGCTATGTCAGCGGGCGCCATCTGCCCGATAAGGCGATTGACCTGATCGATGAGGCGGCCGCGCGCATGCGGGTGGCCATGCAGTCGAAACCACCCGAATTGCGCCATCTGCGACAACGGTTGCAAGAACTGCGCCAGGAAGAGGAAACGGCCTGGAACCAACGCGACTACGCGCGCGCCGCCGAGCTGAAGACCGAGGTCATCCGTTTGGAAAAGGAAATCCAGGTCAAGACGGTGGTCTGGCAAGAGCAGGCCGGCCTCACCGGGGTCGTGGATGCTGAACACATCGCCCAGATCGTCCACGCCTGGACGGGTATCCCCCTCAGCCAGATGCTCGAATCGGAAACCCAGAAACTCCTGCGCATGGAAGCGTTCCTGCACCAGCGCATCATCGGCCAGGACGAGGCCATCACGGCCGTGGCCGATGCCATCCGGCGGGCGCGGGCCGGTCTCAAAGACCCACGCCGCCCCATCGGTTCCTTCATCTTCCTGGGGCCGACCGGGGTGGGCAAGACCGAGCTGGCGCGGGCGCTGGCCGAATTCCTGTTCGACGACCCCGATGCCTTGTTCCGGGTGGATATGAGCGAGTACCGCGAGCCGCACACCGTCAGTCGGTTGCTGGGCGCGCCGCCCGGTTACGTGGGCTACGATGAAGGCGGCCACCTGACCGAAGCGGTGCGACGCCGGCCTTACCAGGTCATTCTCTTTGACGAACTGGAAAAAGCCCATCCCGAAGTTTGGAACACCCTGTTGCAGATCCTGGAAGACGGTCGGTTGACCGACGGCCACGGCCGCACCGTGGATTTCCGCAACACGGTCATCATCATGACCACCAACGTCGGCTCGCAGCACGTCACCCAAACCCGCCCGTTGGGTTTCCGCGCGGATGCGGGCGTGGATGAGACCCGCCTCCTCGCCGACATCCAGCGCGAACTGAAGCGCACCTTCCGGCCCGAATTCCTCAACCGCGTGGATGAAATCGTCCCCTTCCACGTGCTCACCCCGGAGCAGGTCCTGCAGATCGTGGACCTGCAGATGGCAGAGGTGGCCAAACGGCTGGAGGAACACGCCCTAGAGATCGAGCTGACCGATCTGGCCCGGCGGGCGCTGGCAGTCCAGGGTTTCGATCCCGAATACGGGGCCCGGCCTTTGCGGCGGGTGATCCAACGGGCCATCGAGAACCCGCTGAGCAAGATGGTCCTGAGCGGTGAATTCGGCACCGGCGACCTGGTCGTCGTGGATGTCGAAGTCACAGGCGATCCGACCGATACTAAAGCCCTGAAAGAAGCTCGCTTCGTCTTCCGCAAGGGTGAGCGTCAGCCCATTGCCATTGACCTGCCGTTGTCGGTCGAACACGGCACCTGAGTCAGGCGCCGCGATGACGCCACAACGCCGTCGGCTCCGGTCGGAGTCGACGGCGTTTTCTTACTGCGGCGCCGTTTTCTGGGCGCCGATAACGGTTGTACTCTTGTCCCGCTTCCTGCTAGAATGCACCCTACGCCGGGCACGGATGTCCTCCGGCCGGGCGGCTTTTTATTCTGACAACGAGGACTCGGTCATGGAGCCGATAGCGACCTTACGCCAACGCATTGCGGCCGAAGAGGCCCGTATCATTCAATTCCTGCGCGACATCTGCGCCATCCCTTCTTTCGATAGCCAGATCGGACCGGTGGGCGAACGCATTGCCGCCGAGATGCGCCGCCTGGGCTTCGATGAAGTGCGTTTCGACCGCCAGGGCAATATCCTGGGCCGCATCGGTGACGGTCCGCGCGTGCTGCTGTACGATAGCCATATCGACACGGTGGGTATCGGCGACCCGGATGCCTGGGCCTGGGATCCCTTTGTGGGCAAGGTCGAAAACGGCATTTTCTACGCCCGCGGGGCCTGCGATGAGAAGAACTCCACTCCGGGGATGGTGTACGGTCTGGCCATCGCCCGCGATCTGGGGTTGTTGACGGGTTGGACGGCCTGGTATTTCGGCAACATGGAGGAGTGGTGCGACGGCATTGCCCCCAACGTCCTGGTCGAGGTCGAGGGCATCCGACCTGATTACGTGGTCATCGGCGAACCCACGCGCATGCAGGTTTATCGCGGGCACAAGGGTCGGGTCGAAATGCAGATCGTGGCCAAAGGCCGCAGTGCCCACGCAGCCAGCAATCATCTGGGCGACAACGCCATTTACAAAATGGTGCCGGTCATCACCGGCATTCGCGACCTGGAACCCCGGCTGGGGGATGACCCCTTCCTCGGACCCGGCAAGATCACCGTCAGCGACATGCGGGTGAAGACGCCCAGCATCAACGCCGTGCCCGATGCGTGCACCATCTTTGTCGATCGTCGGCTCACCTTCGGCGAGAGCAAAGAAGCCGCCGTGGCCCAGGTGGAGGCGCTCATCCCCCCGGACCAGCGCCGCGATTTCGAGGTGAGCATCCTGCAATACGCCGAACCGAGCTATACCGGCTTCGTCTTTCCGGTGGAAAAGTATTTCCCTGCCTGGGCTTTGCCCGCCGATGCCCCTATCGTCCAGGCCGGCGTGGCCGCGGCCACGGCCTATCTGGGACGACCGGTCACCACCGGGAAATGGAACTTCTCGACCAACGGGACCTACTGGATGGGCAAGGCCGGGATTCCCTGTATCGGTTTCGGGCCCGGCGATGAGATCCACGCCCACACCGTCCTCGACCAGGTCCCTTTGCAGGATGTGGTGGATGCTACCGGCTTCTATGCCCTGTTTCCCTCCTTTCTGGCCCGGATGACGACCTGAACATGGAGGTCTCGGCCGAGCGTCAGCTTCTTGCCGCTTGGTTGCGGGCCATCCCGCAGTCCCGTCATGCCCCGCGACCGTTGGCCGATCTACCCGGCGGCACCGACATCGGCCGGGGTCTGGTCACCATGCTGCAGATGTGGGGCGCCGTCGAGCTCAGCGAGGCCGGGATCCGCGCCGTCTCGCAGCCGGCCTACTACTTTTTGCACAGCCTGGCCGCCTGGGCCGAGACCGGTGAGACGATCGTGCTCGATTGGTCGGACCGGCAGGGCACCGCGGCCGCAGAAGGCCTGCGGCACGGCACCAGCCTTGTCTACTGGCTGGAGCAAGAACGCCAACGCCGCTACCCTCAGGCGCCTCCTATTCGTCATGTCCTTGCCGCCCAGGTCCTTATCGTGCGGCCGAGCACACCGCCGACTTTCCTGGTGCAATGGGATACGCGGGCCGGCGCCTATCAGCTTATCGGCGGTCGCCAAAAGGTAGACCAGGAGTGGGCCGAACCCATCCTGGAGACCGCCGTGCGCGAGGTGGAGGAAGAGCTAGGGGAGCAGGTGCGCCTGGCGGCCGGCGATTTCCGTCTGGAACCGCTGGCCACCTTCGGCGGTGCCGTTCGTCTCTCGCCTTCCTTTGGCGCCCTCACTGCCTATCAGTTCCACTTTTTTCAGGCCATCGCCTTGCCGCCTTTGCAGCTCGGCCCCAACGACCGTTGGGTGACCCGCGCCGAGCTGCTGAGCGGTCGCACCGGCGACGGAGCCCCGGTACGCGGGGATCACATCCTCTCTCTGGAACAGGCTTTGGGCCTGAGCATCGACGCTTTGCCTTCTTCGTTTCGTTCCTCCGGCGGCTGAAGCAGCCCTTTGTTCCGGCGAGGGCGCAGCCATCTCCAACCGTTACCACAGAGACCGCTATATCCACTCACCGTGACCGAGAAGGCGTCACGGCGTTTTTACCCTATTCCTACGGAGTTTTTGTCTATGCAAACCCATCTGCGTGGACGCGATTTTATCGGCGATCTCGATTTCAGCAAAGAGGAAGTCGAAACCGTCCTGGATGTCGCTTTCCAACTCAAGCGTGAGCGGGCCTTGGGGATCCCCCACCCGCTGCTGAGGGACAAGACCCTGTCCATGCTCTTTTTCTTCACAAGCACCCGCACCCGCTCCAGCTTCGAAGCGGGTATGGCCCAATTGGGCGGCCACGCGGCTTTTATCGATTCCAAGACGACCCAGATCAGCCACGGCGATACAGCCAAGGAAATCGGCGAGATCTACGGCCGCTATTACGACGGCATCGCCATCCGCCATTGCGATTGGGGAGTTGGCAATCGCTATATCAACGAGGTGGCCCAGGCCAGTCGCGTGCCCGTGCTCAACATGCAATGCGACATCTACCATCCCTTCCAGATTCTGGCCGATCTGATGACCATCTTCGAAAAGGTCGGCAACCCGCGTGGCAAGGTCATCAACGTCAGTTGGGCCTATGCCTCCAGCTATCAAAAGCCCATCTCGGTGCCCCAAAGCCTCATTTTGCAGATGACCCGCTTCGGCATGCATGTGCGGCTCACCCATCCGCCTGAATACAAGCTCATGCCCGATATCGTGCAACAGGCGCGCGACAACGTGCGCAAATTCGGCGGCAGCTTCGAGATCCTGGACGATTTCGATGCCGGCTTTAAGGATGCCGACATCATCTACGCCAAGAGCTGGGGTGCGCTGCTGACCACGACCGACGAGGCGGAAAGCGCAGCCATCGGTCGCCGCTACACCGACTGGATCACCGACGATCGGCGCATGGCCCTGGCCAAGCCCGATGCCATCTTCATGCACTGCCTGCCGGCCGATCGCAACATCGAAGTGACCGATAGCGTGATTGACGGGCCGCAAAGCGTCGTCTACGATGAAGCCGAAAATCGCCTCCACATCCAAAAAGCCGTGATGGCCCTCACCATGGCTTGAGGTTATCCCCGTCGGAGAGCTGCTTCCTATGAACGCACGACCGCCAACCGCCCTCATTGCCATCGGCGGCAACTCGCTTATCACCGACAGCCGTCATCCCGAGGTCGAACACCAATGGGAAGCCGTGCGCGAGACCTGCAAACACATCGCCGATCTCATTCAGGCCGGTTGGAACACCATCATCACCCACGGCAACGGTCCGCAGGTGGGCTTTATCCTGCGCCGTACCGAGCTGGCCATGCATGAGGTCCATCCGGTGCCCCTCGATCTGATCGGCGCCGACACCCAGGGCTCCATCGGCTATATGGTGGCCCAATCGCTGGATAACGAATTCCGGCGTCGCGGCCTGTATCGCCGAGCCGTGGCCATGGTGACCCAGGTGGTGGTGGATAAAGACGACCCGGCCTTCAAACATCCCACCAAGCCCATCGGGGGTTTTATGACCCGCGAAGAAGCGCAGAAGTTCGAGGCAATGGGCTGGACGGTGATCGAGGATGCCGGCCGCGGCTACCGCCGGGTCATCGCCAGCCCGAAACCGTTGGAGATCGTGGAGGTGAACGCCATCCGCACGATGGTGGATGCCGGCTGGATCGTGATCGCCGTCGGCGGGGGCGGCATTCCCGTCATCCGCGATGCCAACGGCGATCTGCGGGGGGCACCACCTTCGGTCATCGATAAGGACCATGCCAGCGCGCTCATGGCCATTGCCGCGCAGGTGGACCTGTTCCTGATCTCGACGGGGGTCGAGAAGGTGGCCATCAACTTCAACAAGCCCGATCAGCGCTGGCTCGACCGCATGACGGCAGCCGAGGCGCGGCAATATCTAGCCGAAGGGCACTTTGCCGCCGGCAGCATGAAGCCCAAGATCGAAGCCATCCTGACCTATCTCGAGCACGGCGGCAAACGGGCCATCATCACGAACCCGCCCAATATCGCCCGCGCCCTGAGCGGCGAGACCGGCACGCACATTTACCCGTGAGCAAGTCCATGCTGCCTGACCATGTGCTCGGTGGCCGTTGCACGGCTTGTGGCCAGTTGGTGGCATTGAGCCCGGATCGCTATCTCTGCCCTCATCACGGCGATCTGCCGCCGGACCGGCCCTTGCCGACCCTGGATATCGCCTATGACTACGACCGCATCGCCGCCCGGACGGACCCGGCCCGCATAGCGGCCGATCCGGACCCGAGTATCGGCCGTTATGCGCCGCTTTTGCCCATCGTCGACAGGCACGCTTTGCCGCCGTTACCGGTGGGCGGCACGCCCCTGTTGCCGGCGCCGCGGCTGGCGGCCGGGCTGGGGCTGCGGCAGGTGTGGGTCAAGGACGAAGGCCGCAATCCCACGGCCAGTCTGAAAGACCGGGCCAGCGCCGTGGTGGTGGCCCGGGCGCGCGCGTGGGGGCTGTCTACGGTGGCCACGGCCAGCACCGGCAATGCTGCCGCCTCGTTGGCCGGGCAGGTGGCGGCTTGGGAAGGCGGCCGGGCCGTCATCTTCGTCCCGGCGACGGCGCCACCCGCCAAGATGGCGCAGCTTCTCATCTACGGCGCCACCGTGCTGGCCGTCGAGGGAAGCTATGACCAGGCTTTCGACCTGTGTATGGCGGCCTGCACGCACTTCGGCTGGTACAATCGCAATACGGGTCTGAATCCCTTTACGACCGAGGGCAAGAAGACCGTGGCCTATGAGATCGCCGAAGGGTTGGCCCGCCAGAGCGGTCTGAAGCCGGACCGCTGGCTGGCGCCGGATGCGATCCTGGTGCCGGTGGGCGATGGCAGCATCATCGGCGGTGTGTATAAGGGCCTGCGCGATGCTCTGGCCCTCGGCTGGATCGAGCGCATGCCGCGTTTGTTGGGAGTGCAGGCAGCCGGCTCGAACGCGCTGGCCCAGACCTGGCGTCAAGGGGATGATGAGCACCTGGTCGCGGTGCAGGCCACGACCCTGGCCGATTCCATCGCCGTTGACCGCCCGCGCGATGCGCGTAAGGCCCTGGCTGCGGTCCGAGAGACCGGGGGAGCCTTTATCGAGGTCACGGACGAGGCCATTCTGGAGGCGATGAAGCGGCTGGCGCGCGCGACGGGCGTTTTCGCCGAGCCGGCCGCGGCCGCCGCCGCCGCCGGCCTGGTTGTTGCCGTCGCCGATCGCCTCCTGGACCCCGACGAGCGGGTGGTCATCCTCAGCACCGGCAACGGTCTCAAAGACGTTGCCGCCGCCCGTCGCGCCACAGGCGAGCCAATACGCATTCCCGTGGCGCTAGAAGCGGTAGTTCGTGCCCTGGCCCTCTGAGGCCGGGGAGGTTTTCGTTTTTTCGTTATCGGCTTGATGATGAGCGAGCTCATTTTCCTCGGCGTTGGTTCCATTCGCCCGACACGGCCCGGCGACCATACGGCCTTGCTCCTGCGTCACGGCCAAGCGCACATCCTCCTCGATGCCGGCCCGGCCGTGGTGGCGCAATTGGCCGCCGCCGGCATTCATCCCGCGGCCGTTTCCCACGTCTATTACAGCCACCAGCACGGTGATCACATCCTGGGCAGTCCCGTTTTGCTGTTCTACCATCGGCGCCGGGTCTATTTCGGCGCCCTTCAGGTTCTGGAGGCCTGGCGCCGGTTGATCGAGCTGGTCTATCCCGGCATTCCGGCCCTGTTGGGCGACGAAATCGTCCTCCATCCCCTGCCCACCGATCACGCCCATCCCTGCCCCGAGTTGCCCGGGGTCACGGCGCGGCTGGCTCTGGTCAATCACGGTGTCGTCCCGGCTTTCGCCCTGCGCCTGGACTTGGAGCTGAGTTCCGGTGGCCGCCTGGCGTTGGTGTATAGCGGCGATACGACGCCTTGCGCATCCGTGGTGGAGTTGGCGCATGGGGCCGATCTGCTCGTGCACGAAGCGACGGCCCTGGCCGCCAACACTGCCGAGCTGGCCGGTGTCCACACGAGCGCCCGCGCGGCCGGCGAGGTGGCCCAGGCGGCGGGTGTGCGCTGCCTGGCTCTGGTCCATCGCAGCGCCGGCGAGGCGGAGGCCTGGCGTCAGGAGGCGGCCACGGCCTTTGGCGGGCCTATTCTCGTCCCTCAGGCCGGCGACCGCTTGCGCCTGCCCGATGATTTGCCCTGACTACGGAGGGTCGCGATTTATGACCAAGTTGATCACAGGCCCCACCTTTGCCGAAATGCTCCATCCCTGGACCCTGGATCCGGACCTGCGGGCGCGGGCCTTGGCCGCCCGCACCACCGATCCGCTCGATCCCATCAATCTGTTCAACATCAGTTGGCGTGACGGTGAAAATCGGATTTACTACGAGGTCCTGCCCCAGGCGCTGACAGGGGTCGATGCCGACATCGTCGTCCTCTACGCCAGGGATTTCCCCACCGGCTCCCACAAGGTGGGTGCGGCCTACGCCGTGCTGATCGAAAAGCAGCTCACCGGCGAGGTGGATCCCGGCCGACATACGCTGGTCTGGCCCAGCACGGGTAATTACGGCATCGGCGGCGCCTGGGTAGGCTGCCGCATGGGCTTTGATGCCGTTGTCATCTTGCCCGCAGGGATGAGCCGCGAACGGTTCGAGCTGATCCGCTACTACGGCGCCCGGGTGATCGCTACGCCCGGTTCCGAATCGAACGTCAAAGAGATCTACGATAAGACCTGGGAGCTGCGGCGCCAAGACCCCAATGTGCGGGTGCTCAACCAGTTCGAGGTCATGGGCAACTACCGCTTTCACTATTACGTCACCGGCAACACGCTGGTCGAGCTGGCGGCCGAACTGGCCGCCCAGGGCATCGGTCAGGGCCGCATCGATGCCTTTTGTTCGGCCATGGGGTCGGCCGGGACCATTGCCGCCGGCGATCGGCTCAAGCAGGTCTGGCCCGATCACAAAATCGTCGGCTTGGAACCCATTCAGTGCCCCACGCTGTTCAACAACGGCTACGGCAGCCACGAGATCCAGGGGATCGGCGATAAGCACGTCACCTGGATCCACAACGTGCTCAACATGGATGCCATCATGTGTATCGACGATATGAGCTGTCTGCGTGGGTTGCAGGTGCTGGTGGAAGAGCCGGGCAAGCGGGTGTTGCACGAGCGCTACGGCATTCCCGCCGCCAAGGTCGAGAAACTAAGCCGGATTTTCGGTATCAGCGGCGTTTGTAACGTGCTGGGGGCCATCAAAACGGCCAAGTTCTACGGTCTGGGCAAGGGCCACGTCATCGCCACCGTCTGCACGGATGCCATTGACCGGTACCATTCGACGATGGCCTGGCTGACGGCCAAGGAAGGCCCTATGGACGAAACCCAGGCGCTTATCCGCATCGAGTCCATCTTTCACGGCCAGCGCCTGGATTGGATCCGCGAGGGCACCCAACACGCCCGGCAATGCTGGCACAATCTCAAGTACTACACGTGGGTCGAACAGCAGGGCAAAACGGTGGACGAGCTGAACGCCCAGCGCGACCCCGAGTGGTGGCTGGCCGAGCAAGCCAAAGTCGTCGAAATCGATCGCCTGATCGCTGCGGCCCGAGGCCGGTAGGTCCTCGCCGTTACCGCTTCGTTCTATCCCCCTCTCTTGCCAACCATGATTTCGATCTTCGCTTCTGCCCTGTTGTTCGTCCTGGGTATCGGCACGCTGGGCGGCGTTCTGTTCGGGCGTCGGCGCCGACGCCGGTTGATCCTGCTGGTCCTGACCCTGGTCTTGTGGTTGGGGGCTGCCGTTCTTTTCCTGACCCGTTCTGCTCTGCAGCCGACCCCGGCTCCGCCGGTTGTCCCCCAGGGCCAACTGGTTTTTGCCTCGGAACGGAGCGGCAACTTCGATATCTGGCTGATGGACCTGGCCGATCCGAAGAAGGTGAGGCCGCTGACCCAGGATCCGGCCAACGACGTAGAACCGCGCTGGTCGCCCGATGGGGATCGTATCCTCTTCAGCAGCACGCGGGGTCATGTCTCGGCCGTCAACGATCTGTGGGTGATGGACGCCGATGGCCGGAATCCGCGGCGTCTGCTCGACTGGCCCGATAGCTACGAATGGGGGGCGGCCTGGTCGCCCGACGGCCGCTGGATCGCCTTTACCTCGACCCGCGATTTCGACTACGAAATCTATCTGATGCCCGCCGACGGGAGCGGCGAACCGATCAATCTAACCCAAAACGATCACCTCGATGCCTATCCCGACTGGTCGCCCGACGGTCGCTGGTTGGTGTTCAGCAGCGACCGCGAGGGCAACTGGGACCTGTGGAAGTTGGATGCCATGGCCTGTCTGGCCGCCCGACAGGAGGGCCAAAGCGAGGATGGACGCTGTCGGGCCGTTCGTTTGACCGACCATCCCGACGATGATATCTACCCGCGCTGGTCGCCGGACGGTCGCCGCATCGCCTTTGAAAGCCGACGGGAGGCGAACCGCGATATCTACACCATGGATCCCGAAGGGGACAATCTGGTGCGGGTGACCGAGGTCTTCGAACGCGACAGCACGCCGATCTGGGTGGACGAAGGCCGCGGTCTCGTTTTGGCGCGCGAGGTCGAGTTCAACATGGAGTTGTTTCTGATCGCAGCCACGGGAGGCGAGGCCACACGCCTGACGTTCAACAAGGGGGAAGACCGTTTTGGCGATTGGAAGCCATAGGCGGCCGGCGCGACGACGCTCCGCGCGGCGGCCGTTGCCCGGGCGTCTGGGCGTTTCATGGCCTGGGCGCATCGTCAGGACCGGCAAAAAGATGGGTGAGCACGGTCGTACCCACGCCGCCCACGCTCTGCAGCATGGCAATGTGAGGATGGGCCAGCTGATTAGGGCCGGCGCGGCCGGTCAACTGTAAAACGATCTCACAGGTCTGATACAGGGCGGTCGCGCCGATAGGGTGACCGCGGGCCTTGAGGCCGCCCATGGTGGCGATGGGGAGGCGGCCCTGGAGGCCGATTTCCCCTTCTACGGCCAGTTTCCAGCCCTGTCCGCGTTCGGCAAAACCGACGGCCTCTAATAGCAGACAGGCCATGATGCTGAAGGCGTCGTGAAGCTCGAAAAAGTCCACATCCCGCAACTGCAGCCCGGCCCGTTGCAGGGCTAGCTGGGCCGAGCGCCGGGCTGCCGTCAGAAACAGGGGATCGCGGCGATCGTCCAGCCGAAAGCGATCGGTGGCGACACTCGAGGCGAGCAGATGCACCGGGTGGTCCGTGTACATCCGGGCGCGATCGCTGGGCGCCAGGACGACGGCAGCGGCACCGTCGCAGATGGGCGAGCAATCGAGGAGACGGATGGGGGGCACGATAAAGCGCGAAGCCAGCACGTCCTCCGGCGTCAGAGGACGGTCCCGGAACAGGGCATAGGGATTGTGGCGGGCATTGGCGTGGGCATTGACCGAAAAGTAGGCCAGAGCATCGGCCGGGGGCCGGTAGATCTCGAAGTAACGGGCCATCAGCCAGGCATTTTGGCCGACGAGGGTTTTGCCGTCGGCCACCTCTCGCTCGGCGTCGAGGGCCTTGGCCAGGGCCGGGGTGGCAATGCCGTCGCTCATTTTCTCGACCCCTATGGCTACGGCCAGATCGGCCTCGCCGCTGCTGACCGCCAGATAGGCCAGGCGCAAGGCAGCAGCGCCCGCTGCCGTGGCCGCACTGACATCGATGGCCTCAACGCCGGCCAGGCCGGCTTCATCGGCAATCAGCGCCGCCAGGTGTTTCTGGTTTTGCAGTTCATCGGCCAGCATATTGCCCACATACAGCGCATCGACCTGCTCGATGCCGGCATCGCGCAAGGCCAGACATACGGCCTCGGCCGCCATGGTGCGCAGCCCGGCCGTATGATGGCGCTGCACCGGGATTTGACCGATGCCGATTAAGCTGACCGGACGCATGACTTTCATGGTTGTCCCTCGAAGGCTTTTTCCCCGACCCGAATAGGCACCGTCAGCCAGTTCTCACGCGGAGGCAACGGACAACTGTACTCGTGGCTATAGGCACAATAGGGATTGTAGGCGTAGTTGAAATCGAGGAGAAGGCGGCCGTCCGATCGCAAGTGCAGACCGGGCCGTTCGCTATCGAGATAACGTCCGGCCCCGTAGGTTTCGCGGCCGTTGGTGGCATCGCGAAAGGGCAAAAACAGGACATCCCCTTCCGGATCGCTGTAGACGGTCAGGGTAACTGCTTGGCCTTCAACCCGAAAGTGCACCTGTCCCCACCGTCGGAACGGTCGGGTTGTGCCCGTGCTTGTCTCCATCAGGATCGGCAGCTCCTCCTCCGGGAAGCGCGCGACCGGCAGCACGAAGACCAGATCGGGATTGGGGTCGTAATAGGCCAGCCCCCGGAAACGGCGTTGCTGCTCGGGACTCAGCGGTGACTGAGAGTGCCAACGCATGAAATCATCCAGTTCGGCACGAAAGGTCAACAGGTCGTCCATAAGGGGCTCCGATGCGATGAGATGATGGTCTGCTCTGCCTGAACGTGGGGCAAACGGCCTTGTGTTCATAGCGAGGGTGCAAGCCATGGCCTCGTGACGGGGACGCAGGCCGAGGGTCTCTGGCCTACGCCCGCTTGTCATCCCATCCGGCCACAGGCACAGCTCGACATTATACCGCTTCGATATCCCGTAGAAGCAACCCAAGGCCAACAAACTGAGATGGTGCCTCACGCCGACGGTCTCCAAAGCAGCTTCGTGCTCAGCTCCGACAAGGTGCCAGGCCCTGTGTCGGCTTTTACAAAAAGCCATTCTGGGCCTAAAATGGGCTCACGGATACAGACGCGTCGGCGTCGACCCATTCGCCTTTCTCGAACAACAAGGACAAACACGATGTCACGGAAAACTGCCCCCATGCCCGCAGCGACGGATGTTCCCGCTCGGGAATCCCAACTCGCCGATCTGGCGGCGCAGGCAGGGCTCACACCGGAGCAGATACGGGACATCCGGACATGGCTGAGTCAGATTTGGCCGGAAGAGGAAGAACCCCAACAAGAGGACTCCCGGTTGGGTCTCGGTCAGAGCCTGGATATCGGTACCCTAATCGCTTCTCTGAGCGGTGGCGGTAAACAGGACCTGGGCGATCGGCTCAAGGCGAAGCTGGTCGAGATGATTGCCGGTCAACTGGGTCTTGATCCCGAACGGGCCAAAGTGCTTGCGGAATTGCTTTTGACCACGCCTGGTGGAAAGCAACGCCGGCGCCGGCGTCGGACAACGTCTTCGGTGAGCAAGGCGACGGGCACGGGCGGCACGACCTCCAAGAGCAAGGCGACGGGCACGGGCGGCACGACCTCCAAGAGCAAGGCGACGGGCACAGGCGGCACGACCTCCAAGGCGAAGACGACGGGCACGGGTAGCGAGACGTCCAAGAGCAAGGCGAAGAGAACCGGCGGAAAGACGTCGCAGTCGCCAAAGTCCTCAAAGCCCTCTGCCGGGAGCGACGGGTCGAAAGGCGCAGAGGCGTCTCGGTCCGATAAAGCCCGATAAGGCGGCCCTTACCCCGGCGGAAGTTGGCCGTCGCGCCGGCCTGAGGCCGTGGCAAGCCCGGCTGCATACGCCCCATCAGGCCCAACCGCCTGCAGGCGAGACCCTGGCGGCCGTGCAGGCACGAGCGCTGGCCGCCGTCCATGAACCGGCCGACCGTCATGGCGCGCTGAAGCGAATCCGGGGCTATCGGTGGCGGAGAAGCACGGCCGCCTTTGGCTTGACCCCCGCCCGATCGCCATGAGGCGATGATTGCGCATCAGGCTGCGCCACCGGCAGCGCCATCGTGAAGGTCGTGCCTTTCCCCTCCTCGGAGCTGACCGTAATGGTGCCGCCGTGGGCTTCGACCAGAGAGCGGGCAATGGCCAGGCCCAGGCCCGATTCGCCGCTGGCCGTGTTGCGAGCCTTATCCCCGCGGTAAAAGCGCTCGAACACATAAGGTAAATCGGCGGCCGGGATACCGACGCCCGTATCCCTCACCTGCAGATAGACGCGACCGGTATCGGCCATGGCCGCCAGGGTGATACGACCCCCGGCCGGCGTAAACCGGATGGCATTCGCGATCAGGTTGTTCAAGACCTGCATCATCCGTTCCGGGTCCACGTCGATCGGCGGCAGCGCGGCTTCGGCCTGGATGTCGAGGGTCAGGCCGGCAGCGGTAGCGGCGGCCTGATGCGCAGCCTGCGCCCGTTCCAACAGGCTGCGCGGGGCGATGGGCTGCCGTTCTATCCGCAGCTCACCGGCATCGGCCAGCGACAACGTGCGCAGATCCTCCACCAGGCGTTGCAGATGCTGCGCCTCATCGTGCATGATGCCGAAAATCTGCGGATTGCCCTTCAGTTTGCCTTCGGCCAGGGCCTCGGTGTAACCCAAAAGCACGGTGAGCGGGGTGCGCAGATCGTGGGCGATATCGGCCGTCATCTGGCGGCGCAGATGACTGGCCCGGGCCAGGTCGGCGCTCATGCGGTTGAAGGCCTGGGCCAGTTCGCCGACCTCATCGCGGGCGCGGATATCGACCTGCAAGCCGAGTTCGCCTTGCGCCACGGCCGCCGTCGCCGCCGTGAGGGTGCGGATGGGTCGCACGATGCTGCGGGCGAGGACGGCGCCCAGGGCCAGCGCCGTCAGGGCCGCGCCAGCGGCCCCCAGGAAGATGGCCTGGCGGAAGCGCTGCAGAAAGACCGATTCGGGCGTGGCCGCCGCCGGTGCGATCGAGGTCGGAAAGTCAAACCGGATCCAGCCCACCGTCTTACCCTCGACCGTAATAGGCACGGCCTGGCTCAGGTCGTCGCGCCGCATCTGTTCGCCGGGTGCGTAGACAAAGCCACCGTAGATGACCCGACCGTCGGCATCGGCCAGGACCACCGGCGCCCTGGCCAGTTCCGGACGACCTCGCCATCCGCGGCGGGCTACGACAATAGCCTCGATCCCCTCCCAACTGCCGCGAGCCTCGTAGTACTCGATCAACCGTTCGATGAACGCCACCTGATAGCTGTCGAGGACAAAACGATTGAAGGCCGAACGCGTGCGCAGGCCCACAAACAGCGCCACCAGCACGGCACCCGTGAGTCCGACGGCGAGAAAGGTCAAGGTGAGTTTGAGGGTGAGCGAACGCATGGCAAACGTCACGAAGCGGCCGACGGCTCCGTCGGCGTCACGGCCAGACGGTAACCGGCGCCGTACACCGTCTCGATGTAGCGCGGTTTCTTGGGGTCGGGTTCGATTTTGGCCCGCAGGTTGCGGATGTGCACATCAATCGTGCGTTCGTAGCCTTCATAGGCATTGCCCTGGATGTGCTCAAGCAGCTCAAGCCGCGAATAAACCCGGCCGGGCCGCAACATCAAGGCCTCGAGCAGACCGAATTCGGAAGGGGTCAGATCGACCTCGCGCTGACCCACCGTGACCGTGCGCTTCTCCCGATCGAGAACGATGTCGGCCCCACGCAGAACCATCTCGGCCGACGTTTCCCGTTCCACCCGTCGCAACACGGCCCGCACGCGCGCCGTCAGCTCACGCATACTGAAAGGCTTGGTCACGTAGTCGTCGGCGCCCAATTCCAGCCCCAACACCTTGTCGTTTTCGTCCACCCGTGCCGTGAGGACGATGATGGGCGTGGGATGGACACGCGTGTACTGACGGATAAACGCATAGCCATCCATCTCCGGCATCATCAGATCGAGGATGATCAGCGCCGGCCTGGTGGCAGCGGCCACCTCCAGAGCCTGACGGCCATTGGCCGCCGTGACCACCCGAAAACCTTCTTGCTCCAGATAGCTGGCGACCAGTGTGCGGATGTTGGGAACATCATCAACGACCAGGATGGTGTGCGTCATAGCCCAGAACGGACCGGATCAGGATTTTGGCACGGCTACAAACTCGAGTTCCAGAGTCACCTCATCGGCCACCGTGTCGACCGAAGGCGAATCGGGGATAAAAAGCCCGAAATCGCGCCAGAGCACGGTCGTCCGCGCCAATCCCTCGATGCGTTCGGTCGAGACCGGTGTCACGGTGACGGTGAAGACGACGGTCCGGGTCTCGTCGGTGATGGTAAGATCGCCTTCGATTTCGAAGTCGAACGGTTGACCGAGGGTCACGGTCGTCGGCAAGCCCCGGATGGCCGTCGGTGTAAAGGTGATGTACTCGTAGGTATTCGTCAGCAGAATGCGGTTCTTGATGGCGTTGTTGCGGAAGTTGTTATCGGTAACCAGGGTGCGCGCATTGACGATCACAGGACCTACCCGGGCCGCGGCCGGATTCGCCGGATCCACCGCCAGTTCGCCCGCCACCTGGTCGGTCACGCCGACCACCGTATTCGGCCGGCCGCGAAGAACTTCGTCGATGAGAAAACGTGCCTCGGACTCGGCGGAGAGGATGGTAAAAACGATAGGCCCGCCCGAAGCCGGTGTCGGTGTGGGCGTGGCCTCCTCGGGGCGACTCGTCGGCTCATCCGCAAAGGGGGTGGCGCCGGCAACGGCGGTAGGAGAAGGGGAAGGTTCAGACGTCGGGTCGGCAGCGGTGGGAGGAGAAGGCGAGGGTTCCGGTGTGGGGTTGGCAGTGATGATGATAGGCGTGGCCACGATGGGAGCCGAGGCTTCCTCGGGTGGTCGCAGCACCAAGGCATAGACTAAAAACCCGGCCACAACCACAAGGGTGGCCATCCCAACAAGGCTAATGCGGATCAGGTCATCGATGAAAACCTCAAACGGTGGGAATGAAGGGGCATCAGGGACGCGCCCCCAGCGTTAAGGGTACCACAATTTGCCGACCCTGGCGCAGCACGGTCAAGGTGATCGTCTGGCCGACACGGGCATGAAAGGCCAGATAGGTGTTCAGATCGGCAAAGGTCTGGACGGGCTGATCATCAATGGCGATAATGAGGTCGCCCCCACGGCCTGTGCGCGGATCGGCCGCGATCAGACCGGCGCGCGCGGCCGGTCCCCCCGGTACGATATCGAGCACATAGGCACCCTGGATTTGGGGCAGACCATAGGCTTCCTGATCGGCCAGGCTGATCTCATCCGCAAAACTGGCGCCGAGATAGGGATAGGTGTAACGGCCGTCGGCAATCAGCGCCGGCACAATACGACGCACGGCCGCCGCCGGAACGGCAAAACCGACACCCGAATTGACCCCGGTGGTGGAGACGATGGCCGAATTGACGCCTACCACCCGGCCGTCGAGGCTGAGCAGGGGGCCCCCGGAATTGCCGGGATTGATGGGAGCATCGGTCTGAATGACCTTGGGCAACGAGTATGCCCCGGTCGAGACGCCGCGGGCCGAGCGCAGGCTGCGGTCAAGCCCGCTGACAATCCCCAAGGACATCGAACCCTGGTTGCCAAAGGGATTGCCGATGGCCACCACGAATTGGCCCACGGCCAGATCATCCGTCTCTGCTATCGGCAACGGTTCGATGTCCTGAGGCAGGTTATCGACGCGGAGCACGGCCAGATCGCTATCCGGATCGGTCCCGATAAGGCGGCCACGGCGCCGCTCGCCGTTGGCAAAGACGATTTCATAGCTCCGACCATCGGCCACCACATGGTTGTTCGTCACGATATGCCCCTGGCGATCGTATACGAAGCCACTGCCGCTGCTGCGGTTGGAGACCACGATGTAGACCACCGCCGGATTGGCCCGTCGATAAAGGGCGATGAGGGTGGTTTCGAGGTCGGGCTTATCGGCCTGGTCCAGGGCCACGGTGGTCACGGCCGGTGCCGTCCCGTCGAGCTCGGCGCGCACGCGCGCCAGCACGGCTTCGATCAAGGCTTCGCGCGCCGCAGCCACAGAGGGAGCTTCGGGTTGTTCTGAGGCCGTTGCTAACCGGGCCAGGACCTCGGCGACGATGGCCTCCGTCGCCGAGGCGGTCGGAGTCGGTTCCGCCGGGCGCGAAACGGCGCAGGCAGCCAAAACGATAGCGGCAGCGAGCAGGGTCAGAAGGCTATAAAAACGAAAACGTCGTCTCAGCAGGTGCATAAGCCGGGGAGTCGTACCGGGAAAAACAGCGCCTGGCGTCGTTCGAACGACACCAGGCGCAGGAGGGAGGAGAAGGAGCGCCGAGAGGATACCGAATCATCGGCTCCGATCCCTCGTACGCCGGGCGAGATCAGAGACCGAAGCGAGAGGGGGTCACCGTTCCGCTGCTGGAGCCGGGCGGGGCGAAGAAGGGGAAGCCATGGAAAGCGCGTCCGCCGAAGCCGAAACCATGAGGGCCCCAACCCCAACCGCGCAGGCCGAAGCTCGGGTTCTGCAGGATTTGGTCGGCCTGCTCCTGGGTAATGATGCCGGCCGTTACGGCCGCCTTCACGGCCTCTTCGTAGAGGGAACGGATTCTGGCCGCCAGGCCTTGCTCGTTGAGATAGCGGTTGAGGTTCCACCGGGCCTTGATCTGATCGGCCTGGGCTTGGGTCAAATAACCGGCCTTGACCGCATCGGCCAGGGCCGCATCCAGGGCCTTGGCCTGGGCCGTCCGCAGCTCGGCGACGGTGATGTTCAAAGCATCGGCCAGAAGGGCCTCCATGTCAATGGTGCTGCTTCCCAAAAACCACGGGCTCATCATTTTGCCGAAGCCGAACCAGGCCCCGCGTTGCTTGAGATAATCGGCCTGGGCCTGGGTGATCAGACCCTGCTCCACGGCCTGGTCCAGAGCGGCCTCATAGGCCTGCTGCTGGGCCGTGCGCAGTTCGGCCACGGTAATGCCGAGGGCATCGGCCAGATACGTGCCCTGGTCGAGCCAGCCGCCTCCCATACCGCCCCAACCGCGCCCCCAGGGACCGCCATGGGCCGAGGCCGTCTGCGGCAGGGCGACGGTGACAAGAAGGGCCAAAGCGAGAACGGTCACACCGGCTATGACGCCGACACGTTTATGGATGGATCGCATAAGCAACATCTCCTTGAGTGGGTCGAGATCGAGTGAGCGGAAAACCCTTCCGCAGGGACAAACCGCCGTTTCGGTTTGTTGCCTCTAGCTTACCTGCTCTGTCCCCGCCGATGGTTCAGAAATTATGAAGACGGAGATGGCCCCATGCCAACGACCGGATCCCGGGCCCGACAACCATAGTCGACCTCCAAACCGGCAGGGCGATGGCGATACCGGCTTCGGAATAGCCCCAAAATCCTCCGTCTGGGGGAGACAAATCCCCTGGACGAGGGATGACAGCAAAGCACCCGATCGAGTATAATGGCTTGGGTAAGCTAAGTCACATTCATACCCCCAAGAAAAAAGGTTCTCGTCCATCGAGAACGGTAACTCACCGGTTATTCGCCTGGTATGCCGCGGGACCCGCGTTGATATGTTTTGGTTCGTCGTCTTGAGATCTCAGAAATGGTTCGCTAATTTTCAAGAAAAAAGGTACTACCCGGCTCATGTGCGGAGTGGGTGCAACCTTGCAGGGCTCTCGCCCCTCCCCTCATCCGTCGCCGAGAATGAGAGGAGAGATAGAAGGCAATCCTTTCGTGCCCGGTCTGAACCGGAGTCCTGATACTTTTTAGGGGAATAGAGCATGGTACGCCGCTATTTTCCTTTGGTATTTTCACTGGTGGTTTGTGCCTTTCTGCTGAGCCAAGTGACCATGAGCCCCACCGGTGAAGCGATAACACAAGCCGATGTGTCCTCAACGGGTGAGGATATACTTGAGACAAAGGTTATTGCCCCGGGCGAACGCACGATGATGACCGTCCGCACGACCGGGTTGGTCGAGGTCACCATCGTGGACGGGAGCACGGCCGATGCCATCGAAATCCAGGCCCTGGGCGTGGGAGAGACACCGCGCAGTGCCAAAGTGTTCGCCAATGTCAAGATGTTATCCTATCCTTTGTCATCCCAGACGGGTGCCACTTTTTATGTCCGGATCCGCCACCAAATCCCGGGTGAAACGACCGTCGAATATACTCCCGGCACCAGCGAAGAAGCCATGAACCACCTGCGCAAAGGCGAAAACCTGATACGCAATCAGGGTGTGCTGCAGGTACAAGGGCTTTACACCATGCCGGTCTATCAACTGGTACCGGAGACGCTCGTGAAATTGGCAATCCAGAAGGGCAAAGGCATGGTGGTGTTGCTCAACACAATGGATTATCTCGGTGTCAAAGCGGGAGAGGTGGCGCTGAGCGATCTCTGCGGAGTGAACCCGTGTGCGACAGACGGCAACAAGACTGTTGAGTTCAAGTTAAGCGATTATGAGGATCGCTACATTGCCGTTCTGTCCGAAGGTAAGCCCCTCGAGTTCACGTATGGGGTGATAGCAACCCCCGGCGTGTTGAACTATATCGTATCGTGCGGCTGATTTCTCTCGACATCTGAAAAGGAGGACTATGATGAGAACACGTAGGGAGTTTTTGAAAATTCTCGGTGGCACGACTTTGGGCGGCGTGATCGCCGGCTGCGCTCCCGCCCCGGCTCCGCCTACACCGACTTCCGCTCCACCTCCCACCCCTGTTGAAGTCGATCGCGGCATTGTCGCCAAAGCCCTGTTGCCCCAGCCGACGGGTAAGCGCGTCGTCATCATCGGCGGTGGAATCGGCGGGGCCATGGCAGCACGTACACTGCGTAAGCTGGCGCCGGAGATCGAGGTGGTCATTATCGAGAAAAACCCGATGTATGTCTCGGGGCCTTTTCATGTGGAATATCCCTTTGGCATCGGCGATCCGGCAAGGTTTATTTACAGTTTTGATGGCTTGCGCAACGCCGGGGTCAAGGTGATACGTGCCACAGCGCTGGAAGCCCGCCCGGCCGAACAACGCGTGATCACGTCCGCCGGCTATCTTGACTATTCTGCCCTCCTTGTAGCCACCGGTATTGCCATGGCCGAAGAGCAGATCAAGGGGCTTGCCGAAAATGCCCACCTCAATCCGCATGCCTGGGATTGGGAACGCGCCATCCATCTGCGCCAGACCGTTGAGGAGTTCAAGGGCGGTGTTTTTGTTGTCAGCGTTCCTCCTGCACCCTACAAGTGCCCGCCCGGTCCCTACGAAGTCGCTTGCCTTGCCCGTGAGTACTGGACCAAGAAGGGCGTCCAGGCCGAAATTGTCATTGTGGATGCCAACGATAAACCGCAACCGGGACCGCTGGCAGACAAATGGCAGGCCGTCCTGGCCGAACGAAACATCACCTATAAGCCCGGCTTTAAAGTTGTGGAGTTCGACCCGGCCAATAAGACGTTGATCTCCGACAAAGACGAAAAGCAAACGTACGATCTTGTCTCCATCATCCCACCCCAGAAGGCACCCGATTTTATTCGCAACTCCGGGTTAGGTGAAGCGTATATTGCCGTCAATCCGGTAACGTTTGCCAGCGAGACCCCGCACGTCTTTGCCGTCGGTGATTCTGCCACCGGTATTCCTTACACCAAATCGGCCTTTACGGCATTCCTTCAGGGACGCAATGCGGCTTACCACATGGCCAAGGCCCTGGGTGTTGACGTAGGCGAACCCGAGACCATCTTCAACCAGTGCTGGCCTTATGTCTCCAGCCAGGAGGCCATGCTGGTCGAAGTGCATTGGGATAAGGAAGGCAAGCCGATAGCCGATCAGGCCAGGACCGAGACCCCTACGACGAACAATGTTACCTTGCGCAAAGCCTGGGAAAGCGCCGTTCTCGGCCAGGCTTATGGTTAGAATGCGGTGAAACGCGTTGAAAGCTGCTATCACGCCGAGAAGATGAACGGCGAGGGGCGAGCAGCGCGCTCGAATGCCGTTGTGCATAGCGGGCGCGCTGCCTCGGCTTGGGCCGGATTATAAGCCAGCTACGGAATTGCCTATGATGAAGGAGAAGCTATGACGTTGCAGGCACAGATGAACACCCAAACACCCGGCCGTGCGCAGGTATTGACCCCGACTCGAACGGCGTTGGTTATGCTGGTCCTGTTTCTCGGCACGGCCTTGGTCTACTGGACACGGGGTTTAGAGGTCGCCGCTGTCTTTCTGGTGCTGGGCCTGGGCTACGGATTCGTTTTTTATAAAGCCCATCTCTGCTTTGCTTCGGCGTTTTACGGCAATCGCCCCGACATTTTACGGGGCATTCTGGTCGGTCTGATGGCCGCTTCCATCGGCTCGGCGGTCATCATCGGCTTCGGATGGAATCGGGTTTCCGTCATCCCGTTCGGTCTGCACACGTTTTTAGGTGCCATGCTATTCGGTTTCGCCCTCCCCTTTGCCGGGGGATGCATGACCGGCACCTGTTTTCGTTTTGGGGGTGGGCAGGCCAAATCGCTATTTGCCCTTCTGGGCATTCTTATCGGCAACGGCCTGGGTGCCGCCTTTGTCTGGCGGTTTACCGAGCCGGTGATGATGCGATGGGGAATCCGGCTCTATTTACCGGACCTGATCGGGGTGATCCCGGCCATGCTCCTGAATCTTGCCATCATGGCCACCCTCTACTGGCGGCTGCGCCATCGGGTGACGTCCAAGACACGTCCCTCCCTGCGCATCTTGCTTGCGCGTGGGGCATGGCCGGCATGGCTGGGAGGGCTCTTGATCGCGCTGTTGTTCGTCATCCAGTTTGCCTACCAATCGGCCTTGACGGTGCAATTGCCCCTGGCGCGATTTGTTTTGTGGGTTAGCGCCCTCCTGGGTGCGCCGGTGCAAAATCTGGCGTGGTCGAACTTCTTTGGCCTGCGCATTCCCGGACAGGATCCTACGTTTCTCCTCGATGTAGGCTTGATTGCCGGCGCCATGATGGCTGCGCTCACCATGAACGAGTTCGCCGGCTATCGCGATATCGACCCGAAACAAGCCCTGGTGGGATTGCTGGCAGGAATTGTGATGGGGATAGCCGTATGGATCGCCATTGGCTGTAACGTCTCCGGCTTTTTCAGTACGGTGGCCACATTGCGCTTTGAAGGTTGGATTTACGCTCTGGGGATGTTCATCGGCGTACGCGCAGGACTACGCGCCGTCAGCGCTCTGGTCATGCGCGAGGTGTTATAGGCGTTCGGGCTTATCCCGAGCCAGAACACTCCGCCGGTGAAGTGGGGGGGGTAGCTTCTCCCCTCTCTCGTCGCCTCGTTAGGCGAGGGGAGAAGCTATGGGTTGCACCGCTTCCGGACATGAGCCGATTGCGTTTTGTTTTCGGGACGTAGCTGCCCCGGACTAAAGTGGTTTTGCCCGCTCCTCTCAAAATCGCTATACTATCCCTCTGGCCATGGGCCGCAGGATCCGACGTTCTTCGAGCAACGACGAGCCCAGAAGCTCATGCTCCCCTTTCATCCCCGTTTTGTTCACTTTCCGATTGCTTTGCTGATCATCGGTGCCGTGGCCGTGATGGTGGGTCAATGGCGACGTCCGACCTGGTTATGGCAGTGGGGTATGATCAGCCTGGCGGGTGGCTGGATACTCACCGTGCCGGCCATCATCACCGGTTTGATCGACAAAAACGCCCTGCCGGCCGAACACCCGGCCGTTCGGGTGGCCGATCAACATACCACGGCGATGTTCATCATGTGGGGAATCTACGGACTGGCCCTCTACTGGGCCTATCGGTGGCGCCACACGCTAGAACACCGGGGACGGCGCTACAAAGTCATGGCCCTGTTGTTGGCGGCCACGGTTATCCTGATCGTCGCCAGCGATTGGGGTGGTCAGTTGGTGTACCGCTACGGAGTCGGTATGCTCGGACAGGACGTTCGGTAAGCCGAAAAAAGACCGCGCGCGGCTGTTGGGAAAGCCTCCCTCTCAACAGCTCGGTTGGACAAGACCGGAACGTTCACCCATCTTCGTCGGCGCTCTCGTCAACGCGGTCAAGGATAACAACCACCTCTTCTCCTTCTTCCAGTCCGAGTTCCTGGCGCCTTTTGGCGTTGATCATAATGAAATGGCGACCGTCACCGGTGGGAAAGGCAGAACCGTCGTAATCTCCCCCGTTGATCGTACCCTTGACTTTTATCCTTGCCCGGCTTTTGAGTTCAGTGCTGAGAAAACGAGGGAATTCCACGCAATAGTAATGGCCACGGCGCACCAAAGGAGCCATGAAATGAATGGATGCCATTGCGCAAACTCCGAAAACAGAGACAACAAAACGAGCCGCCAACGTCCATTTTAGGATAGGCCGATACAAGCCACCAAATTCCCGGTCATTGCCCACATCACGGCCACCGGCGCCCAGGCCGTGAGGGAATGCCTCGACCACAAGCCAAAATTGCGGTTGCTGCCGGTGTGTAGTAGGAGTCAACCCTTCTCGTCGTAGCAAGCGGCGACCATCGTTGGCCAGAACTCTGGCAAAAGGACTAATTATATGAAAAAAGGCTCAAAAACAAGCAAGTTTGGCACAACTACTAGAATAAGTCACGATTCCTCGCAGTATTACAATTCTAGACTTTACTCGGAAATATCTCAAGATAACGGCACTTCTTTTATTCCTGAGAACAATTTTCCGTCAGAGTACGAGAATAGCATCATTATGGGAAGTTCAGAGAACATGAAGGAAATACCCGATAATTCTGTACATTTAATGGTTACTTCGCCACCATACAATGTAACCAAAGAGTATGACGCAAATATGACGCTAAAAGAATATTTGCAATTGCTAAAAAATGTCTTTACCGAGACTTATCGCGTGCTCGTGTATGGTGGTAGAGCCTGTGTAAATGTAGCCAATCTAGGACGAAAGCCTTATATTCCCCTTTCAGACTATATCTCGCAGATGATGCTAGATATAGGGTATTTTATGCGAGGTGAAATCATCTGGTATAAAGGGGCAGGAGCCGGGGTTTCGATGGCATGGGGGAGTTGGCAATCTGCTGCTAATCCCGTATTACGAGACACTCATGAATATATCCTTGTTTTTTCAAAAGGATCATTTTCACGCAAAAAGCCCGAAGGAAAAGCAGATACAATCACTCGAGAACAATTTATGGAATGGACAAAATCTGTATGGATTATGAATCCAGAATCGGCTAAAAAAGTCGGTCACCCTGCTCCGTTCCCTGTTGAATTGCCTTATCGACTCATTCAGTTATATACATTCACTGGCGATATTGTCTTAGACCCGTTTATGGGTAGTGGTTCTACCGCTATAGCTGCCTTGAAGTCGGACAGAAAATATATCGGTTATGAAGTTGATCCGAAGTACATAAAACTTGCCGAAGAAAGGATAGCACCATATAAGGGGTAAACCCAAACGGTTTTGTCCTCAAATGGCACCCATCAAATGAGATCGATGGCCACCTTGGCCACCGTGGGTGGATGGAGCAACATGTTGGCATAGGTGGCATTGGCCATCGGACAGGCGCATTCCCGGTTGGCAATGCTGCGGCGTAGCCTTTGCATAGCCGGCCCAAACCAGATCGGCCGGATATCGTAATCGGTCTGACGTAGATTGCCTACCGGTTCGGCCCGGATACAACAGGACCAGACATCGCCGTTAGGAGCGATATGGGCGCTGGCCCACCCGGCATAGCAAGCGATGACCTGACGTTGCTCGAACAGGGTGCGCTTGGCAATCTGATAGTACTGGGCGCGAAACCCCTGGGTAAAACGGGCAAAACCCCGAGCCGAGGCCTTGCGCGCCTGCTCGCTGAGAAAATCGGCGATAGGCGCATAGACCTCCGGCGGCGGTGTAATGCTCCAGCCGACGGTATCCAACTCGACCCGCTCCTCGGCCACCTCGGTGATGTAGCTATCGGGTTGCAGGAATTGCAGCCCTTCGTAGATGGCCCGAAAGCGATGGGCATTGAACCGACTGATAACCGTGTGCACCGTGATCAGCAGATTCGCATGTTGCTGCTTGAGCGCCTTCAGCCCTTCCCACGTGGCCATGGCCCGCTTCCAATTCCCCGGCACCCCGCGAATATCATCGTGTTCCTCCCCAACCCCGTCGAGAGAGAGGTTGATACCGATGGTCGTCCGCGGGCAGGAACGGCAAATCCGGTCCGTCTTGGTCAGGATACGTTCGGTGAGCAAGCCGTTGGTGGGAATGGTGATATAGCTGGGTCGGCAATGGTGATAACCGGCGATAACCATGTCATCCAGATCATCCCGCAGGAAAGGCTCACCGCCGGTATAGGTGAGGTATTCAACACCGGTGCCCAGGCCGGCAAAAACCCGCTCCCACTCGGTTACCGTCATGTCGTCGTTGGGCTTGCGCCAGACATCGCACGTCCGACACTTGGAGTTGCAGCGGAAGCTGATGGAAATGACGACCGAAAACGGCAGCAGCCGCGGCCAGCCGAAGCGGCGAAAGCTCCAGTAGGCCGGCAAACGGGGCAAAAGCGTCAGCAGAGACACGCGCAGACTAATAGACCGTAAACGGAAACTAACCGAGATTATGAATGTATTGTTGCAATTGACGCTGATTGATCTTGATATAGCGATCGGGAATAATCTCGGCCATTTCCTCCTCGGTTAGGCGAATGCGCAAAATCTCCAGTGCGTTTTCGGGTGATTCTCCGTATGCCAGCTTTTGTTTACCGTTCTTCATCTCAAATAGATACATATAGTGGGGATTGCTAAAACTGCTCATATGATGTTTATAACCTACAAGCGGTTATGAACGTAATATGCCAAAACAAACGCGATACGCGTGTTTTCAGGCTTTTATCAAAGCGCCCTGATATAGTTCGGCACCGGCCACACCGGTAAGACCGCGGTTGATCTCGGCGTCGTATTTACCTTTGAGCAGATCGCGGTAAAACTGATAATCCACCCCTTTCACCTTCTCATCGTCGGGAAAGCGATGGTAGTTGTCCTTGCGCATCAGACTCTTGCCTTCGGCGATGAGCTGATAGCCCAGGGCCGAACCGGGATAGGGCGCATAGAAGGAAATCGACGGCATCACGCGCTTCATGCGTTTGAGCATGCGCATGGTCTTGAAGGCATCCTCCCGCGTTTCACCGGGGATGCCGAGCATGATGTTCGACCAGAACACGGGCGGCTTTTCGCCTTTGGCCTCCAACTCATCTCCGATCCGGTTGACCAGCTCGATGGTGAAATAGTTATCCTCCTCGGTACATTCCTTGTTGAGGAGCTTGAGGATGCGATCGCTGCCCGACTCAAACCCGATGGAGATGGTCCGCCAGTTCGTTTCCTTGACCAGGGCCTCGAACAGGTCAGGCCACTGCCGGACCGTATCGGCGCGCGCGGCCGCCCAATAGGTCCAGCGTTTTGTCCGACGGGGGTATTTCTCCAGCCACTCCCGCAGCCACTTGGGCTGTTGGAAGAACATGGAGTCGTGGATAACGACCGAGCCGATGCCGTACTTGCGATCCAGGTAATTCAACTCGTCGATGACCTGGTCCACCGGCTTGCGCCCCATATTGGGGATATAGGAGTTCTCGTTGCAAAACACACACTGCCAGGGGCAGACCCGACTGGTGAGGATGGTGGCCACCGGACCCGGTCCCCAACCGCATTCGGGTTCGAGGGGCCATTTCCACTTCCAGCGCCGTTTGATCCGCCAGCCGACGGGCTTGGGCCACAGCTCGCGGTCGATCATCGGCCATTCGGCCATGGAACGAGCTCCTCGGCCGTGAAACACGCGCGGGAAATCGTGGGGGTTCTTGACCAGATCGACGATGATGTTCTCCCCAGGCCCGATGCAGATGCGGTCGAACTCGGCAACCGCCTCCATTTCATCGGTCGCTACCGTGGCGTGCATGCCGCCGGTCAGGACCAGGCCGTTGGGATTGAGTTCCTTGAAAAGCTTGGCGCCCTTGAGGGCCATGGGATAGGTATAGCTGCGGACGTTCATGATGAGCATATCGTAGCCCACCAGTTGTGGCCGCAACTGCTCCCAAGAGGTAACGGCCCGCGTCGAGGCGATATCGGTGAGGATGCCGGCCCGATGGAGGATGGTGCGCAACAGGCCCAGACCATGGTCTTGCCACTGCTCATGCGGCCCGCTGGGATGGACCAGGTCACCCAGGTCACCCAAATCGAGCCAAAGGATATTCGACTGCCGACGAGGACGGGAAAACAGGGGCATGGTCAATCTCCCTACAACAGGCGTTGGATAAGCCCTTTCACGCTCGTCACCGGCTCTTCCGGTCGGACGCGGTTGGTCACAGTCGGCTTGCCGTTGCCGATGAAGAACCGACGCGCATTGGCCAGGGTATGGGGCAAGTCGAGCCAGAAGCTTTTCTTCGACATTTTCTCCCAAACCCGTTTGGGGCGATAGAGATAAAAGCGGCGATACGCCTCGCGCCATTTGCGCACGACCAAATCGGGGTCGTAGGAGCCATCATGCATGGTAAAACGGGCCTTTTGTTCGTGGATGGCGTAATCAGGCCACTCGTGCGCAAAAATTTCGCCGCCTTCTTTGATCATATCCCACATCTTGGTGCCGGGGAAAGGCGCTGCCAACATGAAATTGGCCAGCTCGGGATCGAGTTCCAGAGCCAGACGGATGGTCTTTTCCATGGTCTCTTCGGTTTCTTTGGGCATGCCGAAGATGAAAAAGCCCATCGTCTGCAGCCCGGCCGCCCGCGCCCAACGAAACGCATCGCGTACCTGGTCCAGAGTCTGGCTCTTGCGGATGACGTTGCGCAACATCCAGGGATCGCCGTTTTCGACGCCGAAACCCACCCGTTTGGCCCCGGCAGCCTTCATCAGATGAAACAGCTCGGGATCGGTGTGGTTCACCTTCATCCCGTGTACCGTCACCCAGGGGACCGTGTGCAAACCTTCCTCGATGAGACGCCGGCACAACTCTTTGGCCCGCGGCAATTTCAAGTTCCAGATGTCATCGGTAACGCCGATCTCGGTGGCACCCAGGTCGCGGACCAGCCAACGCCATTCCTGGATCACGTTTTCGACGCTGCGCCCTCGCCAGGTATCACCGGTCACCGGTTTGGAGCAAAAGGTGCATTTGTAAGGGCAGCCGCGACTCGTGAGGATGGTGAACGAACGGGCATGGGGATCCAGCCCGTCCGTCAGCGGCTGCAGATTGGTGTACTTGTCGATCTTGAACAGGTCATGCGCCGGGAAGGGCAACTTATCCAGGTCTTCGATCATCGGCGAGACAGGCGAAACCACGATCGCATCGCCATGCCGAAAGTTGAGACCCGGAATCTCGGCGGCTTCGGGTTTGCGGCCCCGTTCCAGGGCTTCGACAAACGCCACAATACCCTCTTCGGCTTCGCCCTTGAAGGTGTAATCGACATAGGGGTGTTCGGGGCCGAGGGACTCGGCGGGCATGATGGTCAGATGAGGACCGCCGAGGATGGTGACCAGTCCGTACTTCTTGGCTGTGGCGGCCATCGCCCAGGCATCGCCGATGAGCGGCGTTGTCGCCGTGATACCGATCACCCGGAAGGGCTTTCCGGCAGCTTCGGCCTGTTCGATGTAGTACTCTATCGGCAGGTCCTCGATGGCGGCATCGTAGATAAAGACATCGTGGCCGGCCTCACGCAACACGGCCGCAAGATAGCCCAGACCGAGAGGAATATGCTTGCGCTCGGACCAGACTTTGGCTTCGGGACTGGCAAGGATAACGCGCATAGATTTCGAAGGGGAGAAGGGAACGGAGAAGGGACAAAAGGCCCGACGGGTGCCCGGTAACGGCCGCTAGGACGATCGGCCGCAACGGACAGCGGCCATTATAGAGGGCTCGAGGGCGAAGGTCAAATTTTTATGAAGGGATTCATAAAAATTCGGCCACCTCTTCGAAAGGGGTTGAGAGGGTCAAATCTATCGGCTGCCCCTCTCGCACCAACACACTTTGGAACCGAGTCGACTTCGTCGCCACCCCACAAGCATGGTAGAATCCGTGCTGCTATTTGCCCTGCCGGGCCTATTTGAGCCAATCCGATGGATAAACCGATTGTCGCCTGCATTCAACAGCACCTGATCGTGCCGCAAACGCTCGACGAATACGTCGGCTACCTGGGTCGTTTTCTGCGCACGGCCAAAGCCAAAGGGGCCGTGCTGGCACTCTTTCCCGAACTGAGCGGTCTGGTCACGGCCATCCCCAGCCTGAGCGGCTGGCGCAACCGCATTTTGCGGACGGCCGGCCAGGGCCTGAACCCCAAAGCCGGGCTATGGGAACGGGTCAAAGCCGCCATGGCCAGCAGCGCCGCCGGTGTGATGGAAACCGATCTCGGCCGGGCCCTGATCGAGGCCCTGATGAACATGCCCGAAGGGTTGACCGAGGCCTTCGTCAGCACCTATGCCGGCCTGGCCCGCCAGTTCGAGATGGGCATCATCGTCGGTACCCTGTTGCCGGGTGGCCTGACGGCAACCTTTCCCGATGGCGACAAGCTTTACAACGTGGCCTGTGTGTTCGCTGCCGACGGACACTTGCTGGGCAGTCAGGCCAAGGTCGTACCCAACGCAGACGAGCGTGATTGGATCGCCACCGGCACGGGGTGGCATGTGATTCCTACCCCTGTCGGGCGTGTGGGGTTGCTCATCGGCGACGATGTCCTCTTCCCCGAGGCCGGACGTATTCTGGCCTATCAGGGCGCCGACATGCTTCTCACCCTGGCCGCCGTGCGCCGACCGGCCACCTATCAGAAAATCCGCCAGGCGGCGCTGGCCCGCTGCCAGGAGAATCAGCTTTACGGCATGGTCAGCTTCCTCAGCGGGCCCAACCCCTTCGGCAGCAGCGAGACGCCACCGTTTGTCGGCGCCAGCGCCATCTTTGCGCCGGCCGATTTCACCCGTCATTTCAGCGGGGTCATGATCGAGATGGGCAGTCCTCTGGCCGAAGGCGTCATCACGGCGGAATGGGATTACCCGGCCCTGTTCGAGTTATGGGAGGAGAGCGACACGCCCCTACGCCGTATCATGCCCATGGGACAAATCGGGCCTGTCCTCAGCCCGATTTACGGGCGGGCCTTGCCGCTGGCCGATATCGCCGGACAGCAGCCGATGCCCCCGGCCCTGTCCGACACCTCTGCCCCGGCCGAAGACGAGAGTACAATCCTCTCGCTCCCCATGCCCACAGCGGAACCAACGACGCCGGCCGCCGCAACCGATAGAACCGCCGCCGAGCCTGCAACGGATGCGCCCGCCCCAGAAGCCGCTGCCTCGCCTCCCGAAGCGGAGACAACGGCCGCGCCCCCCCTCACCTGGCGGGAACGGTTGCGGCGCTTCTGGTCGTCGCCGCGATCCTAGCAGCGGCCCGCAGGTCACCCTGGGCATCGACCCTCTCTGCGCCTGCTGCCCTTCCCCTCCCCTGGGCCTGGGACGGCCGGACGAGAAGGGACAGGGTGAACGGTTTCTAGGTAACGACCTGAGTGGTCGGCGCAGGCCGACCAGAGGCCAAAGGCCTCTGGCGGGCGACTTTAGCCGGCACGACTTCTAGAGCCGCATGAGGGAGCTGTGGGGCGGAATGAGGGGCTTATCGGGCTTGAGGACATGGCAGGCATGGTTGGCGGCAATGGCCGCCTGACCCAAGGCCGTGGCGATCAACCTGAGATTGACCCCATCGCGCGGCCGGATGACATCGCCGATGGCATAGATGCCTTCAACGCCGGTTTGCATCATGCCGTCCACCTCGACACCCTGGCCGTTGAGCTTGAGACCGAGAGAGTCGAGCAGGCGGCGGTCGCTGCGGAAGCCCAAAGCCAGGATAATGGCATTCACCTCCAGCTCGCTTTCGACACCGGTGCGGTTGTCGAACAGGATGACTTTTTCCACCGAGGCCCGCCCCTGGACCTCTTTGATCTCGTGACATAACCGGACGTCCACACCGCTCGCCATGAGTTCGGCCACAAAAGCCTCGCGAGCGCGGAACGTCTCCCGACGGTGAATGAGGGTCACCTTCTCGGCGTAATCTTTGAGGTTGAGCGCCCAGAGGACGGCGCTGTCACCGCCGCCCACGACCAGGACCCGCTGACCGCGCAGGCGCGCACGGTCACGGGCAAAGTAATACACGCCCTTGCCCTCAAAGCGGGCGACCGAAGGATTATCGAGTTTGACCGGCGTGATAGCGCCGATCCCGACGGCCAGGATGATTTTGCGCGCGCGATGGATGCGACCCCGTTGATCGCGCACGGCAAAGACGCCGTTCTGAAGGCGTTCGATCTGTTCGGCCCGGCAGTCGGTCACGATCTCGATGGTGGGGCGGAAGCGCTCGGCCTGTTGGCGCAGCGCTTCGGCCAGGTCCTTGGCGTTGATCTTGCTGAAACCGGGGACGTCGTAGACCGTCAATTCGGGATAAAGGGCCGCCAACTGGCCACCGACCACCGGCATGGCCTCCAGCACCCGGGTTTTGAGCTGGCGGAGCGCCGCATAGAAGCCGGCATAGAGACCGGCCGGTCCGCCGCCGATGACGAGGACATCGAGCGTGGCCGCTTCCAGCGCCCGCTCGACGGCTTCCAGCATGGCCCGCACCGAGGTGAACTTGACACGGGGGCGGCCTAACTTGGCTCCGGCGGCCACCTCGGCCTCGTCGATCCTCTGCCATTCTTCCCAGGTGATGTAGCGCACCCCCCGCCGTTGCAACAGGGCCGTCACGGCTTCGGGTCGGGCATCGTCCGCAGCCACCGGGGTGAGATGGGGAACATCTTCCAACATCAGCCGCACGGTGGCGACGGCGTCGGGCTTGTTCGTGCCGATAATGCCGGTCGGGCCCCGTTTGATCCAGCCCACACAGTACTCACCGGGGATCACGGCACCGGTCTTATCGTCCACAACCCGCCCGCCGTCATTGGGGATGATGCCCCAGCGGCTATGGAAGGGCACGCCCGGCAGCGGCTCGCCCTTATAGCCGATGGAGCGCAAGACCATACCCACATCCAGGGTCTCGAACTGACCGAGACCATGGGCGACCAGCCCCCCGCGCCCATCCGGTCGCAGTTCGTTCCGTTCCAACCGAATTTGCTTGACCCGACCCTGTTCATCGCCGATGATGGCGACCGGCGAGCGCAAGAAGAGAAAATGGATGCGCTTAGGCCGGCCCGAAGGCCCCATCAGGGCATAGTAGCGCAGGATGTCGATGTTCGTCTGGGCCTCGCGGTTATCGGCAATCGAGGCGGCGCTGGCGGGATCCAGCTCAAGCTCGGCCGGATCCACAATGACATCGGCCACTTCGAGCTCGGCCAGCTCGCGCAATTCGGGATTCGTGAACTTGACCTGGGCCGGCCCGCGGCGGGCAATGACGTAGATATCCTCGATCCGGCTCTGGCGCAGAGCCGCCAGGGCGTAGTCGGCGATATCGGTCTGTTCCAGTTCGGCCGGTGAGAGCGCCAGGATGCGGGCGACATCCATCGCCACATTGCCCACACCGATTACGGCCACACTGCGGCAGGAAAAGTCAAAGGTGCGGTCGGCGTAGTCGGGATGACCGTTGTACCAGGCCACGAATTCGGTGGCCGGATAGCTGCCGATCAAGTCCTCGCCGGGAATGTCCAGCCGTCGATCCGTCTGCGCGCCGACGGCGTAGATGACCTGGTCGTAATGGCGGCGCACGTCCTCGTGGGTCAGGTCTTTGCCGAACGTCACATTGCCCAGAAAGCGCACGCGCGGGTCCTCGGCGATCTTGTCGTAGACCTTGGTCACCGATTTGATCTTCTGGTGATCCGGTGCCACGCCGTAGCGCACCAGGCCATAAGGCGCCGGCAGGTGGTCGAAGATATCGATCGAAACCTGGTAATCGGATTGCGCCAGTAAGGCTTGCGCCGCATAGAACCCGGAAGGTCCGGCGCCGATAATGGCCACCCGTAAGGGACGCTCCGGTGTGCCCAACGCAGACGACATGGTTTCCCTCCTTATGGCGATAGCCGGCCCCGCCTGTGGCCCGCTCAGGCTTCAGGTGCCAGGAGATCGCCCAGTTGGCGGACCAACATCAGGGCCGAAATGGCCAATTTGACGATGTCAACGATGCCCGGCGCCTTGAACGAGGCGCCGGCATCCTGCCGTTGTCGCTCCTCCCACGTGCGGGCGACAACGAGAGCTGCCAGCAACCCCACCAGTGCACCGATTCCCGTGCCGAGCAAAAGCACGCGCTGATGATCGCTCAAGATGCGACGCTGCTCGATCATGATGGCTCCTCAGGATGGGCGACGACGCTGCCGCAAGAGATGAAAGGTCAGACGAAGAATGTACGCGGCCTGATAGCGGGCTACTTCCAGCTCCAGCAAGGGCGCCGTGACTTTGGCGCTATACCAATGGCTTTGTTCGGCCAGCACACGGGCAAAACGATGCAACCGGGGAAAGCCCGTGCCCTCCAACCAGCGTAAGCCCTTGCGCAACCCCCGCGTTGCCAGAAAAAGCCCGGCTCCCAAAACCAGGGTGACCACACATCCCTGTGCCAGCAGAACAAGAAGGGCCAGATCACGTGCTATTGCCAGGGTCATGCTTTACCTCGATGCCGAACGCGAAACGGCCCGCCGGTTCTGCAAGCGGGTCCGGGACGGTGTTTGCGTGCGATTGCACAATTGTAGCAAAGCGTAGCCGGGCGGGCAAAGCCGAAACCGATGCGTGGGCCCGGTACAAAATCGGTAGGGACCGGCCGGTTTGCCCTGGCAGCCCTGCGCCGAGGTGTTGATCGTCGCAGCTTGAACCGATGTCGGCCACTGCCCGCCATCTCTGGCACTTTGGCAATGGCCCCGGACATCGCCTATACTCAAAACCCGGCGTCGCGTGATCGCCTTGTGTCATCGGAGTTTCCTTTATTTTCGTTTCTCGCCATCCGCTTCGAGCCATGTCCGTCGAAACCATCGTCACCTCACCTACGAAAACCGTTGTTATCGGTCCCGGTCGTCCTTTCGTGATCATCGGTGAACGCATCAATCCCACGGGTCGTAAGAAACTGGCGGCCGAAATGCTGGCCGGCGATTTCAGTCGCGTGCGCAGCGATGCCATCGCTCAGGTCGAGGCCGGCGCCCACATCCTCGACATCAATGCCGGTTTGGGCGTAGCCAATCCCCACGAGGTGGAGCCGGAAATCCTCGTCCGGGCCATCGAGACGGTCAAAGAAGTCGTCGATGTGCCCCTGTGTATCGATTCCTCGGTTGTCCCTGCCCTCGAGGCCGGCCTCAAGGTCGCCTGGGGTAAACCGATCGTGAACTCGGTCACCGGTGAGGAGGAACGTCTGGAAAAGGTGCTGCCCCTCGTAGCCGAGCGCGGCGCCGTTGTCATTGGGATTTCCAATGACGAGAGCGGTATTTCCTACGATCCCAAAGAGCGTTTTCGCATTGCCAAGAAGATCGTCGAGCGGGCCGAGTCCTATGGCATTCCCCGCAGCGACGTCTTGATCGATCCCCTGGCCATGCCGGCGGGCGCCGTGCCCGGAGCCGGCAAGGTTCTGTTCGAACTGGTACGGATGATCGGCGAGGAGCTGGGCTGTAATACGGTCTGCGGCGCTTCCAACATCTCCTTTGGGTTGCCCAATCGACCGGCGATCAACGCCCATTTTCTGAGCATGGCCATTGCAGCCGGTATGCCGTGCGCCATCACCAATCCCCTGGAGATAGAGATCATGACGGCCATCCGTGCCGCCGATCTGTTGATGGGTGTGGACGAAAACTGCATGGCCTGGCTGACCATGCAGCGTCGGCTGGCCCAACAACAGGCCACCGAGAGCACATCCACGCCGACGCCCGCCACCGCAGGTCGCCGCAGCCGGCGTGAGCGGCTGGTCGGAGGCTGAGACGAGTAGCTGACTTGCCACCGCTGCCCAGACAAAGAGGCCCCACCTGCGGCGGTGGGGCCTCTTTGGGTGTGGATGCAACGGCATCTTCAGCCCGCAGCCGAATAGCCGGGACCGACGCTGAAAAAGTCGTAATTCGGTTTGATGCTGGTCCTCAGGTCGATGACTTCGCCGCCTGCGGCCACCGTTCTCTGCTTGGTATCCCAGGGGACGTATTCCTGACCCGGTTTGAGCTCATAAGCAGAAGGAACGTCTTCTTCCGGAAAGATGGCTTCGTAGGGGCACTCCGGAACACAGGCGCCGCAATCGATGCAGGTATCCGGATCGATATAGTACCAGGGCCACTCGCTTTCGGGTTGACCGGGAATGATGCATTCCACCGGACAGACTTCCATGCAAGCACCATCGCGCAGACAGAGAGCAGTAATGATGTGGGTCATCGTATTTCTTCTCCTTTTTGCCCCGCTCCTTGCCCACAAAAGCGACATGGGGCAAGGCGGGGCAGAAGCATGAGAGGGGAGGTAAAGGCCGAACGACAAAAAGGGCAAAATCGACAGTGCAGTTTTAGCAGATCGCAGCCCGAAGAGCAAATCGGGCAGGGAGGATTATAACTTTGGCCGGGATTTTGGCCGAAACGGAGTACGATGGCGTCATCCTTGTTCATACTACCGTTGCGGGGCTATCGTGACTATGACCGCCGTCAGACCACACAAGTCCCCACGGCGCAAGACATCCATCCCTTCCGGCCGGACCAGGGGTATCGCCCCGATGCTCCTGGGCAAGGGCTTGCTCTCTTGATCGCTTCTTGTTACAATGACCACCGCCCATGGATGCCGCCGCCTCTCGTTCTCGTCTTCGTCGCCGTGAGCATGCCGGCACTTCAGCATCGCCACCGGTACGGCCGGGATTGCTCGGTGGCCGCTATAAACCGCTGAGCGAGGATGACATCCGCCGCATCCACGAGGCCTCGCTGACGGTGCTTGAGCGCACGGGGATTGAGGTCATGCCATCGGAGTGTCGGGACATCTTCCGCGCCGCCGGGGCCAGGGTGGACGAGAACGCCAATCGGGTGTACATCCCTCGCGCCATGGTCGAAGATGCCCTGGCCAAGGCCCCCAAAGAGGTCGTGTTGTGCGGACGCGATCCCAAGCATGACCTCTACTTGGGAGGGACACGGGTCTACATGGGCACAGGTGGCGCCGCCGTCCAGGTTCTCGATCCGGAAACGGGCCGCGTGCGCGAATCCACCCTGCGCGATGTGGCCGCGATCGCCCGCCTGGTCGATGCCCTGGATAACATCCATTTCTACCTGCGTCCCTGCGTGGCGCGCGACATCCCCATCGAACTTCTCGACATCAACACCTACTACGCTTGCCTGGCCAACACGACCAAGCATGTCACCGGCAATTGCTTCACGGTGTCATCGGTGCGCGATGTCGTCGAAATGGCCTCGCTGATCGTCGGCAGTCGCGAGGCCTTGCGCGAACGGCCTATCATCTCCGTTACCAACTGCTGGACGGTCAGCCCGTTGCGCTATGCCCCCGAAACGGTCGCCGTGCTAACCGAGGTCGTGCGACAGGACATCCCGGTTTTTCTGTCTTCGGCGCCGCAGGCCGGCGCCACCGCGCCGGCCGCCCTGGCCGGCACCCTCGTCCAGATCAACGCCGAAGAACTGTCGGGTGTGGTCTATACCCAGTTGGTGCGACCCGGCGCCCGTATCATCCTGGGCTATGTGCCCTCGGTATCGGACCTGCGCACGGGCAACTTCGTCGGCGGCGCCGCCGAATTTGCCCTCATGCATGCGGCGGCGGCCCAGTTGGGTCAGTTTTACGGTCTGCCCGTATACAACTCCTCGGGCCTGACCGATGCCAAAATCCCCGACATCCAGGCCGGCTATGAAAAGGGCATCACCGGCCTGGCCGCAGCTCTGGCCGGCGCCAACTACATCCACCATGCCGCCGGCTTTTTGGAATCCATGCTCACCGTGGCCTATGAGCAATACGTCATAGACGATGACATCAACGGCGCCGTGATGCGCATGGTGCGGGGTATCGAGGTCAACGACGAAACCCTTTCGGTCGATGTCATCGATGAGGTATGCCGGGGGCGTGGGGACGAGCCTCCGGCCGGGCATTTTTTGGGTACAACGCAGAGCCTGAAACTGATGCACTCCGAATACTACTATCCCCACAGCGCCGACCGGCGTCGGCGCCGCGATTGGGAAGACGACGGCAGTCTGGATATGTGGGAAGTAGCCCGCCGCCAGGCCCTTCATATCCTGGCCACCCATCGGCCAACGCCGTTGCCGCCGGAAGTGGATGCCGCTATTCGCCGGCGTTTCACCATCTTGATCTGACCTGCCCTTTTCCGCTTATGTCTTTGCGCTTGCTTCGTCATGGCCTCGGTCTTGACCGGCCTGTCCCTATGTGGCGACCCCATGACCTGGCGCCGAGCTACGATGTCGTCATCATCGGCGGGGGTGTCCATGGTCTGGCCTGTGCCTATTACCTGGCCAAAGACCACGGCATCACCAACGTGGCCGTGCTCGACAAAAGCTACATCGGTGCCGGAGGCAGCGGTCGCAACACCACCATCCTCCGCAGCAACTACCTCACACCTGAGGGGGTCGTTTTCTACGACGAAAGCCTCAAGCTCTACCGAGAGATGGCGGAGGCGTTCGATTTCAACGTCCTTTTTAGCTGCCGTGGGCATCTCACCCTGGCGCACACGGATGGGGCCGTGCGCACCATGCGGCGCCGGGCCGAGGTCAATCGGCTTCAGGGCGTCGACTCCCGGCTGATCGGCCCCGCCGACATCAAACGTCTGTGCCCGGCCCTGGATGTTAGCGAGCATCCGCGTTACCCCATCCTGGCCGCCTTGTATCACCCACCCGGTAGCATCATCCGCCACGATGCCGTCGTCTGGGGCTATGCCGCTCAGGCCGACCGGCACGGCGTTCACATCCATCCGCACACCACGGTAACCGGTATCCGCACCGCCAACGGCCGGGTGACCGGCGTTGAGACCACGCGCGGCTTCATCAAGACCGGCGCCGTGCTCAATGCCACGGCCGGTTGGGCCACCACCATCGCCGACATGGTCGGCGTGCGTTTGCCCATCGTCACCTACCCCCTCCAAGCCTGTGTCAGCGAACCGCTCAAGCCCTTCCTCGATGTCATCATCGTCTCCGGCAGCCTGCATGTCTACGTGAGCCAGTCCGACCGGGGCGAGCTGGTCATGGGCGCCGCCGTCGATCCCTTCGCCTCTTATTCCCTCCGGGGTTCTCTGGACTTTGCCGAAGGCATTGCCGGTCATATGCTCGAACTTTTCCCGGCTTTGCACCATGTGCGGATGCTGCGGCAATGGGCCGGTCTGTGCGATATGACGCCCGACTATAGCCCCATCATGGGCCTGACTCCGGTGGAGGGCTTTTTCCTCGATGTCGGCTGGGGGACCTACGGTTTCAAGGCCGGGCCCATCAGTGGCCGTTGCCTGGCCGAACTGATTGCCACCGGGCGCACACCCCCGCTCATCTTCCCCTTCCGCCTGGCCCGTTTCTACGAACGCGACCTGGTCGGCGAGAAAGGCGCCGCCTCGGTCGGCCACTAACCTGCCTGCATGCCTATGATCGTGTTGTCTTGCCCCAACTGCGGTCCCCGCAATGTCGCCGAGTTTCGCTATGGCGGCGAAGTCCACCCCCGTCCTCCGGTCCCGGAGGCAGTAAGCGACGAAGCCTGGATCGATTTCATTTACATGCGGGCCAATAAGGCCGGCCGACGGCCGGAATGGTGGTACCACCGTAACGGCTGCGGCTTGTGGTTCCTGGCCGAACGGGATACCACGACGAATACCATTCTGAGCACCTACCTGCCGGGACAGGGAGAACGCCATGACGCCTGATGCGCCGTTCGATTTCGTCTTTGCCGGCCGGGTTTATCGCGCCCAACCCGGCGATACCATCGCCTCGGCCCTGGCCCGCAACGGCGTGCGGGTGCTCAGCCGCTCGTTCAAATATCACCGTCCGCGTGGGCTGATGTGCGGGGCGGGCCATTGTCCCAATTGCCTGGTTCAGGTGGGCGATGAACCCAATGTGCGCGCCTGTATGCGACCGGTCGTGCCCGAGATGATCGTGGAGCCTCAGAACGCCTGGCCTTCCCTCGGTTTCGACCTCATGGCCGTCACCGGGTGGCTGGAACGGTTCCTCCCCGTCGGTTTTTACTACAAGGCCTTTATTCGTCCCCGTCGCCTTTGGCCTCTCTTCGAACGCTTCCTGCGCCGCGCCGCCGGGTTAGGACGCGTCAACCTGACCACGCCTCCGGGAGAGTATGTCAAGCAGTATCTCCACACCGATGTGGTGGTCATCGGCGGTGGCCGGTCGGGATTGCGGGCGGCCATCGCTGCCGCCGGGGCCGGCGCCGACGTGGCCTTGTTCGACGAAAACCCCACCCTGGGCGGCCGCCTCAACTACAGCGGCAGCGCAACCGCCGCCGCCGAGCGGGCAGCGTTGCTGGCCCAGGTGGCGGCCCTGCCCAATCTGCAATGCTACACCCAGGCCACCGTCCTCGGCTGGTTCGAAGACCACTGGCTGCCGGTCAGGCAAGGGAATCGGCTCTGGAAAGTCCGGGCCAAGGCCGTCATCGTGGCCACCGGTGCCTATGAACAGCCCTTGCTTTTTAGCAACAACGACCTGCCCGGCATCATGCTGGCCGGCGCCGTGCGTCGATTGCTCCATCAGCACGGGGTCAAACCGGGTGAGCGGGCCGTGATCGTCACCAACCACGACGAGGGCCGGGACGTGGCTGCCGAGTTGCTGGCCGCCGGGGTCACGGTGGCCGCCCTGGCCGACGGGCGCCATCCCACGCCGGACGCCGCCGGCCTGCCTACCATACCCATCTTCTGGGGGCACACGGTGGTACGGGCCGAGGGACGGGCTGGGCTGCGTCGCGTGCAGCTGGCGCCGCTGACCGTAGACGGCCGCCCCGGCGCGCCGCTCCAGACCATCCCCTGCGACCTTCTTGTCATCGCCGCCGGCAGCACCCCGGCCAACGGCCTGCTTTATCAGGCCGGCGCCCGCATTGCCTATCACGACGAAACCGGTCAGTTTGTCGTGGAGGAGCTGCCTCCGGGTGTTTTCGCCACCGGCCGGGTGACGGGATGGCAAGCGGACGATGCCGCCGAGGTCGGACGGCAGGCCGCTGCCTTCGCTATGGGCCGGGACGGGATGCGGACTGTCCCGGCACGCGGCGCCCACAGCCTGCCGGCCCCCTGCTATCGTCCGACGCCGGGCAAAGCGTTTGTCTGCCTGTGCGAAGACGTGACGGCCAAAGACATCGCCATGGCCGTCGCCGAGGGCTTCAATAGCCTGGAACTGGTGAAGCGTTACGCCACCGTCACCATGGGACCGTGTCAGGGCAAAATGTGCGCCGTGGCGAGCATCCGGCTGACGGCTGCGGCCACCGGTCGTTCGCCGGCCGCCACGGGTGTGACCACCGCCCGGCCGCCGCTGACCCCGGTGCCGTTGGGCGTGCTCGCCGGCCAGACTATGGAACCGCTCCGGCGCACTCCCGTGGATGCATGGCACCGCCGCCACGGCGCCCGCATGATGGTGGCCGGGCTTTGGCAGCGGCCGGAACATTACGGCGATCCGCCGGCCGAGGTCAAAGCCGTGCGCGAGGCCGTCGGCCTCATCGACGTGAGCACCCTGGGCAAGCTTCGCCTGACCGGACCCGGCGTGCCGGCTTTCCTCGACCGTCTCTACACCACCCGTCTGGGCGACCTGCCGAGCGGTCGGGTGCGCTATGGGCTGATGTGCAACGATGAGGGCGTGATCTTGGACGACGGCGTTACGGCTCGTCTGGATGAGCAGGAATGGTACATCACAACCACCACCGGCAACGCCGAAGCCATCTACGAATGGATGCAATGGTGGGCGCAGGCCGGTTGGGGCGAAGGCGTGCACATCACCGATGTCACCGACGATTTTGCCGCCTTCAACCTGGCCGGGCCTCAGGCGCGAGCGGTGTTGCAAGCCCTGACGACGGCCGATGTCGGCAACGCCGCCTTTCCCTATCTGCATGTCCGCCAACTCGAGCTGGCCGGCGTGCCCTGTCGCGTGTTGCGCATCGGCTTTACGGGCGAACTGAGTTATGAAATCCACTGTCCGGCCGGATTCGGGCCTTATTTGTGGGAGGCCATCCTGGCAGCCGGTGCCGGCTTCGGTATACGGCCGTTCGGCGTCGAGGCCCAGCGGGTGTTGCGTCTGGAAAAAGCCCATCTCATCATCGGCCAGGACACCGATGCCATGACCGACCCCCTCTCCGCCGGTATGGCCTGGGCGGTCAAGTTCGACAAGCCCGATTTTCTGGGTCGGCGCTCCTTGTTGCGCGTCCAAGCGCAAGGTCTGCGCCAGCGTCTGGTCGGCTTTGAGGTGCTCACACCGGGCGTCACCCCGGAGGAAGGCTTGCAGATCGTCCAACCCAACGGCAACGGTCGGCCCACCATCATCGGCTGGGTCACCTCCAGCCGGTACAGCCCGACCCTGGGCAAGGCCATCGGTCTGTGCTGGCTGCCGGCCGAGCTGGCGGCAAAGCCGGGAACGCCGTTCACCATCCATCGCACCGAAGGACCGGTGCAGGCCCGGGTCCATCACGGGCCTTTCTACGATCCGACCGGTGCACGATTGCGAAGCTGATCGGGCGGTTCATGAGCGAATTCACCCCTTCCCTGCCGTCGGCCTGGCAGCGGCTGGAAAGCCATACCGCCTTCCACAACCGCTGGCTCCGGGTCACCATCGACCGGGTGCTTCTGCCCGACGGCCGGCTCTACGACTACACCGTTATCCGCCGCGACCGTCATGGCGCCGCCGTGCTCGCCCGCAACGAGCAGGGCCAGGTCCTCTTACAACAGGAGTTTCGTTATCCGGTAGGACAGGTCATCTGGCAATTGCCGGGCGGCCTTATCGAGCCTGACGAGTCGCCCCTGACGGCGGCCCAACGCGAGCTGGCCGAAGAGACCGGCTACGTGGCCGATCACTGGCAGCTCTTGGGCGTTTTTTGGGATAATCCGGCCTTGGAGGACATGGAGGTGCACGTCTTCCTGGCCGAAGGGGTGCGGTCTGACGGCCGTCAGCAGCACGATGAGGCCGAATGGGTGCACTGCACATGGAAAGACCTGGCCTGGGTCAAGGCTCAGGTGCAGGCCGGGGTCATTCGGGATCGGGTGGTCGTGGCCGCCCTGGGCTTTTTGTATGCCCGCTCGGGCTGAAGCCGGGGCCTAATGGCGAAAATGCCGCATGTCGGTGAAGACCATCGCCAAACCCAGGCGATCGGCGGCGGCAATGACCTCCTCATCCCGAATCGAGCCGCCCGGCTGGATGACGGCGGTAATACCGCAGGCGGCGGCGGCTTCGACACCATCGGCAAAGGGGAAGAACGCATCGGAAGCCATAACGGCGCCACGGGCGGCTTCGCCCGCCTTCATCCCGGCATAACGCACGGCATCGAGACGGCTCATCTGACCGGCGCCGATGCCCACGGTGGCGCCGTCTTTGGCGAAAACGATGGCATTCGATTTGACCCATTTGACCACGCGCCAGGCGAAGAGCAGATCGGCCATTTCGCGGTCATCGGGCTGCCGACGGGTGACCACGCGAGACGCCTGCAGGAGACGGTCGTCAGGGGTTTGCACGAGCAACCCGCCTTCCACCGTGACCATGCGCCAGGGGAAGCAAGGAGCGCCGGTGTGTTGCATCACCCGCAGGTTGACCTTGTGGGCCAACCGCTCTAAAGCGGCCGGTGTGAAGGCCGGCGCCGCCAGTACCTCCACGAAAAGGGAACCGATGGCCTCGACCAGGTCCAGATCCACAGGCCGGTTGACGGCAATGATGGAACCGAAGGCGCTAACCGGATCGCAGGCATAGGCCCGCCGATAGGCCGTGACCGGATCGTCGGCCGTAGCCAGACCGCAAGGATTGGCATGCTTGATGATGGCCACGGCCGGGGTGGTAAACTCGCTCACGGCGCCCCAGGCACCGTCGAGATCGCCCAGGTTGTTGTAGCTCAGTTCCTTGCCCTGAAGCTGGATAAAAGCGGGTTGGTAGCCCTGCCAGCGGTAGAAGGCAGCGGCCTGATGGGGGTTTTCGCCGTAGCGCAGGCTCTGCACTCGCTCGGCGACCAGGTTGAGGACGGCCGGCAGGGCCGTTTCGCCTTCGACCAGCCGGGTCAGGTAGGTGGCGATGGCGGCATCGTAGGCGGCCGTGTGCCGAAAGGCCTTTAGCGCCAACCGCCGGCGCTCCTCCGGCGAGGGTCCGCCTGCGGCCAGGGCCGCCAGCACCGCTTCGTAATCGGCCGGATCCACCACCACCGTCACCCGTTCGTAGTTCTTGGCCGCCGCCCGCAATAGAGTCACCCCGCCGATGTCGATGTGTTCGACGGCGATGGCTTCGCTGACGGCCGGGTCGGCAACGGCGCGCACAAACGGATAGAGGTTGCAGACGACCAGATCGATGGGCGTCATCCCGTGGGCAGTCAATTCGGCCTGATGGGCGGGGGTAGGACGGGCCAGGATGGGGGCGTGGATGGCCGGATGCAGGGTCTTCACCCGTCCGTCGAGCAGATCGGGGTAGCCGGTGAGGTCGGAGACGGGAATGACGGGCAAGCCGGCAGCGGCCAGGGTCCTCGCCGTACCGCCGCTGGCCACCAGCTCGATGCCCAGGCGATGGAGTCCCTGGGCAAACGGAACCAGACCGGCTTTGTCGGAAACGGAAAGCAACGCGCGCATGGCGAACTGCTCCTGAGGTGAGGCTGGGTATGGCAAACGAAGCGTTATGCCGCAATGGTACGCTCACGGTCGGGGGATGGCAATTCGCAGAGACGGCCGCGACAGGGTGCCGTCAGGGGGTTGCATGGCCAAGGGCATAAACACCGTGCTTTCCAGTGCTTTGATGGCAAACAAAAGGCAGGCTTGAATCTCCTCATGGGTAAGTCCCTTATACTCCGCGCCAACCGATTCAGGATGTACGCAACGGTCAGCCGTGTTCCACGGATGACAGGTTTCCCAACCATAACTTTGGGGTCAACCGTAATCCGCTCCAGCAATTCCCTGTCCTGCATGTGACTTCCTCCTTGTGCTTGTAGCTGTCGTCCAACGGCACCAAGCTCAGCCGCTGAAGCTTTTCGAGTAAAGCAGATCAACTTAGACGGAATCCTTCCGTGCCTCACCTAACGATGCGTAGTGAGCCGTACACCTGGCTTGCCGGGATTATAAACCCACTCGCAGCCTGAGTCGATGGTTTTTAGCTCAGGAAAAAGCCCCCGGCAAGGGGACGGCGCACCACCCCGGACAAGTCGGCTGTGGCGATGCTTTGGGCCTGTGAACGCCGCCCGAACGGCTGCTTATGCCCGAAAACGGGCAAAAAGCAGCGGAAGCGAGGTTCGGGGCAGCTCGCTTGAGACGCCACCGCCCACCAACACCTACCAACAAAAGAGAGAACCGAGCCCCAAGTCAAGGAAAGCACGGGTGGGCGTGAGCGTTTATAATTCGCTCTATGGCGAGTCCTGCTGTCAGCGCTTCTGCCGCAACCGGCCGCCGTTTCCTGTCCCATCTGGGGCCGGCTCTTGGTGTAGGAACCACTGCCTTTCTGCTTTACCTGGCCACGCTGGCGCCTTCGGTGGTGAAGGGCGACGGCGGCGAACTGCAGCTGGTCTTACCTCGACTCGGGGTACCGCATCCCACCGGTTACCCACTTCTCACCCTGGTCGGCTGGCTTTTTGCCCGGCTCCCGCTGGGTGGAGATGTGGCCTGGCGCATCAACCTGCTCAGCGCTATCGGCGGCGCCCTGGCCGTGATCCTATTCGTGTTGTTCGTGCGTGCGATCGGGGTCGGTCGCGGTCCTGCGGCTGCCGTAGCCCTCACCATGGCCGCAAGCCCGGAGCTGTGGAAGCACGCCCAGGCCGCCGAAGTCTACGGTTTGGCCCATGTCTTTATCTTCCTGGTCTTGTGGTTGTTGTGGCGGTGGGGACGGGGTCAGACTCCATTGTGGTGGGTGGGCCTGGGCTTTGGCCTCGGTCTGACCCATCATATCAACCTGCGCCTGCTCATCCTGCCGGCCCTGCTCTATCTCTTTCTGGTCGATCGCCGGCTGTTCCGGCAGCCGCGGCGCTGGTTGCCGGCGGTGGTGGCCCTCCTGGGGCCTTTGCTGCTCTACGGCCTGCTTCCCCTGCGCGCGGCCTACTTTCAGGCCCTCCCCGACCTGCAAGGTCGCATCCTCGGCGTACCCAAGCCGGTCGCAGCCGGTTTGATATCGCCCCACTACTACGGCGGATTTTGGAACCTGGTCCTAGCCCTCGACTACGGCCGACAATGGCTCGGTGCCACCGATCCGCTGGGATGGACGGCCATTGAAGACGCCGCCCGCCTGGCCCTGCGGCAGTTTCCCTGGCCGGCGCTGCTTCTGCTGATCCCCGGCTGGATCGGCCTGGCGCGCAGGGACGGCCGCTTCACCGTCCTGTTGCTGCTGGCCTGGGGGCTGTGGCTGTGGGCAGCGCTGCGCTTTTGGACGCAAGTCGGCGAAAACGGCGGCAGCTTCATCCCCCTGTATTCCTTGCTGGCGGTGTGGATGGCCGTAGGGGCGGAGGGTGTGCTGGGGGAAGTGAGGCGACGGTGGCCACGACTCCAACCCCGATTGGGCTATGGGTTCCTGGTCGTGTTGTGGCTGCTCCCGGTAGTCCAGATCGCCCAACAATGGCAACCGGCCCTGGCCCGTCGCCAGGTCGACGTGCGCAAGCAAGCGCTGGCCCTCCTGCAAGAACCGCTGCCCCCAGGTGCCGTTATCGTCGGCGACTGGGAATTTATCACCCCCCTGCGCTATCTGCAGCGCCTGGAAGGGATACGACCCGATCTCTGGATTATCCATGCCGGTCCTGAAGGGGCCGCCATCCTGCAACCACGCGCTGCGGCCGAGGGCATTCCGTTTCTGGTCTTGCGTGTTAGCCCTGCCGGCTGGCGGCTGCTGCCCGTTCCTGCTTATGCCCCCGTTACCCCTGCCCATCCCGACCGGCGCCACCTCGATGCGGCCGTGCGATGGCTGGGATACGACCTGGCATCGACCGTGGCCCGTGGCGGCGAGGTTTTATCGCTCACGTTTTACTGGGAGGTCGATACCACTCCTACCGCCAATTGGACGACCTTCATCCACCTGATCGATGCGACCGAGACGAAGTGGGCACAGGTCGACCGGATGCCTGTGGGTCTCGTTTATCCGCCCACCGCCTGGCAACCGGGCCGCACGATCGTCGATCCTTACGAACTGGTCCTGCCTGCCGATCTGCCGCCGGGCCGCTATCAACTCATCTTCGGGGCCTATCAGGGCGATCGTCGCTTCATCTGGGCCGACGGCAGCGATGTGCAGTTCCTGACGACCATCACCGTCAGGGAATAAGCCGACTTCCTGTTCGACTCAATAGGAGTCTGCTGCCGGAACGAGAGGCCAGAGATGAACCGGATTGGCCCTGCTCTGAGACGGAGCGCCGTTGGCCGCGCCGTGTACCGATGGCTCTGCGCGCCGAACATGGCCGGCAGCGAGGCACGACCGTATGCGGCGACAAAACAGGCCCTCTCGCCGTTCCCCGCCATGCTCATTGACGCCCTCGCTTCGCCGGCTCAGGGTGCAAAGCTCAGATCGGCCAGGATGCTGCTCTCGGCTTCGGCCACAACGGCAAAACGATAGATCAAGCCTTTGTGGGCTATGTAAACGGCACAGGCCGGCGCTATCAGGTGCCGGGAGCAGACGCGCACGGCCGGCAGACCGGCCATGGTCAGGGTTTCCGTCGCCTCGTCACGGGTCAGAAGACCGTTGACCTGCAACCAGGCCAGCGGTTGTAGCTGCGCGCTGTTTGCATACACGCTGATCAGCAGCCGCAGCGGTTCCAGTTCGGCCGTGCCGGCCGCCACCATGTCCCGGTCATGGAAACCGATGTGGGCCAGCGCCGGTAGGTTGGCGAAGTCGGGCGGATCGGGGGGCAGCCATTCCGTCCAGTGGCCGGGCAGGCGCAGGGTAAAGCCAAAGGCAGGATGCCGATAGACGATCCAGGGTACAACCGCATTCTGAGGGCCCAGGGTGACGGTGTCCTCCGTGATCGCCGTTTCCATGCCGGCGGGCATACTGCTGGCGACGGCGCCGGCCTGACCGGGCCGGTCCGCCGGTCCCTGCACAACGGTTTCGGCATCGGCAGCGCCGGCGACGTCATGGCCGATCACGGTCTCGGCGTCCGTTGCCGGGCCGACCTGAGCCGGTACCGAGCCGGGTTCGGCCGGGGC
>JBBINH010000009.1:0-96214 GCA_037443945.1 Caldilineales bacterium
TGCTCTTCCGATCTCCGGCCGCACCCCCAAATTGCGCGATCGGACAAAAGGGCAGACAACGCCACGCGCCACAGGACCCGCTGCGCCCGGCGCCGAGATGAGGCGTAGCGCCGGGTCTGCTATCTCACTCTCGCAGCGGGCGCACTCCCCGACCAAGAAGACCTACTCCTCCTCGCCGCTTCCGTTCTCATCCGTCTGCAAAAGCACGCGGCGACCGCTGCGCTTGTCGATCTCCGGACCGATGATGCCGGCCGCCTCCAACTCCTCCATCAGGCGGGCGGCACGGGGATAGCCGATGCCGAGAAGACGTTGCAGGCCCGAGATCGTGATCGTCTCTCGCGTCCGCAGCTTGGCGATGGCCTGTTTGAGGAGCCCCTCGTCGTCTCCCTCCTCTACGAGGAGGTGGCTCCAAGGAGAGGCGGCCGCATCGGCATCCGACGGCGGAGTCGGATGATTCGTGCGCCACCAGTGGACCAGGCGGGCAATCTCGGCATCGCCCACAAAGCAACCCTGGATGCGTCGGGGTTTGGCGCTATCGGCGGTCATCAGCAGGCCATCGCCCCGGCCGAGCAGCTTCTCGGCGCCGGGACCGTCGAGGATAACCCGTGAATCGATCTGGCTGGCCACGGCAAAGGCCAGGCGGGCCGGAAAATTGGCCTTGATGAGGCCGGTGACCACATCCACCGAGGGTCGTTGGGTGGCCACGACGAGATGGATGCCGGTGGCGCGCGCCATCTGCGCCAGCCGGACCAGGCGGGCCTCGATCGTCTCCGGCGCCGTGACCATCAGATCGGCCAACTCATCCACAATCATGACCAGAAACGGCAGGCGCTGAGACGGGGGCACGGCAGCATTGTAAGCCAGAATGTGGCGGGCGCCGTTCGCACGAAAACGCCGGTACCGTTCGTCCATCTCCAACAAGAGCCAGCTCATGGCGGCCGCAGCGTGCTTGGGCTCGGTGATGACCGGCGCCACCAGGTGGGGAATCCCGTTGTAGACCGGTAGCTCCACCCGTTTGGGGTCGATCAGGATCAAGCGCAGCGTCTCGGGCGTGTGATGAAAAAGCAGCGCGCACAGAATGGCGTGGAGCGCTACCGATTTACCCGAACCTGTGGCCCCGGCGATGAGGAGATGAGGGAGGCGATGCAGATCGACCACCACCGCCGCGCCGCCCACATCGCGACCCAGGGGAATAGGCATCACGCCCTCATGGCGGGTGAAAGCTTTGTCCTGGAGCAGACGGCGCAAACTGACCAGGGTGGTATCGGGATTGGGGACTTCGATGCCGATATAGGGTCGGCCGGGGACGGGGGCTTCGATCCGGACCGGGCTAGCGGCCAGCGCCAGGGCCAGATCGTCGGCCAGGGCCGTAATCTGGCTGACACGCACGCGCACGATGCGGTCATGACGTTGGAGTTCGCCCGGCGTTAGGGCGAAACGGGTCACGCTGGGGCCGATATGGGTTTCGACGACGCGCGCCGGGATACCGAATCCGGCCAGCGTCTCTTCGATGATAGAAGCTTGAATCGCCGCCTGCTCGTTGCGGTTGCCGATGCGGTCCTCGCTGCTCAGCAGGTCCAGAGGCGGTAGCCGGCGCAGGCTTCGTCGTGGCGTCGGCGCCGGTGGCGTGGCCTGTGTGCTCCCTTGCGGCGCCGTCGTTTGAGGTGGACGGGACCGACCGCCGGGCTTCCGGGTAGCCGGTGGCGAGGGCGGCGCCGTTTCCGGCGATGGCGAGGGCGCCGATGGGGCGGGGCGTGGTGGCTGCTGCCGACGTCTCGTTGCCACTTGTTGGCGGATGAAGGCCGCCAGCGCCGCAGGGTCGAGCAGACGCAAGGGCGAATAGAGTACCATTAGGGCCAGACCCAACATCCCTGTGGCCATCGTCATGATCCACGCCGGCACCGGGCCGAAAGCCTGCCGCATCATCTCGGACAGCGCCCAACCCACCAGGCCGCCGCCTCGGCCCGCTTGGGCAACGGCATAGGCATCGTCCCCGTTGTAGGGCAAATGGGCCAAGCTCATCAGCCCGATCAGCAACAGGACCAGACCCAGCAGCAGTTCGGCATACCAATGGCGTCCCAAAAGCGACGTCAGGGGCCGTCGCCAGACCAGGAACGCACCGACGAGGGTCAAACTGATAACCAGAGGAAGGGCAGCCACGCCCACCAGAACCTGGAGATGGCGATGACCGCCGGTGCCGGCCAGCCAGTCACCCAGGGCCAGCAAACCGCTGCACAGAAGGATAAGGCCCAGGGTCTCAAAGGAGCGGGGGGAGGTGGGGGAAGAGGACACGGCGCCAAAAAGGGATAAGTCAGACGGCCCAGGCCGGTTGGGTCTGGGGTCTTTCAACGCGACGGCGTTGTATTGGTCGTTGCGATGCCGTTTTTGCCGTCGGTTTCGGCCGCGGCAGCGGCCGCCTCCATCTCGGCCAGGGCACGCGCCACCTGGTTGATGGCCACGCGCTGTTTGCGATAGAGGTCCGATTCACTCATGGCCAGGCGGTTGGCCACTTCGCGCACGCGCTTGCCTTGCATAAACTTGAGATCGAGGATGTTGTAGAGCAACCACTCGGAAGTGGTCATCTGGCGTTCGCCGGGCGGTCGTTGTCGTTCGATAGCCGCCTGCAGCACGGCGCGCAAGGCGCGGGTAGGTGAGTTGTCGTATTCGGCCAACCGCTGTCGCACCACCCGCAGCCCCAGCAGAGGGCTCTCGCTCAGTTTGGGACCACCCCAGAAGTGGCTGAGCGCATCGCGCACCCAATCGGTGAACTCGGGCGCAGTCGGCAGGGTCGTGGTCTCCGTTGCCGTCGGCGTGATCACGTAGGGAATGGTACCGCGCAAGGCCTGCATCACCTCGATTTCGGGCAGGATCGGTCGCAGCGCTTCGAACACATCGAGCTGAAGGCGTCGGTCCTCCACGGCGATCTCGGCGCGACGTAGGAGGTACTGAATGGTCGGATCGGCATCGAGGACGTCCGGCGATATCCCCTCTTCCGGCATGCGCAGGCCGACAATGCCCATGACTTCGTCCGTGTGGCGATTGATAAGCGGGCCGAGCAGATAAGAATCCACACGGACGAAACGGCTCTTGGGTTCGGTCGCTGTCAACAAAACCTGCACTTCGGGCAGCGAGAGAACGCGGCGGGCCTCCTGTTCGTTCCCCAGCACCGCTTCCAACCTGGCGCCGGTCTCGCCGGGTAAGGCGACAAAGCCGTCGGCCACCTGGAGGGCATTGGCAAGGGCGATGAGGACATTTTCCAGGAATTGGCTCAAGTCGCTGCTGGTCATCAGCCGCGTTTCCAGCGTGCGCAGCCAGAGGATTTCTTCGCTTTCGTGACGGTAGATCAGCCGGTCGATCCAGGGTTGTAACACCTGAGCGGCCAGAGGCGCCAGGACGATGACGGCGACGACGAAAAGGGCCAGGGCCGTATAGGGTGGCAGGCCGAGAATGGCCTCGACTTTGGGCACGGTCAGGATCAAACTGACCACGATCACGGCCACAAAAGGCCCTCGCAGCAAGAAATACACCAACTGACGTTTGACCACCCGGTCGGGTGAGAGCACGCCGTAGTAGGCCACGCTATAGGCCATAACGACGAGCATAAGGCCCACGGCGATGTTGGCGACGCCGGCCAGCAGGAGCACCAGCGCCGGGTCGGCCTGGCCGGCGCTGGGCGCCAGGATCAGATAGGGGAACACACCCAGGGCCGGCGCGGCAAAGCTCCAGAGCAAATAGCTCAAACGCCGTTTGGAGGCCTGGGAACGCACATGCTGGCGGGCGCGCAGCAGCGTCCAGCCGCCCCACAGGGTGGCAACGATGAAGTAGAAGGTGAAAAGAGGAAAGAGCGGTCCCGGCCGCAGATAGGTCACCGGGAAAGCCCCGATCGGCGGTTCCACCAGCACATCGGTCGCCAACGCCAGCAAGGCAAAAGCCGCGCTAAGGGCATAGGCCACCCGTCCCAGCCAGATCCAGCGCCTGCGTTCGCTTTGCAGCCAGGTGGCCAGCAAAACACTGCGCGTGAAATGGAAGTAAGCCGCCGGGACCAGCGCAATGCCCAGCCATTGGAACCGCAGCCACCGCTCCTGCCACTCCACGCGTGGGAGCACCACATCGCCGCTATAGACGATGATGACCCCCAACAGCAGCGCCGCAAACGAACGTCCGACGCGACTGTGCAAGTTGAAGGTGAGGATATAGGCAAAGAGCGAAAAGGCAAGGATGAGGATGGCCGAGGCCAGGACCAGATTGATCAACTCGACCAGGCTCAGCCAATCGGGCAGGGGAATAGCGGGCATCATCGGACCGGGGACTCGATAAACGGCTAATGACTCATGACGATCTTACGCGCCAGATAGAAAATGATTTCGCGATCGCCGTAAAAATACTCCTCAAAACCGCTAAAAGCAAAGCCGTGGGCGGTATAAAAAGACAGAGCGGGATGGTTCTTGTGATGGATAGCCACGCTAAGGCTGTGCAGGTTGTGCTCTTGTGCCCATCGCCACACCCGCTGTAACAGGGCGGTACCGATCCCCTGCCGGCGATGTTCAGGAGCTACAACATGGTGCTCAATGCGACCGATACGCGTGGCCGGGTCAGGTGCCATATGGATAAAACCGGCAACCCCGTTGTGGAGGCGGGCGATGTACATGCAATCCCCGCGCTGCCAACAGGCAAGCAGATCGTCGCTGAAGCCCGGACCCGGCAGGGTCAGCGGTCGCGGCAGCGGGACCAGTTGAAAATGGGCATGGATGGCGTTCGTCTCGATACTCAGTTGCATCTGCCAGACCCGCTGGGTCGTGTAGGACGTATCGAGACGCACACACTCGTTCAGATCGTGAAGGGTAGGACGGCGGATGTACACGCAGGTATTTCGATGCTCAGGTAGGGCGGGCAAAGGTGGCCAGGGCGCTGTCGATGCTTTGCCCGCGCCTCAGGACATAGGTGGGGATGGTGTTCGCCCACAACTCGGCCAGGATACGCTGATGCCGGGTCGGGGCGCCGAAGCTGTCGGCGGCCACAACGATGGCCGTGCTGTGCACCCCGCGTCGGCGCAGCTCGCGCAGGACCAGCACCCACTCGCGATCGACGGATGGAGAAATAGCAACCAGAACGCTGGTGCGGCCGAGGAAATGCCCTTCGGTCATAAGCACCCGATCCAAGGACGGCACACCCTCGACCGGTTCGAGGACGGCCAGCATCTCCAGGATTTTGTTGAGCTGGCGTTCCCCGCGGTCGGGCTGGATGATCTCGCGATGGCCGGTATAGGCGATCAGCCCGAGGGCGCGGCGCTGTTCCAGAAAATGGCTGGCCAGCGAAGCCGCTGCTGCCACGGCGTACTCGATGGTCGCCGGAATGAGTTCAAACGAAAGCGGCAACTCGCTTGCCAGCGTTGCCGTCCGCTCGAACAAAGCCGGGGGCTGCCAGGGCAGGGCGGCGTGCCAGCGGGCATCCAGATCGAGGACCAACCAGATGTCGCTGGCCGGGTCCAGCTCGAATTCCTTGACCATGAGCCGGCCTGTGCGCGCGGTCGAACGCCAGTGGATGCGACTGAAGCTATCGCCAGGCACGTACTCGCGCACGGTAGCGACATTCGGCGTGGCATAATGGGTGCGGTAGCGCGGAGCTTCGCCGCCGACGGTCTGGGCCTCGGATAGCGAGAAGCCATGAACCGGATACACAGGTGGATACACCACAAAGGACGTCGTATAAGGAAGGCTACGCTTGACCTCGAAGATACCCAAGGGATCGCCGCTGCGCAAGGTGAGAGGCCCCAGCCGATAACGTCCGCGGCGATAGCAAAGGGTGCGGATATACCAGGTACGGCGTTGATGCCCACCCAGCGAGCTCACCACGCGGGAAGGGTGATGGCCGGGCAGGGTGGAGTGATCGCGGATCTCCAGCCACAGTTTGGGCAGTCGACTGCGATTGAGCACCTCGAACTGCTCTTCGGCCCATTTGCCTACCTGGCTGCGGCGGCCGCGCACCCGTCGAACCAGACCCACCCTTTGCACGTTGAGCCAGGCCCAAACCCACGAGCCGGCCAGGATGGCGGTGATCAAATAGAAGGTGTTATAAAGCAAGTCACGCCCTGTATTGAGGGCAGCCAGCAGACTCAGCAACCAGATGCCCAGGGCCAACCAGGTATTGCGACGCATAGCACCACACCCCCGCGTGGACGGTGATCCGGACTCAGCGGACGGCGCTGCGCATGCCGGGCACGGCCACCGTCCCCAGGGTCTCCTGGATGATGGCTTCGGGATGGATGTTCTTAATGCGCGCCGCCGGGCTGATGATCAGTCGATGCGCCAGCGTCGGGACGGCCAGGGCTTTGACATCATCGGGAATCACATAATCACGCCCTTGTACGGCCGCATAGGCACGAGCGGTTTTGAACAGGGCCAGAGAACCGCGCGGGCTGGCACCCAGATACACATCCGGATGCTGCCGGGTGGCGGTGATCAGGGAGACGATGTACTGTTTGATCTGCTCGTCCGTGTATACCTTCTTCACCGCCTCCTGGGCCGCAACCAGTTCCGCAACCGTGACCACCTGGCCGATATCTTGAATGGGGTGATGGTCGGTCTGGGAATCGAGCATGGCGATTTCGTACTGACGTTCGGGATAGCCGAGATGGATGCGCATCAGAAAACGGTCCACCTGGGCTTCGGGCAGCGGAAAGGTCCCCTCGTATTCGATGGGATTTTGGGTGGCCAGCACCAAAAACGGCCGGGGCATGGGATAGGTGGCGCCGTCTATCGTCACCTGGCGCTCCTCCATGGCCTCTAACAAGGCGGACTGGGTTTTGGGTGTTGCCCGGTTGATCTCATCGGCCAGGGTGATCTGGGCAAAGATGGGACCGGGCCGGAACTCGAATGTCTGGGTCTTTTGATTGTACACCGAGACGCCGGTAACATCGCTGGGCAGCATGTCGGGCGTGAACTGAATGCGACTAAAGGTACAGCCGATGGAACGGGCAATGGCGCGGGCCAGCATGGTCTTACCCAAGCCCGGCACGTCTTCGATGAGCAGATGACCTTCGCACAGCAGCGCCAGCAAAGTCATGCGAATGGCCGTGCGCTTGCCCATGATCACCCGTTCGACATTGGCGGTGATGCGCTCGACCAGATCTTGAACGATGGCAAGGTCAGACATGAAAACTCCAAAGGCAAGAGGGTACCCGGACTGCTTGTGGGCTCGCGATGGCGATTGTACCACAGACCTGCGGCGGCGAAGGATGGCTTCATGCCATTCTGGAGCGGCCATCTTGGCAAGAAAAGGCACTTTGCGCTACCATCGGAGCATTTGTTATCCGTTTTGTCGTCCTTTGCGGAGGCTAGCGATGTCACGTTTTCTGCGCTATCGTTGGGCCGTTGTGGTTATCTTCTTTTTCTTCATGTTGTTACACCAGTCGGATCGCCTGCTGATCGGACCGCTCACAACGCCCATCATGGAGACCTTCGGCATCGACGAGGTGCGCATGGGCGCCGTCTCGACCGGGGCTCTGCTGGTGGGCGCCATCATGTATCCGTTGTGGGGCTTTCTTTACGACCGCTATACCCGCGCCAAGCTCCTGGCCCTGGCCTCGTTCATCTGGGGTTCGACGACCTGGCTCAATGCCCTGGCGCCGAATTACCGCACGTTCCTGGTCACCCGGGCCAGCACCGGCATCGACGATTCCAGCTATCCCGGCCTTTACAGCCTCATCTCCGATTACTTCGGACCGGAGATGCGAGGTAAGGTCTACGGTCTGCTCCAGCTCTCGCAGCCGCTGGGATACATGACCGGGCTAATCGTAGCCACTATGCTGGCAGGCACCCTGGGCTGGCGCAGTGTGTTTTACATCACCGGTTCCCTGGGGATTGGGTTGGCCGTGCTCATCTTTTTCGTGGTGCGCGAACCCCCGCGCGGCCAGAGCGAGCCGGAAATGGCCGGCCTGGAGGAGGTAGGGATCTACCGTTTCGAGTGGCAACTGGCCAAAGGCCTGCTCCGCAAGCGCAGCCTGTGGTTCCTGTTTGCCCAGGGCTTTGTCGGCGTCTTTCCCTGGAATGTCATCACCTTCTGGTTCTTCCGATATCTGGAGACCGAGCGCGGCTACAGCCAGGGCGCCATCCTGACCACGATGGCACCGGCCATCCTGGTGCTGGCCTCCGGCTATTTCATCGGCGGATTCCTGGGCGATATGCTCTTCAAGCGCATGATTCGCGGGCGCATCCTCGTGGCCCTGATGGGTGTCCTGACCGGGGCCATCCTCCTCAATGCGACCATGCGTGTGCCCATCGCGGCCCAGGAGCGGTTCATGGGCATGTTGCTGCTGACGGCGCTGGTTATTCCCTTTGCGGCTCCGAACGTCGTCTCCACCGTGTACGACATCACCCTGCCGGAGGTACGCAGCACGGCCCTGGCTGTGCAGTACTTTATCGAGAGCATCGGGGCCGCCTCGGCGCCGCTCCTGGCCGGCTTCATCGCCCGGGGGTCTTCTCTGGGCAATGCCATCATCCTCATCTGCACCACGGCCTGGTTACTGGGGGCGTGCTTTTTGGTGTTGACGGCCTATCTCGTCCCCCGCGACATCCGCACCCTGCGTCAGCAAATGGCCGCCCGTGCCGAGGAGGAACGCCGTCTGCGCGAGGCGATGGCGGTATAACGGGGTCGGAGGTTGTCGGCATGGGCGCGCCGGCAACCCCCGACGCTCAGCGGCGGATATTCGTGAACGCAGCCCGTCCCGGATAGATGGCGGCCTCACCCAGCGCTTCCTCGATGCGCAGGAGTCGGTTATACTTAGCCACCCGGTCGGAACGGGCCGGCGCCCCCGTTTTGATCTGAGCTGTGTTCAGCCCCACAACCAGGTCGGCGATGGTGGTGTCTTCCGTCTCGCCCGAGCGATGGGAAACCACCGCGGTCCAGCCGGCGCGGTGGGCCATGTCTACGGCCGCGATGGACTCGGTCAGGGTGCCGATCTGGTTGACCTTGCACAACAGAGCGTTGCAGGCCTTCTCGGCGATGGCGCGGCGAATGCGCTCGGTGTTCGTCACCAGGAGATCGTCGCCCACGAGCTGGATGCGATCGCCCAACGTCGCATAAAGCTGCTGCCAGCCTTCCCAGTCGTCCTCGGCCAACCCGTCTTCGAGGGAGATGATGGGGTATTTGTTCACCCAATCCTCGTAAAACGCCACCATTTCCGCGCTTGTGAGCTTGCGCCCCTCTTTGGCCAGGTGGTATAGCCCCGTTTCGGGCTCGTAAATCTCGCTGGCGGCGGGATCCAGCGCAATCATGATGTCCTCGCCGGGCCGATACCCGGCCGTTTCGATGGCCTTGAGGATGACTTCGATGGCCTCGGCATTGGAGCGCAGGCTGGGTGCATAACCGCCTTCGTCGCCGATATTCGTGCTATAGCCTTTGGCCTTGAGCACCTTCCGGAGGGCGTGATAGGTCTCGGCGCCCCAGCGCAGGGCTTCGGCAAAGCTAGGCGCGCCCACAGGCATGATCATAAACTCCTGCAGATCGGTGGAATCGACCGCATGCTTGCCGCCGTTGAGGATGTTCATCATCGGCACAGGCAGGGTACGGGCACCCACACCGCCCAGATAGCGGTAAAGCGGAAGTCCCACCGCATTGGCCGCAGCGTGGGCGCAGGCCAGCGAGACACCGAGGATGGCGTTGGCGCCCAGCTTGCTTTTGCTAGGTGTGCCGTCTAGCTCGAGCAGGATATGGTCGATCAGAGCCTGCTCGGTCACATCCACGCCGAAAAGGGCATCGGCGATGACGTCGTTGACGTTCTCGACGGCTTTGCGCACCCCCTTGCCGCCGTAGCGGTTGGGTTCATCGTCCCGCAGCTCCAGGGCTTCGTGGATGCCAGTGCTGGCGCCGCTGGGCACGGCCGCGCGTCCCAGATCGCCGTCTTCGGTTATAACCTCGACCTCGATGGTAGGGTTCCCGCGACTATCGAGGATCTCGCGGGCGTGGACAGAAGCGATTTCGTACATGCGCAAAACTCCTTGGGGACTCGGAGGAACGGCAAAGTGAGGAAAGTTCCGGAATGCCCGCCGTCGCAACGGCAAGGGCACCCGGGGCCATCTTCAAAGACGCAAGAAAGCATCCAACACGGCGAACAACGCCTCCATGTCGGCAGGGGTCAGTTCGCCCATGTGAGCAATACGAAAGGTCTGGTTCTTGAGGCGGCCGTAACCGTTGCCGATGACCATCTGCTGTGCTTTGGCGTATTGCACCATGGCGGCCACGTCAAGGCCACGGTTGTTGCGGATACAGGTCACGGTCGGCGAGGCGTAACCCGGTTCCGGGAAAAGGGCGAAGCCGTGACCGGCGGCCCACTCGTGGGTCATGCGCATCATGGCGGCGTGGCGCTCAAAGCGGGCCTCCAGGCCCTCGGCCAGGATGCGCTCGAACTGGCACCGGGCCGCGTAGAGCAACCCGATGGCAGGCGTGGCCGGGGTCGTCTTCCCCTCGGCAAAGGACCGGGCCAGAAGCACCAGGTCGAAGTACCAACCGCGATGAGGCACCTGCCGGGCGCGGTCCAGAAAGCGGGCGGAGGCGGCGGCAAAGGCCAGACCCGGCGGCAGCGCCAGGGCCTTTTGGGACGAGGTGAGCAGGAAATCGAGCTCCCAGGCGTCGAAGGGGATGCGCACGCCGCCGGCCGAGGAGACGGCATCCACCAGCACCAACACGTCAGGATAGCGCTCGCGCACCAGGCGGGCGATGGCCTCGATATCGCTCAGTGTGCCGGTACTCGTTTCGTTATGGACCACGGTCACGGCGTCAAAACCACCGGCGGCCAGGGCCGCATCCACATCTTCCGGCCGGACGGGCTGACCCCAGGGCAAATCCACGCGCACGGCTTCCAGGCCGTTGCCCAGGGCCACCTGATGCCAGCGTTCGGCAAAGGCGCCGTTGACCATGTTCAGCACTTTTCGGCCCGGACGCACGCCGTTACGCACGGCGGCCTCTTGCAGGCCCGAACCCGATGCCGTCACGATGAAAACCTGTTGTTCGGTTAGGAACAACCGCTTGAGCTTGGCGGCGACGTCGTAGAACAGGGCCTGAAACTCGCTGCTACGATGGCCGACCATGGGTCGGGTCTGGGCCGCGGCGACCTCGGCGGCGACTTCGGTGGGACCCGGAATGTAAAGACGAGGATGATCGAGGTTGGCAAAACCGGACATGGCAGGTTGGGGATATGCGGGGATAAACGATGGGGATTGTGTTTGTGCGCACAACCGATGCAAGCATACCAGCAAGGGATAGAGGGCGCCAAGCGGCGCCAACACGGTAATGACCTATTCGGCTGCCCGCCACCGTGCGCTCTGCGCCGATGGGAAATCGGCCCTATTGGGCGCTGTGCGCCGGGCGTCGGCCTACGCCGACGCACCCCTATGCGGGGCGACTTCGGTCGGCACATAGGCAGTTACCAAACACGAACGAAAGGTTTGGTGTGCGGGCGCCTCCTCGCCCCACAAGGCGAACGGCGCCGGGCCCGTTGGGCCGCGCCGTTCAAAGGGCGCGTTGCCGGACAACGGCGGCGCCGTCGGCGGCCGTGGTGATGGTGATGGTCGGTTCCAACCCGGTAGCAGCCCGATAGGCGGTCGCCACCTCGGCGGCGAAAGCCTCGGCCTGTGCGGCCACAACCAGGGCTACAGCACAACCCCCAAACCCGGCACCGGTCATGCGGGCGCCCAGGCAACCGGGATGGCGGCGGGCCAGGGTGACCATCGTATCCAGGGCCGGGCTGCTGACCTCGAAATCATCGCGCAGACTGACGTGGCTGGCATCCATCAAACGTCCCAGGGTGGCGGCATCGCCCCGACGCATGGCCGCCGCCGCGGCCAGGGTGCGGTCGTTTTCGCTGATAACATGGCGCGCTCGCCGGCGGATGACCTCATCCAATTCCCGGTCGCGGGCGCTCAGCTCGGCTGCGCTCACATCGCGCAGGGCCGGGACGCCGAAATGACGGGCCGCCGCTTCGCACTGGCGACGGCGTTCGTTGTAGGCCGAATCCACCAGGCCGCGCCGGGTGGCCGTATCGAGAATGACGACCACGACCCCTTCCGGCAAGGGTACCGACTGCGTTTCCAGGGTCCGGCAGTCGATCAGCAGGGCATGACCGCGACGGCCGGCCGCGGCAATCATCTGGTCCATAATCCCGCAGCGGACGCCTACCCAGGCGTTTTCGGCCCGCTGGCCCAGCCGCGCCATGGTGGCCGGTTCCCAGGCAAAACCGGAGACGGCCTGAAAAGCCCGCGCCGTGGCCATTTCCACCGCCGCCGACGACGAGAGACCCGCTCCCCGTGGCACATCGCCCGTCAGGACGCCCTCCCAGCCGCACAGGCTGTAGCCGGCCTCCTGCCAGGCCCAGGCCACCCCTTTGAGATACTCCGCCCAGCCCTTATCCGGCTGCAGGGCGTTCAAGCTGAATTCGGCCCATTCCGCCAGGTCGAGGGCATAGACCCTAACCCGCTTATCCGGTCGTGGGCGTAGGGCAATCCATACGGCCCGCTCGATGGCCATGGGGAGGACAAAGCCGTCGTTGTAGTCGGTATGCTCACCGATGAGGTTGACACGACCCGGCGCCCGCACGACGAAGTCGGGTTCGCCCTCGTAAAAGGTCGCAAAAGCGTCGATAACACGGGTGAGAAGCGACATAGCCGGTCCCAAAAGAGCGAAGTGGGTAACTCGTTAATCGGCGACAAGCCTATCGGCTTATGGGTCGCCGAAACGGGCAATCGGTTCCATGGCTGTACGCCGATGGTTATCGGCAAAAAACGTGCGGGAAGTTTGCCTGCGGAATGACCGCCGACAACGCACCCCGGCAGTATGACACAAGCGCCCGCCGCCGCTCAAGTCATAGAAGGTGAGCGAGACGAGATGGGTGATTTGCACGTTTGCACGTTTGAACGTTTGCACGTTCTAACGTAGCATGATCGTTTGAACGTTCCAACGTTCCGCGGATACATTGCTCTCGTTGACGAAATCGGGAGGACATCATGTCGGCGAACTATACCCAGCTCTCCTATTGGCTCAACACCTACGGGCCGTACACGCCGAATCCGCCTGTCGAGGGCCATGTGACGGCCGATGTGGCCATCATCGGCGGTGGCTATACGGGCCTGACCACGGCCTATTTTCTGCGCAAGGCCGAACCCGCCCTGCGGGTGGTCGTCTTGGAGGGGCAGATCATCGGTTATGGCGCCAGTGGACGCAACGGTGGCTTTGTCATGACCCTCTTCGGCCTGAGCCCGGGCGTAACGGCTCTGCTCTTCGGCCGGCAACGCACCCTCGAAGCGCATCGCTACTGCGAACGCGCCGTGGACCTGGTCCAGGAGCTCGTGCGCGCACACCGGCTCCAGAGCGATTTCGAATACACCGGCTTTCTCCGCCTGGCCACCGTGCCCGGTCATGTCAAACGCATCCAGCACGACCTGGAATTGCTCACCGGCATGGGCGTGACCGGCATCGAATGGCTGGACCGGGATAAGGCCCGCAACGAAGTGAACAGCCCCTGGGTCCTGGGCGCCTGGAGCGAGGCCCGCTGTGGGCTTTTGCATCCGGTCAAACACGTCCGTGAGCTGAAACGCCTTGCCCAGGAGGTCGGCGCCGAGATCTACGAACATACGCCTGTGACCGCCGTGCGCCGGGGCACACGCTTGACTCTGACCACGCCGCAGGGGACCGTAACGGCGAGCAAAATCGTCTTCGCCACCAATGCCTATTCCCATCTCCTCTCCCCCATCCGTTATAAGCAGGTTCCTGCTTTCACCCACATGGTCATCACCGAGCCGTTGACCGCCGCGCAACTGGCTTCCATCGGCTGGCAACGACGTCAGGGAGTCGAGGATGCGCGCAACCTGGTGCACTATCTGCGGCTTACCGTGGACAACCGTCTGGCCATCGGCGGCGCCGATGTCACCGTAGCCTATGGCCGCGATATGAACCGGGATCGGAACGACCGCATCTTTCGGCAACTGGAGAGGGACACCGTGGCCCTGTTTCCCGGCTTGCAAGGCGTGCGTTTCGTCTTCCGCTGGGGCGGTCCTGTCAGCGTTACCATGGATATGGCGCCTGCCATCGGCATGGTCGGTGACCCGCGTGCCTGGTATAGCCTGGGTTGTATCGGACACGGCGTGGCCCTGGCCCATCTCAACGGCCAGACCTTGGCCGATCTGGTCCTGGAGCGTCGGACCGACCTGACTTCGGTCTGGTTTGTCAATCGCAAGCCCGTGCCCTGGCCACCCGAACCGCTGCGCTGGCTGATTTCCCAGGCCTTGCTGGGCTATCTCCATGCCGAGGATTGGTGGTACGAACGGGGCCGAAAGGCTTGAACGCCATCGCGCCAGGCCCTGAGCATCAGCCCTTGAGGGCGCCGGCCAACAAGCCCCGCATGAAAAAGCGCCCCAGGAAGATGTAAACCAGCAAGGTGGGCATGGCCGCCAGAAGGGCCCCCGCCATCTGCACATTCCATTCCACGATGTAACTGCCGGCCAGGTTATAAAGCGCCACCGTCACCGGCCGAATGGCCGGGTTCTGGGTCAGGATCACGGCGAAGAGAAACTCGTTCCAGATGGAGGTGAACTGCCAGATCATCACGACGGCAAAGGCAGGCATCGAAAGAGGCAGCACCACCAGGCGATAGATGGTGAAGATGTTGGCGCCGTCGATCTTCGCCGCCTCGACCAACTCGTTGGGGATGGTGGCGTAGTAGTTGCGGAAGATAAGCGTCGTGATCGGGATGCCGTAGACGATGTGGACAAAGGCCAGACCGGCGATGGAGCCGTAACCCGGAACCAGGCCTCGCAAGGACGAAGGCACGCCCAAGGCGTCGGCCAGGGCGTTGATGCGTTGCAGGACCTGCACCAGCGGGATGAGAATGCTCTGATAGGGGATGAACATCCCGAACAGGAGCAGCGGGAACAAAATTTCGGCCCCGCGAAAGCGCCATTTGGCGAGGACATAGCCGTTGACCGATCCCAGCAGCGCCGAGAGGATAGTTGCCGGAATGACCAGGTAAATGCTGTTGCGGAAGTAGGGCTGCAGTTGTTCGAAAGCGCGTAAAAAGCTCTCCAGGCTGGCAGACGAAGGGAGATACCACATCCGGGCTAGATTGGCCTCGGCATAAGGCTTCAAACTGGTCACCACCAACACATACACCGGCAACAGGTAGAAGGCGCTGGCTGCTATCAGGGCCGCGTAGAGGACCATGCGGCCTATCCGACGCAGAAGCAGGTCGGGTCGGGCGGTCATCAGAGTTCTGCCTCCCTGCGGGTGCTGTAGATAAGATAGGGAATCACGAGCAAACTGACGCTGAGCAACAAGAAAATGGCGATCGAGGCTCCTTGGGCGTAGTGATCGCCTTGAAAAGTGGTTTCGAACATAAAATAGGCCGGCACATCGGTGGCAAACCCCGGGCCTTTTTTGCTCATGGCGGCCACCAGGTCGAAAATCTTGAGCGAGATATGGCCGAGGATGATGACCACGCTCAACGTGATCGGCCGCAAGAGCGGAAAAACGATGTGGCGATAGACCTGCCACTCGTCGGCCCCGTCCACGCGGGCTGCCTCGCGTAATTCCTCCGGTATCCCCCGCAGGCCGGCCAGATACATGGCCATGACATAACCCGACATCTGCCAGGTGGCGGCGATAACGATGGAAAACATCGCTACCGGGATGCCGAAGTTCGGCGTCGTCAGGAATCCCAGCCCGATACGGCCGAGAAATTGCCCGAACTCACCGGTCGGCTGAATGTAGAGCACCGTTGGGTCGGTGTACCATTGCGAGAGCGGCAGATTCAGACCGTTCAACAGCACATTGATACCGGTCAGACGGCCCGTCGTCGGGTCGCCGGGCGCCAACAACCATCGCCAGGTTACGCCGGTAACGATGAAGGAAATGGCCATCGGGAACAGGAACAGGCTGCGGAAGACGTTTTCCCCGCGCACACCCTGATCGAGGAGGATGGCCAGCCCCAACCCCAGCAAAATACAGGCCGATAGAAATGAAATCGTAAAAACGATGGTGTTGCGGATATCAATTTGAAAGCGAGGATTGGCAAACAACCGGGCATAATTGACAAAACCGCTCCAGGAGAGATCGGGGCGCAAGCCATCCCAATTGGACAGGGAAACCCAGCCGCTCCAGGCGATAAACCCATACACAAAGACCCCAACGGCCAGGGCCGAAGGCAGGATAACGAGAACGGAGATGATTCGATCCCAGGGGAGATGACGCATGATACCGTGCTCATGGTACAGACAAGGCAGCCCCGCACGAGGCTGCCTTGTCGTCAAAGCGGGCTAAACGACACAAACTACTTGCAGACCCCGGCATCCTTGCAGGCCTGGGCCAATCCGGCCTGGGCCTTGGCCACATCCCGATCGGTGACGAAGACGGTCATCACGTCGTTGATCAGCGTCACCCAGGATTCCGAAGCGGCGGCGCCATGGGCCAGGCTGGGTACGATGGCATCTTTGGCCCAGTCTTGCATGGCCGACTGCAGGTAAGGCCCAAACAGATTCGCATCGCAGTCGTTGCGGGCGCAGATGGAGCCTTTGACCGGGTTAAAGGCCTCTTGACCTGCCTTGGAGCCGACCAAGCGCAGCCATTCCCGCACCTGCTGCGGATGAGGGGCATTCTTGGGCAGACCAAACGTGTCGGAGAGGGCCACAAAGATGCCTTGCGTGCCCGGCGGCGGAGCCCAACCCGAATCGGCAAACCCTTTCGCCAGGTTATCGGCATCCACCCAGTCGCCCATGATGGTCATCCCGGCCTTGCCTTGGATGACCAGATCGTTGGCCTGATCCCACGAGAGGGCGGAGTGATCGGGATTGGCGTATTCGAGCATCTTCGCCATGGTGTCCAGGGCCTGTTTCACCTCCGGGCCGTTCCAGTCGGTTTGGCCGGTCCAAAGGCCGTTGTATTTTTCGGCGCCGAGGGTGCCGGCCAGGATGACCTCAAAGAGATGCGTCGAGGCCCAGATGCCCACATCGCCCAGGGCCAGGGGGGTAATGCCCTTGGCCTTCATGGCTTCCGCCAGAGTGAAGAACTCGTCAAACGTGGTCGGCGGCTTCCAGCCGTTGGCCTCGAACACCTTCTTGTTATACCAGAGCACATTGGCCCGGTGGATGTTCACCGGCACCGACCAGTAGCTGCCGTTGTAGGAGATGATCGCCAACACCCCGGACGGGAAGACCTTCTCCCAACCTTCTTCCTTGAAGAGATCGTCCAGCGGTTCCATGTAACCGGTAGTGACCCATGTGTCGATCAGCTCATGGCCCATATGGACCTGGAAGGAATCGGGAGGATCGCCACCCAACATGCGGGCCTTGAGCGCCGGTTTGGCTTCGAAGCCGGCACCGCCTGCCACGGTGGCATTGATGATCTCCACGTCGGGGAACTTCTGCTTGTACATGTCGAAGAGCTTGAGCAACCCGGCCGCTTCACCGCCGGTCGTCCACCACGAGAAAATCTCCAACTTCTTCTCGGTGGGCGCCGGCGCTGCCGGGGTGGGCGTGGCTGCCGGCGCCGGTGGCGCACAGGCACTCAGGAACAGGACCGCCACGAGCATCAGGCCCAGCAGAGACCACAGTGTGTTACGAGACATAACGCTCCTCCTTCGTTGGTGAGCGAAGACTATGAGGAAAATGGGGAGAAATAGAGAACACCCTTTATCCTCGGGTTCGGCGAGGAGATCGGGGATGTCCACCGAATTTTAGAGGCTTTATCCTGTGTTTTTCGTCTTGTGCCTGAAAATCGGGAGATATGGGGATATTCATAGCGAACAATCTTGGGCAGATGTATACTACACTCCCTTCCTCTTGTCAAATCGATTGCGCCGGGCAAGGTCAAGAGTGTGCGGCCGGGTCAGAACGCACGATCGCACCGGCTACTCCCATATCCCCCGCAACGACGCCGGCAGGCAAAAGCAGATACTCTCGGCGCTGTTGCCCGTTTGATTTGAAATGTGTGCGGACTCTGTGGTATAGTCGTCCCCGTCTTCATGGACACACTCTTTGTCATCGTCCAACTGGTCTTTCTGGAGGGGATTCTCTCTCTGGACAATGCGGCCGTGCTCGGCGCCATGGTGGTGGTCCTGCCCGCCCAGCCCTCTGTGCCCTGGCCGCGGCCGTTGCGTTTCCTCAAGCCCTGGAGCGACCGTGTCCTGGGCGGCCAGCGGGCCGCTGCGCTCAAGGTAGGCCTGCTGGGCGCCTATCTGGGTCGGGGCCTGATGCTCTTCTTCGCCACTACCGTCATCCGTTATTCCTGGCTGCGGTTACTGGGCGCCGTTTATCTGTTGCGCATAGCCATTGCCCATCTCGGTCAAGAGGATGATGCCGACCCTGCCGCTGACGCTATGGCCCGGCCGACGGGGCAACGCTTTTGGCAGGTGGTTTTGGCGGTCGAATTGGCCGATCTGGCCTTTAGTCTCGATAACGTGGTGGCGGCCGTAGCGCTGAGCAGCGAGTTTTGGGTGGTCATGACCGGTGTGGCCCTGGGTATCCTCACCATGCGATTTGCAGCGCAGACCTTTACGACGCTGATCGGCCGCGAACCCGTTCTGAGACCCACGGCCTATGTGTTGGTCTCTGCCATCGGCTTGGAAATGGTCCTCGCCGAGCTTGGCCATGTCCTCGGTTACGAGTTGGCGATCACCAACCTACACAAGTTTCTCATTTCCGTGAGCATCATCGCTCTGGCCCTGCTCTATGCCCATACGCCCGCCTTGCAGAGGCATTGCCAGCGGCCCTTGGGGAGGGCGAAGCGGGCCCTGGCAGACCTGAACCGGGGTATCGAGTGGACCCTGACCCCCGTGCGTGTGATGGGGGTGGGGCTTCTGATGATGGTCCGCTTGCTTCTTAAACCTTCCGGGGTGAGATGAGCGAGTCGGTCTGCCTCGACCCGGCCTCACCGGGCCGTTCGTTCTGCCATTGTCGGGGGGTGTAACACTTTTGGACACCCAGCAGTCGGCATAGCGCCGGTATGAGACCGCGGCCGGGATAGGGGATGCAGCGGGCTTCGGTCTTCGGATAGAACAGGTCGGCGGGTAGACCCTGTTCTTGCCAGCAGGTTTGGAGGACGGCAAACGCCTCAGGACTCAGATTGAGCACCCATGAACTCGTGTCGTCGTAATGGGCGAAGCAGGGCCGGTCCTGGGGTGGGGCAAGGGGTTTGTCATCCAAAAGCAGATAGAACAGGGCCTCGCTGAGGGAATGATCGAGCAGCCAGGCGACCAAGGCACGAACAAAGGCCTCTCTTTCCGAGGACGCTGCAGGCAAAACCCCGCTTTGTTCGCGCGGAGATACCGACCGGGAGCGCGGGGCAAGGATGCGGGCGCGGTAGTACCGGCACCACGAGGCCACGGTCACGGCCGTAACCAACGCGGCTTGGCGCTTCGGGAAGTCGCTTTGTCCGAAGTAGTCCAGCTCGGCCAGATAGCGCATGCCTTCTGCCTCTACCGCCTCTCGTTGCCGTCTCCTGCCGCCTGGGCGAGCACCTGACGCAGAAATTGCCCTGTATAGGAGGAGGGATGCTGCGCCACGGCTTCCGGGGTACCCTCGACCACAATCCGGCCTCCGGCCTCGCCCCCTTCCGGTCCCATGTCGATGATCCAGTCGGCCGTTTTGATCACATCCAGATTGTGCTCGATAACCAGCACCGTATTGCCGCGATCCACCAGGTCACGGAGCACGTCCAGGAGTTTCTCCACATCGGCAAAGTGGAGCCCTGTGGTCGGCTCATCCAGGATATAGAGCGTGCGGCCGGTGGCCCGTCGCGACAACTCTTTGGCCAGTTTCACCCGCTGAGCCTCGCCGCCGGAGAGGGTTGTGGCCGGTTGACCGAGTTTGATATAGCCCAATCCCACCCGATACAGGGTCTCCAACTTGCTGCGGATAGACGAGATGGGGGCGAAGAAGGCCATCGCCTCCTCGACGGTCATGTCCAGCACATCGGCAATGCTCTTGCCCTTATACTTGATTTCGAGAGCCTCGCGATTATAGCGCCGGCCGTGACACACCTCGCAGGGTACATACACGTCCGGCAGGAACTGCATCTCGATCCGGATGATGCCGTCGCCCTGGCAGGCCTCGCAGCGCCCGCCCTTGACGTTGAAAGAGAACCGGCCGGGTTTGTAGCCTCGCAGTTTCGAATCGGGCAACTCGGCGAAGAGGGTGCGGATGGGCGTGAAGACCTCGGTGTAGGTTGCCGGATTCGAGCGCGGGGTGCGGCCGATGGGCGATTGGTCAATATCAATGACCTTATCCACCCAATCCAGCCCTTCGATGGCATCGTGGGCGCCGGGCTTTTCGTGGGCGCCGTACAGGCGCCGCGCCACCGCCCGGTAGAGGGTATCGATCACCAGGGTGGATTTGCCCGAACCGCTGACGCCGGTCACCACGATGAACTTACCCAGCGGGAAGCGCACGTCGATGTTCTTGAGATTGTTGGCCCTGGCTCCGCGCACGATCAGGTACTCGCCGTTGCCGGGACGGCGCTGCTTGGGCATGGGAATGCGCCGGCGACCGGCCAGATAGGCTCCGGTCAGGCTTTCGGGATGGGCCATGATGGCTTCGACCGGGCCTTCGGCCACCACGCGGCCGCCGTGCTCACCGGCGCCCGGCCCCAGGTCGATGATCCAGTCGGCGGCGTGCATGGTCTCTTCGTCATGTTCCACCACGATCACCGTATTGCCCAGGTCGCGCAGCCCTTTCAGGGTACGCAACAACCGGGCATTGTCGCGCTGATGCAGGCCGATGCTGGGCTCATCCAGGATGTAAAGCACGCCCGTCAATTGCGAACCGATCTGGGTGGCCAGACGAATGCGCTGCGCTTCACCACCGCTCAGGGTGCCCGTCTGGCGATTCAGGGTCAGGTATTCCAGCCCGACATCCTGCATAAAGCCCAAACGCGCCTGGAGCTCCTTCAGGATCTGACGGGCAATGGTCCATTCACGCGGGCTGAGGGGTGAGGTCGGCGGCACGTCCTCGGGCAGGGGCGTGTTGTAGGCTTCGCCCGGTTGCAATCCCCGCAGTCGGCACACCCAGGCCAGGGCCTCGCCGACCGACATTTGCGTCACCTGGTCGATATTGAGGCCCTGAATGGTCACGGCCAGCGCCTCCGGCCGCAGACGCTTGCCACCACAGGTTGGGCAGGGACGGTTGGTCATGTAGCGTTCCAGGTACTCGCTGCGGATGTACTCCGAGCTCGTTTCCCGATAACGGCGCTGCAGGTTGGGGATAACGCCCTCATAGGTCGTCTGGTATTCCCGTTGCATGCCCTGTTGATTGACATAACGTACACGGATCGTCTCCTCACGACGACCGCCGTAGAGGATGATTTCCTGCTGTTTGCGGCTGAGCTGCTTCCAGGGTACATGCAGGGGAATGCCGTAATGATGGGCCGCCGCCTCGAGCAGGGCTTGATAGTAGGTGCTCGTTTCGGACGACCAGGGGTGAATGGCGCCGTCGGCCAGGCTGAGATCGGGGTCGGGCACGATCAGCTCGGGGTCGAACTCCATCTGGGTGCCCAGGCCGGTGCAGGTGGGACAGGCGCCGTGCGGCGAGTTGAAGGAGAAGGTGCGCGGCTCGATTTCGGGCAGGCTGAGGCCGCAGCGGACACAGGCCATGTGCTCCGAGAAAATCCGGTCTTGGGGATGCTCGGCATCGGTGACATCGGCCAACGTCATCACGCCACCGCCCAGACGCAGGGCCGTCTCCACCGAGTCCGCCAGCCGCGTGCGGTCAAGCCCATCATGGGCGCCGTTGGCCGGGATGATCAGCCGGTCCACGACGGCCTCGATGGTATGGGTCTTGTATCGGTCCAGCTCGATATCCTCATTGACATCCAGGATCTGACCGTTCACCCGCACACGCACAAAGCCGGCTTTGCGCACATCCTCGAACACGGCTTTGTGTTCGCCCTTGCGGTCCTTGACCAGCGGGGCCAGGATGAGCAGGCGGCTGCGCGGGGGATACGCAATGATGGCATCCACGATCTGCTCCGTGCTCTGGCGGCTGATGGGCTGACCACAACGGGGGCAGTGGGGCTGCCCGATGCGGGCAAAAAGCAGGCGCAGGTAGTCATACACCTCGGTGACGGTGCCCACGGTCGAGCGGGGATTGGGGCTGGCGCCCTTCTGATCGATGGAAATCGCCGGCGATAAGCCCTCGATCTGGTCGACATCGGGTTTTTCCATGAGGCCGAGAAACTGGCGGGCATAGGCCGAAAGGGATTCGACATAACGACGCTGGCCCTCGGCGTAGATGGTATCGAAGGCGAGCGACGATTTGCCCGAACCGGATAGGCCGGTAATGACGACCAGTTTATCGCGCGGGATTTCGACGGTGATGTTTTTGAGGTTATGCTCGCGCGCACCGCGAACAATCAGCTTGTCTTGGGCCATAAGAGGCGTTTTTGATGACAAATGGAACGAATGGCTGTCTTTGCTGTTTTGTAAAAATGGCTTTGTCAATCTTATGGCGATAAAAGGCGGCGGTTATCTGCGCCGGGAATATCCTGAAGACGGAGACGACCCGTAAGCAGCCAGCGGCGTAACAACTGCTCGGCCTGGTGGCTTCGTTGTTCGCCGTACAGCATAAGGCTATAGCGCAGGGAACCGCCGGCCAGGATCTGATGGGCCAACCGCACCGCCGCCGCCGCCTCGGCGCAGGGCGGGTCATCCCAGACCAGATCAAACGCAGGCGTAGGTCGATGATGGTAAATGAGCAGCCCTCGGCAGAATCGTCGGCCACCGCCGGCCAGGGCAACGGCGACCTCAAAGCGAAGACGCCGATCTGTGGCCGTTGTGCCCGGTTCACGGGCCAGGACCCGAAGCTGCTCAAAGCCGGGCAAGGCTGTCGGCAACGAGCGCTCCAACAGCCTCTGATCGGAGAGCAAAAACGGGCTGAGAAGAAGTCCAACCATACCGGCAGCGGCGGTCCATGCGACCGATAGACCGGCAACCAGGAGGAATAGCGCAGCCCAGGTTTCCGGACGAGGGCGTCTCATGGTTCGATCCGGATTATCTCGCCCTCTTCGGCCAGTACGCGTTGCAGTTCGGCCGGCGGTACGCGGTCGTCCTGGCCGATGACGAGGTAGTGGAAGTAGCCATCCGGATAAGGCAACGGCAGGAAAAGGTGCTCAAAGCGGATGTGATTGGCGTTGATCAGGGCGCGGCGCACCTCCCCGGCTTCCAGGGCCAACAGATCGGTATCGACGATGATGGCTCGCCGCGCCCGCAACGAGACCCACACCGGCGTGTAGGGATCGGGCGGGAAGAGGAAGAGAATACGGTTGCTGCGCTGCAGCCGATTGGCCAGATAGCTCAGACGCGGGTCAAGGGTGGGTTCTTCGGCGAGCAGATCATCCGGCAAACGCCAGAAGCCGTTTTCGGCACGGGTGGCGCCGGCCACACGCGGATAGGCCTCGGGATCCAGGCCGATCAGGTGTTCGGTGCGGTTGATGTAGTGGGTCAGCCAGCGTTGCCATTCCGGCCAGACGAACAGGCTGATGCCCGTGTTGTAGTTCCAGACCGAAAGGTGCGAGCTGCCCACCATTGCCGCCGTGATCACGCCCATGGTGCCGCCATGGCTGACCACACCGATCCGCTGGCCGCGGTAGCGTTCCAGGATATCGCTCAACGCCCGGTGGACCCGGTCGCGGAAGGCCACAAAGCTGGGGGCCTGTTCGAAGCTGGGCTCCCAATCGTGACGCCCCCACCAGGGGCGGGTAGGATGGTGGATGGGCATCTCCTCCCAGAAGGGAAGACTGAACTCCTCCAGCCCGGATACCTCCACCGGTCTGAGCCCCTGGGCATGAGCAATGGCCAGGGCCGTGCTAAACGCCCGACGCAACGGTGACGTGACGACCACATCCAAAGGCGCATGGGTGGCCATCCAGGCACCCACGCGCAAGGCCTGCGCCCAGCCTAAGGCCGTCAGGTTCGGATCGAAGGTGCGGATATTGGCATACACGTTGCTAAGCGATTCCCCGTGCCGAATCAGATAGAGGGCCGTGCCTTCTTTGTAACCGGAGCCGCGATCGACCAGGGGAATCTCAGGGACTTCAGGAACCGCCGAAACAGGGGAGGATAAAGCCATAGGGCAGGCCAAAGGGGAAGGGGATGAGCATGGTAAAAGCGCAACTATCCATCATAGCATGAAATCGGGTGAGCATTGTAATGGTTTCCTCATGGTCAGGGGATGGCTTCGTTATCGCTGCTCCTTCTTGGCATGAGACGCTCAGACCTTGGCAAGCCGTCGGAAACTCCGAACTCGTTACGCATTCCTCCTTGGGCAAGCCGCCCACGCCGTGGCCGTGGAGCGCGCCCGAGGCGCCATCTTCAGACCGGAAAGGGGATTGCCCTCTCCGGCAATGCCTCTGGGCTCCTCTCCATCTGTCTAGGTATGAACCCACCTCTAAGGCAGTGTTTTTCAACGGTGCGCCCCATTAGGATTAAGAGCAAGTGTAGACCCTTTACAATCGTGTTTTTGCGATAAACGTCTTTCCCGACGAGGTCATTTGGCCTTGTTGGATCGTCAAACCGCCTTGCGATGTTGCGCCAGCACGGCCAGAGTGCCCTGGAATTTGCCCTCAACCTGTTCGTCTTGCTCCTGCTTACCTTTGGCCTCATCGATCTGGGTCGGGCCGTTTTCACCCTCGGCGTGATGCGGGCCGCCGCCCAGGAGGGAGCACGGGCGGGCATCGTTGTAGGCGCCACCCAGGCCGATATCGTCCAGGCGACCCGCAACCGCATGGTCGGTATCGACAACACCGTGGCCGAGATTACGGTTACCTATCCCCGGAGTGACGTGGTCGAGGTCACGGTCCGCTATCCCTTCCGCTTCATAACTCCCTTGATCGGCGAGCTGGTCGGTCGGAGCCTCTCCCTCCAGGCCGCAGCCGCCATGATCAGTCACTGAGTGCAACCAGCACGCAGGCGCTATCCCCCGGAGTTTATAGCGCCCTTCCCCCTGGTGTTGGGTCTCACGAACAGGGGAGATCGTCATAACGTACCTTGGGTATGCCTTAGCCGTCGTGCGGGCCTCTCCGATGGCTGCGACGGTCTCCTCTGTTTTTCCGTCGTATCCCCCGGTGGCTCCGTTTCTAACCGTTTCATTTTTTCTCAGGGAGGTACAGCCATGTTGACCCAACTTCTTACCCTCTTACTCGTGCGGTTGCAGATGGCACGCGAGGAAGGCCAGGATCTGGCCGAATATGCCCTGCTCATCGCCCTCATCGCCGTGGTCGTCATTGCGGGCGTGGTGTTGCTGGGCAACCGCATCCTGGCCGTCTTCCAGCAAATCGCCGCCAGCTTCTAGTCGTCAATGCCGATGGTTTTCCCAGCATCTATTCCAGGAGATAGAGCTATGTTGACCCAACTTCTTACCCTCTTGCTCGTGCGGTTGCAGATGGCACGCGAGGAAGGCCAGGATCTGGCCGAATACGCCTTGCTCATCGCCCTCATCGCCGTGGTCGTCATTGCGGGCGTGGTGTTGCTGGGCGGCCGCATTCTGCAGGTCTTCCAAGATATCGCCGGCAGCTTCTAAGCGGCAAAGCGGTAGCGACAAACAGGACAGGCGGAGAAGATGTTATGAGGGCGAGCGACCCTGTGCACCTTCTGCTCGCACGCCTGCAATGGCAGCAGGAAGAAGGTCAAGACCTGACCGAATACGCCCTGTTGATTGCGCTCATCGCTCTGGTCGCCATCTGTGGAGTGATGCTCCTGGGCTATCGCCTTTATCTGGCCTTCTGGAGCGGATCTCAGAGTTTCTGACGTACCGTCTTCCACCCTTCCACGCTGTTCTGAGGTAAAGCAGCCCACCGTCAACCTAACAACCCGTTCTCCCAGGCCGCCGATCCCTCTCCCCGTTGGGAATCCGACGGGGAGGGGACGGGTGGTTCCTATGTTGATACGGACTCCGCCATGAAAGCGCCGAAGCGGCGATTTGCCCCAGGCTGTGGAGAGCGAGGCAATGCTCTCATCGAACTGGCCTTGACGTTGCCTTTGCTCCTGATGTTGACGCTGGGTGTCATCGAGCTGGGACAGGGCCTGAGCACCTACCTGGCCCTCGTCAACGCGGCGCGCGAGGGAGCGCGATGGTGGAGCGCCCATCCCTCCGATTGGCCCGGCGCTTTGGCGCGCGTGCAGGCGGAAGCGGCACGGGCCGGCGTGACGGCACCCGTCGTCGAACGTAGCCCGGCCGGCGGCATCCCGGCCGTGGGAACGGCGGTGACGGTGCGAGTTCGCTATAACTACCCGCTCGGTTTCGGCGCGTTCACAGGGCTGTCCGTTTTGCCCATGCGTGCCGAAACGACTATGGTCGTGCTTTATCCCTGAGGTTGCCGATCATGAAGCGCTCTTCCAGGCTGCCAAGGCGTGTTTCTGTTCCGACCGAGGCCCCCGATCGGGAACGCGGCTCGACGCTCGTTTATGTGGCCCTGGCCATGATGCTTTTGCTGGCCGTGCTGAGCCTGGTCCTGGACGGTCTGCATGCCTATGTGCAACAGCGACGGATGCAAAACGCCGCCGATGCCGCCGTCCTGGCCGGCGCCCGGGCCATGGCCATGGGAGGGAACGTGGGCACGGCCGTTGCCACCCTGGCAACAAGCAACGGCGCCCAAAGCTTCCGTTGGGGAACCATGAGCAACGGCAGGATATGGGTAGAGACGCAGCGGGATGTGCCCACCTGGTTTGCCAGTCTCCTCGGTTTCGCCAGCATTCCCGTGCGCGGCCGTGCCACGGCTGCCTGTCTGCCTCTGACGGGTGCCGGCAACCTGCTGCCGATGACCATCAACATCAACGATGTGGTGCTGGGCCCGGAACTCACCTTGATGTGGGAAGACGAACTGGATGCGCCCGGTTCCTTCGGTTGGTTGGACTGGGATGATCATGCCCGCAGCAATGCCGAGCTGGCCGATAACATTGCCAATCCCAGCAACAGCGGTTTCTGGCGCATCGGCGATCTCATTCCTCCTTCACCGGGGGTGCAGGGCAGCGGGCCGGTGCAGGCGGCCCTGGCCCGGTGGATCGGTCATCCCGTCACCATTCCTCTTTACGATGTGGTGGTCGGACAAGGAGCCAATACCCGCTATCGCGTGGCCGGGTTCGGGCGCTTTATCCTCATGGATTTTGATTTTCGAGGCCGGGATAAGTACATCGTCGGCCGTTTTGTCGGCGAAGTCCTGCCCGGCGAGGTCGGTGGTGGCGCGTTTGATGCCGGTGTTTGCGATCTTCGTTTACTCCCTTAGAGGCCGATCATGAGACGGAGTGGTTTGTTGTGGTGGTTAGGGGCGTTGGCCCTGGCCCTGGCGGCCGGAGGGCTGACCTTTCGCGTCCTGACGGCGGCCGTGCCGCAACGGGTGGCGGCCGAAGGAGACACGATGCGAAGCGTGGTCGTGGCCGCAGTGGATATCCCGGCCCGGCGTACCATCACCGCTGCCGAGTTGAGTATCCGCGATCTGCCGGTGGCGGCCATACCGGAAGGCGCTGCTATCAGCCTGGAGCAGGTCGAAGGGAAAATGGCCACCGTCGACCTGTTTGCGGGCGCGCCCATTATGCTGCCCCAATTGGCCACACCCGACATCGTTACCCGCGATCTGGCCCTCTCGATCCCGGAAGGCAAGTCGATCATCGCCGTCCCCACCCGCTCCAGCCTGATCAGCGCCCGGCTGGTGCGACCCGGCGATCGGGTGGACCTTTTGGCGACGTTTGAGGTCCAGGGGAGCGAAGACAACCAGCAACGCACCTGGTTCGAGAGTGTGGCGTTGTTGCAGAACCTGGAGGTCCATGCCATTATTCTGCCCGGCGGTCAGCTTCCGACCGAAGGCAGACAGGGATTCGCCGGCCTGGGCGGTAACGACGAAGCCGAGGCGGCTGTGGCCGAAGAGAGGCCGCGAGGCGGTGTGTTCAGCACGACGACGGTGGAAGAGCCGTCCATCCTGCTGGCGGTGGAGACTCAGGATGCCCTCACCATTCGCCACGTCCTCGATATCGGTGGTGTGATCGATATCGCCCTGCGAGCTGTCGATGATGGCACCCTGGCCGTCACCGAACCGGTGGATCAGGCTTATTTGGCTACTCGCTATAATATCCGGTTAAGACGCTAAATGACATTATTGCCCGGTTATAGACGAAAAGTAAAACTTTTATGATGATTTTGTCGTTAAACCCGTCCTTTTGATTATCGATCTCACCCCATGCCCATCCAGGTCGCTTTTATCAGCAACGATCCCTATCATATCGGGGCCGTTCGGCAAGTATTGACGGCCGAGGGCATTGCGCTGCATGTCGTCGAGGGCCAGACGCAACCGCATGAGTGGTTGCAAGGTCGGGCGATAGATGCCATCCTGGTGGATCTCGATTTACCGGCCGTTATCACCTTGATCGAAGAGGCGGCGGCGCGCTTGCCGCAGATACCGTTGATCGTCGTCGCCGAACCGCGCCATCTGACCGACTTGCAACAGGCCATGCTGGCCGGTGCGGCGGCTTTTGTCACCCTGCCCCTGATGCCCCAGCAGTTCTTGGCCATTTTGCAGCGCGTGATAGGAGCAGCGTCTCCGGGGCGCGTGAGTCGTGGCCCGGGTCGGGTCATCGCCGTGGCCGGGATGAAGGGCGGGATAGGCCGCAGCATCCTTGCCGTCAACCTGGCCGTTGCTCTGGCCCAACGGCCCGAATTTGCCGCCGGACCGCCGATCGTGCTGACCGAAGTCCACCACGGCCTAAGCGACCTGGCCCTGTTGCTCAACGCCCATCCCACGCATACGGTGGCCAATATGGCCGCCGAGATGCATTTCGATGCCGACCTGGTCGGTGGTCACTTGTTCGTCCACAGCAGCGGCGTGCGGTTGCTGGCGGCGCCGACGGCGGTGTCGCAGCTCGTGGATATCCCCCCGACGGTATGGCGTGCCGTTTTGGATGTTCTCGCCCAAATGGCCTCTGTCGTCATTGTGGATACGGCGGCCAGCCCCGATCCTATCCTGGCCGAGGCCCTGGCTATGGCCGACACCATTCTTGTCGTCAGCACGCCTGAGATCACGGCCGTGCGGGGGGCGGTAGCCCTGATCGAAAGCTTGAAACAGGAGTCGGGCATCGGCGCCCGGATCCACCTCATCCTCAATCGCGCCGGCGCGGCCGGTGGCATCGGCGCCGGAGCCATTGCCGATCATTTCAAGCTCAAGGTCGAGGCGGCGCTGGTGGACGATCCGGCCCTTGTCACCCTGGCGACCAACCGGGGGGTTCCCTTCGTCCTCAGCCATCGGCGGGCGCTCCTGAGCCGTCAGATCGAACATCTGGCCGCTCGGCTGGCGGCCGAGATAAAACCGCAAGCCGCCGCCGAGACGGCCAGGCCGGCCCGGTGGCGCCGGAATAAGCCGGGACGCAACGAACATCAGACACCTTTGCAACGTCTTCAGCCTACCGTTGCCCCTCAGGCAGAGGAACATTCCATTCGCCGATCAATGGGATGATGTCGAGCGTGATCGCCCTTATGGTCCTTGGGTTCCTCGGTGGCTATCTGGTCAACCGGGCCGCCGATCGCTTGCCGCGAGGACATCCGGCTCTCGCCGCAGTGTCGGGATCGCAAATGGCCGTCGACACACGGACGGCATTCGGTCCGTGGCGTCGTGGGCTGGTTTATGGCATGGCTACCCTGCTCGCCTACCTGGCCTTCTTGTCTTGGGGTCAGACGCCGGCGGCATTGGCGGTGATGGGCTATAGCTGGTTTTTGTTGGCTATTGCCGTTATCGACCTGGAGCATCGGCTTGTACTCAATCGCATGCTGGCTCCGGGGGCCGCCGGCGCTCTGGTCCTGAGCGTGGTGCTGGGTCTACCGCCGGGGTTCTCGGCCCTGGCCGCAGGTCTGGTGGGTTTTCTGCTGTTTTGGTTGTTGCGCCTGCCTTATCCCCAGGGGATGGGCATGGGCGATGTCAAGCTGGCCGGATTCATCGGTCTCATCACCGGGCTGCCGGGCGTGATCGTGGCCCTGGTGATCGGGATTCTGGTCGGTGGTCTGGCCGCTCTGGGTATCGTGCTGGTCAAATCGCAATGGCGACCCTGGCGCTTTCCGCGGGGGCATTCCCTGGCCTATGCCCCCTATCTGGTCTTCGGTGCCTGGGTCGTTCTCCTGGCCTTTCCCGATCTGGTGCGTGCGTCAACCCTATGGGCCTTTTGATCGTTTTGGCAACCATTGCCACCCTGACCGGTCTGGCCGTTTTCCTGGCCCTGATGGGCCTGCACCGTTGGGTGAAGGCACAAAGTGCTTTGGAAGGCCCCCTCTCCGGCAAGCTCGGCGCGGGCCCCCGCTGGGAGGCGCCATCGGCGCAAGCGACCACAGCCCCGGCTGCCGGTTCGCCGCGCTGGCGACGGCTTTCGCTGGTGCAACGGGCCGAAGCCGACCTGGTTGCGGCCGATAGCAAGCTGACCGTCCGCGAGTACTTTCTGACACGGATCGGAATGGCTCTGGCCGGTGTCGTGGTGGGTTGGCTGGCGTTCCGCCAGGCACCGGTGGCGCTGCTGGCAGCCCTGGTGGGTTGGATAATCCCGGCCCTCCAACTGCGCCGACGCCGCGCTACCCGGTTACGGCAGTTCGAAGACAATTTTCCCAACGTGCTCGATTTGCTGGTGGGGTCGTTGCGGGCGGGGCAAGGCCTGCTCCATGCGATCCAGATCGTGGCCCAGGAGATGCCGGACCCCGTGGCCTCGGAATTCGACCGCGTCGTTCGCGAGACCACGCTGGGCTACAGCCTGCAAGACGCCCTGGACCATCTCGTCGAACGGGTGGGCAGCGAGGACCTGCACATGACCGTCACGGCCATTCAGATCAACTACGAAGTCGGCGGCAACCTGGCCGAGGTGTTGCAGACCATTTCCGAGACCATCCGCGACCGACTGCGCCTGACGCGCATGATCCGGGCCGTCACGGCGCAACAGCGGATGACGGGAACCATCCTCATCCTTCTGCCCTTCATCCTGGGGGCCATCCTCATAGTGCTCAACCCCTCGTATATGATGGCCATGTTTCAACCCGGCTGGCCGTTGGTCATCCCTGCCTATGCCGTCAGCTCGGTTCTGATCGGCGCCCTGATCATGCGCCAGATGATGCGTCTGGAGGTCTGAGCCATGCCGGTGCCGTCCACACTCACCTATTTGATCATCGCCGTCCTGGTCGGGCTGGCCACCTTGAGCCTGCTGATCGGTCTGCGCCGCGCTCGGCAGAACCGGATCATGGCCTGGGAACTCCTGACCACAGGACTGGCTGCGACGGCTATGCCGAAGCCACGCGAGCTGGAGGCGTTCAATCCCTGGACCCATCGCGTGCTCAAGCCGATGCTGCGGCGACTCTACGGCATCGGCAGACGGCTGACGCCGTCCCACCATATGGAGCGCTTGCAGCATCTGTTGATCGTTGCCGGTCAACCGGGCGAGTTATCGGTGACGGATTTTTTGGGTCTGCGCTTTCTTGTGGCCATTACCCTTGCCGTTGTCGCCTTTCTCTACGCCGGCGCCGTACTCTCCTTCGTTCAGGCTCTGCTGATGGCTTTCGGCGCCTTTGGGGTGGGGTTGTATCTGCCCAATTTCTGGCTGCGGCGTCGTGCCCGCGCCCGCCAGGCGGCCATTGCCCGCCAGCTTCCCGATATCCTCGACATGCTTTCCATCTGCGTGGATGCCGGTCTGGGCTTTGAGTCGGCTTTGCAGAAGGTGACGATGCATTGGGACAACGAGCTGTCCACCGAATTGCAACGGGTGATCAGCGAAACCCGGCTGGGGGTGCGGCGCATCGAGGCCCTCCACCATCTGGTCGAACGCACGGACGTGCCCGAAGTCGCCAGTTTTGTGGCCGTGCTGGTGCAGGCCGACCGCCTGGGCATGAGCATCCGCGATGTGCTCCACGCCCAATCGCTGCAGATGCGCATCTACCGGCGGCTGCGTCTGGAAGAAGAAGCGCGCAAACTGCCCCTCAAACTGCTTTTTCCTCTCATTTTCTTCATCTTCCCGGCCATGTTTGCCGTCGTCCTCGGCCCTGCCATCCCCAAAGTGATGGAGATGTTCGGCAACTTTTAGGTATCCATGTTTGTCGCCTCTACCGGGTCTGTCCTTGAAGCCGCGAGCTTCGGTTGCGAGTATCGGCTAGACCGGCGCTATGCCCAGGTCCTGGCCCATTTGCAGCAAGGCCAATGGCAAGAGGCGCAGGCGCTTTTGGCCGAGTTGCAGACGGCTTATCCCGCAGCACCCGAACTGGCCGCGCTGATGGCCGAGACGGCGTTGCGGGCCGATGCCGTCCAGCGCTGGAGCACCAAGGTCAAAGGCCGCCGTCTGCGCATTCCCCGGCGTCGTTTGATCAAGCTCCTGCTCTTGCTGGCCGGCATCTGGGGTATTCTCTACGGTCTGGTCTTGTTCGGCGAACAGGTGCTGGTGCCCATTCAGCGTCGCCAAGCCCTGCTGAAGACCGAACAGGCGATCTTCGCCAAAGCGCAGGAAGCCCTGGAAGCCGGTCGTTATCAGGAGGCCATCCTCGAATTCGGCCACGTGCTGGAGTTGAACCCCGACAATGCCCTGGCCCGACAACGCCTGCACCAGGCGCAACAGGCTCTGGCCCTGGCCGCCGAGTACGAGCAAGCCGTGTCCGTCATGGAGTCCGGCGACCACGAGACGGCCCGCTGGTTGCTCCGTCGCATCGAGGCCAAAGCCCCCGGTTATGCCGATGTGGCCCAACGCCTGCGGGCCCTGGATCATCAAAAAGCGATCGCCGCGCTCTTTGCCCTGGCCGAAACGGCGTATCAACAGGGCCGTTGGGAGGAGGCCATCACCCGTTACGAGGAGCTGCAACGGCTCGATAGCACTTATGAGGCCGAGACCGTAGGAGAACGGCTCTTCACGGCTTATGCCGCGGCCGCCCGGGCCATTCTCGACCGCCACGCCGAGCCCACCGAGGAGTTGGAACGGGCCGAGCGCTATCTGCAAAAGGCCCTGGTCTGGCAAAAGGCGCGGCCCCACACTCCCGCAGTCGGTTTCGATGTGGCCGAAGAGTTGGACCTCTTGCAGACCTATCTGCAAGGCTATCGGGCACTGAGCGCAGACGATACGGCCGCAGCCGTGGCCGCGTTGGAACAGGTCTATACCAAACGGCCTGACTATCTCGGCAGACGGGTGGCCGCGCAGTTGTACAACCTTTACCTCCAGCAGGGCGATCGGGCCGTGCGCGAGGGGGCCCGTGAACAGGGAATTGACTATTACATCCGGGCCGGACGGCTGTCTGTGCCCGATACGACGGAGGCGGCTTTGCGTCTGGAAGGGATGGCGCCCTATCTGACGCCCACCCCTACCCCCACGCCGACCCCGACGCCCACGGCCACCCCGGCACCCACCGCCACGCCGTTACCGCCGCCGCCCCTGGAATACTTCCGAGGATGGATCGCCTTCCTCAGCGATCGCGACGGTGTCGAGGGCGTCTACGTCATGCGCGTAGACGGTTCGCGTGTGCGCAGGTTGGCCGACAGCGAACGTCCCAAACTGGAGGCCCTGCGGCGTCGCGAGGCCTATTCGCCCGATGGCACCACCTATGTCGTGGCCCAGGCGGATGAAAACGACAAAACACGCGTCCATCTGTACAAAGTGCGCACCGATCTGCCGGCAAACTGGCAGCGTGTTTTCCGCTTGACCGATCACCCCGGTCAGAGCTATGACCCCGTCTGGTCGCCCGATAACCAGCGCATAGCCTATGTGTCCAATCATAGCGGTAATGATGAGATTTGGACGGTAACCGTTAATGGAAGCGAATTCGCACAACTTACCAAAAATAGCTGGGAATGGGACAAACATCCCAGTTGGTCACCTGATGGTCGTCAAATTGTGTTTTATTCCAATCGCACCGGCAATTTGCAGATATGGATTATGAATGCCGATGGTTCCGAACAGAGGAATATCAGTAATAACAAGTATAATGATTGGGATCCGATATGGTTAAAATAATCGATATTTCAATTGATTTGTCGAAATTTAGGATAAATCGGTTGTAGTATCCCGGTCGGGCATAGGCTCCCGAACCGGGAGCTTGCGAGGCTCGTCTATGGCTCTTTTCCGCAATCGTCCTTCTGTCCCCGAACCAGCGACAACCCCACCACGGCCGCGCGCCACACCTGCCTCGGTCCCACCTGCGCCGGTGCCGGCGGCTCCACCACTCTCGCAATCCTTGACATGCATCGGCGAGGAGTCGGACGGCCATGGCTATACGTTGCCGCCGGAGTTCCCCCAGATTCGGGAGGAAGTCCAGCGTTATCTCATCAACGAGGTCAAATCGCTCAATAACGGCCGAGAGCGGGCGGCCGAGATCCGGCGTCTGGTCGAACCGGTCTATGCCAATGCTCTGGCCAAGGCCAATCTCATCCTGAGTCGGGCCGAGCGTGAGAAGCTGCTCGATATGATCCTGGCCGATATTCTCGGCTATGGCCCGATCCAGCCCCTGCTCGATCGGGACGATATCACGGAAGTGATGGTCAACGGGCCTTACCAGGTCTATGTAGAGCGCAACGGCAAATTGTGCCTGACCGATGTCAAGTTCATCGACGATAAGCACGTGATGTACATCATCGAGCGCATTGTGGCCCCGCTGGGCCGACGGATCGATGAGGCTTCGCCCATGGTGGATGGCCGTCTGCCCGACGGTTCCCGCGTCAACGCCATCATTCCGCCCCTGTCGCTCAACGGACCCGTCCTGACCATCCGCAAGTTTCGTCGTGAGCCGTTCACCATCAACGATCTGATCCGCTTCGGCACTCTGACGCCGGAAGTCGCCCAATTTCTGGAGGCGGCGGTGGTGGCGCGGCTCAACATCATCGTCAGCGGCGGCACGGGTTCGGGCAAGACGACGCTGCTCAATGTGCTTTCGAGTTTCATTCCGGCCAACGAACGGGTGATTACCATCGAAGACGCGGCCGAGCTGCAACTCAGGCAACCCCATGTGGTGCGGCTGGAGAAACGGCCGCCGAATATCGAAGGCAAAGGCGGCGTGAGTATCCGCGATCTGGTGATCAACAGCCTGCGCATGCGGCCCGACCGCATCGTCGTGGGCGAGGTGCGCGGGGGCGAGGCCCTGGACATGCTCCAGGCCATGAATACCGGTCACGATGGTTCGCTGACCACGGTGCACTCGAACAGCCCTCGCGATACCCTCAGCCGTATCGAGACCATGGTACTGATGGCCGGTTTTGACATGCCCGTCCGCGCCATCCGCCAGCAGATCGCCTCGGCCATTGACCTCATCGTCCATGTCGAACGCATGCGCGACGGCGTCCGCCGTATCGTCCAGATCGCCGAGATTACGGGCATGGAAGGCGACATGATCGTGATGCAGGATATTTTCGTGTTCAAGCAAGAAGGTTTCGACGAGACCGGCCGCATTCGCGGCCAGATCCAGCCGACCGGACTACGGCCGCGGGTCAGCGATGAGATCGAACGCGTGGGGATCGTGCTACCGCCCAACATTTTCGGCCAGGAACGCTTTGCTCCGGCCTGGAGGAGGTGATCGGCCATGCCAGTCTTTTATGCCCTCCCTATCGTGGGTATCCGCAACAGGACGACCAATCTCATGTTGGCCACACGAGCGCGGATCGCCCGGGATTTCTGGTCGCGGCTGAAGGGGCTTATCGGCACCAAGAAGCTCGACGACGGCGAAGGGCTGGTGATCATGCCCTGTCGAGGCATCCACACGATGTTCATGGGCTTTCCCATCGATGTGATTTATGTCGACGCCGAACATCGTATCGTGGACATGGAGCTCGGCCTGCCACCCTGGAGACTGAGTTTTGTCCGCCCTCATGCCCGTTACGTCGTTGAATTGCCGGCCGGAACCGTGGTCAACACCGGGACGGCCGTCGGTGATCAACTGAGCCTGGAAAATCACATGGGGGTCAAATAAGACCTTATCGGCCCGGTAGGCAACCGAAGCCGTCGGAGGGGCCAACTTTGGTTGCTATCTTGCCAGGGGCGGTGCTTTTTTGCTACAGTTCGGGGGCTAAGTAGCGGCGGTTGTCTGACAACCCTTGGTTGATGCGGTTGTTTTTGTTCTTTCTCAGCCATGATGCGCACGATTTACGTTGACAAACACATCCCGAAAATGTTGGCCGTGAAGGCCCTCAAACCCGTGTGGGGTAATGTCGTTTATGCGCCGCTGTCGCCGGTGCGTTTTGCCGAGATCCCCGACCCCCCTCTGCCGGGCCCGCGCTGGTTGCGGGTGCGTAATCGCGTCTGCGGCATCTGCGCCAGCGACCTGTCGCTGTTGCACGTGGAGGCCGATCCGCAGATCGGGCCGGCGGCGCTGCCGGGCAATCAGCGGTTCTATCTGGGCCATGAGGTGGTGAGCATCGTTACCGAAGTCGAGCCGGGCGTGACCCGTTTCAAGCCCGGCGATCGGGTGATCATGCAGGCCCGCTTCCAGGGCGCCCATTGCCGTAATCAAGAGATCGAACCCCTCTGTCGGCATTGCGCCCAGGGCAATTACATTTTGTGCGAAAACGCTTCGCGGGGGATCGGCCCGCGCGGGGTGGGTGGCGGTTGGGGCGACGGCTACACGGCGCACGAGACCGAGTTGTACCCCGTGCCCGACGATTTGAGCGATGACCAGGCCGCCATGGTCGAACCGTTGGCCGTAGGCGTGCGCACGGCCTTGCGCCGGCTGCCGCAGGCGGGTGAAAAAGCCCTGGTGGTGGGTTGTGGCATCGTCGGGCTCAACGTGATTCAGGCCCTGCGGGCCCTGGCGCCCGACTGCCATATCACCGCTTTGGCCCGTTACGGCCATCAACAGCGCATGGCGCGGCGCCTGGGAGCCGATGCGATCATCGGCGATGAGGATCCCTACCAGGCCGTGGCCCGGATCACCGGGGCCCGCCTTTACGAGGGCATGCTGGGAACGCGGATGCTGTTAGGCGGTTTTGATGTCGTCTTCGATTGTGTGGGCACGGCGGCCACCCTGCAGGATAGCCTGCGCTGGGCGCGGGCGGGGGGCACGGTGGTGCTGGCCGGGGTCAAGCTCAAACCGCTTTCGCTCGACCTGACGCCGGTCTGGTATCAGGAGGTGAACCTGATCGGTGTCAATTCCCACGGCCGCGAGCAGTGGAACGGCCGCCAATGGGAGACGTTCGATCTCGTCATCGAGCTTCTGCGCCAGGGCAAGTTGACCATTGACGGTTTGATCACCCATCGTTTTCCGCTGGAAAAATGGCGTGAAGCGATTGCTACAGCCGAAAATAAACGAACCGGCGCGATTAAGGTAGTTTTTGATTATCAATGATTTTTGAGCAAAAAGAGTGGCAATAATCAACAAATCATCCTTTTCTGCCTTATGATTCTGATCACCGGTGCGGCGGGAAAGACAGGGCGGGCCGTGATCCGGGCCCTGGTGGCACGAGGACGGGAAGTAGCGGCGTTGGTGCGGCGTCGCGAGCAGGTTCCTGTGGTCGAGGCCTTGGGCGCAACCCGGATCGTGGTCGGCGATCTGCAGGACGAGGCGGCTTTGGGGCAGGCCTTGCAGGGAGTGCGCGCCGTCTATCACATCCCGCCCAATATGCATCCGGAGGAGCTTGCCATCGGCCAAAGGCTGTTGCGCATGGCCCGGTCGGTAGGGGTAGAGCGCTTTGTGTATCACTCGGTGTTGCATCCGCAGACGGAAAAGATGCCCCATCATTGGCAGAAATTGCGGGTAGAAGAGGCGTTGTTCGAAGCGGGGCTTGACTTTACCATTCTGCAACCGGCGGTTTATATGGAAAACTGGCTGGCCCAGCGGGATGCCATCCGGCAGGGGCGTTATGCCGTTCCCTACGCCGCCGAGACGCGATTGAGCCTGGTGGCGCTGGCCGATGTTGCCGACGCGGCGGCGACGGTGCTGTGCGCAGAAGACCATGCGGGTGCCACCTATGAGCTGGTGGGGACGCCACCGTTGAGCCAGCACGAGGTGGCAGGCGTTTTCACGGCCGTGTTGGGCTATCCCGTGAAGGTCGAGGTGGTGCCGCGAGCGGTATGGCGCGAGTGGGCGGTAACGGCGGGGTTGTCGGCGTACGCGGTGGAGACGTTGCTGGCCATGTTCGCCTATTACGAGGCGTTCGGGTTGGTGGGGAATCCCCATGTGCTGCGCTGGCTTGTGGGCCGTGAGCCGATGACGCCGGCGGCATTCGTGCAGGCGCATTGGGGCGCAGGCTCGACACCCTAAAGGTCCGGGCCGAGACGGCGGCCGTAGCCCACGACGAGGCCCGGCGCCCGGACCGGTTGGTCGTGTGGCCACGCCGGAGCGGGTGGCGCTGTCCGGCTGTGGGCCGTCCGGTAGCGTTTCGTAAGGCGGTTTTGTCCTCGCAAGCGAGGGCCGCCATGCCCTGGCCGCTCCTGTGGCCGAACTACCCCCGCCGCGACCGGGCAACGATCGGATGCGAACCTGCGCGAGATCATACCCATTTCCGCGGTTATTGGTTATAATCAGCCTGTCAATTCCGAGGCATCAAAGGCGATGCAGGACAGAATGGTATTCCGGCCTGTTTGTCACTTTGGGATAATCACGGCTTTCGTTGTGCACCATGCCCGTGTCGGCGGGCCGGATCGTTTTCGTATGGAGGTCGTTTGAGCGATGGGAGCCAAAGGTACCGTTGTGATCGACCGCAATCGCTGTAAGGGATGCGAACTGTGCGTTTACCATTGCCCGCAACATGTCCTCAAGCTCGATGAAACCTACAATGCGCGCGGGTATCGTCCTGTGATTCTCGATGAAGAGGCGGGCCAGTGCACCGGCTGCGCCGTGTGCGCCGTCGTCTGCCCGGATGTGGTTTTCACGGTGTATCGTTTTCCCCAACCCGTCCGCACGACGGCCGTGCGGGCCGTTGTCAACTGAGGAGAGGCAGACTATGGCCAAGACGCTGTGGAAAGGCAACGAAGCTCTGGCCGAGGCGGCTCTGCGGGCCGGGGTTCGGGTCTTTTTCGGCTATCCGATTACCCCCCAGACCGAACTGCTCGAGTACATGGCCCGGCGTATGCCCGAACTGGGCCGTGTCTTTCTACAGGCCGAGAGCGAGCTGGCGGCCATCAACATGCTCTACGGCGCTGCCTGCACGGGCACACCGGCTATGACGTCTTCCTCGTCGCCCGGCATCAGCTTGATGCAGGAGGGGCTGAGCTATATCGCCGCCAGCGAGGTTCCGGCCGTTATCGTCGATATCATGCGTGGGGGGCCGGGCCTGGGCAATATCCAACCCAGCCAGGGCGATTATTTCCAGGTGGTTAAGTCGGCCGGTCATGGCGACTATCACGCCATTGTCCTGGCCCCGGCCACGGTGCAGGAGGCCGTGGATCTCATGTACATCAGCTTCGATCTGGCCTTCAAATACCGTCATATCGTCATCCTCTTGGGCGATGGCACCCTGGGTCAGATGATGGAACCTGTGGTCATGCCGCCCTTCAAGGAGGTCAACGGCGGGGAGACGCCGGCATGGGCCACAACCGGCGCCGCCGGCCGGCCGCATCGGGTGATCACATCCCTTTATCTCAGCGCCGAGCGTCTGGAGGCGCTCAACTTGCGCCTGCAAGAGAAGCTGGCGCAGATCAAAGCCAACGAAGTCCGTTATGCCACTTATCTGGTCGACGATGCCGATTATCTGTTGGTAGCGTTCGGCACCGTCGGCCGCATTGCCCAATCGGCGGTGCGGCAGGCACGGGCGATGGGTATCAAGGCCGGGCTGTTTCGTCCGATTACCTTATGGCCTTTCCCGGAGCGCGAACTGGAAGCGTTGAGCGCACGTGTCCAGGGTGTGTTGGTGGTGGAGATGAATGCCGGTCAGATGCTGGAGGATGTCCAGCGCGTGGTCAAAGACCGTGTGCCTGTGCATTTCCTGGGCCGCATGGGCGGCGTCATCCCCTTGCCCGACGATATCCTGCCAGCCCTGCATACCCTGGTCGGCCTGGTACGCAGTCGTAACGGACATCGTGCCCGACCGGTGACCGCCTGATTCCAACTGTGAGGAGCGCATCACGATGGCTATTGCCGAACTGACCTCATCGCAACCGATAGCTTCGGCCGTCATCCCTCCGGCCGCCATGCAGGTTGTCTATAAGCGGCCTGAGGCGCTGAGCGAAGCCTATACCCACTATTGCCCCGGTTGCACCCATGGCATCATCCATCGGCTCATCGCCGAAGTGATCGATGAGCTGGGCATTCGCGAACGGACCATCGCCGTAGCACCGGTAGGATGTGCCGTTCTGGCCTACGAATACTTTACCGTGGATGCGGTCGAAGCGGCCCACGGCCGTGCGCCGGCCATGGCGACGGGCATCAAACGGGCCCTACCCGACCGTATTGTCTTCACCTATCAGGGTGATGGCGATCTGGCCTCCATCGGCACGAATGAGATCATCCATGCCTGTGCTCGTGGGGAGCTGCTCACGGTCATCTTCGTCAACAACAGCCTATATGGCATGACCGGCGGCCAGATGGCGCCGACGACCCTGCCCGGCCAGGTGACGACCTCTTCGCCCTACGGCCGCGACATCCGCCAGCAGGGTTGGCCGCTTCACATCACCGAGATGCTGGCCATGATGCCGGGGGTGGCTTATGCCGTGCGGCGTTCGACCCATTCGCCAGCCGAGATCCGCAAGGCCAAAAAGGCCATCGAGCTGGCCTTTCGTGCCCAGATCGAAGGCCTGGGACTGGGCATCGTCGAGCTGCTCAGCAGTTGTCCGACCAACTGGGGCCTCAACCCGCTGGAGGCGCTGGCTTTCATCCGCGACAAGATGGTGCCCGTCTATCCGCCCGGTGATTTCAAGGTCCATCAGGCCCTGACCGCACGGTCCTAGTTCGCGCCGGAAACGGAGGCATGTATGGAAAGATCGGTCATTCTCGCCGGTTTTGGTGGTCAGGGTGTGCTTTTCGCCGGGCAATTGTTGGCCTATGCGGCTGCCGACGAGGGCCTGCATGTCACCTGGATCCCCTCCTATGGTCCGGAGATGCGCGGAGGCACGGCCAACTGTACGGTCGTGGTGGGCGACGAGCCTATCGGCTCGCCGTTGGTGCGCAATCCCGATATCGTCGTGGTCATGAACCTGCCCTCGGCCGATAAGTACGAACCGCTGGTGCGGTCCGGCGGTCTGCTGGTGGTGAACGGTTCGCTGGTCAAGCGCCCGGTGCAACGTCATGACATCGATGTCGTCGTCATTCCGGCCAATGACATCGCCGAGAGCCTGGGTTCGGTCAAGCTGGCGAATGTGGTCATGCTGGGTGCGCTGATCGGCGCTACCGGTCTGTTGCCCCTGGCGGCCATCGCGCGGGCTTTGGCCGAGCATCTGCCGGAGCGACACCGCCATCTGTTGGCAGCCAACGGGGAGGCTCTGCGGCAGGGCGCCGATTTTGCCACACGCATGTGGGCGACGCCCGCGTCGGTTGGTCCCTCCTGAGCGCGGCGCCGGGAACGGCCCGGCGGCGCGCAATTCCTCCTAAAAAGAGCCGGTCGGCGGGGGTAACGCCGACCGGCTATCGAACCTGCCATCCGCCCTTTTAGCTCGCCAACGCCTCTTTGGCCGCGGCAATGACCTCGTCGTAGTCGGGTTCCTGGCCCAGGGAGGGGAGATAGTTGACATAGGTCAGGCGGCCATCCCGGCCAACGATAAACACGGCGCGGCGCAGATAGCGGCGCTCTTTGATGAGCAGGCCGTATTTGAGGCCGAAATCGGTCTCCAGCACATCCGAGATGACCTTGACCTTGTCGACCCCGGCAGCGCCGCACCAGCGCTTTTGGGCCATGGGAAAATCGGTGCTGATGGTGTAGATGACGATATCCTCATCAAGACGGGCCGCTTCCTGATTGAACCGTCGCGTTTCCCGATCGCAGACCTCGGTGTCCAGCGAGGGCACGGCCGAGAGGATAATGACCTTGCCCTTGGATTCCTGCAACGGGTTGACGGGCTGCCAATTCGGCCCAACGCAGGTGAATTCCGGGGCCATCTGGCCGACATGGACATCGTCGCCCAGCACGGTGGCAAATTTGTCGCCGAGTTTGATGACATCGGTACGGATCGTGACCATCGTCAGCGTGTCTCCTGCGAATGGAATGCTTGGGGAAAGAGCTTGGGTTGCCTCGTCAAAAATCGGTACGTATACCGGCCCCCCGAGAGGGGGCGAAAAAATGGCTTTTGCCGACTCAACGGCGTATTATACCCTTGTGGGCAAGAGCGGCGGTGCGCCGGATATCGGCGCGTTCCGGCGTGCTGAGCAGCGCTTCAGGCACTTTCAGGAGTTGCCGAACGACCCCCGGCTATGCCTACCACCGACTTGCCGCAAAACACGTCGAAGGTCTCCAGAGTGCCTTCCTCGCCGAAGCCGCTCAGGCCCCAGGCCGGACGGGGCGCGTCCACGTTCAGCTCCAGCAAGCTGACGCCGTTGACTTTGACCCCGCCGGTGTTCATCCGCCGGGCAATGGCGAGGGCGTGCTCTTCATCGCGGCCGTATACATAGCCGCCCAGGCCATAAGGGGTCTGATTGGTCAGGGCTACGGCTTCGTCATCGTCGGCAAAGGGGTGGACGGTGGCCACGGGGCCGAAGATCTCCCCCAGCGCCTCCTCCGGCGCCACATCGGTGATCAGCGTGGGCGGCAGATAAAAGCCCTCATCGGGCACGGGGGTAACCCGATGCACACGCCCGCCTTTGGCTGCCAGTGCGGCAACCGCCCGGTTGATGCGCTCCCGGTGCACGGCATTGGCCAGCGGTCCCATCTGCGATTCGGGTGAGAGCGCCTCGCCCACTCGCAGCGCCGCCAGCCGCACCAGCGCTGCTTCCAATACCCGGTCATAAAGGGAGTAATGGATCAGCAGTCGCCCCAAGGCCCGACACCACTGACCGTTGAGGGTGGTCAGTCCGGCGACCACGCCTTCGGCCACGGCCTCGACATCGGCATCGGCCAGGACGATCATGGCGTTGTTGCCGCCGAGCTCCAGTTGGAACGATTTGAAATCACGCGCACAGGCGGCGGCCACAGCCCGACCGCCTTCCAGCCCACCCGTGAACGACACCGCCCGCACGCGCGGATCGGCGACCAACCGTTGGCCCACCTCGGGACCGCCATGGACGATCTGGAACACACCCGGCGGCAGCCCCACCGCCATGAGGGCCTCGGCCAAAAACTGGCACGAGTAGGGCGCCCACTCGGTGGGTTTGAGGATGACCGGACAGCCTGCCGCCAGGGCATTGGCCACCTTGTGCGCCGCCAGAGCGGCCGGTGAGTTCCACGGCACGATAGCCACGGCCACACCCAGTGGCTTACGCCGGATCTCCACCTCGCCAAAGGGACCGGGCACGGTGGTGCAGGTATAGCCGCGGCGCAGCACACCCGCCGCCGCTTTGAAGGCCAGCCAGACGATGGCATTGACAAACGCCGATGTGGTGATGACGATGCCTGTGTTCAGCGCTTCCACGGCCGCGATCAGCGGCACCTGCGCCATGAGATGGTCCGCAGCCCGCTCCAACAGCTCGGCCCGGCTTTCCGGGGATGTGTTCGCCCAGATACCGCTGGCATGACACCGTTGGGCAGCGGCCAGCGCCGTCTCGATTTGGGTCGGGTCGCAGGCCGTCTGATGGCCGATGACCTGACCGGTGCTGGGATTGTGGATGGGTGTGGGCAACGACAGGGCCGGCGGTTGGAGTTCACCATCGATAAAAGCCCGGGGTTGCAGATGGGCCTCGATGGTAGCCAGGGGTGGAATGCTCAGGGATGGATTCATGGGGGCTTCCTCAGTCGGTCTTGACGGTAAACGTGCGGGTTTCGGCGCCATCCGTGATCATCTTGGCCGCCTCCAGGCGGCCCCGTTCGGCCGGGAAGGCCATCACCAGGCTCATGGCGATGTCGCGGAACATGCGCGCCACCAGGCCCCGGTTGGCCGTGCCGCTGGTGCCGGTCATCTTCAGGGCCAGTTGGGCTACCAGAAACGCGTTTTCGGAAATAACGCCCTTGGCCAGCCGCCAGTGCTGCACCACTTCGTCCTTAGCGGCGATGGGTGGCTCGCTGGCTTCCAGGTCGATCTGACGGCGCAACCAGAGCCGCGCCGTTTCCAGGGCGGCTGCCGCCTTGCCGATCAGCTCCTGGTGAAAGGGGCTGGTGGCGATAGGCCGGCCGGTGTCCTCGAAGCGCATTCGCATGGTGCTGTCCAGGGCATAATCGAAGGCCGCTTTGGCCGCACCCAGGTAGATGGCCGCAATGGCGGGTTGGTTGCCCATGAGCGAGCCGCGGCTGCTTTGCATCAGTTTGACAAAGGCGCCAGGCAGGGTCAGGGCGTCTTCGTCGGGCACGAAGACGTTCTCCAGAATGATGCCGTGCGAAGCGCTGCCGCGCATGCCCAGGGCATCCCAGGCCGGTCGTTCTCGCACTCCGGCTGCATCCCGCGGCACAAAGAACATGGCCAGCCCTTCGGCCGTCTCGTAGCCCTTGAGCTTGGCTGCCACCAGGTAGGCATCGGCCACGCCCGTGTTGCAGCCAAACGATTTGACGCCGTTGAGCAGCCAGCCGCCGTTGGTCCGTTCGGCCTCGGTCGCGATGAACACGGCGCTTTGCGAGGACTTGGCCGTCTCACTGGCAAAGTTGCCCAGAAACTGGCCTTGCGTGCCCATGCGCCGGAGGACGTTCTCGGCGAAACGGCGCACGATGGGCACCTCTTCGGCGTCGAACTTGCCCTCGGCAATGGCTTCCAGGGCCAGCAGTCCACGCGACGAAGTCGAACAGTGAAAGAAATAGGCCAGCGCCGTGGAGGGACAGGCCGTGCCCATGGCGAAGGTGGCCGCGGCCAGGTCACGCAGGCCGCCGCCCAGCCCACCGTAAGCTTCGGGGACCACCAGGCCCAGCAGGCCGGCGCGGGCCAGTGTCTCCCGATGGGGTGTATAAAACCGGCCTGTGGCGTCTACCTCTTCGGCGTGGCGGCGTAGTTCCGGCAAGATGGCCTCGACGCGTTCGGCACGGGCACGCTCGGCCGGGGTCAGGTCGTCGAACAGGTATTCGGCGGTCAGGGAGGGGGTCATGGGGAGGATAAAGAGATGGGAAGGTCGGATGGGAATCGTTCGGGACGAGGTCGATAGCGGCCGATGGGTTCGCCTAGGATGCGACCGTTTTCGTACACGAGATGGCCGCGGACAAAGGTGGCACGCACGCGTCCGGTCAGTTCGTGGCCTTCGAAGGGCGTGTAACCCTGGCCGGAGGGAGAGTCGGCCGCATGCACGACAAAAGTCTCGTCGGGGTCGAAGAGGACGATATCGGCGTCGTAGCCGGGGGCGATATCGCCTTTGCTCAGCAAGCCATAGCGCTGCGCCGGGTTCCAGGAGGTCAGCTCGGCTATGCGGTTCAGGCTAAGACCGCGCTTGCGGCCTTCGCTGTGCAATCCGCTGAGCAAATACTCGGTGCCGCCGAAGCCCGATTTGGCCAGCCAGATGTCGTCGGGATGTTCGGCGTTGTATTTCAACTCGGCTGCGCAGCAGGCGTGATCGCTGACCACCCAATCCACATCGCCGGCCAGGAGCCGTTCCCAGAGATACTCCACATCGGCCCGCGGACGGATGGGCGGATTGACTTTGGCCAACACGCCGTTGGGTTCGTCGATATCCAGAAGCAGGTGTCCGATGGTGACCTCACGGCGGAAGTCGATATGCGGAAAAAGGTCCCGCATCATGAGCGCGGCCTCCAGGGCTTTGCGCGAGGAGAGGTGAAGCAAATTGATGTGGGCACAGCGGGTTTCGTGGGCCAGATAAGAGGCGATGAACACGGCCAGACCCTCGCTATGGGGCGGCCGGGCGGCATGATAGGCGGGCAGACCACGCAGACGCCCTTCGCGTTGCACGATCGCGGTGTAGGCGTTGAGGATGTCGGCCACCTCGCAGTGCAAACTCAGGCTGAGATAGGGCGCCCGATCCGGATAGGTCTCCATCATCTCGGTCAGCCGGCGCATGATGAACTCAAAATGGGCAAAGTCGTAGCGCTCGCCCGGCTCCAAACACAGGAAGTTGTGCTGCCGTTCGGAAGGGCCGTGGAGACCGTGGCCGCCGTAGAACATGAAGATTTTGAAGGAGGCCACGCCGAACTCGGTCAGGAGCATGGGCATCTCGTCGATATGCACCCGGTTGATGGGCGCCAAATGGTAGGCGTAGTCCACCCAGTAGCGTCCTTCAGACAGGCGCAACACCTCAGGAAAGAAGTCCCGATAGGGACCTCCTCGATTCAGGTAGTATTCGCCGGTGCGGAAATAGGTGATGGTGGTGGTGACGCCGCCCATGGCCGCCGCGCGCGACTCGGTGTCGACATCCTGGGGCAGAGGCGCATAGATGCCTATGTGCATGTGCGCATCCACCAGGCCGGGGAACGCCAAAAGCCCCCGACCGTCGTACACGCGACGGGCCTGGTCGGCCGGTAAACCGGGACCGACCAGGGCTACCCGGCCGTCACGGACGGCGATGTCGGCCGTCTCGATGCCGGAACGACGAGGGCGAACCAGTTGGACGTTTTGAATCAGAAGGTCGTACATAGCCGTTGACGAGAACGAGAGCTCATAAGGGTACTCCCGGGCAGGGGAACCATCAGCCGGCCACCACCCCTTGCCGGATCAACGCCTCGATGGTTGGCTCATCCAGGCCCAATTCGGCCAGCAGCGGCCGCGAGTGTTGCCCCAGGGTCGGCGGAGGGCTGCGCAGGGTCGCACCGAGACCGTCCAGCAGCACGGGCAGGCGGGGTAGCGGTGCGCAGACGCCGTTGGGCAGGGGTGTGGGCAGCAGACTGCCGCCGGCCTGGAGCTGCGGGTCGGTGAAGAGGTCTTCGGGCCGGGCCACGGGCGAAACGGGTAGGTCGGCGGCCTCGCAGCGACGCAAGACCTCGGCGCGCATGTAACGGGCAATGAGCTTCTCGATGGCGGGCAGCAGCCATTCCCGCTGCTCGATGCGGCCGTTGTTGGTGCTCAGCCGGGGGTCGGCCAGCCATTCGCTTTGCTCGAAGAGCTGGCAGAAGCGCACCCATTGCTTATCGCTGGTGACGCCGATGAAGACCAGCTCGCCGTCGGCCGTGGCAAAGGTCCGGTAGATCGCCCAGGCGCTGACACGGGCGGGCATGGGGGGCACCGGTTCTTGGGTCAGGGCGGCATAGGCCATGTGGTGACCCATGATAAAAGCGGCCGTCTCGAAGAGGGCCGAACACACCAGTCGGCCCCGGCCCGTGCGTTCTCGCTCCCACAGCGCCGCCATCACCGCCATTGCCCCGCAGAGGCCGGTCATGATGTCCACCACCGAGGCGCCGGCACGCAGCGGTTGTCCTACCGGACCGGTCATGTAGGCCAGGCCGCTCATCATCTGCACCACCTCGTCCAGGGCCAGGCGTCGTTCATAAGGACCGGGCAGGAAGCCCTTGAGCGAGCAGTAGATGAGCCGGGGGTAGCGAGGGGCCAGGGTTTCGTAGCCCAGGCCCAGCCGGTCCATGGTACCGGGAGCAAAGTTCTCGATAAGCACGTCGGCCGTCTCCAGCAGACGGTAGATGATTGCGCGTCCTGCCTCGGTTTTGATATCCAGGGCCAGACTCTTCTTGTTGCGGTTGAAGAAAGGGTAGTATCCGGTGCCGAAGCCCTTGAGCGCGCGTGTGGGATCGCCTGTGGGCGGTTCGATACGGATCACCTCGGCGCCGAAGTCGGCCAACACCAACCCGCAGGCCGGTCCCAGCACAGCATGGCTGAATTCCAACACCCTCAACCCACGAAAGACGTCAAAATCAGACATAATCACCGTACCGGAGCAGATAATTGACCAATCCGCCTGCGGCCAGGATATCCACCATCTGCTGGGGCATGGCCGTCGCGCGATAGGTTTCGTTGCGGGTGTGGTTGACGACAAGGCCTGCCGCCAGGTCCACCGCCACCCGGTCACCGGGCCGGATGGCATGGTCTTCGACCTCGATCACAGGCAGCCCGATGTTGATGGCATTGCGGTAGAAGATGCGGGCAAAGCTGCGGGCGATGACGGCGGCCACGCCGGCAGCCTTGATGGCCAGGGGTGCCTGCTCGCGCGAAGAACCGCAACCGAAGTTATAGCCCGCCACCAGGAGGTCACCGGGGCGCACCGTGCGGGCAAAATCCGGATCGAGGTCTTCCAGCACGTGCGCAGCCAGGGTGGCCATATCCAGGGTTTTGGTGTACTTGCCCGGAATGATACGGTCTGTATCGATGTTGTCGCCGTAAACGTGGGCGATGCCGCAGATGGGTTCGCTGTTCATGATGGCCGGTTCGGGTCAGGAGCTTCACCCCACCTCGGCGGGGTCGGCGATATGGCCGGCCAGGGCCGATGCGGCCACGACGGCCGGCGAGGCCAGGTAGATTTCGGCACGAGGGTTCCCCATGCGCCCGCGGAAGTTACGATTGGTAGAACTGATGACCACTTCCCCGTCGCCGGGCACACCCAGATGGGAGCCGACGCAAGGGCCACAGCCCGCCGGGATGAAAACGGCGCCGGATGCGGATAGGGTCTGCACGATGCCCTGCTGCAATGCCGCCTCGAACACGCGACGGGAGGCAGGGGCAATAACCAGCCGCACTCCCGGCGCCACCGGACGGCCCCGAAGCACGGCGGCCGCTGCGGCCAGGTCCTCCAGCCGGGTATTCGTGCAGGAGCCGATGAAGGCGTAATGGATCGGCGTGCCCCTGACCCTGGCAATAGGCACCACGTTGTCGGGCGCGTGGGGCCGCGCCACCTGCGGCTCCAGGGTCGAGACATCCAGCGCCAGCCGCCGGCTGTACTCGGCATCCGGGTCGGGATAGACCGGCGTAAAGGGATAGTCCAGGCTCAACCCCGTGGGATCCACCAGGCCTGTCTTGGCGCCCATCTCGGCCGTCATATTGGCCAGGGTTATGCGGCCGGCCAGGCTCATGGCCCGCACCGCCTCGCCGGTGAACTCGATAGCCTGGTAATTGGCGCCATCTGCGCCCAGCTCTCGCAGCAGCCGCAGGATGACATCTTTGGCCGTTACGCCAGGCCGCAACGTGCCGTGCAGGGTGATCTGGATGGTCTTGGGCACCTTCAACCAGGTTTTGCCGGTCCGCATGGCCGCCGCCAGATCGGTGGAACCGACGCCGACGCCGAAGGCATTGACGGCGCCATAGGTGGGTGAGTGCGAGTCGGCGCCCAGAAAGAGATCGCCCGGCCGGACATGCTCGTTTTCGATCATGAGCTGATGACAGATGCCCTCGCCGATGTCATAAAGCCGGCAACCCATCTTGCAGGCGAAGTCGCGCATAAGCCGATGCAGGTTGGCCACGGTCTCGTTCGGCGCAGGCGCTGCGTGGTCAATGACCAGAAAGACGCGCGTCGGATCCCACAATCTGACGCCGCCCATGGCCCGAAAGGCCTGGATGGCCAGGGGTGCCGTGGCATCGGTGGCCATGACGCCGTCCACGCGCACGATGACGATGTCGCCGGCGCGCACGGTTTTGCCGGCGTGATGGGAGAGGATTTTCTCGGCGATGGTCTGGCCCATGGCCTACTCCAGCAGTTTGTGCATGCGTGCGGGCAATTCCTTGCCCAAGAAGGCCTCCATCCGTCGCGAAACGGCCGCCACCCTAGCTACGTCGATGCCGGTCTGGATGCCCATTTCGTGCAGCATGTAGGCGGCATCCTCGGTGGCGACATTGCCTCGCGCCGTGGGAATGAAGGGACAACCGCCCAGCCCGCCGAAAGAGGTATCGAACAAGGTCACCCCCGACTTGAGGGCGGAGAGCAGGTTGGCCAGGCCCTGGCCGCGCGTGTCGTGCAGATGCAGCACCACGGGCACGCTGCCGGCCAGGGGCAGGATTTCCTGCACCATCCGACGGACCGACTGCGGATTACCCAGGCCGGCCGAGTCGGCCAGCGACAACTCGTCGATGCCCATGGCCAGGAGACGTCGGGCCATGGCCACCACCTTGCTCCGCTCGATTTGGCCCTCGTAGGCGCAGCCAAAGGCTGCCTGCACCCCGGCGCGCACGCGAATGCCGTGCTCGCGGGCCTTGCGCACCATGGCTTCGATCTCCTGTAAGCCCTCTTCGATGGTGGTGTTGGCGTTCTTACGGGCCAGGGTCTCGCTGGCGGGCACGCCCATCTCCACCTGGGTTACTCCGGCGGCGATGGCCCGCTCCAGCCCCTTCATGTTCAGTACCAGCGCGCTAAACGTGACCCCCGAACGACGAGGTAGGCGGGCAAACACGGCTTCAGCGTCGGCCATCTGCGGCACCAGGCGAGGATTGACGAAAGACGCCACTTGGATCTGGCGCAGACCGGCATCGGCCAGGGCCAGGGCCAGCTCCACCTTCATGTCGGTTGGGATCAGGCGTTCCTCGCGCTGGATGCCGTCACGCAGCCCGACCTCGACCAGCGTGACCGCCAGAGGCACGGTGGGTATCTCTAAAGCCTCGGTACGCCGCCAGAGCCGGTTGTGGTAAAGCAGCGGGATATCCAGGTCCGAAACGGCCAGATCCTGCACTTCGCCGACGAAGATGGTATGGTCGCCGCCGTCGTACATGGCCCACAAGGTGCAATCGACCCAGGCCAGGGTGTCGGGCAGGAGAGGGCTGCCGGTAACGGCCGTCGTGGTGTGCAGATCGGCGAAGCGATCCTGGATCTCCGGCCGCATACCGGCGAAGCGCATGCCCAACTCCACCTGATGTGCGGCCAGGACGTTGACGGCGAAGACCCCGCTTTCGGCGATGGCCTTATGGGTGAACAGCCGTTTGGCCAGCGATACCAGCACGAGTGGCGGGTCCAGGCTCAGACTGGTGAAGGAGCTGGCCGTGACGCCTATGGGAACGTCGCCATAGCGGGTGGTGACGACGGTGACGCCGGAGGCGAACTGGGCCATGGCGCGCTTGAAATCATCGGGATGGACGGTCATAGGCGGAGTCCTCGTGACCCTGGGGATGCTCAGTCGAACACCTTGCGCCTGGTCACCGGCGCGCTGACAAAGCGCCACAGCAGCTTGTGACGGGGCAGGAATTCCAGCCGCGCGCCGTTCTCGTGGGGGCGCAAGATCTGCTCGGCCAGCCAGGGCGCCACTTCGGCGATGCGGCTGGCGATGATGTTGAAGATAGGCTTGACCCGTTCCAGGTCTTCGAGACGGTCAAACTGCGCCGTGACCAGATCGGTGATGACCATGCCCGGCTGCACGGTGATGAGCTTGACCGGTGTGCCCTTCAATTCCGCCGCCAGCGACCGTCCCAGATAGGCCGCCGCCGCTTTGGACATGCCGTAGACCGTCATCCCGGCGCGCACGCGGCCGTTGGCGCCAAAGCCCTCCAGATTGTAGATGCGGCCGCCGCCCTGGGCCAGCATGGCGCCGATGGCGACGCGCGTGCCGTAATACGCCCCCAGGACATTCACCGCGACGACCTCCTGCACCTTGTCCAGCGGCAACATCCAGGCCTTGACCTGGGGATGGGCTATGCCGGCGTTGTTGACCCAAATGTCCACGCGGCCAAAGCGCGCACAGGCGAAGGCCCAGAGCCGTTCATGCGCTTCCGGTTTGGTCACATCGCACAGACAGCCGGCCACCCGATCGCCGTAGCGGGCCTCCAGGGTGGTGAGCGCCTGCTCGAGCGCTTCCTGGCGGCGGCCGCTGATGACGACCTGCTGACCGCGCTTCAGCAACTCCGTGGCCACGGCGTAACCGATGCCTTTGGTCGAACCGGTTATCACAACGACTTGAACCGGATTCATAGGTTCTTTTCGTCTCCCTCCTCCTGCCAATGCAGGACGCCGAAGGTCGTGTAGGCCATCCGATCGGAGCGGTAGAACTGCCATACGACGCTCAGGGTAAAGTTGTCGTCGATCAGGAACTCGCGACCTTTGATCTTGAGCGGTTCGCCGTAGACGTGTTGCGAGGTATAGAGGGCGCGGCCGTAGCCCATGCTGTTGCCGAAAAGATCCGGCCCCTCGAAGATGTGGCGAGGACCGTTGCGATAACGGCGGAAGGTGTACCGGCGGCTAAAAACGCCCTCGATGGTGACCTTCATCTCGGCCCGCAGCAGGTCCAGAGGGCGATAGGCCATATGCACCCGATTCACGCCCAGCAGCTCTTGCTCGCTGTTGTAGACCGCCATCTCGCCTTGCCAGGCGCCGCTGCGCTTTTGCGGCAGGATGTGCGGCTTGCGACCGTCGCGTCGTTCCTGCTCGCAGAAGGCGTCGATGCGCGCTTGTGTTTCCGGATTGGTGTGGTAATCGAAGGCCACTCTGTACAGGCCGTTGAACACGGCGAAGAGGGTTGGCCCATCATAAAGCAGCGACGAATAGACCTGCGTTTGGCCGTCGGGCAGGATGTGCACCATGGTGCGCAGGTCGGCAGTCCAACCGGGGGAGTAGTAATGCGCGTCCACCAGGGCCCCGTAGGGATGGCCGGCGCCGATAAAATCCGGCCCCAGGTAGACACGATCGCGGTCGCCGTCGCGCACGCCGAAGGCAAAGCTATCCACCACCTCCAGGCGCGGGAGCAGCGGTCCCAGGCCATCCTGAATGCGCGTGTGCATGACGTAAGTGGTCTGACCGTCCCGGAAAATCGAGGCCCGATAGACCTTGTTGTAGCCGCAGTGGTTGCCGGCGGCGTCGAAGATGGAGGGCAGGCCGTGCCATTCGCCCTCGATCTGACGCTGCCATGACGAGGGTTGGGGCTGACTCATGGCACCTCCTCCACATTCTGATTGCGCAGCACGTCCCGCAGGCGGGCGGCCATGGGCTCTCCCACCAGACGGGCGACCTGCGCCCACACCTTATCTACGGCCGGATCGAAGATGGCGGCGCGGTTGAGCCGATCGCGGCCGACCAGATCGCCTGCGGGCATGGCTGCGGCCGGGATGCCTTGCTCCACCAGATGGAACCAGTGCTCCAAGTAGCCCTGTACCGGCCCCTCGATCTGCCGGAAGGCATCGGCATCGGCGCGATAGGCCAGCATCCACGGTGACATCAAGGCGTATTGCTTGGGGCCGATTTGCGCCGGGCTGAGGCCGGGGAGCTGCCGTGCGGCTTCGAAGAGAGGCGTCAGCGGGTCATAGACGGCGTCCATATAGGCCAAGTTGGCACCCAGGTCGGCGCGTGGGATGAGGTCCAGGTGAAAAGCGAAATAGGGTCCGGCCGCCACCGAGTCCAGGGTGAAGTGCGGGATGGCGCTGTCGGGTGGGGTGAAGGCAAAAAGCATGTGCGAATCCAGGCCGATCGACGGCACCACCAGGCCGATGTAGACCCCCTTGTTCACGACCTCCCCACGGAAGAGGCGCAGCTCGCCTACGGGCGTTGGCTCCGCAAGACCGGTCAGGGTCAGATAAGGCGCGCCGACTTCGGTCAGGCCAAGCCGCTCGACAATACGCATCAAAGTGGCATGAGAAAGTTGCCGGGGCAGACTCATGCTTCAACCTCGCGTTCCGGAGTCTTTTTGACCTGGACGGTGGGGACTTCTTTCAAGACCCAGGCCTTGGCCAGTTCCGGTACCTCCCGTCGTGCCGGCGAGGGGATGACCACCGCCCGCTGACGACCGTACTCTTGCTTGATGCGGTGCACATCGATCTGCCAGCCCATGTCGATGTACTTTTGACGCATCCGGCGATAGGCGATCTGGATGCCGTCCGACTTGACCGACAGTTCGGCGCCGATGTCGTAGGGGAGCAGCTCCGGTCGTTGCGAGAGCACCACGGGGTAGTCCTGGTTGAAAATCTTGAGCACCCGCTTGAGCGCATCCCCGTCGGCCCAGTTGCCCTTGAAGAAGGTGCGCATCTGCGTCCACTTGGTGATGGTCTTATACTCGTCTACAGGCAGGTGAAAGTTGAAAAGAACCATCAGACCCAGGGGCAGGTTGACCTCCAGCAAGGTGATGCAGGGCATCCAAAAGGCGGCACGGGTGCGCACGCCGGGCTTTTCCTCCTTGTAGAGGCGTTTCCACAAACCGGGGATATTGCGCCGCGGGGGCTTGAGGGTGACGGTCATCGCCGCGCCGTAGGGGAACTCCTCGACCTCGTAGTCGGGGATCTCCGGCTCCTCGCGGTTGCCAAAGGCACCGCCATGGACGAAAGGCGCATGGGAGGCGTCCAGGCTGTTTTCCAGGGCCCGTTCGTAATAGACATCCCACTCAAAGGTCCCGCGGATGACCTTGAAACGGGGATCGCCGAAATGGGGTAGATCGGGCAGGGGAGGGCGTTCCTCTTCCGGCAGATCGCCCAAAAAGGCCCAGATGTAGCCGTACTTCTCCACCGTGGGATAGGCATCCACGCGGGCCTTTTTGGGTACGCGCAGGTCGGGATGAGCCGGGATTTTGACGCAGGTGCCGTCGGGCTTGTACTCCCAGCCGTGATACGGGCACACAATGCAATCGCCGTTCAGCCATCCCTGGGAGAGCGCGCCCCCGCGGTGGACACACAGGTCGCTGAGCACGTGGGCGGCCCCATCCGGTGTGCGGTAGATGACAAACTCCTGCTCCAGCGCAGTCACCCGCACGGGTTTGTTCTTGACCACATGGGAGAATTCCAGTGGCCACCAGAAGTTTTTCAACATAGCCAATCTCCTTTCAGCGGGAACGGAGAAACGTATGGTCGGCGCCGATGCTAACGGGCCGGCGATACACATGGCGATCCAGAAAAGCCGCGATTAGATCGGCGATAGTCTGGCGAATGGCCTCGGCCGGTCGACCTAGGTCGCCGTCGAGAAAAGCCCGCCCCGTGGTTTCGTCTTGGGGATGGACGATGGCGAGATGGTTGGCGCCGGCGATCACGGCTTCGTAGAGGGGACCGTGGGCCTTGGCGGGTAGGGCTGAAGCAAAGGTGCGGGCCACCGGGTCTTCGGTTGCGCCGTGACCATAGCGTCCCCGGCTGGCAGCGATAACGCCATCCCGATCGCCGCGCATAAGCAGGGTGGGCTTGTCGGCGATGGGTAGGACGGTGTCGGGGGGAAAGCCCAGGGGCGTGGAAGCCACGGTGTGGCCGGCATAGGCAAAAACGGCAAGCACAGCCTCGAAATAACCGCCGTTGTGCAAGGCCACCGTGCCGCCTGCCGAGTGACCGCCCAGGGCTACGGCGGTCAGGTCAAGGGCATTGTGCAGAGGACTGTCGGCGCGGTCGTTCAGTTCGCTCAGCAGATCGAAAAGGGGCCGGAGGGCCGGACAGGTGGGGCCGGAGCCGTAGGTGGTCGGCCGTACCCGTGCCAGGTCGAGGCCGGGCGTAAGCCCGATCACGCCGGGCAACGTCTCGGCCACGTAGTCGTACAGCACCGTGACCAGGCCGGCGCGGGCCAGTCGCACGGCCAGCCAGCTGTAGCCGGCGCAGGGGATGTTGATGCCGCTGCAGAAAAGGACCACCGGCAGGGGTGTGCCGCTGCGGTCCACCGGTAGCTCACCGCTCAGACGCTCGGCTTCGTGACGGGGGGCCAGGGCCGGGTAGTAAATCCGGACATGGAGCGTATCGTAAGGTGGAGGGGCACCGGGCACGCGGGTGGCCCGAAACAGGCAGCGGATCATGGCCCGGCCTCCGCAGCGACACGCAAACGATAGATCTGCATCCGGTGCAGGAGTTCGTCCCGATGCCAGCGGATCAGGCCAACCAACCCGCCGCTGCCGACGTCGGTCACGGCCAGCAACGAGACGGTTTCGCCCGGCTCGGCAACGCCCTCGGCCTCGAGAAGAGGGCCATACGTCAGGCAGCAGCCCTGCCAGGTTGGCGCCTGGCGTTGCAGGTCGCCGAGCAGGTCGGCAGCGATGACCGGCGTTTCTTCCATCGGTTCGCCTTGCGCATCGACCGTGATGCGCAGGCCGGTGTAGGTCTGTGGCGAGGGGGGGAGCAGTTCCGGATACCCCGCTACGGCGGGTCCGGCTATCCCGACGATGACGGCGACCTCACGGTTGGCCAGGAAGAAACGCCCGCCTGTGACCTGCCGGTCTGGGGCCAGGAGGATGGAGAACGAGGTGAAGTTGTAGCCGAAACGAGGCCAGAGCCCGCGGGCCGTCAACACACCCTGGGTCCAGACCAGGCCGCCGCCGCGGACATCCGGTCCCCGATAGCGGCGGGCTCGCCCCACGACCTCCAGGTCGAAGACGAACTCGCCCACACGGCGGTCCATCACGGCCGCCGTCTCCCGGCCCAGGGCCGAAAGGCGTCCGGCCGGCTCGATAGGCTCGCATACCTGGATCACGCGAATGCGACCGTTGGTCGGCTCCAGTCGACGACGTTGACGCACCCGACCGACGTATTCGCCCGTCGGCGTGTAGACATACTCGCTTACAAGCCAATCACCGATGAAGTCCGCCACGGGTGCTCAGGGTTCCGCAGTGAAATGAAGCACTCCGAACTGCACACCGACGCGACAACCGCCGCGGTACCAGTGCTGGACCACGGCCTTGCGGCTGCCGTCCAGCGTGGCCACACCGCGCTGCCAGCAGCGCAGCCGCGCAGCGCGGTGGTAGAGCTGGCCGGAGGCGGCGCGGCCGCCGCTCAGGCTGTAACTGCCCACGACCTCGGCCTCGGTTGCGGTCCAGGCCTGCCAGCCGTTGCTGCGCAGAGGCAAGGTGCGCGCAGCCGGGTCGAAATGGCCGCCCTCCCGGACGATGCTCAGACCCGTCTCGGTCACGGTGACCATCTCGACATAAGGGGCACGCCCCTGCACGGCGCCGTTCTCGTCCAGGCCCAGCAGTTCCCCTCGCCAGCAGCCGGGCCGATGCAACAGAAGGACCCCACGGCCGGCGGTGGGGTCATGGGCCAAGTCGTAATGGGTGCCGCTGACCAGGGTGGGTTGGGGATGAACGGCGTCGGTCGGTACCCGTTCGTTCTGACCGACGACGACGTATAGCAAACACTCCCCGCGGCTCATCAAGGCCAGGGAGAGTTGGAGATCCTCGTCGACCACCATCAGAAAGAAGCGCTGGCTCAGCCCCAACGCCGGCCAATAGGCATTGGCATCCACCAGGTTCTCGCTCAGGGTCTCGGCGTAGCCGATGTTGGCAGGCCCTTCGTATAGACGATAGTCCGGTCCTTCGCGGATGAGGTAGTAGCCGCTGTGTTTGAAGGGGCCGACAAAGGAGACATCGATCCGCACGCGGCCGTCACCCAGGGCCTGGACATGACGGTAATCCGACCCGTTGCCGAGAAAGCGGCCGTAACCGTCGAAGACCTCGGCGTTGCCGGCCCAGCGCCCCAAACCCCGGTTGAACTGCACCCCATGCGCGCTCATGATCGGACCTCCGGGCCGGGAACCAGACGGTAGTACTGCGGTTCCTTGGGCGTGACGGCGAAGATGGCCCGGAAGTCGGCCAGACCCGGTTGCGGGGTCAGGTAGCGCCCCAGGGTGAAGACTTCCAGGCTATCGCCGGCAAAGCACCAGGGGCTGAGGGCGTAGGTCCCGTCGGGCAACGGGGTGATCGTGATGGTATGGTCGGTGCCGTGGCCGTCGGGCACGTGCAGAAAACGTGTTGTCCGACGTGCCTCGGCATGGGTGAGCTGGAAATACAGGCCCAGGGTGTCGAAGAACTGGAGCCGTTTGTAGTTGGCAAAGAGGGCCTCGTCTTCGACCCAGGAAGCCGTGCTCGAATCGGCCCGCAGCGCTGCTTTGAGCCGTTCCTGGCGGGCCATTTCGGCGGCGAGCAAGGCATCGGCGGCGGGTTTGTACTCGGCCGGCACCCGGTCGATGAAAATGAAGTCGGAGAGGCCGTAACGGCCGTTGAAAAGGCCGACGGTATGCATGGAGGAGAGGAGGCCGCAGAAGGGGTGATGGGCTTCGTTGAAATCGGGCGAGCCCCGACCGGTGCGTAGCAGATAGGGCAGGGGCGTCTGGGTCAGATGATGGGGCAGGCCCGTGGTCGGCGACGCCTCGGCCAGAGCATCCACCGGCACCCAGCCCTCGTCGTGGTGGGTTACGGTGAAGATGACCAGATCGCGCGGGGTGGGGGGAGCGAAAGCCTCGTTGCCGAAAGCGGCGGCAAATTGCCCGCAGGTCGCAGCGTGATCGGGTTGTTCGATAACGAAATGAGGCTGGCCGGGCGCAGCGGTCTGGACGATCATGGCTCCTCTCCGGTGGCTAGGGCTGCACAACGCGGACAAAATCCTGGATCTGGAAGATATGGGTTTGGCCGTTGCGCAGTTTGTGGGTGATGATGCGGCGGGTGTTGGGGTCGAGGAAGTAGTGGTTGTTGAAGACGACGGTGTTGGAGACCTTGCTGTCGATGACGAAGACGTAGTTGTAGGGCGTGAGCTCGGTGCCGTACAGGCTGAGTTGGTCGCTGACGGCCCAGCAGTACTTGCCCTCGACCTGGATATCGGAATGGAAGACGGTTCGGCCCACCTCGTAGAGGTTCTCGAAATCCTCCATCAGGTGCCATGAGCGGCCGACTTCGTTCCAGTAGACGTCCATGTGGACGGCTGCGGCCTCGATAAACTCGCCGCGCGGGCTGAAGGTCTTGCATAGGCCCTCCCAACGGCCCATGAAACACTGGAAGGGAATGGTCGAACGGGGGTCGCCGTAGTTTTTACGAACTGCCATCGCCGATCTCCGCTTGAACGAATTGAGCAGCCGGTGTTGCTACGAGAGGAGGAATCCGATGACGAGCTTGCCAAAAGCGTGAGTGGCTTGTCGTATCCTCAATCACCGATTTGATACTTGAAGCGATCGCCACGGTAGCGGGCCTGCAGGTATTCCAGAGGCCGACCCTGGGCATCGGTCACCACGCGGGTGATCTGAAGCAGGGGGCTGCCGGGCATGACATGGAGCAGACGGGTCTCGACCTCGGTGGCGGCGATGGCCTCGATGATGCGGGTGGCGCGGGCGCTGCGCATGGCCGGCAGGTGGTCGAGGTAGTGGAGCGACCCGCCCTCCAGCAACGCTTGCTCATCGATCTGGTCGGCCAGACCGGCAGGCAGATAGGCGGTGTGCACGCCGATGGGCTGCTCGTCGGCCAGACGCAGACGGCGCAGGCAGTAGACCTGGCTGCCGGCCGGAACCCCGAGATGGTCGGCTACATCCTTGGCAGCCTGAACCAGGCCCCGCTCCAGCACGCGCCAGCCCGGCTTGATGCCCTGTTCCAGCATATAATCGGTGAGGCTGCGTCGGCCCTGGGGACTGTGGGTCATTTTCGGTGGCGCCACAAAGGTCCCGCGGCCTCGTTCGCGCACCAGCAGGCCCTCGTTGACCAAATCGCTCAGGGCGCGGCGCACGGTGATACGGCTGAGTCCGAACTGCTGTTGCAGCTCCTGTTCGGAAGGGATCAGCTCGTTGGGTTTCCAGAAACCGCCGACGATCTGCTCGTAGAGGTACTGTTTGAGCTGGTGATGCAAAGGCACCGGCGAGGTGCGGTCAAGGGTGCGGGTGTTCTCGGTAGACATGGGGATTAACCTGACTAAATGGTATAACGTTATAACAATAATACCACCTTCCCCAGGACCTGTCAAAAACGACCACTCGGTTCCACAGTGGGTTGGTGCGAGAGGGGCAGCAGGCATAACGTTCAAACGTTCTAACGTTCAAACGTTCTCACCAACAAAAGATGGAACCGAGTCCCAATTTGCACAAAGCACTTGCTCCGGATAGAGTGATATCTTCCGCTTTGCTCCTCTTCTCCGATGCCAGTCGAGTTATGAAAACACGCCTGCTTCTCCTCAACCTGTTGGTGATGCTCCTGTTGGGAGCGGGTATGGCGAGGGGGGTCTATTCGACCCCTCTGAGCGTGCAGACGGATAGGACCGTCTACGACGATGCGCTGGCCGCCGGGTGGCAAAACTGGTCATGGAACAGCACGATTGACTTCGCCAACTCCAACCCTGCCCTCGGCACAAACGCCATCGCCGTGACCTATAACGGAGGATGGGCAGGTCTTTCGCTGCGTTACGATTCGCCCTTGAACGGCGCCGACTACAGCGCCATCACGTTCTGGGCGCATGGGGGCAGCACAGGCCAGCGGACGGTGCACTTCTTTATCCATCAGACGGACACCGGCGGTGAGACCTTGAGATATCCGTTGACCATCCCTGCCGGCACCTGGACCCAATTCACCGTTCCGCTCGGCGACTTGGGCAACCCGGCCACCATCAGGCGTTTGAACTGGCAGGAAGGGACCGGTGGTCCCCAGCTGACGTTTTATCTGGATGACATCCGCCTGGTGGCAAGCGGCGGAGGCGGAACACCTCCCGCCGGCCTGAGCACAACGATCACCATCCAGGCCGATGGGCCGGTGACATCGGTCAGTCCCTACCTGCGCGCCAGCAACCTGCCGACCTGGTTAGGTCCAAACCGTTTCGGCAATCCCACGTTCCGGGCGCGCACCCAGGCCTCCGGTCTGACCTTGCTGCGCATCCCCGGCGGCAGCTGGAGCAACGACTACGGCTGGTTGAGCTGCGAACTCGGTCAAAACGCCCCCGGTCGGTTGGATTGTCCGGCCTTTTGGGCGGCCAAGCCGCGCGATTTTATCGCCTTCCTCAAGGCAACGGGCATGGCAGGGATGTGGACGGTCAGCCCCAACGCCACGGCCAAAGAGGCGGCGGCGTTGGTAGCCTACTTCAACGGCTCGGTTGCCGACACCCGTCCTCTCGGTGTGGACGTTCGCGGGACAGACTGGCAGACCGTAGGCTATTGGGCCTCCCTGCGCGCCGGCGCCGGCTATCCCGAACCGATCGGCATCCACTTTTGGGAAGTAGGCAACGAAGTGTACGGTAGCCGACCCGATACCGGCGGTCCCCTCTGCCAGACCTGGGGTTGGGAAAACACCTGGACGTGTGATGGCTACGAGTATGTGAACGGCAAGGGCAGCGGCACAAACCGCCGCGAGGGCTATCTCGAGTTCGTGCAGGCCATGAAGTTCGTCGATCCGACCATCCAGGTAGGGGCGGTGGGCTATGAATGGCCGGGCACGCCCGGCGATGGGCAAAGCTCCTGGCAGACCTTTGCCGGCTGGGGCAGCCGTGTCATCGCCGCCGCCGGAAATACCCTGGACTTCTATGCGGTGCACCCCTATGCCTACTTTCAACCCCCGGCCAATCCGGCCGATGTGCTGGCGAATCCTCAATCGCACTGGCCTGCTTTCGTCGGTGCGATTCGCCAGGCCTTCAACACCTATGCCGGCGGGCGGCAGGCGCCCATTGCCGTCACCGAATTCAACCTGGTATCCGTGCAGGATCAGGACAACAATCAGTTGATGACGCGGGTGGTGAACGCCCTTTTCCTGGCCGATTCGATCGGCCAGGCCGCCCGGCTCGGTATCCCCATCCTGATCCAGTGGGACCTGGCGAACGGCCGCGCTGCGAACGGCACCGAATACGGCCTGATGCACGAAGATAATCAGTTCTACCGTGCGCCCTCGTATTACGTGTATCCTCTATGGGCGCGCTTCGGGACGCAAATGGTCCCGGCGACTTCCACCCTCTCCGCATCCACGCAACTGAGCGTCTACGCCGGACGGGTGGATGCCCATACCGTCTCGCTGTTGGCCATCAACAAAACCGATGTGCCGATCACGGCAACCATCCTCGTTGACGGTTTCGGTCCGATCACGAGTGGCCGGGCCTGGAAAGTCGAGGGGAGCAGCCTGCTTGCCCAATCGGTTTCTTACAACGGCAGCACCAACCCCACCGACGAACTGAACGAACCGCCCGAGTCCTTCGTGGTTTCGGATCCAACGGTGACGTGGGTTCTCCCGCCTTACGCCATCCATTTGTTGCATCTCGCAACCTCGACCAACCAGCCGACGCCGACACCGACCGGCACACCAACGCCGACGCCGACCAGTACACCAACGCCGACGCGCACCAGTACGCCGACACCGACGCGCACCGCCACACCCACACCGACGCGCACCGCCACACCCACACCGACCGGCACGCCGACGCCGATCGCCACACCGACAAATCTGCTGACCAATCCGGGCTTTGAGAACGGCACAACCGGTTGGACGTGCCAGACATGCACGCTATCGACGGTGAGTTCGCCCGTCCATAGCGGTTCCCGGGCGGCTTTCGTGGCGAATCGAGGCAGCAATCGGGCAGGCATCCGGCAGGATATCACAAGCGTTCTTGCTGCCCAGGGCCAGGGTACTTATACGCTCGCAGCGTGGGTACGGATGGCTTCCGGTTCGGCCAAGGTCAAGGTGACCGTCATGGTGCGGGGCAATAAGACCGCCTACTTTACCGTGAGGTGTTCCGCCAAAAGCACCACCTGGACCAACTGCAGCGGCACGAAAACCATCACCTGGACGGGCGCGCTGCGGGAGGCGAGGTTGTCCATCGAGACCGGCAGCGGTACGACCCCCTATTACGCCGACGACTGCGTCCTGCGCCGCTGAACCCATCCGGACGATCAAAGGCTCCTGTCGGGAGGGTACGCAACCCTACCGAGTCCGAACACAGGCCACGATAATGACCTACCCGGCTACCCGCCACCGTGCGCCGATGGCAAATCGGCCTCCCTGAGCCCATTGTGCCGGGCGTCGGCCTACGCCGACCGCAGAGGGCGCGCCGAGGCCCGGCGCACAACGTCCGTCGAGGTCGCCTGCCCTTGGCGATCTCGTTCAGGCCCCCGGCCATGCCCACAGCGCCAGGCCGGTGCCCGCATGGGGACGCCGCACCGCCACCACGCCATCGTAGGCCGTCAGGGTGAACTCAACGGCAAAGGCCAGCGCCCGCGCCGCGTGGCCGCCGATCAGCACCGGGCCGGCGGTTGTATCCCGGTAGGCCACGACCAGGTGCAGATGGACATGGGGTTGGCCCTCCAGGCGACTGATGGTGCCCTGGCCGGCCACGATCTCCAGGCTGCCGCGATAGACCAAGGGCGACAGCCGCTGCCGAGTTGCGAACTCGTAGGCGCTAAGCTCAACCTCGGTCAGCCCGCCCAGCAGCGCCACCGTGGCCGCCCCGATGTCGTGGGTCTCGGCCACACGGGCCAGCGCCTGGTGCAGGTCCTCGCCATCGGTGAGGACCCCCATGAACACGCGCTGGCCCTGGGTGGCAACGGGAGCAAGGGTCAGGGTCATGTTCGCAAGTGCGGATGCGGTCGGTTTCAGGATGCGGTGGAGGGCTCCGGCAGGAAGCTCCGGGCCGCGTTGAGGAAGAGCGTGGGCAGGGCGGCCAGGATCAGACGGCAACCGCGGGCGATCTCGGCCTGGGCTGCGTCGCGGTTGGCCGCGGTGATGCCGACGGCGACACCGGCCGCCAGGCCGCAGGCAACGGCGCGAGCGATCATGCTCTGCACTTCGGGATGGTCGGGGCCATCGGCGAAACCCATGGTCAACGCCAGATCGCGCGGGCCGATCATGAGGGCATCCACATGGGGCACCCGCAACAGTGCCGGCAAGACATCGATCAGTCCCGGTTCCTCGAATTGCAGGATCACCAGGGTCTCGGCATTGGCGCGGGCGATGTAGGCGGGCGCTTCCCCGCGGTGGGCCATATAGGCGGCCGCCCGCGCCAGACCGATGCCGCGACGGCCCAGGGGTGGATACTTCACCGCCTCTACCAACATGCGGACTTCATCGACCGTTCTCAGCCCCGGCATCATCACCCCCATCATGCCTGCGTCCAGGTAGGCCAGCACCAGTTTGGGATCCTTGGCGCCGAGACGCACCAGCGGCGTGAGCCCGACGCGCTCGCAGGCGCGCACCACATTCACGGCCTGAGCCGGGTCGATCAGGCCGTGTTCGGCATCCAGCATGTAGTAGTCGAAGCCGGCCAGACCGCACAGCTCGGCCAGGAGCGGATCGGCGCCGATGCTGATGACACCGAAGGCCGGTTTGCCCTCTCGTAACCTGGCCTTGGTGCGATTGGGCTGGATAAACATGGCCTCCTCAGATGACACCGGCAGCCTGCAGCGCTTCGAGTTCGGCTTCATCCAGCCCCAGCAAGCCCTGATAGACCTCCCGGTTGTGCTGGCCCAACAGCGGCGGCGGGCTAAACGCATCCTCGTGCGTTTCCGAGAGCTTGATGGGGTTGCCGGGCATGCGCGTCGAACCGCCCAGGGGATGGGCTACTTCCACCACCATATGGCGGGCCAGCACCTGCTCGTCGGCCAGAGCCTGGGCCAGGTTGTTGACCGGCGCACAGGGAATGCGGTAGCGGCGCAGTTGTTCCAACCAGTAGGCCTGGGTGTTGGTGGCCAGGATTTCGTTGAGCCGGCGGTGGATCGTCTCCTTGTTGCGCAGACGGCCCGGTTGCTCGCGGTTTTCGGGCGTGTCCAGATCGGGTGCGTCGAGTAGCTCCATCAGGGCCGCCCAGAAGTTGTCGGTGATGACGGCGATGATGATGTAGCCGTCGGCGCAGCGGAAGGTATCATAGGGCACGTGGACGAAGTGACCGTTGCCCAGCCGATCGGGGATCTCGCCGGAGAGAAAGTACATCGTCGCCATATAGTTCAACAGGCTGATCTGGGCATCGAGCATGGCGATGTCCACGTGTTGGCCGCGGCCGGTCACGTGGCGGGCCTGCAGCGCCGCCAGGACGCCGATGACACCCATCAGCCCACCACCCAGATCGCCGATGGGGATGCCCGAGCGGGTCGGGGGACCGTCGGGCTGACCGGTGATGCTCATGCCGCCGCCCATGGCCTGGGCCACCATATCAAAAGCCGGTCGATCTCGGGCCGGACCCGTTTCGCCAAAACCGGTGATCGAGCAGGTGATGATCCGAGGGTTGATCGGCGCCAGGTGCTCGTAATCCACCCCCAGCCGGGCCATAACGCCGGCGCTGAAGTTGGCGATGACCACATCGGAAACCCGGACCAGCCGGTGGAAGAGTTCCAGCCCGGCCGGCGCCTTGAGGTCCAGGGTGATGCTCTTCTTGTTGCGGTTCAGGGTCAGAAAGTAGGCGCCGAAGCCGTGCAGGCTGTGTTTGGGATCCTTTTCCAGCAGACGTCGGGTCCCTTCGCCCTTACCGGGGGGTTCGACCTTGATGGTTTCGGCTCCCAGGTCGGCCAGCATCATGCTGGCATAGGGCCCGCTGAGCATGTGGGTCAGGTCGAGAACGCGAATGCCGTGAAGCGCTTTCATGGGATGGGCAGATTCTCCAGATAGGCAAGCACCTCGTCCTTGCTCACCACATCGCCGTATTTGGCGTGGATGTCGAAGAGATTGGCCTCATGGGGTGCGGGATGACGATCGGCCACACATTCGCGGGGGACGACGACGCGAAAGCCGTATTGCATGCCGTCCACGGCCGAGGCGCGGATACAACCGGAGGTGGAACAGCCGGTCAGGATGACCGTGTCCACACCCAGGGCGGTCAGGGCCGAGGCCAGACCGGTACCGAAAAAGGCGCTGGCGTACTGCTTGACGATGACCACATCGTCGGCAGTCGGCGAGAGCTCGTCCACGATGGCGGCCAGCGGTTCGCCTGCGACCAGCATCCGCAACACCGGCACCTTGCGGACAAAGATGCCGCCCTCCCGAGCGTTGCGGCTGTAGAGCACCTGCGTGTAGAACACCGGCACGTGTTTGCTTCGCGCCAGGACCAGGACATCGGCGGTCTCCCGCACGGCGTCGACTACGGCAGCCGCATACAGGGGCGAACCGGGGGTGGTATAGGCCTTGATGAAATCCACCACCAGGACGGCCGGTCGCCGACCAAAGCCGATACGACCGTCGAACACACCCTGGTAGTTGTCGGCAAGGGATGGGATGCTCATCGTTGGGTCCCTACACGGCGAGCGATGGCGCGGGTCCCCTTGCGTCCACGCCGAAACGCGCACGGGTATGGGCATACACGCGCGCGGCGGCATAGGCAAAGGCCAGCCAGGCTACGGCATTGATGCTCTGCTCGATCCATTGCAGGACGATGGTCTGGTCGGGCATGCGGGCCATGCCGTTGAGCACAAAGACCCCGGCCAGGTTCAACACGAAGAGCCAGGCCGGCAACGGCAGCTTTTGACGAAAGCTGAAGACGATGAGGAGCACACCGGTCACCACGGTGGCCAGCACCATCACGGTCAGCAGAATCCGTTCCCAGGCCGGCGAATCGGGTCGCATGAGGGCCATGAGGACCGCGGCGACAAACACGACGCCGATAAAGACGGTCGGCGGTAACCAGCGGTGTCCGGTTGTCCGGCCGCGCATCTGCTGCATGGTCTGCCAGACGCCATAGGCCAGCAGTGTGTAGCCGGGCGCCATCAGGATAAACAGGCTGTTGTCCAACCAGACCACGTCGGTGCTCCCGCGCGAGAGCGCCATGATCAGCTTCCAGGTGGCTTTGGCCAGGCCACCCGCCACGGTCAGCACGGCCCCGACGGCTGCCACCCGTCCCCGGCCCATATCCACGTGGGCCACCATGCGCCCGATGTAAAACAGCCCCAGGGCTGTGAAGGCTACGGGCAGGTAATCCACCAGCGCCAACTCGAGCGTGTATCCCATGGCTCCCTCCTTGCTCTAACCGGCCTGGGACACCATGGCCGGGGCGGCTGGCGCGGCTTCGGCGCCCAGGAAACGCCGCGCCGTTACAACGGCGGTAAAGCCCATCACCACCTCGCCGATGCTGCCCAGGAAAAAGAGATTGCCCATGGCGGCGGCTGCGGCCACGAACATCACCAGGCTGCCCAGGGCCAATGCCATCCAGCGGACGCGCCGCCACAGCATGACCCCGGCCACCAGCAGGAACAGCATGGTGATCAGAGAGGCGAGGGGTGGGCCTTTGATGCCGCCTTCATTGACATAACGTAAGGTATCCATGACCGCGCGCGGCTGCATGTCCACGCGCACCAGGTCGGCGTAAATGCCCAACAGCACCAGCAGCGTGGCCGCCAGGCACACGACGGTGTGGTTGGTCTTGCTCTGGGCCCAACCGATGCCGGCCCGGCGCAGGATACCGAAGCCGAAGATCATGAGCAACGGCGTGAAGAGGGCATGGACGGCAAAACGGCCCAGGTTGAGTGCGCTCAGAAACCCGCCCTGGCCGATGAAGCGCCCCAAGAGAATGACCAGGGCGTCGTAGACAAGACCGGCCAGTATCGCCAGCAAGACCAGGGCATAGGACGATCGCTGCTGCCCGTAGAGCCGACTGCTTTGCCAGGTCAGGTAGGCGAACAACACCGCCAGAACGAAGTAGAGTGCGGTAAGCATGGCTTCCTCCTTATCAGGGTGTGGCGATCTGCAAACGATAAGGACAAAACGAGGATAAACTGCCGCCTGCGTTCTCAGGCCGACAGGAAAAAGCGACGCAGAGCTGCGGCCACCGCCTCGGGTTGACGATCGCACAGATAAGGGCCGGCATCGGGAATAACCAGCATAGAACCCTGCCGCAACAGGCCATGGGCCGATTCCAGCCCACTGCGTAGGGTGTCGTGCTCGCCGGCCATGACCAGCACGGGCCCGTCCAGAGCGGCCAGTTGCGCGGCCAGAGGCTGGGCAAAAACGGCATGATAGGCGGCCGTGGCCGCCTCGCCGGCCGCCTGGGTGAGCAACAGCTCCCGCTGGACGATCGCCAGAGGCAGATCGGGGTCGCGACGGCGGATGCGTTGCCAGGTTGCCGTCAGGTGACTGCCATCAGGAGCGATGGCAAAGGGCGGGAGCGTGCTCAGCAACGCCGTCACCTGCGCCGGGCTGAGAAGCGGCGGACCGGACAGCGCCAGCTTGCGCACGAAGCCGGGATGGGCAAAGGCCATCTGAACGGCCAGAGCAGCACCGGTATGATGGCCGAAGAGATAACACGCGGTCACACCCAGGGACAGGAGGGCCGTGTAAAGGGCTTCGGCCAGGTCGGACAGCGTCCAGGGCATGGGCAACGGATCGGAACTGCCGAAGCCGGGTGTATCCGGCGCCAGCAGGGGAAAGTCGTTGGCCAGCAGGCTCATCAACCTCTCGAACATGGCGCCGGAGCTGGCCGTCTGATGCAGGAGCACAAGGGGCAGACCTTCTGCCCGGCGCAGCTCCCGATAGTGGACCTGACCGGTGGGGATGTCCGTATAGCCCTTGCGGATGATTGCAGGCATCGCCGTCCGATTTGCAGATAAGATGATATAATGTTATAACATTTGTGTTGCTTCGTCAAATTCTCTTTACCCCCTGCAAGGAGGGACGACCATGACCGATGCCCTTGGCTGGCGGAAAAAGTTCGGGGTGATCGTGCCCAGCACGAACACCATCGTGGAGCCCGACTTCTACCGGATGAGCGTGCCGGGTGTGACGGCTCACATCGGCCGCATCCACATCCGCGACCAGAATCTGAGCAGCGATGAGGCCTTTCAGAATCTGCTGCAGCAGATCCGCATCGAGATCAAGTACGCCATCGAGCGGGTGCTGACGGCCGAGCCGGATTACATGGTGATGGGTATGAGTGCCGAGACCTTCTGGGATGGCGTCGAGGGCAACCGTCGCTTCATCAAGATGATCTCGGACTGGGCCGGTGGACTGCGCGTGGCCACCGGCGCCGAGGCCTGCGAGCGGGCGCTGAAGCGGTTCGGTGTTCGCAAGATCGGCGTTGTAACCCCTTATCAACCCATCGGCGACCGCAACGTGGTGCGCTTTTTCAACGATATCGGCTTCGAGGTCACGGCCATCAAGGGATTGCGCTGTCCGACGGCCGTCGCCATCGCCCATGTCACCGAGGACGAGCTGCGCCGGGCACTGATCGAGGTCAACCGCGATGCCGACGCGCTGGTCCAGGTGGGCACAAACCTGAGTATGGTCCGTCTGGCGGACGAAGCGGAACGCTGGCTGGGCAAGCCGGTGATCGCCATCAACGCCGCCACCTGGTGGATGGCCCTGCGCGACAACGGCATCGAGGACAAGGTGTACGGCTGCGGCCGCCTGTTACGCGAGTTCTAGACCGTTTCCGCTCCCCCCGGCAGGCGGTTCCCCCGTTCTGCTTGCCGGTTCCGCGTCCGTTCTCTGCCTGCGGCCTCACCAGGGTGGGCGAAAGCCTTCACCGGCCAGGGCGGCGATGATGCGCCGATCGGTGCGGGCAAAGGCGAAGGCCTCCAGCTCTTCGGCCCTGACCCAGCGCCAGGCCTCCACGCCCAGGGTTTGCGGTTCGCCTTCGAGATGCCGGGCGTGATAGGCATGGAGGGTGATGCGAAAGTGGCTGTAGGCGTGGTCGAAGCTGAGCACGTGCCGGTCCACGGCCACGCGGATGCCCAACTCCTCGGCCAGCTCGCGTTCCAGGGCTTGGGGCAGGCTCTCTCCGGGCTGCCGCTTGCCGCCGGGAAATTCCCACAATCCGCCGAGCATGCCGTCCGATGGACGCCGGGCGATGAGGAAGTGGTCGGGCAGGCGGGCATGCCAGACGATACCCGCCACGACGTCGTAATGGGGAGGCCGACGTCGCGGCCGGCGCACGGGCCGTTGCTTCTGGGTCCCGCGTGCGCGCGCCAGGCAAAAGGCGGCCAGAGGGCAGTGGTCACAGGCCGGTCGCCGCGGACGGCAGAGGGTGGCGCCGACCTCCATCAGGGCCTGATTGAACTCGCCGGGCCGTTCCGGATCGACCAGTTCGGCCGCTCGCGCCCATAAGCGTTCCGTTGTCCCCGGTTCCTCCAAGGGCGTGGCGATATCGTCAAGACGGGCCAGGACCCGACGGACATTGCCGTCCACCACCGGCACGGGTAGGCCGAAGGCAATGGCACGGATGGCGCCGGCCGTATAGCGGCCGATGCCCGGCAGCGCCAGCAGGGCGGCCTCGTCTGAAGGCAATTCGCCGTTATAGTCCCGCACCACGATCTGCGCCGCCTGATGGAGGTGGTGGGCCCGCCGGTAATACCCCATTCCCTCCCACACCTTGAGCACATCGGCCCGATCGGCCGCAGCCAGGGCCTGGATTGTGGGAAAACGGGCCAGAAAACGTTCGTAATAGGGCAGCACCGTGGCGACCTGGGTCTGCTGCAGCATGGTCTCGCTCACCCAGACCCGATAAGGGGTCGGGTCATGGCGCCAGGGCAGGGCGCGACGATGCCGGTCAAACCAATCCAGCAGGCAACGTCTGAGTTCGACTACGTTCATGGGCCGGCGATCAGGCCGAGGCATTGCCACAGCAGCGGACTGAGCATGAACACCGCTGCGATCAACCACATCCACAGCGGTACGCCCAGGAAACGCAGCACCCGGCGCGCTTTGGGCGCTTCCGGTCGGGGCAACGGTGTCTGGCAACGCCAGCAGACGGTTTTGTCGTCGGGATTCCAGGTCTGGCACTGGGGGCAGTTCATGGCCGTTTGCCAACCGCTCAGGAAAGACTCTACAAGGCCACACCCGTTCCTCGGCCCCGCGGTTCGGCACCGGTCGTTGAGCCGTTTCGTTCAGGTGGAGTCGGCGGTCCGCGCGCGCAGTCGGGCTTTCAGGGCTTCGGGCACGTGGCCCAGCTCGGACAGACGGGCGATCAGGGTTTCGGGATCGGGTGGGGGTTCGTCGGGAAAAGGCATGGCGTTCGCCGTCGTCGGCGCCGATGGGCTTGCGGTTGCCTCCTCGGCCTCGGTCAGATGGGCCATCATGGCGGCCGGAGGGGTTTCGATCAGGCGCAGGAAGAAATCCTCGACATCGGTGAAATAGGTCTGACAACCGATGGTCTTAGGCAGGCCCGGCCGTAGAAAGCAGGGCTGTTCGGGCAGCAGGCCGGGCGGATACGGCGGTGTGATCAGGAGGAGGGCGTTGGCCAGGGCCTGGGCAAAGCCGACGACATGAACGGCCAGACGGCTGTCGGGGGCAACGAGAGCATGATCGGGGCGCAGAGGGCTGATGAGCAGGCCGCGGCCGGCCATCAGGGCACGGGCCAGGGCCGGCGGTGGGGAATAGGCTGCCAGACCCTGCGGGATGACCAGGGCCAGGGGCGCCTCGGCCCGCAGAAGTTGCCGCGCCACGTCGACGGCAAAACCGGGGCGGGCCACCAGCATGGGCAAGGCGCCTTCGGCGCCGAGCGCCGCGAGGGTTTCGGCCGTCCAGGCAACGGCGGTCGCATCGGGCGGATCGCCGGCCAGGGCCAGTACCGTCGGCAGCTCGAGCAAGCCGATGTCACCGACGTAGCTGATCAGCAGCGGTCGCGCCCCAGGCTCCAGATGGCGCGTCAGGGTCTCCGGGTAGGCCGCTTCGTCCCAATGGAGCAGGCCGATCCCGGCCTGTTGCCAGGCCAACAGCCGCCGTCCCACCGCTTCCAGCGCTTCGTACCGGGCGAGCAGTTGATCGCGCTCGGCGTCCTCTAAATCCAGAGCCACGCGCCACAGCTCGGGTTCGATCTGCAGAACCTCGTACAGGCTGCCCATGCCTATGCGCCCCACCTGTTGCACAAGCTGCTTGACCCGCCGCATGCTCAGGCCGGTTTCGTAGGCCAGCCAATAGCGGGCGGCCGTTTCGGCCAGCCGAGTCTGGGTTTCGCGAGGCAAAACGGTTTCGTCCATAATAAATAGGCTGTAGTGTAGCACAAAACCGTCGTCATGGCGAGGAACGTTCGAACGTTGGAACGGCGGTGTTACGATAGGCAACCGTTGCCTTCCCTGTTTTGCCCCTATGCCTGTCATGCGCTATCCGGTTCCCGCCGGTATCCATCGTGTGGAAACGGTCATCCACCGCAGCCGTTTCATCACCACCGTCGGCCCGGCGCCGACGGTGGAGGCCGCGCGCACCTTCATCGCCGCTATCCGCCGCGAGTTTGCCGATGCCACGCATAACGCCTGGGCCTATCTGGTAGGACCGCCGGGTCATACGGCCCAGGTTGGTTTCAGCGACGATGGCGAACCCCACGGCACGGCCGGTCGTCCCATGCTCGATGTGCTGGTCCACAGCGGTGTGGGCGATATCGTGGCCGTGGTCACCCGCTATTTCGGCGGCGTCCTCCTGGGCAAAGGCGGGCTGGCGCGCGCCTATAGCGGCGGGGTGAAACTGGCCCTGGCGGATATGCCCCGGGCGGAGCGGGTCGAGCACGCGCGCGTGACGTTGACCCTCCCCTACACCTTCCTCAAACCGCTGCGGCTTCTCTTACCGAGCTTTGCCGCCGAAGTCGTGGCCGAAGCTTACGCCGCCGATGTCACGTTACAGTTGCAGGTACCGGCCGACCGTCGCGCTGACTTTTGCCGAGCCGTGGAGGGGCTGACGCAAGGCCAGGCGGTCATGGAATGGAAACCGCAAGAAAGCTCCTGAGCCTTGCCGGTGTTTCGTCGGCTAGACGGCGCCCGCCGTGTAGGCCTGGTCGAGCAATTGCACGGTGTGGTAGATGGGGAGAGGATGGCCGTTCCGGCGCAGATGGGCTTCGATCTGCACCATACAGCCGATGTTGCCCGTGACCAGAGCCTCGGCGCCGGTGCTGAGGATGGCTTGGGCCTTGCGTGCGCCCAGTTGTGCGGCCAGGTCGGGATGTTCCAGGTTGTAAGTTCCGGCCGAACCGCAGCACTGGTCGGCTTCCGGGATCTCGAGCAGGGTGAGATTGGGGATCTGCCGCAACAACCGTCGCGGGGCTTCGCGCACACCCTGAGCATGGGCCAGATGGCAGGCATCGTGATAGGCAACCCGCAGCGGTTGGGGCAACGGTGGTGGCGCCGGGTCCAGGCCGAGTTGGTCCAAAAAGGCGCTGATGTCCTTGGTTCGGGCTGCCAGCCGCCGTGCGGCCTCTTCCTCGGCGCTGCCGGCCAGTAGGAGCGGGTATTCGTGCATTCCCGATCCACAGCCGGCGGCATTGGTGATCACGGCATCGAAGCCGTCGGCGAAGGCGCGCACATTGGCTCGCGCCAGCGCTTGCGCCCGTCTGGTCTCACCCGCATGGATGGCCAGGGCGCCACAGCATCCTTGCCGAGGAGGCACGACGACCTCGACCCCATTGCGCCGCAGCACGCGCAGGGTAGCCCAGTTGATGCCGGGGTTGAGGACCTGTTGGACACATCCCGCCAGCAAGGCCACGCGCGCCCGCCGCCTGCCCAGGGCCGGATAGACGGCCGGCAACGGTTCGGCTGCAGGCAAGGCGGCAGGGAGCAGATCGAGCAAAGGCCGCCACGCCGCCGGCAACCGGTTGCGCCAGGCTTTGACCAGGCGACCCGCCCGGATCGCCACCCGAAAGCGGCCGGGATAGGGCAAGGTGGTGTGCAGGAGCCAACGCTGCAGCCGCTCCGCCTTGCTGCGCCGGCGCTTGGACGCAAACAGGCCGCGGAAGGGCATCAGCAGCTCGCCGTAGGCCACGCCGGAAGGGCAGGCCGGCACACAGGCCTGACATCCCAGGCAACGGTCGATAAACGGCAAGGCCTCTGCGGCGGCCAGGTTGCCTTCGAGCACATCCTTCATCAGCACGATCCGCCCGCGGGGCGAGTCCATCTCTTCCCCCAATAGACGGTAGGTCGGACACGGGGCCAGGCAAAACCCACAATGCACACAAGCAGCCACGGCGGCAGCCATGGCGGGCCCTTGCGGACCCAATGTTTCCACAGGAATGGTGTGGCGCATAGGCAGAGGAACAGGGCAGGCGCAAATGGGCGAGGCTCAGACAAAACGACCGTCGGGGTCGAGGGCTTGTTTGACACGGTGGAAGAAGGCGGCGCCCGGCAACGGCGTCAGCAGCGGCTCGTCGGGCGATCCGAGCAGCATCATGCCGGTCAACCCCAATTCGTTCAGCAAGGCCTGGATCGCAGCGCGCGGGCTATGCGGCGGCCAGGCCAGCCAGGCCAGATTGCCGCCGACGCTGTACAGCCGCACCACGTCCGTGGTGGCCAGCCGTGCCTCCAGGTCCGGCAGGCGGCCCGGCGTTATGGGGACTTTGACCAGGGAGAAATCGCTCGGCACCCAACTCAGCTCGCGGCGCTCACGCCAGAAGTGGGCTTCCTCTTCGCCCTGCAGCCGTGCAAAGCCCATGGCACCGGGCGCCAGGGCGTTCTGAAGCCGATCAAGCCGTTCGGCGAGGACATCGGCCGGTCCACCGATGCGCAACCACAGCGCCAAGGCCCCGCCGGCGGTCGGCGCCAGGTCCAGAGCCTCCAGGTCGAAAGCCGAGGTGTTGAGCCGATAGAGGGCCTCCAAGGCGGGAGGCAGGGCGGGGAAGTGAACGACCAGGCTGGCGTAGGCCGCCGGTCGCGGGAAGACTTTGCAGGATAGCTCGACCAAGACGCCAAGCCGGCCCAGGCTGCCGACCATGAGTTTGGGCAGGTCGAAACCGGCGGCATTTTTGACAACCTTGCCGCCTCCGCGGATGAGATCGCCCCGGCCGTCCACAAAGCGGACACCGATGACGAAATCGCGCACGCCCCCATACCGAAAGCGGCCCGACCCGGCCGTATTGGCGGCGACCACCCCACCCAAGGTGGCCCCGCGGTCGACCAGCAGGGGATCAAAGGGCAGATACTGACCATGCGCCGCCAACATGGCTTCGATCTCGGCCACCGGGGTGGCAGCCAAGGCCGTGAACACCAACTCCTGAGGTTCGTACTCCCGAACCCCGCGCAAGGCCGCCAAGTCAAGCTGAGTGACCCCGTCGGCAGCGGTGGAGAGGGCAGGTTTGCTACCGCCCCCGCGCACCCGGATGCGTTCGCTCTGGCGCACGGCGTCTTGAACATCGGCAAGGGAGGTGGGTTGCAGGATGGCCATGAGAACCTCGCTGACAACGCTACATACGGCTGATCACACCGGCGCGCTCAAGGGGATGAGGCAACCAGCCCGGTCGGGTCGCTGCGGTGGGATCGCCGGGGAACATCTTGCCACGATTGGCCAATTCCAGGGGGTCCATGGCCCGGCGCAGACGCTGCATGGCTTCCATATCGTCCTCCCCGAACATTTCGGGCAGGAAGGCCCGCTTTTCCATGCCCACGCCGTGTTCACCGGTGATCGAACCACCCATGGCGATACACATACGGGTGATCGCAGCCGCCAGGGCTTCGGCCCGTTCGTAGGCACCCGGCTCGCGACCATCGTAGAGGATGAGGGGATGCAGGTTGCCGTCACCGGCATGGAAGACATTGGCCACCCGTAGCCCGTATTGCTTGCTCAGACGCTCGATTTCGGCGAGTGCCTCGCCCAGCCGACTGCGAGGGACCACACCATCCTGGACGATGTAATCGGGGCTGAGGCGACCTACCGCCGAAAACGCCGCCTTGCGGCCTTTCCAGATGGCCAGACGTTCGACCTCGCTCTGTGCCACCCGCACCTCATAGGGTCGCTCGGTCGCAGCCAGCGTCGGGTCCTGCAACACGGTGAGCAGATAGGCGAATTCCTTCTCCACCTGCACCGTCTCGCCTTCCAGCTCGACGATGAGGAGAGCGGCGGCATCCTGGGGATAGCCGGCCTTGACAGCGGCCTCGGCCGCGGCGATGGCCAGCGCATCCATGATCTCGATGGCGCCCGGCAACAACCCCGACGCCACCACCCGCGAGACAGCCGCCCCGGCCGCCGCCAGACTGCGGTAGGCCGCCAGAACGGTGCGGTAACATTCGGGCCGCGGCACCAGCCGCACCGTCACCTCCAGAGCCACGCCAAATAGACCTTCGCAGCCCACAAAAAGGCCTACCAGGTCGGGGCCTACGGCCTCCAGACTTTCACCGCCCAGGGTGACGACCTCGCCGTCGGGCAAGACGGCCTTTAACCCCAGCACATGGTTGCTGGTCATGCCGTACTTGAGACAATGAGCGCCGCCGGAATTGAAGGCGATGTTTCCCCCGATGGTGCAGACGGGCTGGCTGGAGGGATCGGGGGCATAGTAAAGGCCATAGGAGGCGACCGCTTGCGAAATGGCCAGATTGACAACCCCCGGCTCGACCACGGCCAGCCGTTGCCGGGGATCCAACCGCACGATGCGATTGAGCCGATTGAGTCCGATGACGATGCCGCCGGGCACGGGCAGAGAACCACCGGACAGACTGGTGCCGCTGCCGCGGGCGACGAAGGGCACGCCGTACCGATGGCAGAGCCGAACGACGCTCACAACCTCATCCTGGGTTTCCGGCAGAACGACGGCCAGCGGCCGCTCGCGATAGGCCGTCAGGGCATCCGATTCGTAAGGGATCAGCTCGGCGGGCCGGGTCAAGACCCGTCCGGGCGGCAAAGTCTGTTCCAGCGCGGCCAAAAACGGTCCGGTGACCTCCCCGACCGTTTGGGCGCCAAGAGAGGAAACGGTCGCATCAGGCATGGGGCGTACCTCCTAACCCAGATCGGCAACGACACGCCAGGTCACCCCCGTGGATATGGGGACCAGGCGTCCGACGGTGGGAATGTGGCAAGCGATAAGCCAGGCCTCCTCGGCCAGGGCGGCTTGGGTCAGTTCGTGGCGGCTGCGTCGGGTCGTCATCGGATCGACCCAAGAAGCAACCCAGGCCGGATGCTCCACTTCGAGGGGATGATGATACAGGTCCCCCACGCAATACAAGGTCTGGCCACGGGAGTGGAGACGGAGGAGATAATGACCGGGCGTCTCGCCCGGCGCCGGCACCAGGGTTACCCCTTCTGCCAGAGGGTAGATGCCCTCGATGAGTTCGAGCCGGCGCCGCTGCCACAGGTGTTGCAGAATGGCGCCGGTGCCCCTGTTGGGAAGGTTGCCCCCTTTCGACAGCGCATCCCAGTCGGCTCGACCCAGGTAATGACGGGCACCCGGAAAGCGCAACCGCCACACCCCGTCATGGACGGCGACGGTGCCCGTGTAGTGGTCCTCGTGGGCGTGGGTGATGATGACATGGTTGATTGCCTCGGCGGCAATGCCGGCCGCTGCCAGTTCGTGGTCCAGGCCGACAGGCGTCGTCGGGAAGGGCACGCCCCAGAGTTCATCCGGCCCGGGGAAATAGTCGCCCGGATCGACGAGAATCGAAAGCCCATCCAGGGCGATGTGAACGGCCCAACACGGCCAGAGCTGCGGTTGGGCCAGCTCGGCGGCCAACGGCGGCGTCTGTGCGGCCGCCGGTACCGTCATCAGCTCGGCCGGGGGAGCATAAAAACGGCCTGCGGTGAGCACCGTGACGCGGGCATCGCCTACGGTCAGATGGTTCGGCATGGTGTTTCCTGGGAGAAATGGGGTGTCCTCACCTTCATCGCCCCTCGCACCGCCAGAGCTTGCGCAAGCGCCCGGCCTAGAACGCGGTCCAGGTCAAGGCAGCGAGCGTAAGGCCGTGCGGTGCCTGGGCGGCCCGGACGAAGCAGGCCGTGACCATATCGGGAGCGATCTTGCCCGTGTCGATAACCGGATGGAAAGCAACGAGGGAAACAAGGAGCCGGGGAACGACCTGCCTGTTCCCCTGGCCAGGCGAGGGTCGTCAAAGGAATCCCCTTGGGGATCGTATGGGATGGCGTCTTGGGCCGTCTCGCCACACGGCCTCGTCGCAAAGCGGCTGGCCGTGTGGCGCAAGGGTCTCTGCTGCCTATTGTATGTCTGACCGTTCTGCCGAGGCAAATGTTCGGCGTCATCGCTGGGGAGGGTCGCGCGTGACGGCGAACGCGGTAGGACCCGCCGCGCTTGGCGCCACATTTCGCCTGGAACGTTGCGCAGGATGGAGGCCCTTCGTCCGGGCTACGACGGCTTGGTCAGCACCACGTAAGCGCTGAAGCCGTTGCGGACAATGGTAAGGAGATGCGCACCCCTGGCCGTAAACAAGGAAGCCAGGGCTTCGGGCGTGTGAAAATGGCTTTGCATGAGCAGCAGTTTCTCGAGCACGGCCACACCTTTGACCGGCCAGCGCCTCAGGTCCGGCTCGGCAATGAGCAAGCGCCCTCCCGGCTTGAGCACGCGCACCATTTCGGCGGCTGCCAGAGCCTGATCGGCAAAGTGATGGAAAGCATCAACGACCAGAATGCGGTCGTAACTCGCCGTACCTAAAGGAAGTGCCTCGGCCTGTGCGCGGACGACTGCCAATCCTTTGGCACGAGCTTGCGCCAGCATGCCCGGTGCCGGATCGGCGACCAGGACGGTGGCTTCGCTCCCGGCCAAGCCGGCTGTGACCCGCCCCGTTCCTCCCCCCAGATCCAACAGACGCATCCCCGGTTCTAGCGCCAGATGGGTGAACAATGCTCCAAAATCCAGATCGACGAAAAAACGATCGTAGAAAGGAGCTATCCAATGAAAATGCCCATAACGGGCTCGTGCAGGCATAGAGTCCCCTGCCCTCCAACACGCCGATCGCTCAACCTGCTAAGGAAGAAGCTCATATACCCCTGGAAGGATTCGAACCCTCAACCTACGGTTCCGAAGACCGTCGCTCTGACCATTGAGCTACAGGGGCTCCATCAAGACCACGCCCTTCAGTATAGAAAGAACGGGCGCCGCTGTCAAACCAAGAGCGTCCGGCTAACCCTCTTTCCCGCATGACGCCGGCATTGGAAAGACCGCCAACGCTTTTCGTCAACGTCCGTGTTATCCTGTTTTGGTGTGTCTTCTGGTTGTGATTACAATGTTCGCTAAGCGCTCTGCTGTAAGGCAGCGCCTTCTGCTTTGTTGGCACAACAGCTTCCTCTATGCCCACTCACGACAACCTAAGCGGTACCACCATCCTGCGTCGCCCGGCCAAATCGGGCCCACCCGTCTCCTGGCGCACGTGGTTGATCGGTCGTCCCCTCCCCACGGCCGATGCTCCCCATCAGACCATCAGTAAACGCATCGGTCTGGCCGTCTTTGCCTCCGATGCACTCTCCTCAACGGCTTATGCCACCCAGGAGATCATGGTTATCCTGGCGGCCGCCGGGACCATGGCTCTGGGCTATGTCTTTCCTATTTCCCTGGCCATCGTCGCCCTGTTGGCCATTGTGACCTTCTCCTATCTGCAAACGGTCAATGCCTACCCGAACGGCGGTGGTGCTTATATCGTGGCCCGCGATAACCTGGGTGAATTCCCGTCTCTGGTGGCGGCCTCGGCCCTGCTCACCGATTACATCCTCACCGTGGCCGTATCGATCTCATCCGGTGTGGCGCAGATCGTCTCGGCTGCGCCGGAGCTGACGCCTTACCGGGTTATCCTGGCCGTTGCCCTGGTCGGCCTGATCATGGTTATCAATCTGCGGGGGGTCAAAGAATCGGGCACGGTTTTTGCCATTCCCACCTACTTTTTTGTGATGATGATGTTCTTGATGGTGGGAACCGGCCTGTTCCGCTATCTGACCGGTACCCTGGACAAGGTGCTTGACCCGCCTGAGATGTACACCCACGGCCTGGTAACGGCGGTCACGCCGTTTTTGATCCTCCATGCCTTCTCCAGCGGCACGGCGGCGCTCACCGGTATCGAGGCTATTTCCGACGGCATCACCGCCTTTCGGGAACCGCGTGGGCGTAATGCCAGCATCACCCTGGTGGTCATGGCCTTTATCCTGACCTCGCTCTTCCTGGGCATTAGCTTCCTGGTCAATCCCATCGCGGCCGTGCCTTCGGAGGAAGAGACGGTCATCTCTCAACTGGCGCGCACGGTCTACGAAGGTCGCGGCCTGTTTTACTTGCTGACGATCAGCGCTACCACCGTTATTTTGATCATGGCGGCCAATACGGCCTTTGCCGATTTCCCGCGCCTCAGCGCCATCCTGGCCGGCGATGGTTTCTTACCGCGCCAGATGGCCTTTCGGGGGAGCCGGCTGGTCTTTTCGACGGGGATCGTGGCTCTGGCCGTTTTTGCGTCCGTGCTCATTACGGTGTTCCGTGCCAGTGTCACCGCCTTGATCCCGCTCTATGCCATCGGTGTCTTTCTATCCTTCACCATTTCCCAAAGCGGCATGGCCCGACGTTGGCACAAGAGTGGGCGGTTGCAACCGGGCGAGATGCGCCGGGAGCGCGGTTCGGTGCTTTATCACGACCCTCGCTGGAAGCTCAAGATGAGCATCAACTCCTTTGGTGCCGTCTGCACGGCCATCGTCATGAGCATCTTCGCGGTGACCAAGTTCATCCACGGCGCCTGGATTGTGCTGATCATCATCCCCTTGCTGGTGTGGTTGCTCCTGAGCATTCGCAGGCACTATCGTGTCCTGGCCGAGTGCCTTTCTCTCGACCGTTTTGGCGGTCCACCGCCCACGGGCCGTCATCGCGTTATCCTCCCCATCGGCGGCGTCCATCGCGGCACCCTGGCCGCCCTGCGCTACGCCCATGCCCTCAGCGACGACATCACGGCCGTTCATGTGTCGATCGACCCGGAGGAGGCCGAGAAACTGCGCCGCAAATGGGAGATCTGGGGTGATGGCGTGCGGCTGGTTATCCTGGATTCGCCCTATCGCACTCTGGTGGAGCCTCTGCTCGATTACATAACCGAGATCAATGCCCGACGCCAGCCCAACGAGACCATCACCATCGTTGTGCCGCAATTCGTCCCGGCCAAACGCTGGCACAACCTGCTCCATACCCAAACGGCCGGTGTACTGCGGTCGGTCTTGCTGCGCGAACCCGGTATTGTCGTAACCGAGGTTCCTTATCTGATTGAAGAAAACATGCCTGTTAAGGCTGGATTCTGAGCAAATCTCTCAAAACTTGTCGATTTTGCAAAAAATCACTTATGAATGTCATCGTTGTCGATTGTGGCCGTGTTGGCGCCACATTGGCTTATCTCTTGTCTAAAAAAGGCCATCGGGTAACGGTTATTGACCAGACGGCAGAGGGGTTCAAAAACCTGCCGCCCGATTTTGTCGGTCGTACCATCGAGGGCGAGGTTTTGAACGAGGGGGTGCTGCATCGTGCCGGTATCGAAAAAGCCGATGCCGTCATCGCGCTTACCAGTTCCGATAGCCTCAATGCGGTTGTTTGCCATGCCGCGCGCACGTTGCACCAGGTGCCTCGGGTCATCGCCCGCAATTACGACCCGGCCTGGCTGCCGCTATTGGAGGCTTTTGGCCTGCAATCGGTGAGTTCGGCCCTCTGGGCAGCCCAGCATATCGAGGAAATGCTGGCCTCGACGATGACTCCGGTTCTTTCGACCGGTCATGGCGAGGTGGAAGTCTACGAGATGGCCGTGCCTCATTCCTGGGTCGGTAAACAGGTTTCCGAGGTTCTGGCGGCCAATAGCATTGCCGTCTCGTTGACGCGGGCGGGCAAAGCCGTCCTGCCGACGCCGACCACCGTCTTGGAGGAGGGTGACATGATGCACGTCAGCGCCACCCTGGAAGGCGCCGCCGAATTGCAGGCGCAGTTGCAAAAAGCCGAGCCGAGGACCGGGGAAGAAGGGAGGAGCTGACCATGTTTGTCCTTATCGGCGGCGGCGGCCGCACGGCAACTCAATTGGCCTTGTTGTTGATGGCGCAGAACCACGAGGTCCACGTCATCGAGCATCGTTCCGATGTCCTCCATCGGCTTCACCGCGATCTACCCAGTGAGGCCATCTTCCAGGGCCATCCCACCGACATTCGTACTTTGGAGCTGGCCCGGATTCAAGAGGCCGACGTGGTAGCGGCCTGTACTTCCAGCGATTCCGATAATCTCGCCCTGACCTACGTGGCGCGCACGCGCTATCACGTTCCCCGCACGGTGGCGCGCGTGAACGACCCCCGCAATGCCTGGCTCTTCAACCAGACCTTTCATGTCGATGCGGCGCTCAATCAGGCCGAGCTCATGGCCGGTCTGATCATGGAGGAGATGTCCTTCGGCGATATGGTGACGCTGCTCAAACTGCGTCGGGGCCAATACATGCTGGTGGAGGAGAAAATCGCGCCCGGTGCCAAGGCCATCGGCATTCCTATCAAGGACTTGCCTCTACCGGAGCGGTGTGTGATCGCCGCCATCATCCGCAACGGCGAGGTGATCGTGCCGCGCGGGGTTAGTGTTTTCGAAGCCGGCGACGAAATGCTGGCCGTGACCGACCGCGAAGGCGCCGCGCAATTGGCTGCCCTTTTTGCAGCGCCCAAAAACGACAACGGAGCTTAGCGCTGATGTCCGCAACCTCGGACCCGATTGCCACCATTATGGAAACCCTGGACCGGAACCTGCGCAGCATCTGGCAGGGTGATGTGGAGACCTATCGGGCCACGACTTCGGAGGACCTCTCCTTTTTCGAGTGGTACATTTCACCGCAGCGCATTGATGGCCTGGACTTCCATCTGCGCGAGATCGCCGTTCATGCCGATGTGCTGGCCGGGGGCCAGGCGGGGACCTATCGCCTTGAACACGAAATCCTGCAGCCGCGCGTCCAACTCTTCGGCGATACGGCCATTGTCACCTATACCCTTCTTCTCCGCCGTATAGGACCCGAGGGTGTGTCGCACCGCTCGCATAACGAAACGCGCATCTTCCACAACTACGGCACGGCCGAGGCTCCGCAATGGAAGCTGGTCCATTGCCATAAATCACCCATCGCCACCCCGGACAGCCTGCGCGTTCTGCGCTAGGCGACGTCGATCGGGTTCCGGCCTGTCGGTGTCCTCGCCGCCGCGATGTCCGGCCCGGCCTCGGCAGCGGCCGTCACCCGCCAGGGGGCTGTGTAGACGCGCAGGCTTTCGCGGCGCACATAGCCGACAACGGTGATGTTCCAGGCCTGGGCCAGGGCTACCGAGCGACTGGTGGGCGATGTGCGCGAGGCGATGATGGGTACGCCCATCTTGGCCGCCTTGCCCAACATCTCGAAACTGATACGCCCGGTGGTGATGAGGATGGCCCCTTCGGTGGCAATCCCCTGGAGGAGGGCCTTCCCTCGCAGCTTGTCCAACGTGTTATGACGGCCCACGTCTTCGGCGATGAGGACAATACCCTCCGGCCGACACAAGGCCGCCGCGTGAATGCCGCGCGTCAGCGGGTACAGGGTCTCGCGGCGGCCTAATTCCTGAAACAGGGCGATCAGTTGGTCCGGCGTGACCGTGGTGGTGTGGTGCAACGGAGCTTGTCCTTGGCTCAGGTCGTCGAAGGTCACGCCCTCACCGCAACCCGAAGTCTTGATCAGGCGCTGGGGCAATGCCACCGGTCGCCGCAGCCAGATGTCCACGCAGGTACCGTTTCGTGAGAGTTCGAGCAGTTCGATGTCCTCGAGCGTCTCGATAAAACCCTCGGCCGCCAGAAAGCCGATGGCCATGGCCTCCTGGTCCACAGGGGAACACTGATAGGTGACCAGATCACGGCCGTTGACATGCAGACAGAGGGAGATTTCCTCGACGATGGCGGCCGACACGGCCTGCCACTGCCCGCGGTCGTAGCGCTGATAGACGATGGGTAACGCGCCGGGAGGCAAAAGCGGCGTGCTTTCGCGACCGTCGTTCATTCCAGGACCAGGTTCCAGTTGTGTTCCTCGGCCGGCTTGATCGCTACAGCCGTGTTTTTGTAGTCGGGGATCTTGGCCGCCGGGTCGAGGGCATCGAGGGTGAGCAGGTTCGCGGCCGCTTCGACGAAATGGAAGGGCAGGAAAACCGTGCCGATAGGCGAACGGTCTGTCACCTCGACCCGGGCCACCACCTCTCCGCGACGGGAAGCGATGCGGACCAGGTCGCCCGTGGCTACCGGGATGGCCGCTGCATCGACGGGGTTGATTTCAACGATCGGCTCCGGGTAGATGTCGTTGAGCACCGAACGACGGCTGAGGGTGCCGCCATGCCAGTGATAGAGCACCCGTCCTGTGGATAGGTTGAGCGGATAGACCGCATCCGGGGTCTCGACCGGTTCGGTAAAGGTGAGAGGCCAGAATTTGCCCTTGCCGCGCGGGACGCCATCGGCGAACAGATACAGGGTGCCGGGGTCGTTTTCGTCGTAACAGGGGTATTGGATGCCGTGGTGTTCCAGGCGTTCGTAGGTGATGCCGCGGAACTCCGGCGCCACTTGTCCCACCTCGGCCCAGACCGCTGCCGGATCGCTGTAGTTCCAGCCGGGCCGGACATGCACCCCCAAACGACGCTCCAACCGTCGTGCCAGATCGAGGAGGATGTCCAGATCGGCGCGGGCTTCGCCGGGCGGAGGCAAGGCCGGTCGCACGCGCTGGACGCGGCGTTCGGTGTTCGTGAAGGTCCCGGCCTTTTCGGCAAAGCTGGCCGCCGGCAGGATGACGTGGCCGTAAAGGGCCGTTTCGTTGGCGAAGATGTCCTGGATCACCAGGAGGTCGAGGTGTTCCAGGGCATGGCGGGCGTGATTCAGGTTGGGTTCCGAAGTCATGGGGTCCTCACCCATAACGTACATGGCCCGGATTTGCCCGCGCTCGGCGGCATGGACCATCTCGACGGCCGTAAGGCCGGGTTTGGGATTGAGAGGAACCCCCCATATCGCCTCAAAACGACTGCGCTCGGCAGCATCGCTGACAAAACGATAGCCCGGCAACACATTCGGCAGGCCACCCATGTCCGAGCAGCCCTGGACATTGTTCTGACCGCGCAAGGGATTGAGGCCGCCGCCGTACTTACCGATATGACCGCAGAGCATGGCCAGGTTGACCAGGGCCGTGGCGTTGTCGGCGCCGTGGGTGCTCTGGCTGATGCCCATGCCCCAATAAAGGGCCGCCACCTTGGCGCCGGCGTACATGCGGGCGGCCTGACGGATCTTGGCCGCCGGCACGCCGGTCACGCCTTCGGCCCATTCCGGGGTGTAGGGTGCCAGCGAGGCGGCATATTCCTCAAAGCCTTCGGTATGTTGGGCGATGTACTCGGCGTTGTACAATCCCTCGGTGACGATGACATTGGCCATGGCCTGGAACACGGCGACATCGGTGCCGGGGCGCTGTTGCAGCCACAGGGTGGCAAAATCCACCAGCTCGATCCGTCGCGGGTCGACGACGATCAGTTTGGCCCCACGTGCCACGGCCTTCTTCAGGCTGAGGGCGATGACGGGATGGTTCTCGGTGGTGTTCGACCCGGTGACCAGGAAGGTGTCGAGATGCTCCATCTCGGCAATGCTGTTCGACATGGCGGCCGAACCGATGGTGCGCATGAGTCCGGCCACCGAACCGGCGTGGCACAACCGCGAACAGTGGTCGATGTTGTTCGTGCCGAACAGGGTGCGAAAGAGCTTCTGGAAGATGTAGTTGTCCTCGTTGGTGGCCTTGGCGCAGCAATACGTGCCCAGGCTATCGGGTCCCGATTCCCGATAGATGGCCACAAGCGTATCGGCCACCAGGTCGAGCGCCTCGTCCCAGCTCGCTTCCCGGTAATCCTCGGCCAGGGAGCGCGCCCGTCGTGCCTTGCCAAAAGGCCGCCCCGGTACGATGTCCTTACGGATAAGCGGCTTTTTCAGTCGGGTGGGATGATGGACAAAATCGGTGCCAAATCGTCCCTTAACGCACAATTTGCCGTAATTCGGCGGCATGTTGAAATCCGCCGTCACGCGCATGATGCGGTTGTTCTCGACATGAAGCTGAATTTGGCAACCAACACCACAAAAAGGACAGGTGGTAGGCGTTATGTGTGTGGACATAAGCGGTCATTCAGGCTGGGAACAGGCGGTGTCATGACCGCCGGGAAGAGAACGATGGCAGCCGTTGCCGCGTGTCACCTCCCAGGTGCGGACCGGACAACGGCCGGAACCACGTTAGAGGCGCCGTGTGTCGGTGGAGTCCCGACCGGCGCTGCTTCGTACTCACGCTTGCCTTTGAGCGCGCCCGTGGGACAGGCGCCCACGCAGTTGCCGCAGAAGACACAGGTTGTTTCCGGCATGGGGCGGTCGAAGAAGGTCGCGATGCTGGTGTCAAAACCACGGCCGTTGAAACCGAGGGCGAAGGTGTACTGCACATCCTCGGCACAGACCTGGACGCAGCGCCAACAGAGGATGCATTTGTCGTAATCGCGCACATAAAAGGGATTATCGACCTTGACGGCGCCGTGCTCACGACGGACGGCATCAGGTCCGAAACGCCGGGGATGGGCACCGTATTCGGCCAGCAACGCTTGTAACTCCGGCGCTTCACTCAAATCCACGGCCGAGGCCAGCATCTCCAAGATAACCCGACGGGCCGTGCGCACCCGTTCGCTGTTGGTGTAGATGCGGGCATTAGGCTGAACTTTGGCCACACAGGCCGGCACCAGGGTGCGACTGCCCACCCATTCCACCACACAAAGCCGGCAAACGGCATTTGCCGTTAGATGGTCATGATAGCAAACGGTGGGGATGCGAATACCGGCCGCGCGGGCCGCATCGAGAACGGTCGTTCCCGGAGGCACCCTGACAATCTGGTCATCGAGATGAACGGAAATGGGGGCGTTGGACATGGGTGTGCAACACGGCAAAAACGAGGGAGAAAGTGACGATCATCGCCCGTTGAAGCGGGCAAAGCGACCAGTCATCTCGTCATAGCCCAAACGGTCCAGGGCACTGAGGATGGCACCGGAGGCGGTCTGGCCCAGGCCGCAGATGCTGGCATCGCGCATGGTTTGACCGATTTCGCGCAGGGCGTCCAGGTCGCCGGGGCGTAACCGGTCCATGGCCAGACGTGCGACGATTTCGTACTGGCGCTGCGTGCCGAGCTGACAGGGATAGCATTTGCCGCAGGATTCGTGCCGGAAGAAGCGGGCAATGCGCCGTAGCACGGCCTTCATATCCACCGAGGTATCGAAGACCATGACTACACCGGAACCGAGGACGGCGTCTATGCGGCGCAGACCGTCGAAATCCAACGGCACATCGAGATGCTCTGGGCCGACAAAAAATCCGGCTGCCCCGCCCAACAACACACCGCCTAGTTCACCGCTGCCGGTTACGCCACCCCCGTAGTCGTAGATCAGAGTCCTCAGCGTGGTCCCCATGGGCGCCTCGACCAGACCCGGATGACGCACCCGGCCGGATAGACAATAGAGCTTGGGACCGGGTGACTTTTCCGGGCCGATGCTTTTGAACCAATCCGGCCCGCGCAGGATCAACGGTGGCACGCATAGCAGCGTTTCGACGTTGTTGATGACCGTAGGGCGGCCGAAAAGGCCGTATTCGGTGGGAAAAGGCGGCTTCAAACGCGGAAAACCACGCTTACCCTCGATGCTTTCGAATAAGGCCGTCTCTTCCCCACAAATGTAGGCTCCGGCCCCTTTGCGCACTTCCAGGTCGCAATGGAGACCACTGCCCAGGATATCTCGGCCCAGGTAACCGACATTGTAACAGGCATTCACCGCATGCTGCACGCGGGCAATGGCCAGAGGATATTCGCCCCGGATGTAGATGTACCCGCGTTCGGCGCCGACGGCAAACGCTGCGATGATCAAAGCCTCGACCAGGGCGAAGGGATCGCTTTCCATGAGGATGCGATCCTTGAACGTACCGGGCTCCGATTCATCGGCATTGGCAACAACGTACTTGGGAGGGGGTGCCTCACGGACGGCCTTCCACTTGATCCCGGCCGGAAAGGCCGCGCCTCCGCGACCCAGCAGATACGCCTCGCGCAGCATCTCGACCACGGCCTGCGGTCCCAATTCCACCGCCCGGGCCAGAGCCTGAAAGCCGCCGGTCGCTTCGTAATCGGAGAGGCTGGTAGGGTTGATCTTACCGACCCGGGCCGTCAACACGGGTTGATAGCTCACGGCGCGCCTCCCAATAAAGCGGGCACCTGTTCCGGACGGACAAAGCCATGGGCCTCCTCGTTGATCATGAGGAAAGGTGCCTGCTCACACCGCCCCAGACAGGGATGGATCTCCAGGGTGAACTCGCCGTCGGCCGTGGTGCCACCGTGTTCCGGATCCAGGCCCAGATGTGCGGCGCAGGCCCGGACCACCGCTTCGCTGCCGGCCAGATAACAGGCCAGATCATCGCATACCCGCACGATGGTACGGCCTACGGGATGGTCGTAAAAGAGGGCATAGAATTCGAGCACGTTGTGCACCTGCACGGCCGGTATGTGCAGGCTTTCGGCGACTTGCGCCGCCAGATCGGCATCCAACCATCCGGTGATGGCCTGGATATCGTGCAGACAGGGCAGTAAATACGCGCTGCCTTTGCCCCGATACCGTCGTAAAACGGCCCGCACGGCCGTTGCCTGTCGGGGTGAAAGGGTGAGCCGGGAGGTAGGAGCGGAGACAGAGGACGACGTTGTCACGGGTAGGCACCCCATGCCAAGAGAGAGCGAAGGAAGTTACGGATACGAGGAATTATACTGCTATCCCCGATCGATGCCAAGGCGAGACCGGAGCAGTCGCTTCACGTCGGCCTCAAAAGGTCTTGCTTCGTTCGCAACGGCCTGTCGGAAGGGCCCAAACGGCTTTCGAGCACATGGCAGACGGTTCTGAACTCGGCCAGGCCTTTGATATGGATAACCTCGCTGTTGTGCACCAGAGTGATGACCAGGTCGCCCGTGTCCAGCAAACGGCCGATGGGGCCCTGGTGGGTATCCACAATGGCGCCGGCCAGGTTGTAATTGCGCGAATAGCGAAAAAGAATACCCCACTTTTCCGTTACGCACTCCGGCGTCACCACAACGCTATAGGCTTGCCAGGCCAGAAACTCGTAGATGAACTCCAGACCGAGGAAAAAGGCTGCCAATTGGCAGAGAATTTGTGCCGTTACGGCCTCCGGAGCCAACCAGAAGAGGAGCAGGAAAACCGTGACGAAGCCGAAGAAGCCCACTGCCAATGCCAGCAGACCCGGTAATATGGCTAACGGGTGGCGTTGGGTTTCGATGCGGTTCATGGGGGTACCCTCGTGGGGGCAGCAACCGGTCAACCTCATCCCCACTTTAGCATGGCCCCTATGGAGAAGAAAGCCCCTTTCGATCATCCCCGCCGCGACGAAGGACCCCCCTTTCTCACGCCAACGGGGTTATGCGTTTTCTGCGTGGGTTTTTTTACTCGTGTTTAGGGAACCTGTCCTCTACCGTTCCCCGCGGCAGCAATCCTCGCTCATAAGCCACGGCGATCGCCTGGGCGCGATTGCGTACGCCGAGTTTCTGGAAAATGTCGGTCAAATGCTTTTTGACCGTTCCCTCGGCAATGTTCAGCTCGCGGGCAATCTCTTTATCCTGGTAACCGTTGGCGACCCATTTCAACACCTCCAGTTCGCGCTCGGTCAACCGTTCTAGCGGTGGCACTTCGGGAGGTGTCAGCGGTACGGCCAGAACTTCTCGGATGCGTTCACCCAGGGAATCCGGATCGTGGACCACATCTTTCGAGAGGACCAGGTGCGCTCCGGCCTGGCGGGCCCGTTCGACCAGCTCCGGTCTGGTATTGAAGTAGTTGGTAACGGCCAAGATGCGTGTTTCGGGGGCAATTTTGCGAATTTCCATGATAGCGCTTATGGTTTCATTTTCTTGAAAGCCCGGATAAAACAGATCGAACAATAGAACGTCCGGTTTTGTTTCCTTGATTTTGATAATAGCTTCATGAGGTGTTTTGGCTTCACCGCTAATCCTGACATTGTCAACCGATTCCAGGGTACGCAAAAACCCTTTGCGCTCGTAATAGTGGTCATCACAGACGAGGATCGAGATGACTTCGGCCATGGTCGGTCTCCTGGGTGTTGTCAATGAGGATGACGCGGATGGTTGTCCCTTGTTCCTCTCCGGTGGGGCGGTACGCCTGACCCTCACAGCCCCTGTGCCCGGGACAGGGCGTCGAGCTGCAAATGCCACCACAGGAACGAATACAGAAATGGGCGCCGATTTCATCGGCCCAGTATTTCATCAATTGGATGCCGGTGGCATCTTCCCGTTCTAGGATATTGGCGTTATCAAAACCAACGCCCTGGTCACTTATCTCTAGTTCTACCCGTCCATTTTCATCGACATAAAATGTAACGAGACATTCTTCACTGGTGGAGGAATGCTTTTTGTAATTTATCAGAGCTTCTTTGGATATACGATATAAAGCATGTTCTATATTGTAATTTGGTCTTTTTACCAATCTTGATTGCACTCTAATCTTAATTCCCATTGTATCGGATAGTTGATGTAATGTGTGTACAAGTCCTTTTTCTACTAATAAAGGTAAATACTTGCGCACATCACTCATTAAGGAATCCAAACGTTCGATCATGGAACGACTGGTCCAACTGACATGCTCTATCTCGCGATGGGCCTGGTCATAACGCCCTTTGCTCAGATGTTTGCGGGTGTTGCCGATAGGCAGAACGATGGCGCCGTGCATGAAATTTTTCATCTCGTGGAGGTCGGATTCCAGGCTCTTGCGCGCCCGTCGCGCCGCGTCCTCGTCCAGCCGGGCCCACAAACGGGCCCGTTCAATGGCCGTGGCGATATGCGAGGCATAGGTCCGATGAAGCGATTCTTGAAAGGCGCTGAAGCGTTTTCCGGCCGCTTCACCCCGACGGTTTTCCAGCTTGAGGACCCCCACGATACGGCCATGGCGATCGAGCAACGGTCCGATGAGGAGGGAATGGCTCTGTCCGGAGGGGAGGTAGCGCAGATGCTCACGGAAGGGTTCGATGTGATGACCGGCCCAGGCCGGGTGGGCTTCGATTTCGTCGCCGGCCAGATTGAGCCACGTGCCTGTAGCGGCCACGTAGGGTGTCAGACCCGGTCCATCCAACCGCGATTCGCGTCGTTGCCAGATTTCCGGCGGGATTGTACTTGAGGCAACAATATCAACGGTCTTTTTGTTTTCATCTATAATATACAATGAGCAGTCTTCTACATTAAAAATATCTTTTCCTGCATTTACACAATAGTTGTATAAATCTTGGATAGATGTGTGTTTTATTAAAATTTCTGCAACTTCGGCAAATTTTTGTAAAGCGTTGGTTTCTTCTTGTTTTTCTTCGTATAATTGCGCATTATGCATTGCTACGGCTATTTGATGAGCAAAGGCCATCAAAATCTCTTTATGAGCGTCAAATGCGTTGTTTTGGCAACTATGAACAAAAAGTACGCCATATACTCGATCCTGGCTAATAAGCGGGATACCGGCATAGGATAGATAGCCTTGCTGAAAAACCACAGGATTATGCTCATCAGGGTGCTGGCGGGTATCGGAGACGTTGTACCATTCACGTGTGCTCAGAATGCGTCGAGTGACACCGTTGGGACGAAAGCGTCGGTGTAACGGCACAGGCATCGGTTGGCTCTCGACGCTGGTGATGGGCTTGCCGTCTTCGTCCACGAGCAACACGCTGGTCAAGTCCGAGGCCACAACCTTGGTGGCAATGGCGATGATGCGCTCCAGTACCTGCGAACGTTCCAGGGACGAGGCGATGACCTGCGCTGCTTCATACAAGCGCCTCACCTCCTCGGCGCGACGCCTGACCTCCTCAACCTGATGCGCATAGGCTATGGCGACACCGGTAATGGCGGCGATGCCGGCCAGAAAATCCTCATTCTCCTGGGTGAAACCCAGGGCGTCGAGACCGCCTCCTTCCTTCTGCCGATTGACCACCCGCAGAACCCCGAATGAGCGCTTGCGGTCGTTGAGAGGCACGGCCACCAGGTGTTTGACCTGATGCGAAGCCAATTTTTGACGATAGCGGTCCAGGTGGGCAGGGATGACCTCACGACTCAGATCGACGTTGTTTTCACGAACCGGTCGCCCATAACGTTCACCGGGTGCGGCGATCAGGCACTTTCCGGTGAGGCCCTCGCCGATGCGATAGCTTTCTTCGGGAAACCAGTCGGATTCGATGCCGGCCTCGGCGCGCCGCTCCAGCCGCTCCCCGTTGAGGAGGAAGACGGCCGCCGTCTCGGCGCGCAGGCGCCTTTGGGCTTCGCTTGCCACCAGGCGCAGCAGGTTCTCCGGTTCGTCGTAGGTGGCCAGCTGTTTGCTCAGGTCCAGATACGTCTGTAGCCAGCGCGCGCGTTCCTCTTGCATGGCGGTCACCTGGCGTCGCCACCCCGACCAGGCCGCGAAGAAGAGGGTGAGAAGAAGCATGAAAGCGATGCGGGGGCTATAGATGGCCATCGCATCGGGCAGTGGCGCCAGAAGGCTGACGACCCCAAAGACACTCAAGCCGGCCCATCCCATCACCACAAGGAGAGGCAGGAGATCGAGCAATCCGGCTGCTACCAATAAGGGCAAGAAATACAAGAAATAAATACTCGAATTGGCGTTACCGGACAAATAATAAAAAAGACTATAAATGATAATTTCTATAATTATTTGTGTGAGTTTAACATTCTTATTAATATATCGTTGATGTTTTTGCAAACCGGTTAATCCTATTCCTATATTATATAAAAAGAAAAATAGCAAGATAAAGTAAACTGTGCTCTTTTTTGCTTCTTCTACAGGAAAAAGTATCAAAAAATACCATAATAATAGAATAAAAGCAATAAAACGAGTAAGCCAAATTATTTCTAAAATCCCACGCTCCATCATCATACGGTTGAGTAGCCAGTTGAACAATCTGTTTACGCTTATTTTGTCCCGTCTTAGCAAGATTTCCATAGAGCACTCCGGCGTGAAGCTCAGGGAAACAAATGATGGCCCTACCGTAGCGTGACGGCAGCTTGTCTGTATTATAAATCCCTTGCCGCAAGGGGGATAGGGTCTTTTGTTCCGTTTTGGTTCTGCTCCACATCCGTCGTTCGATCCCCCGGCTTCCGACCCCACGGTTGAAGCCGGTTTTGGGCAACAGGACCCGATACCCTCAAGGCTGCGTCCGGCGAAGCGCACGTGTATAATAAGGCCCCTAAGAGCGGCCCGGACCATGTTTGACCACAGCACCTATCTCTCCCCGTTCACTTGGCGCTATGGTTCCGAAGCCATGCGCAGGCTTTTTTCCGAACGCCATCGGCGCCGCCTGTGGCGACGAGTCTGGATAGCGCTGGCACGTGCCCAGGCCGCCGTCGGCCTTGTGACGGCAGCACAACTGGCCGATCTAGAAGCCCATGCCGACGATGTTGACCTCGACCAGGCCCTGGCGCGCGAGGCCGTAACCCGCCACGACGTTATGGCCGAGATCCAGACCTTTGCGGCCCAATGTCCGGTGGGCGGCAGGATCCTCCATCTCGGCGCCACCAGTATGGATGTGGTGGACAATGCCGAGGTCTTGCGTCAGCGCCAGGCCCTGGACCTGATCCTGACGCAACTGGCCGATCTGATCCGCCTCTTGGCCGACCGCTGCGAGCATTACGCCGAGACGCCGGTCATGGGCTATACCCATCTGCAGCCGGCCGAACCCACCACCCTGGGTTATCGGCTGGCCCAAACCCTGCAGGATCTGCTCCTCGATTGGGAGGAACTCGTGCGCCTGCGGCGTCGGCTCAAGGGCAAGGGGCTCAAAGGAGCCGTAGGCAACCTGGCCGCCTTTGGCCAGCTTCTGGCCGGGACCACGATGACGGCAGCCGAACTGGAGCGTCTGGCCCTGGCCGATCTGGGCTTGGAGGCCTACCCGGTCACCACCCAAACCTATCCGCGCAAACAGGACTGGTTCGTGCTCAACGCCCTGGCCGGATTGGGGGGGACCCTCTATCGTTTTGCGTTTGACCTGCGCTTGTTGCAATCGCCGGCCTGGGGCGAGTTGTCCGAACCCTTTGCCGCCGGACAGGTGGGGTCTTCGGCCATGCCCTTCAAGCGCAACCCCGTCACGGCCGAAAAGGTGGATAGCCTGGCGCGTTATCTGGCGGCGCTGCCCCAGGTCGCCTGGCACAACGCCGCCCACAGCCTGTTGGAGCGCACGCTGGACGATTCGGCCAACCGACGGAGCCTTATCCCCGAAGCCTTTTTGATCGCCGATGAATTGCTGCTGGCGGCCCGCCATCTCGTGGCCGGACTGACCGTATGGCCGACGGCCATGGCACGCAACCTGGCCACCTATGGGGTCTTCGCCGCCGGTGAACGCCTGCTTATGGAGGCCGTTAAGGCCGGTGGCGATCGTCAACATCTGCACGAGGTCATGCGGCGTCATAGTCTGGCGGCCTGGGCGGCCGTGCAGGAAGGCCAGGCCAATCCTCTGGTCGCCCTGTTGACCGCCGAACCCGAGTTCACCCGTTTGTTGCCGGTCGAACGCATCCGGGAGTTGTTGGATGCCTCGGCTTATGTGGGTGAAGCTCCAACACGGACGCGGGCCCTGGTCGCCCAGGCGCGCAGCGTGATCGCGACCGGGTGGGCAGACCCCTCGTCCGAACCTCCCTTACCCAATCCGGAACCGCGCCCCCCGTTTGCGAATGGATCATGATCCGTCTGTTGACCAACGCCGATTACGAACCGACTTACGCCTTTTGCGCCCAAAATCCGGCCCTCAACCTCTATCTTCTGGGCAACCTGGAGACCCTGGGTCTGGAGTCCGATATTAGCCAATTCTGGGGCAGTTTCGACGGCGAGGGACGGCTTAACGGCGTGCTCAACCGCTATATGGACGGTTGGAACATTGCCGATGGACCCGGTTGCGATTACGAGGCCTTCGCCCAGGTGGTGGACACCCATGCCATCCCGGCGGCACGGTTGCAGGATAACACCCGATACACGGTGAGCTTCTTGCCCTATCTCCGGCGTTACAGGGTCGTTTCCGAAGTTGTCGAGCAGCTCTGCGACCTCGATCCGGCCGATTTCAACCCGGTTTGTCGACCCTGGCCGGTGCGTCGTGCCACCCTGGCCGATTGGGAGGCCCTGTGCGCTTTCTATGCTCAGGCCGAGGAGATGAGCCGCACCCCACGGGCGGTGGAGCGGCCCTTGCGCGATGGGCGTGTTTTCGTGGTCGAAATCGCGGGCGAGATCGTCAGCGCCGTACTGACCAATGCCGAAACTCGGACTGCCGCCATGATCGGCGGTGTCTATACCCCGCCGCCGCATCGCGGGCATGGCTATGCCGGCGCGGCCATGGTGGCCTTATGTCGTTCCTTGTTGGCCGATGGTCTACGGCCGGTGCTCTACTATCACCATCCCGCCGCCGGCGCCATTTATCGCCGACTGGGCTTCCGCCAACGAGGCCTGTGGCGTTCGGTGCGGCTGGCGCCCATTACTCAGGTCCCGGCGTGAGCCTTGAATGCATCGGGCGTCTTCCCTCATGCCATGTGTTTGACAAATTCCCGACTACCGTTATACTGTTCTGCCACCTGGCCGGACGGTTTTCGGGTTTTGGCCTGAGCGAGCTTGTCAAGACCCGAAAATGTGGATCGCTACCGGCTCTTTCATAATACACATCGCTTCACCGTTATCCCTTTTTTCACCCGCTTAATCAAAAGGAGAAGAAGCGTATGAAGCATCTCAAATGGATCACACTGGCTGCGGTGCTGATCCTGGCGCTTGTCTTGGCCGCCTGTGCCCGGGCCACACCCACACCGGCACCGGCACCTACGCAACCGCCGGCACCTGCAGCTACGCCTACCCAGGCACCTGCACCCACGCCCGTGGCCGGTTATGTCTGTGACGACCCGCTGGGTTGTGTGGAGATTGCGGCCGGCGATCCGATCAAGATCGGGTATGCGCTGGTCATTGCCGGTCCGAATGAGGCGTTGGGCAAGGACTCGGTGCGTGGCATCGAGATAGCCGTGGACGATGCCGGTGGTCAGCTTTTCGGGCATCCCATCCAGATTGTGGGCGAGGATAGCGGCTGCAATCCGGAAGGTGGACAGGCGGCGGCGACGAAGCTGGCGGCGGACAAGCAGCTGGTAGCGGTTGTCGGGACGTCGTGCTCATCGGAGGCGCGCGTGGCGGCGCCGATTTTGAGCGAGGCGGGCCTGAGCATGATTTCGCCGTCGAACACGGCGCCGGACCTGACGGACCCGGCGAAGCATGTGGACGGGTACTTCCGGACGGCGCACAACGACAAGGTGCAGGGTCGAGTAGCGGCGGAGTTTGCGTATAACGAGCTAGGCTTGCGGAAGGCGGCGACGATTCATGATGGGTCGCTGTATGCGCAGGGTCTGGCGACGGTGTTTGCGGAGAACTTCCGGAAGCTGGGCGGCGAGGTCGTGTCGGAGCAGGCGGTGAACGTGGGGGACACGGACATGCGGCCTGTGCTGACGACGATAGCGGCGGCGGGTCCGGAGATCATCTACTATCCGATTTTCGTGGCGGAGGGAGGTTTCATCACCTCGCAGGCGCGAGAGATTCCGGGTTTGGAGAAGACCGTTCTGATGGGAGCGGACGGTCTGTTTGCGCAGGACTTTCTGGAGGCGGCAGGAGCGAATGCGGTTGGGATGTATCTGAGCAGCCCGGACTTCAGCGCCTTTGGGGATGCGTATCAGGGCTTCCTGGCCAAGCATCAGGCGAAGTACGGCGAGCCGCCGCTGAGCGCCTTCCATGCCCATGCCTATGACGCCACCAACATGATCCTCGAAGCGGTCAAGAAGGTCGCCGTGCGCGATGGCGACAAGCTGTACATTCCGCGCAAGGCCTTGCGGGATGCCATTGCGGCCACGAAGGACTTCCAGGGTCTGACGGGCACCCTGACCTGCGACCCCTACGGCGACTGCGCCGACCCGAAGATTGCCGTGTATCAGGTCCAGAATGTGACCACCTGGGAACCCGGTACCGGCAACCCGCTCAAGGTCTATCCCAAGGTTTCCGTAGGCCCCAAGAAGGTGGAAACCTTCGCCTGTGACGACCCGCTGGGTTGTGTGGAGATTGCGGCCGGCGATCCGATCAAGATCGGGTATGCGCTGGTCATTGCCGGTCCGAATGAGGCGTTGGGCAA